>NZ_JBHTLI010000008.1:0-562 GCF_042678405.1 Salegentibacter chungangensis | reverse complement strand
ATGCGTGGCTTGCCAACAACGGAGGCGCAATGGCCTCGGACAGCTGTGGTGATGTCACCTGGAGCAACGACTTCGACGCTTTAAGCGATCTTTGTGGTGCGACCGGATCGGCTACGGTAACCTTTACCGCTACCGACGACTGTGGTAACACCAGCGAAACATCAGCGACCTTCACTATTGAAGACACTACCGATCCGATGATCGATACCGAAGCAATGGATGAAACCGTGGAATGTGACGGAGAAGGCAATATGGCTGCACTTGATGCGTGGCTTGCCAATAACGGAGGCGCAATGGCCTCGGACAGCTGTGGTGATGTAACCTGGAGCAACGACTTCAACGCCTTAAGCGATCTTTGTGGTGCTACCGGTTCAGCTACCGTAACCTTTACGGCGACCGACGACTGTGGTAACACCAGCGAAACATCAGCGACCTTCACTATTGAGGATACAACAGATCCAACAATAGACACCGAAGCAATGGATGAAACCGTAGAATGCGACGGCGAAGGAAACACAGCCGCCTTGAATGCGTGGCTTGCCAACAACGGAGGCGCAATGGC
>NZ_JBHTLI010000007.1:0-655 GCF_042678405.1 Salegentibacter chungangensis | reverse complement strand
ATCCGCTACGAATTGTATAAGGACAGTGGCACCACTGCAGTAGCCAGCAATACCACCGGAGCAGACTTTACCGGCCTGGTACCCGGGGATTACTATGTAAAGGTCTTCGGCAATGACGGAGAAGAGAGCGATGAGTGTGAAGCCAGCAGTGGCACGGAAACCATCATTGAACCCAAGGAACTAACGGTATCGATCAGCAGCACGAACGTGACCTGTTACGGGGATGATGACGGCGTGGTGAGTATCGGTACGACTACGGGCGATATCATCCGCTATGAATTATATAAGGACAGTGGCACCACTGCAGTACAAACCAATACCGATGGTTCAGACTTTACAGGTCTGACTCCGGGCGATTACTATGTAAAGGTCTTCGGCAATGACGGAGAAGAGAGCGATGAGTGTGAAGCCAGCAGTGGCACGGAAACCATCATTGAACCCAAGGAACTAACGGTATCGATCAGCAGCACGAACGTGACCTGTTACGGGGATGAGGACGGCGTGGTTAAGATCGGTACGACTACGGGCGATATCATCCGCTACGAATTGTATAAGGACAGTGGCACCACTGCAGTAGCCAGCAATACCACCGGAGCAGACTTTACCGGCCTGGTACCCGGGGATTACTATGTAAAGGTCTTCGGCAATAACGGAG
>NZ_JBHTLI010000006.1:294-666 GCF_042678405.1 Salegentibacter chungangensis | reverse complement strand
ACAGTAACAGGGCAGTGTAACGCAACGGTGAGCAATGTACCAACCGCTACCGATAACTGTAACGGAAGCATCAACGGTACAACCACTGATCCGCTTTCCTATTCAAACCAGGGAACCTATACCATTGTATGGACCTTTACAGATTCTGAAGGAAACTCTTCCACACAGAACCAGACCGTAATTATAGATGATACTACTGCGCCGGTGGCCGATGCAGCAAGCCTGCCAACAGTAACAGGGCAATGTAACGCAACAGTGAGCAATGTACCAACCGCTACCGATAACTGTAACGGAAGCATCAACGGTACAACCACTGATCCGCTTTCCTATTCAAACCAGGGAACCTATACTATTGTATGGACCTTTACAGAC
>NZ_JBHTLI010000006.1:0-197 GCF_042678405.1 Salegentibacter chungangensis | reverse complement strand
CTGCCAACAGTAACAGGGCAATGTAACGCAACAGTGAGCAATGTACCAACCGCTACCGATAACTGTAACGGAAGCATCAACGGTACAACCACTGATCCGCTTTCCTATTCAAACCAGGGAACCTATACTATTGTATGGACCTTTACAGACTCTGAAGGAAACTCTTCTACGCAGAACCAGACCGTGATCGTAGATGA
>NZ_JBHTLI010000005.1:0-2994 GCF_042678405.1 Salegentibacter chungangensis | reverse complement strand
ACAGAGAAGTTAAGCCCGTTAGCGCAGATGGTACTGCTATCTTGTGGGAGAGTATGTCGCCGCCTTGTTTTTGAAACCCCTTCAGGTTATCCTGGAGGGGTTTTTTTATACCCCTGTCCCAAAAAAGCCCCCCTATCCTTTTTAAACAGAAAGCCAATTCATGTCTTCATAATATCAAAATGTAAGGGATATCCCTAGATAAAAAATTATGGGTGAAAACACTTATATTTTGTCATATAACTTATTATTCCTCTAAATTTTGAGAATTCCATAACGCTTTGATGTCTTAATTTTCTAATTTAGATTTCAGATTGAGGGTTTTTCCCTAAAACTTTCAATTCTCTTAAAAATCCCCCGGACCACTCTTTTTTTAATAATCCGGTGTTTTTTATTCAATATCCCCCCGTAGATGGTAAACCATTTTTTGGTGTTACAACCTTGCAATCTTGTAAGGCTTTATTCCCCCCATTTGATCTTTTAGATCCGTTTTCTGTCCTCAGATCTGGAAACAGACTTTTTGTTTATTTCTCACTTAACCTCGGTAATAGTACTAACCATAAAATCTTTAATTATGAAAGACTTTACATTGCCGGGTTCATTAGAAACTGGCGACGGCTGCTGGCAACGATGTCAGCACCGAATGCGGGCTTTTCCAGTTAGCTTTAAAATTTTGATTTTTATGCTGCTGGTAACAGTTTTTTCTTTTACTTCCTATGCTCAGGAAGTAGACCTTAACACCAGTGTCCAGGCTGGGTTTGGTATTGACGGAGATGTCCAGCGGGATACCCTTTATTTTACCAATTCCGGATTAGTTACCTGGCAGGTTGGTGACCCAATTAATATGGCCACCGGAACCGATGACTGGTTTCATAAAGCTCCTGATGGAACAGGACCAGATGGTACTGCTCACCAGGGCGCAGGAGTAATTGACACTACCGATACGGCGAAACTTGCTATTCTTCAGTCAGGTAGTAATGATACTATACAATTGCGAATGTCTTCAGATATTTATACGATGCCTGAAGGCGATGGCAGGTTGTGGATTGATGCTGTATATTACCGGGACCAGCGTACGGATGGAAGTAACAGTGACGTTACGGTTTTTGACCAAAAGGTCAATAAAAACTATAATAATCCAACCAGGTGGACCCTTAAAGATGGTGAAGTTCCGCAAAAGAATGATCTTATAGATGTTTTTGCACATTTAAGGAGAGAACCCAATGCCGGGGATGAATATGCCATAGTTGCGGCTTCTACAAGAAATTCTGATGGGGACAGTTATCTTGATTTTGAGTATTATCGGGAAAAAATAACACTGGCACAAGATGGGTCCAGTTTTATAACTGAAGGGAATGAATGCGGGCATTCTGCATACGAATTTGACCTTGAAGGTGATGGCTCCGTAATTTCTCACGGAGATATTATTCTCTCAGTAAACTATACTAAAGGAGGAGATGTTGTAGACATTCGGCTTTTGGTTTGGATCGATAAGCGTGATTTTCCCACTAATAATGATTTTGCAGCCTTCAACGAACTTTCCGGGAGACCTTTTAATTTCGGAACAAGAAGCGGGAATTTTATCTTTTACCCCTGTGATAATGACCTTTCCAATAACTATGGCTACGCAAGAATTAGTTTAAAAAACGGGCAAAATGAACAGATGGCCGTATTTGCGCAATCCAATAGTGGGGGACCGGTTCCGGCTCCTTTATGGGGCACTATAAATGATGCGGGGGACCTGGTAGATTTTTATCAGACCAATACTTTTGCAGAGCTTGCATTAAACGCTACCCTTTTCGGATTCGATACCCGAAGCAGTCAGTCTTTATGTGAAAGTCCCCTTGGAAGCGTTATCGTAAAATCAAGGTCTTCTCAATCATTCGACTCATCTTTAAAGGATTTTGCAGGGCCATTTTCTTTAGGAGATACACCTGAAGTTACAGTTTCTGTAGCTGATGGCTCTTATGAATGTTTTGAAGAGTCTACCACTTTAACAGCGATTGCCACACCCCAGGATCAGACATTTGAATATCAATGGTATGAATTGGTAGATGGTGAATATGTGGAAATTGACGGAGCAACGAGCGCGGTTCTTGAAAATGTAACAGTAGGCACCTATAAAGTTTCTGCAACTATACAAATAGCCGGCAGGGCCGGTTGTACTGCGGAAGCAGAAGGTATTGCCGTAGTCCAGAACGATCCGGCTGAAATACTTGAAGTAAGCTGTTCTGAAAATCTTGATTTGGAAGCTTGTACTTCAACTGAAGATGTTTCGGCTGCATTTGAAGCCTGGTTAAATGGAGGAACCTATAATGGGGTTACTTATTCCGGCTTTACTTACTCCGGTGGTGGTGGAGAAGTTAGTGTGGTATACACAGCCGGAGGGAATGAATATTCCAGCCTTGATCAAATTGAATTTGATGGAGATTCTTGTGACGGTGGAAGCATTACTGTTGGTATTTCTGTGACCGATGAATGCGATCAGTCTGCAAATTGTAATGCTACCTTTAGCCTGCCACCAGATGAAACCGATCCAACAATAGACACCGAAGCGATGGATGAAACCGTGGAATGTGACGGGGAAGGCAATATGGCCGCCTTACAAGCCTGGTTAGATAACAACGGAGGCGCAATGGCTTCTGATAGCTGTGGTGATGTCACCTGGAGCAACGACTTCGACGCTTTAAGCGATCTTTGTGGTGCGACCGGATCGGCTACGGTAACCTTTACCGCTACCGACGACTGCGGTAACACCAGCGAAACTTCGGCGACCTTCACTATTGAAGACACTACCGATCCAATGATCGATACCGAAGCGATGGATGAAACCGTGGAATGTGACGGCCAAGGAAACACAGCCGCACTTGATGCGTGGCTTGCCAACAACGGAGGCGCAATGGCCTCGGACAGCTGTGGTGATGTCACCTGGAGCAACGACTTCGACGCTTTAAGCGATCTTTGTGGTGCGACCGGATCGGCTACGGTAACCTTTAC
>NZ_JBHTLI010000004.1:0-5536 GCF_042678405.1 Salegentibacter chungangensis | reverse complement strand
CTTTTTTGGGACAGGGGTATAAAAAAACCCCTCCAGGATAACCTGAAGGGGTTTCAAAAACAAGGCGGCGACATACTCTCCCACAAGATAGCAGTACCATCTGCGCTAACGGGCTTAACTTCTCTGTTCGGAATGGGAAGAGGTGAGCCCCGTCGCTATAACCACCTTAAATCGTTAAGCAAGCCTGGATGATCTAAATCATACACCTTACTTCTAATAAGATTGACATAACTGAAAAACAAAGAACGGATAAACTAACCTGCAAATTATCGAGCTTAGCGGCATTTCAGCCGTTCCGGTACCCGAAGATACCGGAACGCCAGCACCAAGCTTTACGGATTATTAGTACCACTTGGCTATGACATTGCTGCCTTTACACCTATGGCCTATCAACGTGGTCGTCTCCCACGGTCCTTTAAAGAAATCTCATCTTGTGGTGGGTTTCGCGCTTATATGCTTTCAGCGCTTATCCCTTCCGAACGTAGCTACTCTGCAATGCTCCTGGCGGAACAACAGATACACCAGAGGTTCGTCCAACTCGGTCCTCTCGTACTAGAGTCAGGTCCACTCAAATTTCTAACGCCCACTACAGATAGAGACCGAACTGTCTCACGACGTTCTGAACCCAGCTCGCGTGCCACTTTAATGGGCGAACAGCCCAACCCTTGGGACCTTCTCCAGCCCCAGGATGTGACGAGCCGACATCGAGGTGCCAAACCCCCCCGTCGATGTGAGCTCTTGGGGGAGATCAGCCTGTTATCCCCGGCGTACCTTTTATCCTTTGAGCGATGGCCCTTCCATGCGGTGCCACCGGATCACTATGCTCTACTTTCGTACCTGATCGACCTGTATGTCTCTCAGTCAAGCTCCCTTATGCCATTGCACTCTACGCACGGTTACCAAGCGTGCTGAGGGAACCTTTAGAAGCCTCCGTTACTCTTTTGGAGGCGACCACCCCAGTCAAACTACCCACCAAGCACTGTCCTTCCAGTGGAAGTTAGGCTTCAAACAAGTAAAGGGTGGTATTTCAACAATGACTCCACCACACCTGGCGATGCAGCTTCAACGTCTCCCACCTATCCTACACATCACTTGTCCAAAGTCAATACTAAGCTATAGTAAAGGTGCACGGGGTCTTTTCGTCCCGTAGCGGGTAATCGGCATCTTCACCGATACTACAATTTCACCGAGCTCATGGCTGAGACAGTGTCCAGATCGTTGCACCATTCGTGCAGGTCGGAACTTACCCGACAAGGAATTTCGCTACCTTAGGACCGTTATAGTTACGGCCGCCGTTTACCGGGGCTTCAATTCAACGCTTCGCCGAAGCTAACGTCTCCTCTTAACCTTCCGGCACCGGGCAGGTGTCAGACCCTATACTTCATCTTTCGATTTCGCAGAGTCCTGTGTTTTTGATAAACAGTCGCCTGGACCTCTTCACTGCGGCCCATCCGAAGATGGGCGACCCTTCTCCCGAAGTTACGGGCCCATTTTGCCTAGTTCCTTAGCCATGAATCTCTCGAGCACCTTAGAATTCTCATCCCAACTACCTGTGTCGGTTTACGGTACGGGTTGCCACCACTCGCTTTTCTTGGAAGTCGATCCGCTAGATTATCACGCCGGCCGTAGCTTTTGTGTACTGTCGGGGTGTTACCACTCCCTTCAACGTACTATTCCGTCAGTACGCACTAACTTTTCGCCTCCGTCCGCTTTAACGTGGGGCAAGTAGCAGAATATTAACTGCTTGTCCATCGACTACCCCTTTCGGGTTCGCCTTAGGTCCCGACTAACCCCCAGCTGATTAGCATAGCTGGGGAAACCTTAGTCTTTCGGTGTGCAGGTTTCTCGCCTGCATTATCGTTACTTATGCCTACATTTTCTTTTCTATCCGCTCCAGCATACCTCGCAGTACACCTTCAGCGCAAATAGAATGCTCCCCTACCACTTACAATAAATTGTAAATCCATAGCTTCGGTAGTATGTTTATGCCCGATTATTATCCATGCCGGACCGCTCGACTAGTGAGCTGTTACGCACTCTTTAAATGAATGGCTGCTTCCAAGCCAACATCCTAGCTGTCTGGGCAGTCCAACCGCGTTTATTCAACTTAACATACATTTGGGGACCTTAGCTGATGGTCTGGGTTCTTTCCCTCTCGGACACGGACCTTAGCACCCATGCCCTCACTGATATAAAACATTTTATAGCATTCGGAGTTTGTCAGGAATTGGTAGGCGGTGAAGCCCCCGCATCCAATCAGTAGCTCTACCTCTATAAAACTATTATACCGCTGCACCTAAATGCATTTCGGGGAGTACGAGCTATTTCCGAGTTTGATTGGCCTTTCACCCCTACCCTCAGGTCATCCCAAGACTTTTCAACGTCAACGGGTTCGGTCCTCCACTATGTGTTACCACAGCTTCAACCTGCCCAAGGGTAGATCACACGGTTTCGCGTCTACCATTACCAACTCATTCGCCCTATTAAGACTCGCTTTCGCTACGGCTCCATATCTTAAATACTTAACCTTGCTGGAAACGGTAACTCGTAGGCTCATTATGCAAAAGGCACGCCGTCACCAGTAAACTGGCTCCGACCGCTTGTAAGCGCGTGGTTTCAGGTTCTATTTCACTCCCTTGTTCAGGGTTCTTTTCACCTTTCCCTCACGGTACTGGTTCACTATCGGTCTCTCAGGAGTATTTAGCCTTGGCGGATGGTCCCGCCGGATTCATACAGGGTTTCCCGTGCCCCGCACTACTCAGGATACCACTATCTTCACACGCTTTACCTATACGGGACTGTCACCCTCTTTGGTTCCTCTTTCCAAAGGATTCTAATTCATTGTGTGTCGAATATTGTGGTCCTACAACCCCATAAGGTCCGTAAACCTTATGGTTTGGGCTAATGCGCGTTCGCTCGCCGCTACTAGCGCAATCACTATTGTTTTCTCTTCCTCCGGGTACTTAGATGTTTCAGTTCCCCGGGTTTGCCTCCTCTCGGATACTTGATCTTCAATCAAGTGGGTTGCCCCATTCGGACACCTGCGGATCAAAGTGTATGTGCCACTCCCCGCAGCTTTTCGCAGCTTATCACGTCCTTCTTCGCCTCTGAGAGCCTAGGCATCCCCCACACGCCCTTATTTAGCTTGTGTGCTTTTTGCCTTCTAATGCTCGTATTCTTTGTTACTCTTAAAGTAACTCGAATATTTAATTCGCTTGTTATAAAATTTAACTTCTATAACTGTAGTTTCTCTCGTATTCTTTGTTTCTCAATATGTCAATGAACGTGGCGAATCGCCACCGATAATAAATATCAGCGCTTCTTCGCGGCGAATCTCTCAAGATCTACATCTCAAGGCATCGCCTTGTGGAGAATATCGGAGTCGAACCGATGACCTCCTGCGTGCAAGGCAGGCGCTCTAGCCAGCTGAGCTAATCCCCCAGGTCTTTCAGTAGTCGGTATCAGTTAACAGTTATCAGTTAATTGATGACCTATACGTCAACTTGGTTACCCAACTTCTAAAATTTCCTATTTCAAATGAACTTCTCTGTAGCCTTACAACTACTTTAAAAAGTAGTCTCAGGCAGACTCGAACTGCCGACCTCTACATTATCAGTGTAGCGCTCTAACCAGCTGAGCTATGAGACTGTCCCTATAAATTAAATTGACAAGAATCAAGACCAAAAGGACTTCTTTAAACAACATATCCTCTTAGTAACTGCGCTAGTACCTTTAATAGTACTTCGCTCTAGAAAGGAGGTGTTCCAGCCGCACCTTCCGGTACGGCTACCTTGTTACGACTTAGCCCCAGTTACCAGTTTTACCCTAGGCCGCTCCTTGCGGTAACGGACTTCAGGTACCCCCGGCTTCCATGGCTTGACGGGCGGTGTGTACAAGGCCCGGGAACGTATTCACCGCATCATGGCTGATATGCGATTACTAGCGATTCCAGCTTCACGTAGTCGAGTTGCAGACTACGATCCGAACTGTGATAGGGTTTATAGATTCGCTCCTTCTCACGAAGTGGCTGCTCTCTGTCCCTACCATTGTAGCACGTGTGTGGCCCAGGACGTAAGGGCCGTGATGATTTGACGTCATCCCCACCTTCCTCGCGGTTTGCACCGGCAGTCTGGCTAGAGTTCCCGACTTGACTCGCTGGCAACTAACCACAGGGGTTGCGCTCGTTATAGGACTTAACCTGACACCTCACGGCACGAGCTGACGACAACCATGCAGCACCTTGTAATCTGTCCGAAGAAAAGTCTGTTTCCAGACCTGTCAGACTACATTTAAGCCCTGGTAAGGTTCCTCGCGTATCATCGAATTAAACCACATGCTCCACCGCTTGTGCGGGCCCCCGTCAATTCCTTTGAGTTTCATTCTTGCGAACGTACTCCCCAGGTGGGTTACTTATCACTTTCGCTTAACCACCCAGCCCTCAATTAGGCCGGACAGCTAGTAACCATCGTTTACGGCGTAGACTACCAGGGTATCTAATCCTGTTCGCTACCTACGCTTTCGTCCATCAGCGTCAGTGTGTTATTAGTGATCTGCCTTCGCAATCGGTATTCTGTGTAATATCTATGCATTTCACCGCTACACTACACATTCTAACCACTTCATAACAACTCAAGATCTACAGTATCAATGGCAGTTCTCCCGTTAAGCGGAAGACTTTCACCACTGACTTATAAATCCGCCTACGGACCCTTTAAACCCAATGATTCCGGATAACGCTTGGATCCTCCGTATTACCGCGGCTGCTGGCACGGAGTTAGCCGATCCTTATTCGCAGAGTACCGTCAAACCCCCACACGTGGGGGTGGTTCTTCCTCTGTAAAAGCAGTTTACAACCCATAGGGCAGTCTTCCTGCACGCGGCATGGCTGGATCAGGCTCTCGCCCATTGTCCAATATTCCTCACTGCTGCCTCCCGTAGGAGTCTGGTCCGTGTCTCAGTACCAGTGTGGGGGATCTCCCTCTCAGGACCCCTACCTATCGCTGCCTTGGTAAGCCGTTACCTTACCAACTAACTAATAGGACGCATACTCATCTTTTAGCCATAAATGTTTAATGATCAGGATAATGCTATCCAACCATACTATGAGGTATTAATCCAAGTTTCCCTGGGCTATCCCTCGCTAAAAGGTAGATTGTATACGCGTTACGCACCCGTGCGCCGGTCGTCATCAGAAAAGCAAGCTTTTCTATGTTACCCCTCGACTTGCATGTGTTAGGCCTGCCGCTAGCGTTCATCCTGAGCCAGGATCAAACTCTTCATCGTTAAATCTTAAATATAATAACAATTACTAAGTATGTTTTTACTCTCTCAAGTAATGCTCAAAGACGACTCTTCTAGTCTTAATTCTTTTTCGTGTTATCTCACGATAACGCGCTGTCAATTCAATATATCAATGAACTTTCGTGTAACCATAAAAAAGTTACCTCGCCGAAATAAAAGGAGTTGAACCTTTTCTTAAACTACCACTACCCGTGGATTTCGTTGTTGTTTCAGTCTGTTTCAGATCGCTCGCTTT
>NZ_JBHTLI010000003.1:0-317902 GCF_042678405.1 Salegentibacter chungangensis | reverse complement strand
TTGTTTTTGAAACCCCTTCAGGTTATCCTGGAGGGGTTTTTTTATACCCCTGTCCCAAAAAAGGATCTTTACAAAGTCGACAAAAACACCTAATAAAAAAGGCTTAGCCATACGCTAAGCCTTTCTTGGTTGTTTATAAGTCAGTACCTTTATTTAAGCTGCGGGAAGGTCTCCTTCTCCTTTTCGCGGAAGTATAGATTCTCCCATAAGATATTTGTCTACGTGATAGGCAGCTTCCCTGCCTTCAGAAATGGCCCAGACAATAAGCGACTGACCTCTTCTCATATCACCGGCAGTGAAAATATTTGGGATATTGGTCTGGTAATCGTTTCCGGCTTTTATATTGGTCCTTGTATCTAATTCTAAGCCCAGCTGCTGGCTTAAAGTTTTTTCAGGGCCCGTGAATCCCAAAGCGAGCAAAGCAAGCTCACAGGGCCATTCTTTTTCTGAATCAGGGACTTCTTTTAACTGAGGTCTCTTGCCTTCTTCTTTAACCCATTCAATTTCCACCGTTTTAAGGGCTTTTAAATTTCCGTGCTTGTCTTTTACAAATTCTTTTGTAGAGATGCTCCAATTTCGGTTTACCCCTTCCTCGTGAGAAGAACTGGTCTTTAGGGTAAATGGCCAGTAAGGCCAGGGATTTTCATTGCTTCGGTGTTCAGGGGGCATTGGCATAATCTCAAAATTGGTCACAGACTTTGCTCCGTGCCTGTTGGACGTACCAACACAGTCTGAGCCGGTATCCCCACCACCAATTACGATCACATTTTTGCCTTTGGCGTGTAGTTCTTCAACCGGATCTTCGAGACCGTCGACCACTTCATTGTTTCTTTTCAGAAAGTCCATCGCCTGGACAACGCCTTTAGCGTCAGCTCCATCAATTGGCAGTTTCCTCCTCGCAGTTGCGCCTCCACATAAGACTATGGAATCAAACTCTTTTAATTTCTCAGCGCTGTAGTTTTCCCCAACATGCACCTCGGTCTTAAATTTAATTCCTTCTTCTTCCATAATTTTCACGCGGCGGTCGATCACCTGTTTCTCCATTTTAAAATCCGGGATACCATATCTAAGTAGTCCACCAACTTTTTTATCTCTTTCAAAGACTGTGACTTCGTGACCGGCACGGTTAAGCTGTTGAGCTGCTGCAAGACCGGCAGGCCCCGATCCTACCACAGCCACTTTTTTACCTGTACGCTTTTTAGGAGGTTCCGGCTTTATCCAGCCTTCCTTGAATCCGCGTTCTACGATGTACTTTTCTATAAGTTCAATGGCTACAGGCGGATCAATGATTCCCAACACGCAGGCTGATTCACAGGGAGCAGGGCATAGCCTTCCGGTGAATTCCGGGAAATTATTGGTAGCGTGTAAAATTCGCAAAGCTTTTTCCCAGTCATTTTTATAGACCGCATCATTAAAATCCGGTATTAAATTGCCTAAAGGGCAACCACTATGGCAAAAAGGAATTCCGCAGTCCATACATCGACCGCCCTGTTTTTGCAGTATATCAACATCCAGTTCTTTAGTGAATTCCTTGTAGTTTTTGACACGTTCTTCTACAGCATCCTTCTCTTCAACGGTCCTGTCATATTCCATAAATCCTCTTAACTTCCCCATTTCTTATGCTGTTTTTAATTCTACTTTTTCTTTTTCTAATCGCTCTTCTTCCAGTTTTTTGAGAGCTTTTTTATATTCGGTTGGCATCACCTTGATGAATTTGGCTGAACTTTCCTCCCAGTTTTCAAGGATTTCTTTTGCCACATCACTTTCGGTATACTTAAGGTGATTTTCAATAAGCTGTTTCAATTCGGCCTGATCTTCATCTGAAGGTTTTTCCAGGCCAATCATTTCCATATTGAAATTATTATTGTCCAGGTTATTTTCAGGGTTATAGATATAGGCAATTCCCCCGCTCATTCCCGCGGCGAAATTCCTTCCTATTTTTCCTAAGATCACTGCAACCCCGCCGGTCATATATTCACAACCGTGGTCACCAATACCTTCTATCACGGCTTTGGCTCCTGAATTTCTTACGCAGAAACGTTCGCCGCCAATTCCGTTAATATAAGCTTCACCGGTAATGGCTCCGTATAACGCCACATTACCGATTATGATATTCTCATTGGATTTGAATGAAGCTACCTTCGGTTTTCTGACACTTAGAATAGCGCCGCTTAATCCTTTTCCGAAGTAATCGTTGGAATTTCCTTCAATATTCATCGTAAGACCTTTAGTGGCAAAAGCACCGAAGCTTTGTCCTGCAGATCCCTTGAAATTGAGGTTCAGAGTATGCTCTGGCAGACCATTAGCCCCGTGTATCTTAGAGATCTCATTGCTCACTATGGTCCCCGTGGTCCTGTTAATATTGGTAATAGGGAACTCAAGGCTCATAGGTTCTTTTCTGTAGATGGCCGGGTGGGCCTGAGAAAGGATCTCAAAATCCAGAACATTTTCCAGGTTATGATCCTGCTTCTCGGTATTATGAAGTGGCATATCTTCATCGATTTTCGGCTTGTAAAGGATCTTCGATAAGTCGATTCCTTGGGCCTTATAATGCTCGATAGCCTTGTTCATATCAAGTTTCTGGCTTTGACCTACCATTTCGTTTAGCGTTCTGAAACCGAGATCTGCCATAATCTGTCTTAATTCCTGGGCAACGAAATACATAAAGTTGATCACGTCTTCCGGTGTTCCCTTGAAATTCTTACGCAATTCGGGATCCTGGGTGGCAATACCCACCGGGCAGGTGTTCAGATGGCAGGCGCGCATCATAATACAGCCGGTTGCTACAAGCGGTGCGGTAGAAAACCCGAATTCTTCGGCTCCCAGCAGCGCTGCAATTGCAACATCTCTTCCTGTTTTTAACTGCCCGTCACATTCCACCACGATCCTGTTCCTGAGATTGTTTAGAAGCAGGGTTTGTTGTGCTTCGGCAATCCCAAGTTCCCAGGGCAAGCCTGCGTGTCTTAAGGAGGTGAGGGGAGAGGCTCCTGTTCCTCCGTCATATCCGGAGATCAGGACCACATCGGCCTTTGCTTTGGCCACCCCGGCAGCAATAGTTCCCACTCCCACCTTCGATACCAGTTTCACATTGATCCTTGCCTCACGGTTGGCATTTTTAAGATCGAAGATCAGTTGCGCGAGATCCTCAATAGAATAGATGTCGTGGTGTGGTGGCGGCGAAATAAGACCTACATACGGCGTGGAATTCCTGGTCTTGGCAATATCAGGGTTTACTTTTGCCCCCGGCAATTGCCCGCCTTCCCCGGGTTTTGCTCCCTGGGCCATTTTAATCTGTATCTCCTGTGCGTTGCTTAAGTAGTTGATGGAAACGCCAAATCTTCCTGATGCCACCTGTTTGATGGCAGAGTTTTTCCAGGTTCCGTCAGGGTTCTTATGGAACCTTCCTGGATCTTCGCCTCCTTCACCGGAATTACTCTTACCTTTCATCCGGTTCATCGCGATGGCAAGATTTTCGTGTGCTTCTTTACTGATGGATCCGAAGGACATTGCACCGGTCTTAAAGCGTTTCACGATCTCTGTCCAGGGTTCAACTTCCTCTACCGGAATCGGGTTCAGGTCCTTGAACTTGAACATCCCTCGTAAGGTCATCAGGTTTTTACTCTGATCGTTAATGAGTTTTGAGTATTCCTCGTAACTGTTGTAGTTATTCTGTTTTACGGCTTGCTGAAGTTTAGCGACACTGGCGGGATTGAACATATGTCTTTCCCCTTTTCTTCTCCAGCGGTAATCTCCGCCTATGGGCAATTCCAGGTCGGTGTCTGTAGCCTTTTCGTGAAAGGCCTCTTTGTATCTTTTCTGAACTTCTTTCTCGATTTCGTATAAGCCGATCCCTTCGATACGGGTTGGGGTGTTGGTGAAGTATTTATCTACGAACTTCTGGTTAAGGCCAAGTACTTCAAAAATTTGTGCTCCGCGGTATGAATGAAGGGTAGAAATACCAATTTTATTCATAATCTTCACGATCCCTTTTCCGATGGCGGTATTGAAATTTTTCACCGCTTTTTCAGGGTCTTTGATATCGATCTCTTCACTTTCAACAAGTTCATAGATGATCTCGTTCACCATATACGGGTTGATCGCGCTGGCACCGTAACCAAAGAGCAGGGCAAAATGATGCGGTTCCCTTGGTTCTGCAGATTCGATCACTATTCCGAAAGAAGATCTTCGGTTGTGTTTTTTTACCATATGGTGCACAAAAGAACAGGCCAGAAGCGATGGAATAGGAGCGAGCTCCGGATTCACATTTCGGTCTGAAAGAATGATCACATTGCAACCATCATCCACCGCGGCTGTGATCTCGTCAATAATCTCGTCCAGACGGGTCTCAAGACCGTTCAGTCCTTTTGCAGCTTCATATAATATGGAAACCGATTTTGCCTTAAAACCGGGATAGTCTATATATTTTATCTTATCCAGGTCTTCATTAGAGATCACCGGATTCTGTATTCTTAGTTTTTTGCATTGTTCAGGGATAATGTCAAAAAGGTTATTGTCTTCACCTACAGACAGGCTGATATCGGTAACGATCTCTTCCCTGATCCCGTCAAGTGGCGGATTGGTTACCTGTGCAAAGAGTTGCTTAAAATAGTTGAATAACAACTGTGGTTTATGTGAAAGCACGGCCAGGGGAATATCGGCACCCATAGAGCCAATAGCCTCTTTTCCCTGGGTAGCCATTGGGGTAATGATGGTGCTGATGTCTTCAAGGGTATACCCGAAGAGCTTTTGGCGGGTATTAAAATCGATCTTTTCCACGGGCGTCTTATTGCCGGTATAAGGAACGTCAGAAAGCGGAAGCAGGTTTTCATCAAGCCACTTCCTGTAAGGTAATCTGGATACGATCTTGCTCTTCACTTCTTCATCGCCCACAATTCGGCCTTCGTTCATATCTACCAGGAACATTCTTCCCGGTTCAAGACGACCGTGTAATTCTACATTTTCAGGCTGAATATCTATCACCCCGGTTTCTGAAGACATCACCACATACCCGTCTTTGGTCAGGGTGTATCTTGAAGGACGCAGCCCGTTTCTGTCCAGAAGGGCCCCTATGTAATTCCCGTCGGTAAATGGAATGGAAGCCGGGCCGTCCCAGGGTTCCATAATACAGGCGTTGTATTCGTAAAAGGCCTTTTTCTCATCAGACATTGAAGGATTCTTTTCCCAGGCTTCTGGCACCATCATCATAATAGCTTCGGGTAAGGATCTTCCTGTTTGCAGCAGCAATTCAAGCACCATATCCATTGAAGCAGAATCAGATTTTCCTTCGCTGGTGATAGGCAGTATTTTTTTAAGGTCTTCCCCGAAGATCTCACTTTCAAAAAGCTCTTCCCTGGCCTTCATCCGGCTAAGATTTCCGCGAAGGGTATTGATCTCTCCGTTATGACACATATATCTAAACGGTTGTGCCAGGTCCCAGGTTGGGAAGGTGTTGGTCGAGAATCGTTGATGGACAAGGGCCAGCTTGGTGACCACTTCAGGCTCATTCAGGTCGCGGTAATAGGTGTTGATATCCTGGGGCATCAACAGGCCTTTATATATTATGGTGTTGGTCGATAAACTTGGCAGGTAGAAATATTCAGATTCTGAGAGTTCTGATCTTTCGATACGATGTTCCGCGATCTTACGGGCCGCAAAAAGTTTTGCATTGAATTCGGTGTCTGAAACATCATCTCCTTTTCCGATAAAAATCTGTTCGATATTCGGTTCAGACAAAGATGCGATACTTCCCAGGCAGGACCGGTCTACAGGTACCTCTCTCCAGCCAATAATATTCAGTGCCTGTTCCTTTATTTCTTCTTCAAAGATCTCCTTACAGATCTTGCGCTGGTTTTCAGACCTGGGAAGAAAAACCATTCCCACGGCATAAGATTTGAATTCCGGGAGTTTGAATTCACATTGTTTACTGAAAAAATCGTGAGGGATCTCGATGAGAATACCCGCACCGTCACCCGTTTTTCCGTCGGCACTAACTGCACCACGATGTTCCAGTCTTACCAGAATATCGATGGCTTTGTGAATAATGTCGTTGGTTCTTTTCCCTTTTAAATTGCAGATAAACCCGGCACCACAATTATCATGCTCAAATTCCGGAGAATAGAGCCCCTGCTGCTTCAATTTCATATCCTTTTGTCCTTAAGTTATTACCTCAAAATTATCTAATAAGGTAAAGAATATGAAGCGAATTATCTTAAATAGCCGAAGAAATGCGGCAATAAGAATTAAATAAGGATAAAATGAAAATTCGCTATTTTGGAAGGTTGAATTTTATAAAAATCTGAATTATTCTGAAACTTTTGAAATGAAAAAAGCCCGTTTTTGAAGATCAGGAACGGGCTTTTTAACAATTATATTTTATTCTTAGTCCTTCAAAATACTTCTTGAGATAACTATTTTCTGAATTTCAGAAGTTCCTTCATAGATCTGGGTGATCTTGGCGTCACGCATCAGTCTTTCTACATGGTACTCTTTTACGTATCCGTTACCTCCGTGAACCTGAACGGCTTCAACCGTTACATCCATCGCTACTTTTGAAGCCTCTAATTTGGCCATAGCACCGGAAAGATCGTAATTCTGTTTCTGGTCTTTATCCCAGGCAGCTTTCATTACAAGGTGTCTTGCCGCCTCGATAGAGGTGTGCATATCTGCCAGTTTAAAGGCGATAGCCTGGTGGTTGCAGATCTCGGTTCCGAAAGCTTTCCTTTGCTTCGAATAATCTTTTGCAAGCTCATAAGCTCCCGCAGCGATACCCAGTGCCTGGGCAGCGATACCAATTCTACCTCCGGATAAGGTCTTCATCGCAAATTTAAATCCGAATCCGTCTTCCCCGATCCTGTTCTCTTTCGGGACCTTTACATCGTTGAAGTTAAGAGAGTGTGTGTCACTACCTCGAATTCCAAGTTTCTGCTCTTTTGGACCTACTTCGAATCCTTCCCAGCCTTTTTCAACGATAAAGGCATTGATTCCTTTGTGTTTCTTCTCACGGTCTGTCTGTGCTATTACAAGATAAAAGTCGGCAGAGTTCCCGTTGGTGATCCAGTTTTTTGTTCCGTTAAGGATATAATGGTCACCTTTATCTATAGCAGTAGTTTTTTGAGAGGTAGCGTCACTTCCCGCTTCCGGTTCAGAAAGGCAGAAAGCTCCTAATTTCTCTCCTGTGGTGAGTTTGGAAAGGTATTTCTCTTTTTGTTCGGGAGATCCGTAGGTGTCAAGACCCCAGCAAACAAGAGAGTTGTTTACCGACATCACCACAGATGCCGAGGCATCTATCTTTGAAATCTCCTCCATTGCAAGTACATACGAAATGGTATCCATACCGCCACCACCGTACTCCGGTGAAGCCATCATACCGAGAAAACCAAGTTCTCCCATTTTCTTAACTTGCTCTGCTGGAAACTCCTGTTTTTCGTCACGTTCTATAACGCCCGGCAGCAATTCGGTTCTAGCAAAGTCGCGCGCTGCATCGCGAATCATTATATGTTCTTCTGTAAGTTTGAAATCCATAATATCTTGGTTTAGGAAAAACGAATTTTGGAGCTCAAAGGTAGCTTTTTGCTATCTATTTTTCAATTATGAACTGTTATTTTTACGAATATGAAAAAAAGTACTTATAAAGTGATCGGCGTGATGTCCGGAACCTCCCTTGATGGGATCGACCTGATATACGTTGAATTTGATATAAACACCCAATGGGACTATAGTATTATTGCAGCTGAAACCCTGGAATATACAGATGCCTGGCGGACCAAACTGGCTGCAGCATTGGATTTTTCAGACGACGAACTGAAGGGATTGAATCAGGAGTACACCAGATATCTAGCCGGAGTGATCTCTACCTTCATTAAAAAGCATAATATTAAAGAGCTTGATGCTGTTTGCAGTCACGGCCATACCATTAAACACGAGCCTGAAAATAATTATACCTTGCAGATCGGCAACCTGCCTGTCCTGGCAAATTTGATCGGGCATAAAGTGGTATGCGACTTCAGGGTGCAGGATGTTAAACTTGGTGGCCAGGGCGCCCCGCTTGTTCCCATCGGTGACCGTATCTTATTTTCAGATTATAAATACTGTCTTAACCTTGGAGGTTTTGCGAATATTTCTACCGAAACGGCATCCGGGAGAATGGCTTATGACATTTGTGCGGTGAATACGGTGATGAACCCTTATGCGAAAAAGCTGGGGAAAGATTATGATAAAGGAGGCGCTATAGCAGCAACGGGAAAGCATAATCAGAAGATGCTTTACGAGCTGAATAATCTTGATTTTTACAGGAAAGATCCTCCAAAATCCCTTGGGATAGAATGGGTGAATAAGGAGATCTTCCCGCTTTTAAAAGAATTTGAAAATGATCTTCCTTCAGTATTAAGGACCTATTGCGAGCATATTGCAATGCAGGTTGCAAATGCCGTGGACGGAAAGGAAGATTCCAGGGTGCTTGTAACCGGCGGAGGTGCTTTCAACGATTTCCTGATAGAACAGTTCAGGGAGTTTTCTAATGTTGAATTCGTGATTCCATCCAAAGAGCTTATAGATTTTAAGGAAGCGCTCATTTTTGCACTTCTGGGAGTTCTTAAATTAAGAGGGGAGGTAAATGTCCTGAAGTCGGTAACCGGAGCCTCAAAAGATCATTCTTCAGGTCTGATTTTCAATCCCTGAAATTATAACTGCAATTAACAAAAACCAGCTTTTTAGTTTTATATATTTGCTAGCAAACAAAACATAAATGAAAGACTTACTTAAATTATACGAGAACAAAGAACCTGAAATTGTGTTTAACTGGAAGGATTCCGAAACCGAAGCCGAAGGCTGGACCGTGATCAATTCGCTTCGCGGTGGTGCTGCCGGTGGGGGAACCCGTATGAGGAAAGGCCTGGATATGAACGAAGTGTTGTCTCTTGCGAAAACGATGGAGGTGAAATTCACTGTTTCAGGACCTCCCATTGGAGGGGCTAAATCCGGGATAAATTTCGACCCGGCAGATCCAAGGAAAAAAGGTGTTTTGGAACGATGGTATAAGGCAGTTTCCCCGTTGTTGAAAAGTTATTACGGGACCGGTGGAGACCTTAACGTAGACGAGATCAATGAGGTGATTCCTATTACGGAAGATTGTGGGGTGTGGCATCCGCAGGAAGGAGTGTTCACCGGGCATTTTCAACCTTCTGAGGCCGATAAAATCAACAGAATTGGTCAGTTGAGACAGGGAGTGATCAAAGTTTTGGAAAACACTAATTTCTCTCCTGATATTACCAGAAAGTATACGGTTGCCGATATGATCACCGGTTATGGTGTGGCTGAAGCCGTAAAACAATATTATGAGATCTACGGCGGTAGTGTAGAAGGTAAGAAGGCCATCGTTCAGGGCTTTGGAAATGTAGGCTCCGCAGCGGCTTACTACCTTGCTCAAATGGGAGCTAAGGTTGTGGGGATTATTGACCGCGTTGGGGGATTGATCAATGAAGACGGTTTCAGTTTTGAAGAGATAAAGGAGCTTTTCCTTAATAAGGAAGGAAATACTTTAAAAGCCGATAATCTTATTCCTTTTGAGGAGATCAATGAAAAGATATGGAAACTGGACGCTGAGATATTTGCTCCCTGTGCCGCTTCAAGGCTGGTTACAAAAGAGCAGATCTCCAGCCTTATCGATAATAAACTTGAGGTGATCTCCTGTGGGGCGAATGTTCCATTTGCAGATAAAGAGATCTTCTTTGGGCCGATTATGGAATATACCGATGAGCGTGTAAGCCTAATTCCTGACTTTATCTCTAACTGCGGAATGGCACGTGTTTTTGCTTACTTTATGGAAAGAAGAGTGCAAATGACTGATGAAGCTATCTTCAATGATACCTCAATGACCATTAAGAATGCCATCAAGAATACTTTCGATAATAATAGCAGTAAAACGAACATCAGTAAAACTGCTTTCGAAGTCGCTCTGAAACAACTGGTTTAACCCCGGGTTTCGATCTTGAACTTCAGAATAACGAAAGGGAATTTGCCCGGCTGAATATTTTACTAAATTTGGATTACAATTAAACCTGTTTTATCACGTTACATTAAAAAACCTAACATATACTTATGCTATATTTTTTTCAGCAGGACGAACTGGCTCAGACAGCCCAGGACGCCGAGCCCGTTGTAGAAGAAAAAACCCTTTCGTTATTTGATCTAATGTTAAGTGGTGGTCTCGGAGGCCAGATCATTATTATCATATTATTTATTCTGCTGTTCGCGGCGGTCTATATTTATTTTGAAAGGCTCTTCGCCATCAAATCGGCCAGCCAGGTCGATAAGAATTTTATGCTCCAGATTAAGGATAGCGTACTGAACGGGAATATTGAGTCGGCTAAAATGCGATGCCAGCAAAGTGATTCACCTGTTGCGCGGCTTACCGAAAAGGGGATTTCAAGGATTGGAAGTCCGTTGGAAGATATTAACACCGCCATAGAGAATGCCGGACGTCTTGAAGTTTATAAGCTCGAGAAGAACGTTAGTATTCTTGCCACTATTGCCGGTGCGGCCCCAATGATAGGGTTCCTGGGTACAGTGATTGGTATGGTACTTGCATTCCACGAACTGGCTACCAGCAGTGGTCAGGCTCAAATGGGAGCCTTGGCCGAAGGTATCTATACCGCGATGACCACAACGGTTGCCGGTCTTGTAGTGGGTATTATTGCCTACATTGGCTACAACCACCTGGTGGTAAAGACAGATAAGGTGGTGCACCAGATGGAAGCCACCGCGGTAGATTTCCTTGACCTGCTAAACGAACCTGCTTAATATGAATTTAAGAGGCCGAAATAAAATTAGTCCGGAGTTCAGTATGAGCTCAATGACAGATATCGTATTCCTGTTATTGATCTTTTTTATGCTGACCTCTCCGGTGATCACGCCTGAAGCTTTAGACCTCATACTTCCTAAGGCTAAGGGAAAGACCACGAACAAGCAGACCATTTCGGTGAGCATCACCAAGGATCTGCAGGTATATATCAATAAAGACCGTGTTAGTAATAGCGCCCTTGAGAGTACGCTGAAGGAAAGACTGGCGGGAGAAGAAAACCCTACCATAATTCTTCGGGCTGAAGAGGGAGTGCCTATTGAAAAGGCGGTTAATGTAATGGATATTGCAAACAGGAATAAGTATAAAATTGTATTAGCGGTGAAACCGGAATAATATGGCAATATTAGAAACCAAACACGAAAAAAAATCTTTTACCATCACGGTAATTTTACACGTGTTGCTGATATTGCTTATGCTTTTTTTCGGCTTTACTTATCTTGATCCGCCACCAGAGAATGGGATCGCCATCAACTTTGGGACTTCTGAAGTTGGTTCGGGCGATAAACAACCTACCCAGCCTGTAAAATCTGCGCCTCAAAAAAGTGCCGTTCAGCCTGTAAAGTCGGAGCCGGTGGTAGAGAAGGAAGTGGTTACTCAGGAAACTGAAGAAGCTCCGGTGATCAAGAAAGAGAAAAAGGAAGTGAAGACTCCACCCGTAGAGAAACAGCCTGAAAAACCTAAGGAGGAACCCAAGCCGGTAAAGAAACCGGATCCAAAACCTGATAAATCTACTACCGATGCAATGAGTAGTATTTTTAACGGGCCTGAAAAGGATGGTTCAGAAGAAGGTGGGGAAGGAAATGATAATCTTGCCGGAGATAAGGGTAGTCCTGACGGAGATCCGAATGCCAGTTCTTATTATGGCCAGGGTACAGGTCTTGACGGCGACGGGAATTACCGGCTTGGAGGTAGAAAAGCCCTGAACAAAGAGAAATTTGTTCAGGATTGTAATGAATCTGGAATTGTTGTGGTGAGGATCGAAGTAAATCAACAGGGTCAGGTAATTAGAGCTACTCCCGGTGTGAAGGGGACTACCAATTCAGCTCCCTGTCTTACCGATCCTGCGAGGCGTGCCGCCCTGGCTACACGATTTAATAGTGATGATAATGCTCCTTCCAGACAGGTGGGGACCATAATCTATAACTTCAAACTTTCAGAATAGGTGATGACGTATAAGCAAACTGTTGAGTGGATGTTTCAGCAGTTGCCTATGTACCAGCGAGTGGGTGCAACGGCATTTAAAAAAGATCTTACCAGGACCCTTAAAATGGCCGAATATCTTGGTCACCCTGAAAGGAAATTCAAATCTGTACATATTGCCGGCACTAACGGAAAAGGCTCTACCAGTCATATGTTGGCAGCTATACTTCAGGAAGCAGGCTATAAGGTTGGACTTTATACTTCCCCGCATTTAAAGGATTTTAGGGAAAGGATAAAGATCAACGGTGTCGTGATCCCTGAAAAGGCGGTTATTGATTTTATTGAAAAACACAGGAAGTTTCTTGAGGAGAACAAGCTGTCTTTCTTTGAAATGACTGTGGGAATGGCCTTCGATTATTTCGCAGAAGAAAAAGTGGATATTGCCATAATTGAAGTTGGAATGGGAGGAAGGCTGGATTCCACGAATATTATTACTCCCGAAGTTTCCGTGATCACCAATATTGGCCTTGACCATACTCAGTTTCTTGGCAATAGTCTCAAAGAAGTAGCCGGGGAAAAGGCCGGGGTTATTAAAAATGAGGTACCGGTAATCATTGGTGAAAAAGATGAAGAGACTATCCCGGTTTTCATTGAAGCAGCGGTAAAAAATAGTGCTGAGCTTATTTTTGCTGAAAATGTTGAACAAAAGCAATACAGCACCGATCTTAAAGGCGATTATCAGAACAAGAATATGAAGAGCGTGGTTGCCGCGGTAGAGGTGTTAAGGAAAAAGGGTTGGGAAATTCCTGAGGAAGCCCTTAAAAATGGTCTCAATAGTGTTAAACTCCACACAGGTTTGCAGGGAAGATGGGATGTTTTGCAGGAACATCCGAGAGTGATCTGTGATACAGCCCATAATAAAGAAGGTCTAAAGCTTGTTTTTGGCCAACTCGGCCAGGAAAAATTTCAGCACCTTCATATTGTGTTGGGTGTTGTAAACGATAAGGATCTTGATAGCGTACTTCCTTTGTTTCCAAAAGATGCAAGGTATTATTACTGTAAACCCGATGTTCCAAGAGGTTTGGATGCTGATGAATTAGCGAAAAAAGCTCTGGAGTTTGGTCTCGACGGCAGGTCTTATGCTTCAGTAAAAGATGCCTATGAAGCTGCATTGGCAGAAGCGGTAGATGAGGATCTTGTATTTGTTGGTGGTAGTAATTTTGTAGTTGCAGAGGTTCTTTAATCTTTATTGAAAACAACTGTATTTCAGCAGTGTAGGAAAATATTTATTTGACTTTAGCTTTTTTTGCTTAACTTAGGGCTTCTACTTTTTGTTATAATACTTTACCGTTAAGTACGCCCTGCTTTCTCCATAGTTTATTCAGAATTTTATTGATCGATGATTTCGGGAACTGTTTCCGGGATCCGGACTATTTATTTTTAACCAATTAAAAATCAAACATTATGGGGCTATTAAAAAAAGGAATGCAGGGGAGTCTTGCATTATTATTTCTGTTTTGCGGTGTTTTGACCGCTCAGGAAAAAGCGCAGGAAGATTCTCAGGAAGAATCTCAACAGGAAGAGTTTAAACCGGTTTATCTAACCGTTAGTACATTTCACTGGAACGACGATCCGGATATCGATTTTTCGGAATGGCTTGATACCGAGAAGGAGTATTTTGAGAAGGTGACTAGTAAGAACGACCTTATTATTGGTTCAGGGTTCTATATGCATTATTTTACTCCGGACAATTCTGAGATCATTCAGGTATCGGTGTATGAGAACTGGGCAGATATTGAAAAGGCAAATGAAAAGAACCAGGAATTGATTGAGGCCGCCTGGCCCGATGAAGAAAAAAGACGATCTTTTTTCCAAAAGCAGAATTCCTATTACAGTCCGCAACACAGTGATGAGATCTATACTTCTATGCGATTTCATAAGCCTATGGAAATGGCTTCCGAAGAACCTTTGGTGTATTATGTGAAGAGTAGCGAGCTTTCGATGAACGGAGAAGGTTCGCCTGCCAGTTTTGGTGAGTACAATAAAAATGTGGTGCAAAAGAACAAGTTCGTTAAGGCCTATTATACTCATCGTCATTTATGGGGAGCCAACAGCCGTGAGATGGCTGAGGTTTTTGTGTTTGAGGACCTTGCAGATCTTGAAGCCTCCTTTGAAGAAGATGAAAGGCTTGTTGGAGAACACTGGCCCGATGAAGGAGAAAGGGAGTCTTTTATGGAAGATATGGGCAAATTGTTTACCGGGAGACATTCCGATTATATCTACCGGAATGTGCCGGAGTTAATGAAGTAAACGCTATAATTAACTGGCCCTGAGTTTCTTTTGCTCAGGGCTTTTTATATGCGCTCATCTCTGGCCTGCAGGCCAGAAAAAATAATAGAACTTTTTTCATTTTTGCTTTGCGCAATTGAAAAACTAGCCTATATTTGCATCCGCAATCAAGAATGGGGCGCGTAGCTCAGTTGGTTCAGAGCACTTGGTTTACACCCAAGGGGTCAGGGGTTCGAATCCCTTCGCGCCCACCACCATTCAAAGGCTTCCGTAAAAGGAGGCCTTTTTTTAGTTTTCTTGAGGGCGCGTAGCTCAGTTGGTTCAGAGCACTTGGTTTACACCCAAGGGGTCAGGGGTTCGAATCCCTTCGCGCCCACCACAATTCAAAAAGGCTTCCATTTTCTGGGAGCCTTTTTTATTTCTGCCAATATTTATTAGTTATCTTCAGCATTTAAATTGTTATTAAGGATATGAAGAAAGAATCTATAGCTATCGATATGGATGGGGTCGTTGCCAACGTAGAAGTTCATTTTATAGATTGGTATAACGAAGAATACGATGCCAATATAATTCAAGATGATCTTAAAGGGAAATCTGAAGATGATGCATTTCCCGTTCCTGGTATAATTAAAAAATATGCCAATACCGAAGGCTTTTTTCGTACTGTTCCGGTTATGGAAGGAGCTGTAGATGCGGTTAAGAGACTAAATGAATCCTATGAGGTGTATCTGGTTTCAGCAGCAATGGAATTCCCGAGAAGCCTCCTGGAAAAGAGAGCCTGGATAGAGGAGCATTTTCCTTTTATTGACTGGAAGCATATTGTTTTTTGTGGTGATAAGAGCATTGTCGGGACCGATTATATGATAGACGATCATACTAAAAACCTGGATCCATTTGAAGGGAGGAAACTTTTGTTTGATGCTTTTCATAATTTGGAAGTGTCGGGTTACCACCGGGCCGGAAGCTGGCAGGAAGTGCTTCATTTTTTTGAAAAGGAAAGCTAGCCGAGACGGATTTTTTATTATTTTACGGCTGCTTTGGGTGATTAGCTCAGTTGGTTCAGAGCACTACCTTGACAGGGTAGGGGTCACTGGTTCGAATCCAGTATCACTCACAACAGGCTTTAATGAAGAGACCACAAACCGAAGGCTTGTGGTCTTTTATATTTATTGATATTCCTTACTGCTAAAGTGCATCCAATAGATTCTCCAGGGCCATTCCTCTTGAACCTTTTATCAGGATAAAGCTGTTTTCTGTCTTGCTTAATTTCAGGTGTTTTTTAAGGCTTGAAGTGTCATTGAACTTTATTACCGTAGACTTATTGAAGTGTGTTTTTTTAAAATTTGGGCCTACCAGGTATGTTTCTGAAAAATCATTATTGGTGATGAAATTCACGATTGCCTGATGCTCTACTTCTGAAGAATCTCCCACCTCGAGCATATCTCCCAGGATCACGATCTTTGTTTTTTTGGTATCGGTATCTCTGAAGTTCTCAAGTGCTGCCATCATACTTGTAGGGTTTGCATTGTAAGCGTCCATTAAAATGGTGTTAGAGCCCATTTCAATGAGTTGAGAGCGGTTGTTGCTGGGAGTATAGTTTTCTATAGCTTCTTTAATGTCGCTGAACAGCACTTTAAAGTAAAGCCCTATGCTCAGGGCTGCAGCCATATTTAAAGCATTGTATCGTCCTGTGAGTTTGCTTGTAAAACGCGTGTTGTTGAATTCCAGAGTAGCACTGGCTGTTTCGCCGGGAAATTCAATTTTTACGTGCGCATTTCTTGATCTGCCAAAGCTAAAAACGTGATTATAGCGTGAATGTTTTTTTTGGACTTCATCGTCATAATTTAAGAAAATAAGTTTTTTATGGTCCTTAAGGTGGTTATAAAGCTCGCTTTTTGCCTTGATCACTCCTTCGAGACTACCAAAACCTTCTAGGTGTGCTTTGCCAAAGTTGGTGATATAACCGTAATCAGGGCAGGTGATATTGCATAAGAATTCGATCTCTCCCGGGTGATTAGCTCCCATCTCTACGATGCCTATTTCCGTATTCTCATTCATAGATAGTAGGGTAAGCGGCACACCAATGTGATTGTTGAGGTTCCCGCTTGTGGCAACGGTATTGTATTTTCTTGAAAGTACAGCCTGGGTCAATTCTTTTGTGGTTGTCTTTCCATTGCTTCCGGTGATCCCTATAATTGGGATTCCCAGGAATTTCCTGTGAAACGTAGCCAGTGCCTGAAGCGATTGCAATACGTTCTTAACAAGAATATACTGCTCCTTATTTAGCGCATAATCAGGGTCATCTACAACGGCTAATTTTGCTCCTTTTTGAAGGGCTTCAGCCGCATATTTATTTCCGTTAAAGTTGGCTCCTTTAAGGGCGAAGAACATGCTTCCTTCTTGAATGTTGCGGGTGTCTGTTCCTGCTCCTGAGGTAAGGAGAAATTTTTGATGGAGTTGAGCTGTGTTCATAGATTTAAAGCTATAAAAAAAGCCCTAAAAAATAGGGCTTCCTTCAATAATTTATAAAAGTCTTAAGCTTTTAGTTTTGAGCTTTTTTGTTCTTCTCTTTAGATTTTGAACCAACTCTGGACATTGCGTTTCTGAACCCAATGTAATCGGTTGCCATATCCTGAGGGAAGAATCTGCGTTGTGCAGGGTCGAGCCAGTAGGCTCTGTCTCTCCAGGAGCCTCCTTTGTATACTCTTACTTCGTCACTTATCAGGGTGGTTCTCTTCTCGGAATCGTATCCTCTTTCTGCAACCTCTCCTGTGCTGTCAATTTTTACATTGTCATAAGTTGGAGAGTTATACATTCTTTTTGAAGGATTATCGATCTCCTGAAAAGGTTCGTAATATCTAGAAGAACTTTTATCACCGTCACGGAAATCGCGTTGGTCACTTTCGGTGAAGTTGGTTCTCATATAAGTATCTTCCTTGGTAACCGGAACTTCGGCTATTTCTCCAGGGAGGTCTCTTGCCACGATTTGTCCGTTGCTTAAGGTGTCATATTCGATATCATCGGTTCCTACAACTTTAACAGACCCGTCTTCGGTAATTGCGTGTTTGGTGTAAACATTACCACGGTAGTAGTTGAAGTCGTTAAACTCGTCATCCACTATTGGGCGATAGACATCGGCAACCCATTCGGCTACGTTTCCGGCCATATCATAAAGTCCGAAATCGTTAGGCTCGTAAGACATAACTTCGGCGGTAATATCGGCGCCATCATCACTCCATCCGGCAATTCCGCCATAGTCACCATCTCCCTGTTTGAAGTTGGCAAGCTGGTCACCTTGTTTCTTTACATCTCCTGAACGGGTGTATTGCCCGTCCCACGGATATTTTTTTCTACCTCTGTAAACATTATAGTTTCTGATCCCTACAAGACCAAGCGCGGCATATTCCCACTCAGCTTCCGTAGGTAGACGGTATTCCGGTAAAAGCACCCCGTCCTTACGCTGAACAAATTCCTGACCTCCAAGAGAATTTCCTTCTCCATCAGTATTATCAGCGTTATTTTCGATCATTTTTTGAGATTCCTTTCCTCCCTGGCTTATTTCGGTGTTACCTCCATAAGTTTTGCTTGGTGCATTCAGGTAAGTTTCGGTATTAAAGGTGCTTGATGCATTTACCTCGTTGTAAATAGCATCTTCCTTAATGTAGCCTTCTTCAGCCAGTATCTTTTCGTTTACCCTGTCTGTTCTCCATTTACTGAATTCTACGGCCTGTATCCAGCTCACGCCTACAACAGGGTATCTGGCATATGCCGGGTGACGAAGGTAGTTGTTCACCATTGTTTCGTTATAGCCTAAACGATTTCTCCAAACCAATGTATCAGGAACCGCACCCTTATAGATGTTTCTGTACTTATCTTCACTTGGAGGGAAGACATTTTTAAGCCAGTCAAGGTACTCCATGTACATCATGTTGGTAACCTCGGTCTCATCCATATAGAAAGACTGCACGTGTTGTTGGTTAGGAGTGTTATTCCAGTCGTGCATTACATCATCCTGAACTCTTCCCATCGTAAATGTTCCTCCTTCAATAAATACCAGACCCGGGCCAGTTTCCTGCTCCTTGTAATCTGTATTGTATTGAAAACCACCGTCCTTGGAGTTGATGTCCCAGCCGGTAGCTCTGGAATTATTTTTATAATCCCTGGAGTTATTACAGCTTAGTAAACCGGCGCTTATGGCGATGGTTAAAAATGCTTTGTAAGCAACATTGGTTCTCATATTCTTCCTTTCTTTAGCTAGAAAATTTAGGCTTTGCAATATAGTAATTAACGATAAAAGTACAAGTTTATTTTATTAATATCGAATAGGGTGTAAAAACTTAGTAAGTGGCTGTGTTTGTTGGTTCCCCGCGTCCTTTTACTTGTTCTGTTTGTTGTAGATTGCGAGCCCTGTCAGTTAGTTCGATTAGGGCAAAAATAATGGTTTTTGTTTAACCTCAAGGTTAAAATTTAAGCTATTTAATGTGATTGGTATACAATATTTTAGTAATTTAATAGTTAGTATTTATTCACGTAGTTTTTTCGAAAACACCCCCTATTCTGCTGTTATTGACCTCACATTTAAGAAATCGTGACTTTCTTTTCTAAAAGACTGTCTTTTTAAACAATAATATAAAGTATATATTTGTTAACCATTAACCAACACGATGAAAAAAAATACCTTTTTATTGCTAGCGGCTGTTTTATTAGCGAGCCTTGCTGTAAGGGCGCAGGAGGAAAGAGATAGAGTGATCACTACAGCAGTTCCTTTTTTGACAGTGGCAGCAGATGCGAGAGCAGCGGGAATGGGGGACCAGGGAGTTGCAACTTCGCCAGATGCATTTTCTCAGCAGTGGAACCCAGCGAAATATGTCTTTCTTGAATATCAAAATGGTCTGGGAATTTCTTATACCCCATACCTTAGCGATATTGTCAACGATATTTTTCTTGGAAACGTAAATTACGCATACCGAATAAATGAGCGTAGTGCAGCTGCTGCGAGCCTCAGGTATTTTAGTTTGGGTACTATAGAAATAAGGGATGATATAGATCAGGATCCGTTATTGGTCAATCCCAATGAGATGACCTTTGATCTTTCATATTCCCTCCGGCTAAGCGAGACTTTTTCTATGGCAGTTGGAGGTCGTTACCTTCGGTCAGACCTTGGGCTTCGTGACGAGCAGGACCTTGGTGCCGCCGATTCTTTTGGAGTGGATATTGCTGCTTTTTTTCAGAGCGATCAGCTTACCTTCAATTCTTTTGACGGGTTGTATCGCCTAGGAGCCAATATTTCTAATATCGGTCCTAAAATGAAATATGACGACGCCGGGCAGGAAAACTTTATCCCGACCAACCTTAAGCTGGGTGGAGGTTTTGATTTTATTTTTGATGTGGATAACCGTCTTGGCACCTATGTGGAATTTAATAAATTGCTCGTGCCTACCCCTAAGGATTTTAATAATGACGGAGAGATAGATGTGGAAGACGCAGAAGAATATAATCAGATTGGTGCTATTGAAGGTATCTTTAAATCATTTGGGGATGCCCCGGATGGATTCAGTGAAGAACTTCGGGAGGTTACATGGGCCCTTGGAGCCGAATACAAATACCGTGAGGTCTTTGCGTTACGTGCCGGATATTTTAACGAAAGCGAAACAAAAGGTTCGCGTAAATTCTTTTCTGTAGGTTCAGGGTTTAAATATGAGATTGTAAACATTGATATTTCTTATCTTTTCTCCACTTCAAATGTGCCGAGTCCTCTGGAAGGAACTCTAAGGTTTGGCCTTACCTTCAATTTCGGGGAAGAATTTGTAAATTAACAGACTGCGTGAATTATCACCCGGGAAAAAGAGTAGCTGAATGTAATTTTTCCTTATTATTGCATCCCTCTTTTTCAATATAACTATATGAAGCCATTAACAATAACTTCAAGGCTGGAAATTTATGACTCTACAGAAGAGCTTAATGAAGATGTCCAGGATCTTATGAAGCAGGCCTTTGACGCCCGGGACAATGCTTATGCACCATATTCAAAATTCCAGGTTGGCGCGGCCATACTTATGGAAAACGGAGAAGTGGTGATAGGCAGTAATCAGGAAAACGCATCATATCCTTCCGGCCTTTGTGCTGAGAGGACCGCCATTTATTTTGCCGGGGCAAGGTATCCGAATGAAAAGATCAAAAAGATCGCAATTTCTGCAAAATCTCTTAATCATAAGGTAGTTACTCCAATTCCTCCCTGCGGAGCCTGCAGACAGGCAATTGCAGAATATGAAGTGAAACAGCAGGATGCTATCGCTATCTATTTTATGGGAGAGTCCGGCAAGGTGGTGAAGTCTGATTCTATTAAAGATTTACTTCCGCTTATTTTTGATAACTCCTGTTTATAACGTTTTCGTGATTTTTTTGGGATAAAACTGTTTTCCATTCTTACTTAAAATAGTATTTTTGTTATCCGCTTGGCAAAACCTATCTGTCTAGCCTAAAATATTTAGTTAAATGAAGAAAGTTACAAAAGCCACCTACTTGAAGTGGTACGAGGATATGCTGTTCTGGCGTAAGTTTGAAGATAAACTTGCACAGGTTTATATTCAGCAGAAAGTTAGAGGATTCCTACATCTTTACAACGGACAAGAAGCGATTCTTGCCGGTGCCTTGCATGTAATGGACCTGGAGAAAGACCGAATGATTACTGCTTACAGAAATCACGTGCAGCCAATTGGTATGGGAGTAGATCCTAAGAAAGTTATGGCTGAGTTGTATGGGAAAGGCACAGGTACCTCGCAGGGTCTTGGTGGATCTATGCATATATTTTCTAAAGAGCACAGGTTTTATGGAGGTCACGGTATTGTAGGAGGGCAAATCCCTCTTGGAGCCGGGATTGCTTTTGCCGATAAGTACCACAAAAGAGATTCAGTAACACTTACCTTTATGGGAGATGGTGCTGTACGTCAGGGATCACTACACGAAACGCTGAATATGGCGGTTAAGTGGAACCTGCCTGTGGTATTTTGTGTAGAGAATAACGGTTATGCTATGGGAACTTCTGTAGCCCGTACTTCTAAAGGTACAGATATCTATAAGCTGGGTAACGGTTATGATATTCCTTGCGCGCCTGTAGATGCTATGGATCCTGAGAAGGTAGCCGAAGCTTTAGACGAGGCTATGAAGAGAGCAAGAAAAGGGGATGGACCTACTTTCCTTGAATTGAAGACGTACCGTTACAGGGGTCACTCTATGAGTGATGCTCAAAAGTACAGAACCAAAGATGAAGTGGCGGAGTATCAGAAACTTGACCCTATCACCAAGGTTAAGGATATTATTAAGGAGAAGAAGTATGCTTCAGATAAAGAGATTAAAGCCATCGACAAACGTGTGAAAGAAAGAGTGTCAGAGTGCGAGAAGTTCGCTGAAGAATCTGACTGGCCGGAAAAGAGCGTTATGTACGATGTGGTATACGAACAAGAGAACTACCCGTTTTTATCACATAAACCAGAATAGATTATGGCAGAAGTAATTAATATGCCGCGCTTGAGCGACACTATGGAAGAAGGAGTGGTAGCGAAGTGGTTGAAGAAAAAAGGCGATAAAGTAGAAGAAGGAGATATCCTGGCCGAGATCGAGACCGATAAGGCCACAATGGAATTTGAGTCTTTTTATGAAGGTACATTGCTTCATATTGGGATAGAAGAAGGGGAGACCGCTCCGGTAGATACGCTTCTGGCTATAATTGGGGAAGAAGGCGAAGATATTTCGGACCTTATCAAAGAAGGTGGTAAATCTTCTGATGATAAGTCTGACGATAACGAAGAGAAGAAAGATAAGGAAGAAGCCAGTTCAGCTTCCCAGGAAGAGGAGAGTGAAGATAGCGATGATGGTGAAATTCCTGAGGGAGTAGAGATCATCACTATGCCACGTCTTAGTGATACAATGGAAGAAGGGACCGTTGCCAGCTGGATCAAGAAAGAAGGCGATAAAGTAGAAGAAGGAGATATTCTTGCCGAGATCGAGACCGATAAGGCCACGATGGAATTTGAATCCTTCTACGACGGAACCCTGCTTAAGATCGGAATTCAGGAAGGAGAGACTGCCAAGGTAGACAGTCTTCTTGCTATAATCGGCCCTGAGGGTACCGATGTTTCCGGAATTAATGTTGAAGGAAAGTCCAAGAAAAAATCCTCTGAGAAGGAAGAGAAGTCTTCAGATAAAAAGGAAGATAAAAAAACCGATGATAAAGCCGGAACTCCGGAAAAATCTCAGACTAAGAAAGATGGCGGACGTATATTCGCTTCTCCTTTAGCCAAGAAAATGGCTGAAGAGAAAGGAATCGATCTGGCGGATGTTGATGGTAGCGGAGAGAATGGCAGAATCGTTAAGAAAGATATAGAGTCTTACCAGCCTTCAGAACAGCCGGCTAAAGGCGCTGAAGCTCCACAGGAAGAAAAAGCTGCTGCTCAGCCTCAGCCATATGTGCCTGCGGGAGAAGAAAGTTTTGAGGAGGTTAAGAATTCTCAAATGCGTAAGACCATTGCTCGTCGTTTAGGAGAATCTAAATTCAACGCGCCACATTACTATCTTACTATAGAGATAGATATGGAAAATGCGATGGCTTCCCGTAAGCAGATCAATGAAATGCCTGACATTAAGGTATCTTTCAACGATATGGTTATTAAAGCCAGTGCTATGGCATTGCGCAAACACCCTCAGGTAAACAGTCAGTGGACCGGAGAGACTACCAAGATCGCCAAACATATACATATGGGTGTTGCGGTAGCTGTAGAAGAAGGTCTGTTGGTGCCTGTGCTCAGGTTTGCCGACCAGATGTCGCTTACCCAGATTGGAGGAAATGTGAAAGGTCTTGCCGGAAAAGCAAGGAACAAGAAACTTCAGCCAAATGAGATGGAAGGAAGTACCTTTACAGTATCTAACCTTGGAATGTTCGGAATTACTGAATTTACAAGTATCATAAATCAGCCGAATTCCGCGATCCTTTCTGTAGGAACTATAGTTGAAAAACCTGTAGTGAAGAATGGAGAGATCGTAGTAGGTCATACTATGAAGGTTACGCTGGCCTGTGACCACCGGACTGTAGACGGTGCAACCGGAGCGGCATTCCTTGAAACGCTGAGAACTTATATAGAGAACCCTGTGACTATGCTTGCATAAGTTGAAGCACAGGATAAAGCAACTCAAAATCCCGCATTCTTGCGGGATTTTTTTATCTTTAGCCGTATGAGAAATAGCATTTTAAAACTTGGATTTTCGGCTGTAATTCTTTGCGGATCAATTACTGTAACGGCCCAGAACGGTACTGAAGAAAAAACAGATCAATATTCTCAGAATAAGGAGGCCTTGGTCTCACAGGAAGAGGTTTCTAAAAGCCTTCATTATCTTGCTTCAGACGAACTTTCCGGGAGGGAAACCGGAAGTGAGGGAATTGAAAAAGCCGCGGTTTATATCGAGAATGTATTTAAGGAGAGCGGGGTGAAACCTTATTTTGAAACCTACCGCGATTCTTTTACCGTAAAGGGGACAGCAGCATATAATGTGGTTGGAATGGTCGAGGGCAACGATCCTGAGCTTAAGGATGAATTCATCATTATTGGTGCTCATTATGATCATATTGGCAACGGAAGAGAAGTGGAAGGAGATGTGATTGCCAACGGAGCTAATGATAATGCTGCCGGTACGGTTGCTGTTTTGGAACTGGCCAGGAAATTCGCCAAAACTAACGAGAATAAAAGGAGTGTGCTGTTCATTTTGTTCTCTGCGGAAGAGAAAGGCCTGCTGGGTTCTAAACATATTGCTGAAAAGTTAAAGGAGCAAGAGCTTGACCTTTATACGATGTTCAACCTGGAAATGATAGGTGTGCCTATGCAGGATAAGCCTTATCAGGCTTATATTACTGGTTACGAAAAATCGAATATGGCCGGAAAATTCAATGAGTATTCCGGTGCTGAAGTTTTGGGAATGTTACCGAAAGCGAAGGAGTATAAGTTGTTTTTCCGTAGTGATAACCATCCTTTTTATGAAGCATTCCAGGTACCTGCCCAGACCATAAGCACTTTCGATTTTACAAATTACGATTATTATCACCATGTTTCTGATGAAGCATCAGGACTTGATACAGCTCATATGGCCGGGCTTATTGAAAATATTTATCCTGGTTTGCTCAAAATGAGCCAGACCGTGGAAAGAGAAATTAAACTGAACCAATAATGAAGAATATAGTAATCACAGGAACAAGCAGAGGGATTGGTCTTGAACTGGTGTCCGTTTTTGCAAAAGAAGGGCATAACGTCCTCGCTTTATCCAGAAATGCAGGTCCGGTTTCTGAACTGGAACTTGAAAATGTTGAAAGTTTATCCTGTGATATTACAAAGCCGGAAGATCTTAAAAAAGTAACAGATTTTATATCCTCCAACTGGGACCAGGTAGATGTTCTTATTAATAATGCAGGAGCTCTTTTAAATAAGCCTTTTGCCGATACTTCTTTGGAAGAGTTCGAGAATGTTTATAAGACTAACGTATACGGCGTAGTGGGGGTAACCCAAAAGCTTATCCCTTTTATGGATAAAAATGGCCACGTGGTCACTGTAAGCAGTATGGGAGGTGTTCAGGGCAGTATGAAGTTCGCAGGACTTTCGGCTTATAGTTCGAGTAAAGGAGCTGTTATCACCCTCACTGAATTGCTGGCAGAAGAGTATAAGGAAACCGGTCCGTCATTTAATGTGCTTGCCCTGGGGGCTGTGCAGACCGAAATGCTGGAAGAAGCTTTTCCCGGCTACCAGGCACCGATCTCAGCAAAGGAAATGGCCGATTATATCTTTGAATTCAGCCTAACCGGGAATAGCTTTTACAACGGAAAGCTGTTGCAGGTTTCCAACAGTACTCCCTGATCAGAATGGACAGGATCCTCGAAAAATATTTACCAAGTCACGCGGTCCCTCCGGTGCTGTTACTTATAAAGAAAAATAATGTTCACCTTAAGATCGTGAACGAACGAAAGACCAGGCACGGGGATTATCGCAGGATGCCGGATGGCTCCCAGCAGATAACTGTAAATGCGAACCTCAATAAATACAGGTTTTTAATAACTTTGGTGCACGAAATTGCACACCTGGTAGCTTTCGAGAAGTTCGGCAGAACCATCAAGCCGCACGGTGCAGAATGGAAACATACGTTCAGGAACCTGATGCTGCCTTTTATCAGACCCGAAATATTTCCGAATCAACTGCTGCCAGTGATCGCAGCCCATTTCCGGAATCCGCGGGCGAGCAGTGATACCGATGCAAGGCTTTCGGTGGCGTTGAAGAGTTATGATCCGGATAACGGAAAGAATTACGTTTTTGAGATTCCTCACGGGGGTATCTTTAGAATATACAATGGGAAGGTCTTTAAGAAAGGCCCGAAAAAGATAAAACGTTACGAATGTCTTGAAGTAGACAGTGGCAGGATTTACCTATTTCAGCCAAATGCTGAAGTAGAGCTTATTAAAACCTAGAGGAATAATGAACAAGAATTATTATGCAATCTTAATGGCAGGAGGTGTCGGATCCAGGTTTTGGCCTGTCAGCACCGCCGGGTACCCTAAGCAGTTTCAGGATATTCTTGGTTCTGGGTCTACCCTGCTTCAGACCACATTTTTCAGGCTGGCTAAAATGATCCCTAAGGAGAATATTTATATTCTTACCCATAAAAATTACACCGAAATCGTAAAAAAACAGCTTCCGAAGATAGATGAAGAGCAGATAGTAGCTGAGCCTGCAATGAGAAATACGGCGCCCAGTATACTTCTGGGAGCACTCAAGATTAAGGAGAAGAACAAGGATGCCTTGATGGTGGTAGCACCCAGCGATCACTGGATCCAGGAGGAGGATAAATTCAGTGAAAATCTTCAGCAGGCTTTTGATGAAGTAGAAAAGGAAGATAAACTTTTGACTCTTGGAATCGAACCCACCTTCCCCAATACCGGCTATGGTTATATAAAGTATGATAAGGGGAGTGAAGGGAAGGTGAAGCCGGTGATTAAATTTACAGAAAAACCTAAGTTCGAAAAGGCGAAGGAATTCATTGAGGAAGGAAATTACGTCTGGAATGCAGGGATCTTTGTCTGGAGTGCCAGGTTTATAATAGAAAGTTTTGACCAGTACCTGCCGGAGATGCTTAGGCTTTTTAATAAAGGTGAGGATTTCTGGAATAAAGACGGGGAGAAGGAGTTTCTTGAAGAGAATTATGGTCTTGCCGATAATATATCTATAGACTACGGAATTATGGAAAATTCGGATAGTGTTTATGTGATCCCTGCCGATTTTAACTGGAATGACCTTGGGACCTGGGGTTCATTGCAGGATGAACTGCCACAGGATGAGGGACAAAACACTATGATCAATTGCAAACTGTTGCCTATAGAGTCTTCAGGAAACATCGTAAGGACCGAAGGAAGTAAAATTGTGGTTCTGGAAGGACTTAAGGATTATATAGTGGTAGAAAGTGAAAAGGTTCTGCTTGTGGTTCCTAAGAGCAAGGAGCAGGATATAAAAAAAATAAGGGAGAAGGTGATGGAGGATTTTGGAGAATACCTCGGTTAAAATATGGAAAAAGATACTAATAAGGAGAAATCTGCCATTGAAGAAAATAATAAGGCCGAACTTAAAAAGAATGCCAGCGGTCTATGGCAGAATGTGAAAGAATTTGTCAGGAACCTTCTTGAGATCCGTCACGATACCGACAGAGAGTCCACTCTTGAGGCTGTGAAGAAAGATATTTCTTTTAAAGGACATAATGCCTGGATTCTTATATTTTCCATTTTTGTGGCTTCTATTGGCCTTAATGTAAGTAGTACGGCAGTTGTTATTGGAGCGATGCTTATTTCGCCCTTAATGGGGCCTATTGTGGGGGTTGGGATGTCTGTAGCTATTAATGATGTGGAAACCCTGCGCAAATCACTCATCAACCTTGCTTTAATGGTGGTGCTTAGTGTACTCACGGCCTACATTTACTTTGCAATTTCACCTGTTAAAGAAGAAACTCCCGAATTGCTCGCAAGAACATACCCGACCATTCTTGATGTGCTGGTGGCTATTTTTGGCGGGCTTGCGCTAATTGTTGCGAAGACCAAAAAAGGAACCATTGCAAGTGTTATTCTTGGGGTGGCGATCGCTACCGCACTTATGCCCCCGCTTTGCACGGTGGGTTATGGGCTGGCTATAGGGAACCTTACCTATGCCGGCGGTGCTTTGTATCTCTTTTCCATCAACGCGGTTTTTATTGCACTTTCCACCTTTGTGGTTACAAAGCTTCTGGGTTTTCCACTGGTGCGGTATGCCAACAGTAAAAAACGCCGAAGGATTGCCCAGATCGCTTCTTCCATAGCGATAGTGGTGATGATACCCAGTGTGATACTTTTTGCGCTTTTGCTGCAGAAACAGGTGTTTCAGTCTAAGGCTCGTCAATTCCTTACCGAAACCGTACGCTACTCAGGGACCGAAATGTTGAAATATTCCAGTGATTACAACGAAAAAACCGTAGAGGTATACCTTATAGGAAACCCTGTTCCGGGCGGAACCATAGAGACCTGGAAAGAGCAAATGGCTTCGGTTGAAGCTTTAAAAGAGTCACAGCTCATTATTCACCAGGGGAGTGATCAGAATGAAGATATCGCAGCACTCTCATCGCAGGTGAGAACCGGAATTCTGGAAGACCTTTATGAAAAGAACCAGGCAATAATCGAAAATAAGGATGCCAGGATATCCCTTCTTGAAAATGAACTTGCTAAATACCGCGGAGACGGATTTTCCTTTAAAGACCTTAGCGCAGAGGCCAGAATTAATTATGAAAACATCAAGGAGTTAGGGTATTCCAACCAGATCATCACAAACTTTTCAGAAACCGATACCATTCCGACCTTTATTGTGAGCTGGCAGGATGGTATTTCAAATAAACAAAGGATCGAGCAGGAGGAGCGATTTGAGAACTGGTTAAGGGTACGGCTGAAGCTGGATACGCTTAGTGTAAAGACGGTAAATTAAACTCTACAGACCCTGCAGTTGTGCTTTTCTAACTTTTCTGAATAGATTGGAAGAATAAACGAAATCGGTTACCGTTTCGTCATCGGTCTTAAAGATCTCATTTTTGGTACCCTTCCATTTAAGCACCCCATTCCTTAAAAAGGCTATATTTTCGCCAATTTCAAGCACCGAGTTCATATCGTGAGTAATAATGATGGTGGTGATGTTATTCTCGTGTGTGATCTCCTGGATAAGGTTATCGATTACCGTTGCTGTCTTAGGATCCAGGCCTGAGTTAGGCTCATCGCAAAAAAGATATTTTGGGCGGTTTACAATGGCCCTGGCAATAGAAACTCTTTTCTGCATTCCCCCGCTGATCTCAGACGGCATTTTGTTTTCGGTTCCTTCCAGATTAACCCTTTGTAAAACCTCTCGTACCCTCTCGAGAGATTCGCTTTTCTTTTGTTTAGTGAACATTCTTAACGGGAACATCACATTTTCAAGAACGGTCATCGAATCGAATAATGCTCCCCCCTGAAACACCATTCCTATCTTTTTGCGAAGTTCACGTTGCTCTTCCACCGTGAATTCGGAATATGGTTTTTCATCATATTTAATAGTTCCCTGCTCCGGTTTAAATAGGCCCAGCATACATTTTAAGAGCACACTTTTCCCTGAACCGGACTGTCCGATGATGAGATTAGTCTTTCCCTGTTCAAATTTAAAATCAATTCCTTTTAAGACTTCCTCGCCTTCAAACGCCTTATGTAAATTCTTAACTTCTATCATTAGCTTAAAAGTAATTGAGTTACTAAATAATTGGTTACGATAAGAACCACACTGGTCCATACAAAGGACGTGGTACTTGCGTGCCCTACTTCCAGAGCCCCGCCCTTCATATAGTATCCGTGATAAGCAGGTACGGTGGCAAGGATAAAGGCGAAAAGGAATGTTTTTATAAATGCATATGTTAAATGGAACGGTATAAATTCGTCCTGAAGACCCGTTACGAATTGTTCCGAAGAAACGAAACCTCCGAAAACCCCGGCAAAGTAAGCTCCGCAAATCCCCAGAAACATTGAGATCGCTATCACAAACGGATAGGTGAGCATCGCTATGATCTTTGGGAAGATGAGATAATTAAGGGAATTGATCCCCATCACTTCCAGTGCGTCTATCTGCTCGGTCACGTTCATCGATCCTATACTGGAAGTGATGAATGAACCCACTTTACCCGCCATAATAATAGAGATAAAGGTTGGTGCGAACTCCAGAATCACCGATTGCCTTGCGGCATATGCCACGAGTGTTTTCGGGATCAGGGGGTTGGTAAGGTTTAATGCGGTTTGAATGGCAACCACTCCTCCAATAAAGAATGAAAGGAAAGCAACGATTCCCAGCGAACTAATGATCAACTGGTCAATTTCCTTGAATATCAGCTCATTTAAAACCGAACGTTTGGTCATTCGGCTAAAAACTCCTTTCAGCATTAAAAAGTATTCACCAATAGAGTGGAGGTAGTTCATCAAACAATTTTTGTAAAGCTAAAATAGTAAAAAATACAAGGAAAGTATTTAACCTGGAATTAAAGTTTAGCTCGCTAAGTTTAGTAATTTTGGACCTCTTGGAAATTTTAAATTATGAAACGATTTACAATTCTATTGCTTTTTGGATTGCTGGCATTAAAAGCAACCGCTCAAAATTATGAAAAGAAAAACCCAAAACTGGTCGTGGGTATTGTGGTAGACCAGATGCGTTACGATTACCTTACGCGTTTTTGGAGTCGCTTTGGAGAAGGCGGTTTCAAGCGGCTTATCAATGACGGGTTCAATTTTAAGAACCATCATTTTAATTATGTTCCCACTTATACCGGCCCGGGACACGCTTCGGTGCATACCGGAACCAGTCCTGTTAACCACGGAATAATAGGTAATGGCTGGTACAGTAAGTTCGAAAAACAGGAGGTTTACTGCGTGGGAGATTCTGGGGTTCGACCAATTGGGACCAAAGATGATGCGGGTAAAATGTCTCCGCACCGGATGAAATCGAATACCGTTGCAGATCAAAACAGGTTGCACACCCAAATGCGTGGAAAGACCATTGGAGTGGCTATAAAAGACAGGGGCTCTATTCTTCCTGCCGGGCATACCGCCAATGCAGCCTATTGGTTTCAGGGTGAAGATGTGGGCCGGTGGATAAGCAGTTCTTATTATGTGGAAACTTTGCCGAAATGGGTTAAGGAGTTTAACAATTCAGGGAAAATTGAATCTTATCTGAAGACTTGGGATAGTTATTATGATATTGAAACCTATGCCGAAAGTGGTGTCGATAAGAATGAGTTTGAAAGGGGATTTGCCAGGAAACAGGATGCATCCTTTCCTTACGATCTTTCCCGGTTGCAGGAAGATAATGGAGGTTATAACCTTATAAAGGAAACCGTGTTTGGGAATGACCTTACTACAGATTTTGCAAAGGCAGCTATTGAAGGGGAGAGCTTAGGGACCGATAAGGATACCGATTTTCTTACCCTGAGCTTTTCAAGTACAGATTATATTGGACATAACTTCGGGGTGAATTCAAAAGAAGTAGAAGACGCCTATATAAGGTTGGACAAAAACATTGAAGATCTTTTGGGTTACCTGGATAACACTGTTGGAGAAGGAAACTATACTATCTACCTTACTGCCGATCACGGAGCCGTTGATGTTCCAAATTATCTTAAAAGTGTAGGCATCCCTTCAGGCTATTTTGATGATGATAAATTCATTGAAGATCTGGAGGCCTTTGCAGAAGAAGAATTCGGGATTAATGGGCTTATTGAGAATGTTTCTAATACTCAGGTCTTTTTTAATTATAAGAAGATGGAAGAAGAGGATATTAGAGCCGAGGATATGGAAGAGGTCCTGGCGCACTTTATTCTTCAGCAGAAGCAAATCGATAAGGTTTTTACAAGAACACAAATGCTAAGCGGAAGTTATACCAAAGGTGTGGCTGCAGGAATTCAGAATGGTTTCAACCAGAGACGAAGCGGAGATATTGTTTTTGTTCTGGACCCGAATACCATAATTTATCCAAGAACGGGCTCTACTCACGGGAGTGCCTATTCTTATGATACTCACGTTCCGCTTATTTTTTACGGAAGCGGTGTGAAAAAGGGGACTACCACTAAGCGTAGCGAAGTAGTGGATATAGCGCCTACGGTTTCTGCTATACTGGGAATCTCATTTCCGAATACAGCTACCGGCGAGCCATTGTATATAATGCTGGATGAATAATTAAAAGAGTTTGTTGCGCATTTTTTGCCAGCGCAATTTTCTTATAAAGCGGCCTTCTTCTTCTGAAACGAGAAAAGGCTGCTTTTCTTTTTGGGCTTTGAAGTACCCCTTCATATAATCTATAAAAAAGCCGAAATTCTTTTTTTTAAGAGCCAGTTTGGCCGCAGCGATCAGGCTTATGGGAAACCCGTAACCTAACCTGTAGAAAGCTTCGCCCTGTTTGTATTTTGAAGCTTTGTTGTAATCCTTTCCTGTGGGCTTAAGGTGCTTTACCAAAAGGTTTTCATCAGTCTTGAGTTTCCAGCCGTGGTATTGCGCAAGGAGTTCATCTACGGTATCCCATCCCATTGCTGGTTTAAGTTCACCTATGTCCAGAAAACATTCCTTACGGTACGCCTTAAGGGCTCCTCTAATATGGTCTTTTCCGGTAAGTTGCTCCAAGACCCATCTGCCCTGTTTCTGAATACTGCAAAAACCACCTGCTATTCCCAATTCGGGATCGGTTTGAAAATATCTGATTATAGTTTCGAGATAATTGGAGGGAAAGATGAGATCAGCATCAAACTTGCATATGATGTCATAATCTGAATCAAGAGAATTATAGCCGGAATAGAAAGCATTTATCACCTTACTGCCGGGTAAATGATCTCCGGAAGCGGAAGTCCTGACCAGGCTTATAAATGGATGTCGGTCTGCATATTCCTGCGCAATTTCAGCCGTTCTGTCTGAAGACTTATCGTCTGCCACCACGATTTTGTCTGGCTGATGAGTTTGATTTATAAGAGACCTGAGCGTCTCCCCGATAAATTTTTCTTCATTATGGGCGGGAATGACGATATAAGTTCTCAAAAACGCAGAAGTTTTTCCGATCTAAAATAATTCCTGGAATAGTCTAATATTGATAAACAATGGCATTAATGTTCATTCCGGCGCCTACGCTGGCAAACATAACCACATCTCCCTTAGAAAGTTCCTGGTCTTTTATTTTGCCTTTTCTAACGAGGTCGAACAGGGTAGGCACGGTAGCCACACTACTGTTTCCGAGTTCCTGAATGGTCATTGGCATTACTTTATCTGGTACTTCTTCCCCGTGAAGTTTGTAGAAGCGTTTGATGATGGCATCATCCATTTTTTCATTGGCCTGGTGGATAAAGATCTTTTTAACATCATGGATGCTCTTTCCGCTTTGTTCAAGACAAGATTTCATTGCCTTTGGAACATTGATCAATGCGAATTCATAGATCTTTCGTCCGTTCATTTTTATATAGCGAATATCTTCGGGAGCATCAGAACTATTAGATTTGCCAAAATAAATATAGTTAGCTTCATTGAAGCTGTAGGTAGCCGATTCGTGAGCAAGAATTCCCCCGGGTTCGTCTGAAGCTTCAAGAATGGTTGCGCCCGCACCGTCAGAGAAGATCATCGAGTCACGGTCGTGCTTATCAACAACCCTGGAAAGGGCTTCAGCACCAATCACCAGGCATTTTTTAGCCATTCCGCATCTTATGAAAGCCTGCGCCTGGATCATTCCTTCGATCCATCCCGGGCAGCCAAAAAGAACGTCATAACAAACGCACTTCGGGTTTTTGATTCGCAAATGGTATTTTACCCTTGTGGCCAGACTGGGAACGGTATCACTTTGCAGGCTGCTGTGTTTTACGTCGCCGTAATTATGGGCCACAATAATATAATCAAGAGTTTCAGGGTCTATACCCGAATCCTCGATAGCCTTTTGTCCTGCAATTACCGCAATATCTGAGGTGTTAAGGTTATTGTCTAAATAGCGCCTTTCTTCAATGCCTGTTATGGCCTTGAATTTGGCGATGGTAGTCTTGTTATCGTGCGGGAAACCCGAGCCGTCAACATTTAGAAATTCGTGTTTTTGAAAATCATCATTCTTGGCAATTATATTGGGTATGTAACTGCCGGTACCTGTAATATTAATATTCATCTGGCGTAAAACTTGGGTTATAAAGCCTAAATTAAATAATTAGAAGGAAAAATGAATAGAATTTGCTGTTTATTTCCCGAAATTAACTTAAGGAGGCCTGATGTAGTATGAGTTTAAACAAAAAGAGGGGTACAAAAAGCACCCCTCTTTTTTGTGAAATTAATGAAACCTAAGCTTCCATATATTCTTCAATGGGAGGGCAGGTACACATTAGGTTCCTGTCTCCAAAGGCTTCGTCCACTCTTCTTACGCTTGGCCAGAACTTATTGTCTGCAAGGTAATCCAGAGGGAATGCCGCTTTTTTCCTAGTGTAAGGGAATTCCCAAGTATCGGAAGTAAGCATTTGAGCGGTATGCGGTGCATTTTTGAGAATATTGTTCTCATCTTCAGCCGAGCTGGTCTCTTCAATTTCCTGACGGATAGAGATAAGTGCATCACAGAACCTGTCCAGTTCAGCCTTGCTCTCACTTTCGGTAGGTTCTATCATCATAGTTCCTGCAACCGGGAAAGAAACGGTAGGCGAGTGGAAGCCGTAATCTATCAGCCTCTTGGCGATATCCACAACCTCAATTCCTTTGGCTTTAAACGGACGGCAGTCAAGGATCATTTCGTGAGCTGCACGGCCTCTTTCTCCTGAATATAAGGTTTTGTAATGCTCATTCAGTCTTTCCTTTATGTAATTGGCGTTAAGGATAGCATATTCTGTAGACTTCTGAAGCCCTTTACTTCCAAGCATCTTTATATATCCGTAAGAGATAAGGCAAACAAGGGAAGACCCCCAAGGCGCAGATGAAATAGCACCAATGGCCTGTTCCCCGCCGGTTTTGATCACCGGGTTACCCGGAAGGAATGGAACAAGCTGTTGCGCAACACAAATAGGCCCTACACCAGGTCCTCCGCCCCCGTGAGGGATAGCGAAAGTTTTGTGAAGGTTCAGGTGACAAACATCAGCTCCAATAACCCCTGGGTTGGTCAGTCCAACCTGGGCGTTCATATTGGCTCCATCCATATAAACCTGTCCACCGTTATCGTGAATGATCTGTGTGATCTCTCTAATTGCTGATTCGAAGACTCCGTGTGTTGAAGGATAGGTAACCATCAGCGCAGCAAGATTGTCTTTATGCTTAATGGCCTTTTCTCTAAGGTCGTCAACATCTATGTTCCCGTTTTCGGAGGCTTTGGTCACCACAACCTTCATTCCGGCCATAACCGCTGAAGCAGGGTTGGTACCGTGAGCTGAAGACGGGATAAGGCAAATGTTACGATGCTTTTCTCCTCTGGATTCGTGATAAGCTCTTATGGCTAAAAGTCCGGCATACTCACCTTGTGCTCCTGAATTGGGTTGAAGCGAGGTAGCTGAAAATCCTGTGATCTCGGCAAGCTGCTTTTCAAGTTCTTTAAGAACGATCTGGTAACCCGCTGCCTGCTCTACCGGCACAAAAGGGTGAATGTTCCCCCATTGCGGATTGCTTAACGGAAGCATCTCTGATGCAGCATTAAGTTTCATCGTACAGGAACCAAGCGAGATCATCGAATGATTCAAAGAAAGGTCTCTGCGTTCCAGTTTCTTGATATAACGCATCAGTTCGGTTTCCGAATGATAAGCGTTGAATACCTCGTGGGTAAGGAAATCTGTTTTTCTTGCAACTTCAGCCGGAATGGCCTCTTCTTTTGCTAATTCCTTTATTCTTCCTGCTTCCTTTCCGCTTAATTGAGCGAAAACAGCAATGATATTATTTATATCCTCGGGAGTAGTGGTTTCGTTTAAAGAAATAGCCACGGTGTCTGCATCGGGATAGTAGAAGTTGATCTCGGCAGCTTCGGCGATCTCTTTTACTGAAAAGGCGTTGGCTTTTACCTGGATGGTGTCAAAGTAAGCCGAATTCAGCTGCTCAAAGCCAAGGGCTTTTAATTCTTTTTCAAGGCTTACCGCAGAACTGTGTACCGTATCGGCAATATACTGGAGGCCTTTTGGACCGTGGTAAACAGCATACATCCCTGCCATTACGGCAAGAAGCACCTGTGCGGTACAGATGTTAGAAGTTGCCTTGTCTCGTTTAATGTGTTGCTCCCTGGTTTGAAGGGCCATCCTTAAAGCGTGATTGCCGTCAAGGTCTTTGGTTACCCCTATAATTCTTCCCGGGAGGTTTCTCTTATAAGCCTCTTTTGTTGCGAAGTATGCGGCGTGCGGCCCTCCATAACCTAGCGGGATACCAAAACGCTGCGTGGTTCCAACAACCACATCTACCCCAAGTTCTCCCGGAGCCTGGAGTTTAACAAGGCTAAGGATATCGGCAGCAACGGCTACTTTTATTCCGGCTTCGTTAGATTTGGCAACAAAGTCTTTATAGTTGTAGACTTGCCCGTACTTACCAGGGTATTGCAATAATGCCCCGTAAAAACCTTCAGAGAAATCGAATTCTTCGTGATTGCCGATCACCAGTTCTATTCCCATAAAATCGGCCCTGGTTTGAAGCAGGGATATGGTTTGCGGAAGAACTTCTTCAGAAACGAAGAATTTATTTACGTCATTTTTCTTTTGCTTGCGGTCTCTAACGGCGTGCAATAAAGCCATAGCTTCGGCTGCCGCGGTAGATTCATCTAAAAGAGAAGCATTGGCTATTTCCATTCCGGTAAGGTCGCTTACCATAGTCTGGAAATTCAGCAGGGCTTCAAGTCTTCCCTGGGCGATTTCTGCCTGGTAAGGGGTGTAGGCGGTATACCATCCCGGATTCTCAAGAATATTCCTTTGAATTACCGCCGGCAGGATCGCCTGGTGATAGCCTAAGCCGATATAGGTCTTAAAAACCTTGTTTTTTGCAGCCAGTTTCCCGATGTGTTCAGCATACTGGTTTTCGCTAAGTGCTTCCGGTAAATTTAAAGGAGATTTTAAACGAATATCGTCAGGAATGGTTTCGTAAATCAATTGTTCCAACGAATCTACACCAATAGTGTCTAACATTGCCTTAAGATTAGTCTCTTTAGGGCCAATGTGGCGTAGTGCAAAAGAATCTGTTCTCATCAAATTATAGTTGTGTTTTTGGTGCTGCGAAATTACATATTTTAAACGTAATTTTTTAGTAATTAGAGGTTCAGTCTTGTTAAGATTTCAGAGGAAATTATCAGGCCCGTTTTTTATGCATAATTTAGCGCTATGAAGTTTCTGGAAAAAGTTCTGGGTCTGTATATAAGCAGCAGCATACATGTGGCTCTGGCCGTGGTTTCCTTAAGCCTGATTAGTTTGCTGGAATTCGGTTTGGCAATAGATATAAACCTGCTTGCGTTTATTTTCCTGGCCACGATCACCGGATATAATTTCGTGAAGTATTCCGGGGTGGCAAAACTTCATCATATAAGCCTTACCAGAAACCTGCGTTTTATTCAGGTATTTTCACTCATCTGTTTTTTACTACTTGTCTATTTTTCTTTTTTGCAGGAGGCTGAAGTGATCTATGTAGCCATCACTATGGGGCTGCTTACGGCCTTTTATACCCTGCCAATATTGAAAGGCGGACTTAACCTCAGGAATCTGGAAGGAGTAAAGATCTTTATCATTGCATTTGTTTGGGCTGGGACAACTGCTGTAATGCCACTCATTACTGAAAATGTAGCTGCTGCAGATGTAATTCTGATCTTTTTTCAGCGTTTGTTGTTCATTGTGGCCCTAACGCTGCCGTTTGAAATTCGGGATGTAAGGTTCGATGATGTGTCTCTAGGGACAATTCCCCAACAGCTGGGTGTGAAAAATACTAAAAGACTCGGCTTTATACTGCTTGCTGGAATGTGCTTTCTGGAGATTTTTAAATCTCAATTCAGTGTTGTGAATTTATGGGCTATGGTACTTGCTGCTTTAATTTCAGGTATCTTTATAAAAAAGGCGAGAACCCATCAGCACGAATATTATTCTTCATTATGGGTAGAGGCGGTGCCGATCTACTGGCTGGGAATCTGGTTAGTTATACACTATTGGATTTAGAAAGCTCATTTTCTATCTTTTTTCGCCACTGCTGTTTTTCCTCTTCCGGGCAGGGTTTAAGATTGGCTTTCCTGATGAGTTTGGTGAGTTTGGTGTTTTTCTTGGTATAATTCTGGCATCTTTCACAAAAAAACCTGTGAAGACGCATCTTTAATTTCTCTATTCTGCTTGCCTCGTTATACTGGGCCTTGTCACAACAATTGGCAGCTTTAGAACAGTCTATAAAAAAATTTCTTAGCATAATTAAAACCAGTTTTTCTCTAAACATTCAGCAAGAGCCGTACGGGCCCTGTGTATTATCACCCAAAGGTTAGACGGGGTGATATTAAATTCATTACACACAGCTTCAGTATCTGCCCCTTCAATTGTCTTCATCTTGAAAATGGCTGCGTGCTTTTCATTTATCTGGTCGAGACATTCTAAAATAGCCAGGCCCAGTTCAGTATTTTCCATTTCGTCTTCGGCCGTCCTGTCAAAATTATCGGCAACCTGTTCCTCAAGCCAGTCCCCGCTATTGTAGTCATCAGAATAGTTTACGCGAACCTCTGCCTTTCCTTTCTGCGAATTAATCTTCCGGTAATAGTCTATGATCTTTCGTTTAAGGATCGAGATCAGCCAGGTGCGTTCACTGGCCTGTCCCTTAAAGTTATTCATAGATTTTAAACCTGCCAAAAAAGTTTCTGAAATTAGGTCGTTAGCAACCTCACGGTCGTTCACGCGAACAATCGTGTAGTTGAATAAATAATCTGAGTATTTATCAACCCATTTGGTTGGATCTAATTTTGGCTTCGACATGTTTTTGAGAAAAGGTCTTTATCAAAAATAGGAAAACAATTCAGTTTAAAAAGTTATAGAAACGATAAGATTTATAGTGGTTTTGAAAGGATTTTCCCTGAAAAAGAATATCTGTATCCGGAAAAATACACATTGCCGGATACAGATATGTATAAAAACTAAATAAAGGCTGAACCTATTTCTTGATAAGGCCGGCTCTTTTAAGTAAAGCATCGGGGTGAGGTTCTTTTCCTCTGAAGCGTTTATATAGGGTCATTGGGTGCTCGGTGCCACCTTTTGTTAGAATGTTATCCTTGAATTTAGTGGCGATCTCCCTGCTGAAGATCCCGTTTTCCTGAAAATATTCAAAGGTATCGGCATCCAGTACTTCTGCCCATTTATATGAATAGTAACCTGAAGAATAACCTCCCTGGAAAATATGTGAAAATGCTGTGCTCATACAGTTCTCTGGTACATCAGGGTAAAGTTTGGTAGGTTCGAAAGCTTTATCTTCGTGAGCTTTTACATCATTTATGCCGGTTGGGTCTATAGCGTGCCAGCTAAGGTCCAGCAGCCCGAAGCTAAGCTGTCTAAGAGTGGCCATTCCTTCGTGGAAATTGGCCGATTCCTTGATCTTTTCAACCAGTTCCATCGGGATCACTTCTCCTGTTTTGTAATGTTTGGCAAAAAGCTGTAAGGCTTCCTTTTCATAACACCAGTTTTCAAGCACCTGGCTTGGAAGCTCAACAAAGTCCCAGTAAACGTTAGCTCCGGAGAGGCTTGGGTAAGTAGTGTCTGCAAGCATCCCGTGCAGGGCGTGGCCAAATTCGTGGAACAGCGTGGTCACCTCATTGAAGGTAAGTAAAGAGGGTTCTTTTTCTGAAGGTTTAGTGAAGTTGCATACTATGGAAATATGCGGACGCTCATTTTTACCGTTCTCTACGTATTGCGGTTTGTAACCCGTCATCCAGGCGCCATCCCGTTTCCCCGGTCTCGGATGAAAATCGGCATAAAAGGTCGCGACCTCGTTGTTGTTTTCGTCACTTACCTTAAAGGTTTTGACATCCGGATGATACTTGTCGATATTGTTTACCTCGTTGAACTGAAGGCCGTATAATTTTCCGGCTACCGTGAAAACGCCGTCAATAACATTTTCAAGCTTGAAGTAGGGTTTCAGCTTTTCATCATCAAGATTGAACAGCTTTTGCTTCAATTTCTCTCCATAGAAAGCCGAATCCCATTTCTGAAGCCGGTCTATGCCACCGGTTTCTTTCGCGAAACCTTCAAGCTCTTTGAATTCTTTTTCGGCTGCCGGTTTTGCCTTTTCCAGCATATCTTCTAAAAACTTGATGACCTTTTCCGGTGTTTCAGCCATTCGTTCTTCCAGGACAAAATGAGCGTGAGTTTCAAAGCCTAAAAGATTTGCGCGCTTGTGGCGAAGTTTCACGATCTTCAGTACATTTTCCTGGTTGTCCAGTTCATCATTGTGAAAAGCCTTAGACCCGAAAGCCAGCAACATTTTTTTGCGTAATTCCCTGTTCTCTGCATACTTCATAAAAGGCAAAAAGCTCGGATATTCTAGGGTGAAGATCCAGCCTTCCTTATTTCGGCTTCTGGCAAACCCGTGCGCTTCTTCTTTAAAGCTTTCGGGCAGACCTTTAAGGTCTTCTTCATTAGTTAGGTGAAGTTCAAACTTATTGGTTTCAGCCAGGACATTTTCCCCGAATTTAAGGCTAAGGGAAGAGAGTTCTTTGTCGATGTCCCTTAATTCCTGCTGTTTCTCATCAGGTAAATTAGCGCCGTTTCTTGAAAAGGCCTTGTATTTTCTATCCAGAAGTGTTGCCTGCTCTGTGTTGAGGTCCAGTTCATCTTTCTTTTCGTAGATGCTTTTTATTCTTTTGAAAAGATCCTTGTTAAGGATCACATCATTTCTGAATTCTGATAATAAAGGGGAGACCTCCTGCGCGATCTTTTGTATTTCCTGGTTGGTTTCGGCAGAATTCAGGTTGAAAAAGATACTGGTCACCCTGTCCAGCTGTTTTCCCGAGAACTCAAGAGCCTCGACCGTATTTTTAAAATCGGGAGCTTCGGCTGAGTTTGCGATCTCTTCAATTTCTTTTCTTGCCTGCTCTATAGATGCAGTTATGGCGGGCTTAAAATGCTCATCCTTTATCTTGGAAAATGGCGCATATTCAAACTCTTCTAATAGTGGGTTATTCGATTTCATTTCTTAAACAATTCTTAATTAACGTTTTTGAGAAGTTTTTTAGCTCAAAAACTAATTTTTTTAAAAAAATATGTATATTTCGGCTTCGTTATCCGACTATTATAGCAAAAACATAAAGGAATGTAGTGACTTTTAAAGTTTTTCTGGGTTAATATTTAGAATGGTTAATAAATTATATTCACAGACTGAAAGTTATCTACTAAAAAGCCACGCAACAGCGTGGCTTTTGTTTATTTATTAAGGCTCTTGGCGCCTTCTATCACTTTCTGTTTTAATCCCTCTTTATAAACCACAATTTTATCCTGAATGCATTTATCTGTAGCCCCTATAATTTGTGCTGCCAGGATCCCTGCGTTTTTGGCTCCGTTTAAAGCTACAGTTGCCACCGGAACGCCTCCCGGCATTTGAAGTATGGAAAGTACAGAATCCCATCCGTCTATGGAATTGCTGGATTTTACAGGAACTCCAATTACAGGAAGAGGGGAGAGGGAAGCAAGCATCCCGGGAAGATGAGCGGCTCCGCCGGCCCCGGCTATGATCACCTGAATCCCTTTTTCGTGAGCTGTTTTGCCGAAATCAAATAGTTTTTCGGGAGTGCGATGGGCAGAAACAATATCCACTTCTACCTCAATATCAAACCCCTTTAAGATCTCTATCGCATCCTCCATTACGGGCATATCGCTGGTGCTACCCATAACTACTGCTACTTTTGCCATAATCCTTATGTTTTGCTAATTACTTTTATACTGTTTTTTACTTTTTCGGCTATTTTCCTGGCTTCAGCCAGGTCTTTGTTCACTATGGTCACGTGGCCCATTTTCCGGAACGGGCGGGTGATCTTCTTACCATAAATATGAGGGGTTACCCCATCCATCTTCATAATTTCCTCGATGTTCTGGTATACCACCTCGCCGGTATGGTTTTCATCACCCACTAAATTTACCATAATTCCGCCAACTTTGCTGTCGGTATTTCCGAGCGGGAGATCAAGGATAGCTCTTATGTGCTGTTCGAACTGGTTGGTGTAACTGGCTTCTATACTGTAATGACCACTGTTGTGAGGCCTTGGAGCCACTTCATTTACCAGGATCTCGTCTTCCTGTGTCTGGAACATTTCTACGGCTAATAGTCCTACGTGTTCAAATGCTTCGGAAACCTTTTTGGCAGTTGCTCTTGCTTTCTGAGCAACTTTATCATCGATCCTTGCAGGGCAAAGCACATATTCCACCTGGTTAGCGGTGGGGTGAAATTCCATTTCAACTACCGGGTAGGTGCGTACTTCTCCCGAAGCGCTTCGTGCCACGATAACCGCAAGTTCATTTTTGAAGGGGATCATCGTCTCGGCAATACATTCCGAATCATCAAGTCCGTCAAGGTCTTCTGCCTTTTTAATGACCGATACTCCTTTGCCATCATATCCTCCCGTGGTGCTTTTCCATACAAATGGAAGGCCAACCTTTTCCGTTTTTACAGCTTCGGTAAGCGCCTCCAGGTTATCAAATCTTTCGAAAGCAGCAGTAGGAATGTTATTATCTATGTAGAATTGCTTTTGAATTCCCTTATTCTGGATCTTTTTAAGTGTATCAGCCGAAGGATAGGTTTTAATTCCTTCTTTTTCGAGCTGAGCCAGGGCTTCCACATTTACGCCTTCTATCTCAAAGGTGAGCACGTCCACTTTTCTTCCGAAGTTAAGGACTGTCTCGAAATCCATAAGATCGCCCTGTTCAAAATGATCGCAGGCGATCCTGCAGGGCGCTTCGGCGTTAGGATCTACAACATTAGTCTGAATATCATATTTCCGGGTCTCGTAAAGCATCATCTTTCCCAGCTGACCGCCGCCGAGGATCCCTAATTTAAAATCTGAAGAAAAATAATTGACCATAAAATTTCGGTTTACGCAAAAATAAATTTTTAAGGCGTAATGCGCTATTATTCTTAGACAAATCTGGCACTGCCAGTAATTAAGAATCCTTATCTTTGCGTTTCTAAAAAATTATAGTTTTGATTCAGTTACACGATTTACAATTTGAACCTTACCTTTCAGAGAAAGAAATCAATGAAGCCATAGACAAGCTTGCCGAGCAGTTGAACCGGGATTACGAGGGTGATACCCCGGTATTCCTTGGGGTTCTTAACGGAGCATTTATGTTCGCTTCAGAAATCATCAAGAGGTTTAAAGGAGATTGTGAAGTAAGTTTTGTGAAGCTCGGTTCTTATGAAGGAACCCGGTCTACAGGAGATGTAAAAACCCTTTTAGGGCTGAATCAATCTTTGAAAGGCAGAAGGGTGGTGCTTATTGAGGATATTGTAGATACAGGGAATACCCTCGAAGAGATCAATGAGATCCTGAAAAAAGAAGGGGTGGCCGATTATAAGGTACTTACTTTATTCTTTAAACCTGAAGCTTATAAGAAATCGATCAAAATAGATTACAAGGGAATGGAAATTCCCAATAAATTTATAGTGGGGTACGGACTTGACTACGATGGTCTGGGCCGAAATCTTACTGAAGTATATAAACGCAAAGAACAATAACATGACAAATTTGGTGCTGTTTGGCCCTCCCGGAGCCGGCAAAGGAACACAGGCAACAATCTTAAAAGACAAGTACAACCTAATTCATATTTCTACAGGAGATGTATTTCGTTTCAATATCAAAAATGAAACGGAACTTGGGATAAGTGCAAAAGCTTTTATGGATAAAGGGCAATTGGTACCCGATGAAGTTACGATTAAGATGCTTAACGCCGAAGTTGATAAAAATGAAGGCGCTGAAGGATTTATCTTTGACGGATTTCCCAGAACGGAGGCCCAGGCCGAGGCTTTAGCTGCGCTCCTGGAGCAAAAAGGTACCGAAGTTAGCGCAATGATAGCTCTTGAGGTTGACGATGAGATCCTTGTGGAGCGTTTGCTTGAAAGAGGAAAGACCTCTGGAAGGCCCGATGATGCCGATGAGAAAGTTGTACGCAACAGGATCAGTGTTTATTATGAAGAAACGGCTATCCTTAAGGAATACTATAAAAAGCAGGGGAAATACTACGGTGTAAACGGAGTAGGTTCCATAGAAGAGATCACTCAGCGATTGAGTGATGTGATCGATAAGCTGTAATTACCGATCGGAAATTTTCTGCGGAAGACTGCAGAAGATCAATTTTACTAAAAGAAGAATATGACTGAAGGGAATTTTGTTGACTACGTAAAGATTCACGTTTCTTCCGGGAACGGAGGTAGCGGATCATCGCATTTGCATCGCGAGAAATATATCACCAAAGGTGGGCCTGATGGCGGAGACGGTGGTCGTGGTGGTCACGTGATCATTAAAGGAAACAAAAACCTTTGGACCTTATTTCATTTGAAGTTTAAAAGGCACGTAAGAGCCGAGCACGGTGGTAATGGCGGGAAACAACGCAGCACCGGTGCCGATGGTTCAGATGAGTATATAGAAGTGCCATTGGGTACCGTAATCAGGGATACCGATACCCAAAAACCAATTTTTGAGATCACGGAAGACGGCGAAGAGTACGTGGTGGCTGAAGGTGGAATGGGAGGCCGTGGAAACTGGCATTTCAAAAGTTCTACAAATCAGACTCCTCGTTATTCACAGCCCGGAATCGATGGGAAAGAGGTGGATATCACCCTCGAATTGAAGATCCTTGCCGATGTTGGGCTTGTAGGTTTTCCAAATGCGGGAAAATCGACCCTGCTTTCTGTGATCACTGCGGCTAAGCCCAAGATCGCCGATTATGAGTTCACTACCCTTAAGCCAAATCTTGGGATCGTAAAGTATCGTGACTTTAAAACCTTTGTGGTTGCCGATATTCCCGGGATTATTGAAGGAGCAGCTGAAGGGAAGGGAATAGGACATCGTTTCTTAAGGCATATTGAGAGAAATTCCACACTTTTGTTCCTTATTCCTGCAGATGCAGATGATATCACCAAACAATACGAAATTCTTCTTGACGAATTAAGGCGTTATAATCCGGAAATGCTGGATAAGGATCGCCTTATAGCGATTTCGAAGAGCGATATGCTGGACGATGAACTTAAGGCCGAATTGAAGCAGGAGCTTGATAAGAACCTTGGAGCTCCATATATTTTTATTTCTTCAGTCGCTCATCAAGGGCTAACAGAACTTAAGGACAGGCTTTGGGAAATGCTCAATAAGAAGCCTGAATAATTTCAATTATATTCTGGGATAGTTTTTGCGTAATTTAGTAGAAAGCCATCGGCTTTTGGTTTGTGAATTACGTAAAAACTCATCCTATGAAGATCTTCAAAACTTTACTTATTTGTCTGGTGCTTGCGTCCTGTAATGCGCCGAGCGCCGTATACGATTATGACCGGAAGGTCAATTTCAGTCAGTATTCTACCTATTCATTATTCCCGGACTTTAGATCCGGCTTAAGTCAGCTGGATGAAGGAAGGCTTATCGAAAGCCTTGACTCTGCCCTTAAAAGTAAAGGCTTTTCAAGAGGTGATGATGCCGGCATCTATGTGAATGTTTATTCCGAAGAATTTATTCAGAATAGCGGTAATCGCGTGGGTGTTGGAATTGGTGGTAGTGGTCGTAATGTTGGAGTAGGGGTTTCCGGAGGATTCCCTTTGGGCGGCCCCGATACCTATTTACGGCTTACCTTCGATTTTATTGATGTGGAAGATGATTCGCTTATCTGGCAGGCAGTGGTGGAGAGCAGGTTCGATAAGAATGCTTCTCCTGAAGAAAGAAGTGCTGTTTTTGATAAGATCGTTAAAAAGGCTCTGGAAGGCTATCCGCCAAAGAAGTGATCGATCTGAGCGAAAAGCCTGATGATATAAATTAAAAAAGCCCCTTTTTAAAGGGGCTTTTTCTTTTTGATTGGTTAGTTAGTGAATATACTAATTGAAATTAGTTTTCTTCATTGTTCTCCATCTCTTCACCTTCCATCTCTTCGGTAGCAGGCTCATCATCCATAATGGTGAACTCACTACGTCTGTTCTTAGCATACTGCTCTTCAGAGCACATTCTAGGCTTGGTACAGTCGTTAAGTGGCATACTTTCACCATAACCTTTAGAGGTTAGTCTTTCACGTTCTACACCGTGCTCTACAAGATACTCAAGGGTTGAAGCGGCACGTCTTTCAGAAAGATCCATATTGTACTTGTCAGTACCACGGGCATCGGCGTGAGATCCGATCTCGATGTTCAGTTCAGGATATTTCTTCATGATGTCAACCACTTTGTTAAGAGTTGGCTCGGATTCTGGTTTGATCGTAGCCTTATCGAAATCGAAGTAGATCTTACCAACATCTCTAAGTTGTTGTCTACCGGTTTCTGTATTGGTTTCTCTATCATCAAATTCTACAACCGGTGGCTCATAGTCTTCTCTTGTGAAAGAATAAAGGTTATCAGTTCCTCTTCTGTTTGAAGCAAGGTAACCTTTGTCCTCGTCAGCTTTCACAGCGAATGCGAAATCATCGTGAGCGCTGTTTACTGAAGCACCTAAGTTCTGAGCTTCGCTGAAGTCTCCTTCGCTGCTGTAAACATCAAGGTTTCCATAACCCATATGTCCGTCTGAAGCGAAATAAAGGATTCCGTCTTTACTGATGAAAGGGAACTGCTCACGGTGAGCTGTATTGATTCCGCTTCCAAGATTCTCGGGTTCTCCGTAAGTTCCGTCTTCATTTACGTCTACAACGTAGATGTCGAAAGATCCCATTGAACCAGGCATATCACTGGCAAAGTAAAGTTTAGAACCATCGGCACTAAGGCTTGGATGTTCAACAGAATATTCCTCGCTGGAGAAGGGAAGTTTTTCGATGTTGGTCCATTCGCCGTCTACCATTTCTGCACGGTAGATGCTAATGTGAGCAACCTTCATTCCTTCTTCATTCTTAACTCTGTCTTCATTGGTACGGTCAAAATACATCACGTTTCCGTCTTCGCTGAAAGTAGCTGAACTTTCGTGAGAATCGGTGTTGATGTTTTCAGAGAAAAGCACTACATCGCTTAGCTCTCCGTCATCAGACATGTTTGCGCTGTAAAGATCAAGGGTTGGCTTGTTGTTCCAAGGGTAGATAGGACGCTCCTGGTTTCTTGTAGAAGCAAAAGCGATCTTATCTCCGTAGAAAGCAATCCCGAAATCTGCAGAAGCGCTGTTGTTCATCACCTGGTTAGTGGTGTATACGTGAGGAACTACAGTGTCCATTTTCTTGGTGAATTCCTCATAGTTTACATCATCCCCGGTATAAGCGCTCATATATTTATCAGCATCTTCATTTTCGCCTGTAGCTCTAAGAGCATTGGCGAATCTAAACTGGTATACAGGCTCTATATTCCCTTCGTGGCGAAGGAAAAGCAACCGGTAAATTTCGGCTGCATTTTCCATTTGGTTAGTGAAAAAGTAGGAATCTCCAAGATTCTGAAGAACTTCCTGGTTTTTATCCACTACATTTTCATAAGCATCAGCTGCGTCGATGTAGGCTCTTTGGGCGAAGAACTTATCGGCCTTCTTTATTTCAGAGCTCTGTGCGAACGCGGTAGCGCTTACTAAGAGTATTAAAAGTGTACTATATATATTTCTCATGTTATGCTGTTTTTAGAAGAATCTTGGTGATTTATCATATCCTTTATTAAGCCCGAGTAGATCGAGGTCGAATAAAAGCATGATCTCGTGTGTTCCATCATTGTAATTGCTCAGGTTGCTTGTAGTGTAATCGTAAGCATACCCGACACGCAATTGCGGAGTGATCTTGAAGTTTACAAGCCCTGTTACTGATTCATCGAATCTGTAACCGATACCTGCTTCAAGACGATCGTACAATAATACGTTTGCAGTAACATCTACGGAAAGAGGTGCACCCTGAACTCCCCTGGCCATAAAGGCCGGTTTAAGCTTAAGGTTTTCATTAAGGTCGAACACATATCCACCGGTTAAGAAGTAATGGATGTTTTCTTCTCCAATTCCTCTTAATCCTTGTGAATTCTCAATGTGCTTAGAGGTGAACAGGTTTGGAGCAGACAACCCTAAATAGTAATTGTCGCTAAACCAGAAGGCACCTACCCCGAATACAGGAAACACTTCACTTACACTTTCTGCAGCCGGATCGTTGCCATCAGGAATTATAAGTCCTGAAGGGTCGGCATCATAAGTAGAAAGTCCCCCTTTAACACCAAAGGAAATTTTTGAGGTCTCACCTGCAGGAAGCACGTATGCAAAATCTGCGGTAATGTTATTTTCCTTTATGATATCACCTATCTCATCGTGAACAATACTGATACCTAGCTCTACTCTTTCGCTCACAGGAGTGTGGGCGAAGAAATTGGCGGTGCTTGGCGCACCTTCCATTCCTACCCACTGACTTCTGTAAATACCACCAAGGTTGAGTATTCCAGGATCATCTGTTGCATAACCGGGGTTAACCACGCTCATGTTGTACATGTATTGCGTAAACACCGGATCTTGCTGAGACATACCTTTAATAGAGAAAAGGATAATGCCTGTAAATATTAAATATTTTGTGATTGTTTTTTTCATTTCTGTTTAGTGTTTATCCTTTATTATCTACTTAAGTATACTTTACCTTGTTTAGCAGGAGTGCTTCCGTCGTTGAATTCAACAACCCAGAAGTATACTCCAACAGGAAGAACATCATCTCCAAGAGAACCTCCCTGGTTTGAAGTTCCGTCCCACTTAGGAGTGGAAGCGTTCCCTTTGTATACCAAGTTACCCCATCTGTTATAGACTTCAAGGTTATAGTTTGGATATTCGTTTTCGATATTATCGATTGAGTACACATCGTTCAGACCATCCCCGTTTGGTGTTATAACCTCAGGGAATACAAGAGGACATTGTTGTAGCTCTACCGTCACGGCCAGTCTTACAGAACTTTCACATCCTGTGTTGGCACTGGTTAAAGAAGCGTAGTAAGTAACACCATCTTCTAATTGAGTGTTCAGGCTAAGCTCCTCACCATCTTCTTCCGCATCGTACCAGGTGATATCACCAGATTCATTAATACCGTCATTAAGATCAGCAATGGTAGGTTCATCTGCTTCACAAAGCTCAAGAGCTGAATTATCTATGCTTGGAGCGTCGATGTCATCTATAGTTACGTTTACCATTGTGGCATCAGACTCACAACCTCCGTTAGTTTGAGTTACATAGTACTCTCCGGTCATAAGCTCGTCATCTGCTGCAACCATAGTGGTCATTTCAGCATCTGCATACCAGGTATAATCCTCGCCAGAAGGCATTAGGTCAGCTCCTGTTGCCATATCAACAGCACAGAAAGACTGGTCTGCAGCTTCCGGAGAAGCTGGTGCTTCATTTACGTTAATTGTAAAAGTTGATGTGTCATCTGCACACTCATTATCAGACTCTACTGTATAAGTTACAGTATAAGTGTCAACCTCAAAATCTGCAGGGTTCATCATTCCGTCAGTGATTACATCTCCATCAAGAGTGAATTCTCCCGTAGTATCTGCATCAACACTTAGGAAATCAAATAAGTTTACAGTGCCCTGATTTGTGCAAACATCAAGATCCATATCTTCGCCTGCTAATGGTGATTGCAGGATGGTTACATTTAATTCAGCTGAATCTGTACATTCACCAGTTCCTACAGTATAGGTGGTGTTATATTCTCCAACCCCGTCGCTTTGGTAGGCTTCAATTATTTCTGAAATTGAAGGAGTGAATGTACCGTCTCTAGCAACATCTTCATCAAGCATATCAAGATAGAAGTTTCTAACCGATGGTACATCCGGGAATAACATATCTACATCTGCACTACATACTGTTTGAGATTGATCTTCTCCGGCAACTCCTGATAAGTCATTTACCTGAATGGTAAATATAGATGAATCACTTCCGGTTACACAGGCGGTAGTTGGATCTACGGTGTATGTAACTGTGAATTCACCAGCTTCAGATGGATTGAACATTCCATTGTCTAATCCCTCAAAATATCCATCAGGATTGGCATTTTCAGGAAGATAGTCATAAAGATTTTGTTCGCTTTGGCCCAGGCAGAAAGTAACTTCAGTATCATCACCTGCATCAGCTTCTACAGTATCTTTTATGGTAACTGATATAGTTGCTGAGTCTTCGCATTCATCATTTGAAACAGTATATACTGTTTCAAAAGTACCAATAGGGTTACTGGCAAACTGAGTAGCCAAGGTCTCTAAAGATGGTTCAAAAGCTCCATCCTGAGGTACACCTTCGTCTAAAAGAGAATAGTATAGATCAATAGCATCCTGAGGACTGTTGATTAAATCCTGAGCTTCTGTAATGCAGTATTCCTGAGTGATATCAGAACCTGCATTAGGAGCTTCGTTTACTTCTATTATGAAACTTTCCGAATCTTCTCCGGTTACACAGGAAACATCTTCATTTACTACGTAAGTGAGGTCGTAAGATCCGGCACCTTCTTCAGAAGGGCTGAAGATACCATCTTCATATCCGGTAAAGATTCCATCCTGGCTAGCATCCTCGCTTAAAAGGCTATAGAGGTTGATGTCTTCGTCATTGGAGCAAACAACAACATCCTCAATTACCCCTGCATTTGCCGGTTGAGTTGCTATAATGCTTACTGTTAGTTCAGCAGAATCCTGGCAATCACCATCAGTTACTGTATAAGTTAGGGTGAAATCACCAAGGCCATCCTCATCATTTTGGTAATCATCTACCATCTGGGCTACAGATGGGTTAAAGGTTCCACCTCTTGAAACCCCTTTATCAAGTAAGCTTAAGTAGTACTTTCTTACTTCATCAATACTTGGGAAGGTGGCTTGAACATCACTTTCGCAAACTATGCCTGTGTTATCGCTACCTGCATTTGCAGCACCTTCGTTTACTTCTATAAAGAAAGTGGCCGAATCATTTCCGGTTACACATTCTGCACTTTCATCTACGGTATAAGTTACTTCGTAAGATCCAGCTCCTTCTGCCATCGGGTCAAAGATACCGTTTTCATATCCTTCAAATACCCCGTTTGGATTAGCATCTTCACTCAAGTAATTGTAGAGATTCTCCTCTCCATTACCAGTGCAAAAAGTTAAGTTTTGATCTTCTCCTGCGTTAGCTGGATCAGATTCAGTTATTCTAATCGTAAGTTCAGTTGAGTCCGTACAGTCTCCGTCTGCAACAGTATAGGTCACTGTGAAATCACCCAGGCCGTCTTCATCATTTTGGTATTGAGAGACGATTTGATCAATTGTTGGGTCGAACGTTCCGTTGGCTGGCACTCCGGAATCTAATAAACTTAAATAATAGTCTTCAACTGCATCAAGGCTAGGGAAAGTTGCTTGAACGTCACTTTCACAAACAATCCCCGTGTTGTCACTACCTGCGTTAGCAGCTCCTTCGTTTACTTCTATGAAGAATGTTGCAGAATCGCTACCTGTTACGCAAGCTTCAGTGCCGTCGACAGTGTACGTAACTTCATAGTTTCCGGCTCCTTCCGTCATAGGGTCGAAGGCTCCATTTTCGTAACCTTCAAAAACACCATTAGTATTGGCTCCTTCGCTCAAGTAATTGTAAAGATTCTCCTCACCGTTACCTGTACAAAAAGTCAGGTTTTGATCATCTCCTGCATTTGCAGGCTCAGGATCGTTTATTGTTAGAGAAAAATTAGTTACATCTTCACAATTCCCTGTGCCTGCTGAATAAGTTGTTTCATATACTCCAGCTGGGTTGTTTGGATCGAAAGTTGCGAAAAGGGATTCAAGACTTGGGTCGAATCCATCTAAATTATAATCTTCAGAGTTGAAGTCTTGAATAGAAGAAACTATATAATTAAAAGCCTCCATTTGAGACATTCCATCAAACTCAGTAGAACAGAATGTAAGAGCTAAATCTGTTCCTGTTCCGTTATTAACTTCAACTGTATATGTGGCATTGTCGCTTCCGGTTACACAAGCAGTGGAATCATCAACAACATAAGAAATATTATAGGTTCCTGCTCCTTCTTCAGACGGATTGAAGAGTCCATCTTCATATCCCTGAAAATATCCGTCAGGATTTGCATCGTCACTTAAGTAATCATATAAATTTTGTTCGCCTTCAGCAGAGCAAAAGCTCAAATCTACATCACTTCCCGCATCGGCCGCTACAAGAGGGACAATACTAATGGTTAATTCTGCTGAGTCCTGGCAGTCTCCTGAGCCAATTGTATAAGTTGTTGTGAAGTCCCCAAGACCGTCTGTATCATTTTGATATTGGGAAACGATTTGGTCAATTGTCGGGTTAAAGGTGCCATCAGCTGGTACTCCAGAATCTAAAAGGCTTAAATAATAATCTTCAACTGCATCATTACTAGGAAATGTATCCTGAACATCGGACTCACATACCGTCCCGGTGTTATCAGCACCAGCATCTGGACCTTGTTCTACATTTACTAATACAGCAGTTCTTTCTTCACTTTCACAAGGAGGAAAAACACTATTACGATCATTCACAACTTGTGATGCGTAATAAGTCTGCCCATCAATCAATTGAGTGTCGTCTGAAAGTGGTGAATTTGCAGTTTCAGATCTGTACCATCTGATATCCTGAGTGTTAGGGTAAGTTCCCTGAGCCTGAAGGTCTGCTACTGTTGCTCCTTCACAAAAAGTTTGTGGAGATGTAGCCGTTGGAGCATCAGGATCGTTAGGATCGTAACCTACTGCTGCCCTTGTAGAAGGACATCCTGATCCTACCTGTCCAACATAATAGCTATCTCCAGGTACTAGTTCGCCAGTGTAAGGAGTGGTCCCAAACTCTGTATCATAAACCTCTATGCTATATCCGCTAATAGGCTCAAAATAGCTGGCCAGGTCAGATGCTGAAAAATTAGTCGCTGAACAAGGGCTTATTGAAAAGCTGTTGCTATTAGGGAAAATAGTGTTGGTAGGTGTTGCTTCAGCATTAACTGTTGCAGTTACGGCTACCCTGTCACAGGTTCCCGATTCACCACCCACATAATAGGTTGTCCCATCAGTAAGTAGCTCATCTGCAGGAATAGGCTGTGTGTCATTCTGATTGTCGTCTGTCTGATAAACAGCGGTATTGGAACCATCCCTTTGGATGTCTCCAACTGTTTCTAAATAACAGAAAGTCTGAGAAGAAGATGTCCCGCTTTCTGTTGGGCATACTTCTTGCCCAAAAGAGGACAAGTTTCCGATTAAAAAAACAAAGGCAAAAAGGAACCAATTCGTTCCATTCTTACCTAAAGTAAAATTTTGCATAGGCTAGGTGTTAAATTCAATTATTAGTATTAGGTTTAAACTGATTTAGTGGCACAAATATTAAAATAATTTTTAATACTAAGGGTGTTAAAGTCTACTACTTTAACATTTATTAGCATTTTTGGCATGCATTTAAAATTTTAAAGGCAAAATGGGTGTAAGTATTTAATTTTCGGCTGCTTAAATTTAATAAAATTTTAATATATGTGTAAGATTTCCACGGTTTTTTGGATCATTTCCTCGATTTTTTGCCTGCATTGTGCCGCTCAAGGTGGTTTTGAACGAGCAGAAGAACTGCTTGAACATGGGGAAATAACTCGGGCTCGGTTGCTTTTTGAGGAGATAAACGACAAACCTGAGGCTCTTGAGAGGCTTGGTGATATAGCCAGTTTTGAGAAGAAATGGGATCTGGCTATTGGTTATTACGATAATCTCGTGGAAGAATATCCGGAATCGGCCAGGTATAACTTCAAACTTGGAGGCGCAATGGGGATGAAGGCTATGCAGGTGCCTAAGATACAAGCCGCATTAATGCTTGGTGATATCAAATTTCATTTAAATAAAGCCGCAGAATTGGATAAAACCAACCCCGAGGTTCGCAGGGCTCTTGTGGAATTCTATATGCAAATTCCAGGAATTGTTGGGGGGAGCCGGGAAGTGGCTGAAGATTTTGCGCGGCAGCTCAAAGACATTAATCCCATAGATTATTACCTTGCTAAGGCATATATCTATAAAACAGACGGCGAGGCGGAAGCTGCGCGGAATATGGTGAAAAATGCTATTCTGTTGGCATCAGAAGATAAAAGCCTTATTCGCAGAAATTACCTTTATTATGAACTTGGAACTTTGGGGAGTAAGTATAATCTGTATCCGGAAATGTCAATCGCTTTTTTGGAGAAATATATCCAGAACTATGGATATAAAGACCTAAAATCTCCCGATTGGGCCAGATACCGAATAGCGCGAATAAAGGCAGATCAAGACCGGAAAGGTGAGGCTTTGGCACTTATTGAGCAAGTGCTTCAGAATAACCCGGATTTTGAAGAAGCAAAGCGGGAAAAAGAGCGAATCTTAAAACTTTAACTTGTCTTTTGCAGGACTTGTCTTCGATTTCAAATAAGTATATTTGCCAAAAATTAGTTTATGAATCTTCACTTTATTGCAATTGGGGGGAGTGCTATGCACGCTCTGGCTATTGCCCTTCATGATAAATCATATCAAATAACAGGAAGCGATGATGCCATTTACGGGACTTCCAAAGCTGCTCTCGAAAATAAGGGGCTTCTCCCTGAAAAAATGGGATGGTTTCCCGAGAAGATCACGACAGGCCTTGATGCTGTGATCCTTGGGATGCACGCACGAGAAGATAATCCTGAACTTCTACGAGCAAAAGAACTTGGCATTAAGGTGTATTCATATCCTGAATTTTTATTTGAGCAGGCTAAGCAAAAGACAAGAGTAGTTATTGCCGGATCCCACGGAAAGACTACAATAACATCAATGATCCTTCACGTAATGCAGTATCACGAAAAAGAAGTAGACTTTATGGTTGGTGCTCCTCTGGAAGGATTTGATAATATGGTGCATCTTACAGAAGAAAATGACTTTATCGTGATCGAAGGGGACGAGTATTTGTCTTCCGCCATAGACAGAAGACCTAAATTTCACCTTTATGAACCGAATATTGCGTTCCTGAGCGGAATTGCTTGGGATCATATTAATGTTTTTCCGAGTTATGATAACTATGTTCAGCAATTTGAAAAATTTGTAAGCTCCATAGTAAACGGCGGGATATTGGTTTATAATGAGGAAGATCCCGAAGTGAAAAGGATTGCTGAAGAAACCTCGAATCCCATCAGGAAACATGCTTACCATACTCCGGAATATCACGTTCAGGATGAAATGTGCATTCTGGATACTCCTGAAGGGGAGTTGCCGCTTGAGATCTTTGGAAAGCACAATTTGAATAATCTTGCCGGAGCAAAGTGGATTTGCCAGCACATGGGAATCGATGAAGATGATTTTTATGAAGCTATTGCGACCTTTAAAGGTGCTGCCAAGAGACTTGAAAAAATTGCAGAAACCAGTTCGGCTGTGATCTTTAAGGATTTTGCCCACAGTCCATCTAAGGTAAAAGCAACTACAGCTGCGGTGAAGGAACAATTTCCAGATAGAAAAGTGATCGCCTGTCTTGAGCTTCACACCTACAGTAGTTTGAATGCTCAGTTTTTGAAGCAGTATGAGAATGCTCTGGATTTTGCAGATGAAGCTTTGGTGTTTTATTCACCAGAGGCAGTAAGTCAGAAAAAACTGGAAAAAGTATCTGCAGAGGTGATCTCTGATGCATTTCAAAAGGAAGGGCTTCGGGTCTTTACAGACCCCGCGGAGCTCAAACAAAGCCTGGAGGCGACAGATCTTTCAAATTCAGCCTTACTGCTAATGAGCAGCGGGAATTACGGAGGGCTGGATCTTGACGAGGTGAAAACCTGGATATAATCCTTCACGAAATAAATATCTTTCTGAAAACCAGTTTGTTTTAAAATATAAAGAATACATTCTTTATATTTATTGAACGATGGAGAAAGAAGAAAATCAGCGGTTTAGTATACGCCAGTGGGCGGAGGACGACCGTCCACGGGAGAAATTGCTTCAGAAAGGGAAACTAAGCCTTAGTGATTCTGAACTCATTGCTATTCTCATTGGTTCCGGAAGTCGAAATGAAAGCGCGGTGGAGCTAAGTAAGCGAATTCTTTCTTACACCAGGAACAATCTTAGCGAACTTGGAAAGCTCTCCGTAAATCAACTTTGTAACTTTAAGGGGATTGGGAGTGCTAAGGCCGTTAGTATTATTGCGGCGCTTGAACTGGGAAGAAGGCGGAGAATTGAAGAAGCGTTAGAACAAAAGAAGATAAGTTCCAGTGCCAGTGTTTTTGAACTGATGCAGCCCGTGATAGGGGAATTGCCTCATGAAGAGTTCTGGATCCTATATCTTAATAACTCTAATAAGGTGATAGATCAGTTTCAACTAAGCAAGGGTGGGATAACCGGTACACTGGTAGATGTGAGGCTTACGCTTAAGAAAGCCCTGGAGCTGGGAGCCACTTCCATTATTCTGGCTCATAACCATCCATCCGGAAATCTCAACGCCAGCGAAGCCGATAAACAACTTACCAAAAAGCTGAAGACTGCTTCCGAAAGTCTGGACATTAAAGTTCTGGACCACATTATTGTAACTGAAAAATCATATTTTAGCTTTGCCGACGAAGGTATTCTTTAAAAAACGATGAATGTTACTGATCTATACCCAAAAAGTTACTCCGCGTATTGTCTATACCTTTAAACATATCTGCAGTAATATCCTGGGGATTTCGGTGAAATTCAGTACTAAGATCGAAGAGTTTATTGCGCACGACGGGATGAAGATGTCTTATGGCAAGCAGCCCTTGGGGAATGAGCTTTTCGTGCAGAAGGTAGATCTGCTTATGGAACAGGGTTTTTCAGAAGTAGAGATCAAAGTGCAGCCCTGGGGTAATAGTTTTTGCTTTTTTCCGCTTCCGGAAACAAGTGCTTTACCTTTCGATATATTTGCTGCTTCATTTTATTTGCTAAGTCGCTACGAAGAATATCTGCCTCACGTGAAAGATGAGGCAGGGAGATTCCCTGCTGCTGAAAGTCTCGCGTACCAGGAAGGTTTCTTACAGTCTCCGGTGGTCGATGTCTGGGCATACAAATTTAAGGAAGTGCTCGAGGAACGCTTCCCTGAAATTGAAGTGGGGAAGAGATCTTTTTCTTCCCGCGCTGTTATTGCAGTGGAGCACGTTTTTGGATATAGGAATAAAGGATTTATAAGAAGTTTCCTGGGAATGCATATTGATATGTTCCATTTGCATTTTGGGAAAGTGTTTGACAGAATAAGGGTACTCTTTCGTTTGAAGAAAGATCCCTTTAATGTATTTGAGGACCTCATTGAAATCATAAAATCTTACAATTTAAAGATGTTGTTTATGTTTCAGTTAAGTGACTTTACGGTTCACGACAGGAACATCAACCATAACCGGATGCCTTACAGGTCGGTGATAAAATATGTTGCAGATTATGCCAAAGTAGGTCTTCTTCTGGGGTATTATGCTTTAGATGATTTCAGAATTCTTCGCAGAGAGAAGCTTAGAATGGAAGATATCATTCACAGTCCTCTGGAGTATGTGATGAATACTAAATACGATCTGAATCTTCCGGATTGTTATAATAACCTTAATGAACTTGAGATCAATCACGACTACTCGATGGGGTATCCTCATACCCCGGGATTCAGGGCGGGTACCTGTACTCCTTTTTTATTCTATGATATAAATATGGAGGTAACCACTCCGCTGATGGTACATCCTTATGCGTTTAATTCAGCGGCTGCAGATATTCTTAGCCTGGAAGATGTTCAGCGGCTGTTAGGGAATATGATGCAGGAAGTGAAAGGACTTGGAGGTCACTTTAATGCGGTCTTCAAGAACCAGGATTTCTCAGAGTATTTTGATAAGGAACTGAATTATTCGTTTTTAAAACAGATCTATGAAATTGAATAATATAGAGCACGTTTATTTTGACCTGGACCATACCCTTTGGGATTTTGACAGGAATTCTTCGCTGGCGTTTCAGAAGATTTTCGAGCTGCATAAAATGGAGGTAGAGCTTAATGATTTTCTTGAGGTTTATATGCCGGTAAATTTTAGATACTGGGAATTGTACCGTGATAATAAGGTGAGCAAGGAAGCTCTTAGGTATGGAAGGCTTAAGGAGAGTTTCAATCTGCTTGAAATGGATACCACAGATGAGGTGATCGATCTGTTGGCCAAGGACTATATAAAATACCTTCCGGTGAACAACCATTTGCTGGATGGGACCAAAGAAGTGCTGGATTATTTAAAGCCGAAGTATAAACTCCACATTATTACCAACGGGTTTCAGGAAGTTCAGCATACCAAAATGAGTAATTCAGGGATACTGGAATATTTTGAGACCATAACCACTTCCGAAGAAGCCGGCGTTAAAAAACCACACGCCCTTATTTTTGAAAAGGCGCTTGGAAAGTCAAAAGCAAATGCTTCAAACAGCGTTATGATTGGAGATAATTATGAGGCCGATATTCAGGGAGCCAAAGATTTCGGCTTACATTCCATATTTTTCGACTATCACAATAAACCGGAGCCTATCGATGAAATTCGTATAAAAACGTTAAATGAAATTACAAGCTACCTCTAGTAATAAACTTTTGTTAATTTCGTTAGGCTAGTCTAAGAGAAATAATTAATGAAAGGATTCGGGCTTACATGCAGGTTTCTTGGTTTTTGCGCATTAACCTTATTAATGGTTTCCTGCGTTAAAGATGTAGACCTGGGCCAGGGTAAGGAAATTCAGCTTACCCCCGATATTCAGACCGACCTCCTTATTTATACTGTTGAAAAAAAGGATCTTATAGATTCTGAAAACGGAGAGATAAAACAGGCTATAAGAGATACCGTTCGCCTGGAATTTCTTGATGACGATTATATTCAGAATGATCTTTTTTCAGCTGAATTATATTTCAGTAATACCAATACTTTTTCCCAGGCCTTTACAACCCGAATCAGCTTCCTTTCCGAAAGCGGCGCTGAACAATTCAGCGTGAATTATGATATCCCTGCCGGAACAGAGGCCAGTCCTTCTTCGGCAGAGGCACTGGAGGTGGTAGAAGAAGACAGGATTCATTTACTTCGAAATTCAATTAAAATGGTCGTGGAGTTGCAAATGCAATCTGCTCCCGGTAATCTTGAAGGTCAGCTTGATTTTGATTCGACCGGATTATTCAAGTTTGAATTTTAGATATGAGGTACTGGATTGCGGTTATTTTTACTTGTTTTCTTACAGGTGCCTCGGCTCAGCATAAACCCCTGCTGTATAATGTAGACAACCTTCCGCAAACCTTAAGGGGTAACCCCGGGGCACAGATCAAATTTAATAGTCATATCGGGATCCCATTTTTTTCTCAGATAAGCCTTAGTGCCGGTTCCAGCGGAGTCACTCTTTTCGATATTTTTAATGACGAGAACGATAATGTGAATCTGAGGGTTCGGGAGGCGATAAGGAATATGACCTTTAAAGACCATTTTTCTGTTAATGAACAGTGGGAAATTGCTTCATTGGGCTGGCGCCTTGATAACCGAAGCTATCTTTCAGCCGGAATTTACCAGGAACTTGACGCCTTTTCTTACTTTCCTAAAGATTTGGCGCTTTTAATGAACGAAGGAAACAGTAATTATATTAACCAGAGTTTCGATTTTTCTCAGGTAGCCTTCACCGCCGAGGTGATGACCGTGTATCATATTGGCCTTAATTTTAGGTGGGATAATGACCTTACCGTGGGGGGGAGGGTGAAATTCTATTCCGGGATCTTTAATGTGGAGAGCACGGGAAATACGGGGGAATTTGTTACTGTGGAAACACCTGAAGGCCCAAATGTCTACAGGCATTTTGCCCGAAATATCGATGTGCTTATTCAAACTTCGGGATTTGCTTCTCTTAAGAATGAAGAAGGGATGAGTGTACAGGAAGCTACCGCCGATCTTTTAGGCAGGTCTTTCTTCGGTGGGAATCTTGGAATTGGAGTGGACCTTGGCTTTACTTATGAGGTTAATGAGCAGTTTAAGGTCACCGGTGCTGTCAGGGATCTTGGGGTGATGTTTCAGCAGCAGGATGTGGAGAGCTACCATTACTATGGAGATTATCAAACAGATGGCCTGGAGCCGCTTTTCCCTGAGCTTGATGAGAATGATGAGGCCATCCCGTATTGGGACATTTTTGAAGATGAGGTGAATGCCAATCTTAGGGATGATACCTTTAATAAACCTTACCGTACCTGGCGACCTTTCAAATTAGTTGCTTCGGCCGAATATGGATTTGGGAGAAAACTTTTTCCGTGTAATTACAGGCTGGTAAGCAAGCTCAGGTATAGTAATCTTGCAGGAATGCAGTTGTCTTCGGTAAACCGGCCTCAGGGGATGGTCTATGCAATGACGGCCTATTACGATCGTAAGATCTCGGAAAAGCAGCGGGTAAGACTGGCCTATACCTTAGATGATTATTCGTTCAAGAATATCGGGCTAATGTACACATCAACCTTTAATAAATTTAATGTGTATCTTGCAGCTAACAACCTGCTGGCTCTACCTAACCTGGCAAAGGCGAACAGCTTTTCAATGCAGTTGGGAATGCAGTTAATTTTTTAAACTCTTATGAAGAAACTAATTTTAAGCCTCGTTTTATTGATCTCAGGCCTTGCGGCAGAAGCCCAGGATCTTAATAAATTTAAATATGTCGTGGTGCCTGAAATTTATGATTTTGCCGACAGAGAAGATCAGTACCAGATCAATTCGCTTACAGAGTTCTTATTTGAAAAATTCGGCTTTAATGCATATATGAAAAGTGAAGATAAACCAGAGGATCTGGATAATGATAATTGTCTTGCGCTAAGAGCAGATGTTAAGGATAACTCCGGGATATTTGTTACTAAAATGAAGGTCTTGCTTGAAGATTGCAGGGGGAATGTAGTGTTTGAATCTAAGGAAGGCCGAAGCCGTGAAAAGGAATTTAAAAAAGCCTGGCACGAAGCCCTGAGAGATGCCTTTACTTCAATAGATTCTTTGAATTATAATTATGATGCCGACCCGGTAACTGAAGTTAATGAAGAGACGGAAGAGGGGGAAGCTGAAATGCAGGGGATGGAAGCTGAAGTGGAGGCCGAGGTAGAAGCCGAAGCCAAAGAGGCTGCAGAAGAAATTGAAGAGGCAACTGAAGTTGCAGAAGAGGTTGCTGAGTCAGTGTCCGGGCAACAGCCCGAATTAACCGAAGCGGAAAGTCCTGCCAGCGAAAAATATTTTGTGAGGGAGAATGCTGTCTTTTTCCTGAAAGATAATGGCGACGGGTATTCCTTTTATCAGAAAGGAATGGCCGAGCCCTTTGCAGTTCTTGTGAAGTCTGATATGGGCAAGGCCTTCATCTATAATTCTATGACCAAACAGGGAATGGCTTATTTTGATAAAAGCGGCAACCTTGTTGTGGAGTTTTATGACCGTAACCGGAATAAATCGGTTAAGACGGTCTATGAAGTTCAGAATTAATATCCGTATTTATCCTTCCAGCGTTTTTTGAGGAATTCCCTTTGTGCATTTTCCCGCTGATTGTTCCCAGGTTGATATAAAGTTGTATTCTTTATTTCATCGGGTAGAAATTCGGCAGGGGCAAAGTTATTCTCATAATTGTGTGCATACTTATAATCCTCTCCGTAACCAATGTCTTTCATTAATTTTGTAGGAGCATTCCTTATGGAAAGCGGTACAGAAAGATTCCCCGTCTTCTTTACAAGACTCTGGGCCTGGTTGATGGCTATATAAGATGCGTTGCTTTTTGGGGAGGTAGCAAGGTAAGTTACACATTGGCTTAAGATGATTCTGGATTCCGGGTAGCCAATAGTGGTGACTGCCTGGAAAGTATTGTTGGCAATAACCAGAGCCGTAGGATTAGCGTTGCCAATATCTTCACTTGCGAGGATAAGCAATCTTCTTGCGATGAACTTCACGTCTTCGCCTCCCTCAATCATTCTGGCAAGCCAGTAAACAGCGGCATTGGGATCACTGCCGCGTATCGATTTAATAAATGCCGAAACTATGTCGTAATGCTGTTCTCCGGATTTATCATAAAGCACGGTATTTTGCTGAACTTTGTCAAAAACAAGGTCGTTAGTGATCTCTTCCCCTTCCTGAATGGAGTTTACCAGCAATTCGAAAATATTCAAGAGTTTTCGGGCATCTCCGCCACTTAATCTTAAAAGGGCCTCGGTTTCCTTCAGCTTTACTTTTTTAGCTGAAATGGTCTTATCTTCGGTCATTGCCCTTTTTAATAAGGCAACAAGATCTTTTTTGCTGAAAGGCTTAAGGATATATACCTGGCAGCGTGATAAAAGAGCCGATATTACCTCGAAACTCGGGTTTTCGGTAGTTGCACCTATAAGGGTGACCCAGCCTTTCTCTACGGCGGCTAAAAGCGAATCCTGCTGAGACTTGCTGAATCTGTGGATCTCGTCTATAAAAAGGATAGGACTTTTGGTGGTGAAAAGGCCATCGCTCTTTTTAGCCTTTTCTATTACCTCTCTTACATCTTTAACACCGCTGCTTATTGCACTTAGGGTGAAAAAGGGTCGGTCTGTTTCAGTTGCAATTATATTTGCAAGGGTGGTTTTCCCCACTCCGGGAGGGCCCCAGAAAATAATGGATGGAATAGTGCCCTGCTTAATTTGTTGTCTCAACACTCCCTTGGGGCCAATTAAATGCTGTTGACTTAAATAATCATCCAGACTTTTTGGCCTTAATCTCTCTGCTAATGGTTTATTCATCTGACAAAATTAGTAAATCAAATATACATTGTCAGCCTGATAAAGATTGGATGGTTTTTTGTAATATTAATATAAAAGTAAAAATTCTTGAAACAGCGTCAGCCATTTGTTTTTTCACCCGGTGTGGTTGGATATCCACTCCTGTTCGTATTATTGATCTGGATCGTCTTCTGGTTTGAGGTTCGGTTTGGTTTCGATTTCAATTCCTTTGGAATACAGCCCAGGACACTCAAAGGCCTGAGAGGAATATTTTTTTCGCCCTTCATTCATTCCGGGATGAAACATCTTTTTAACAATACTATTCCCTTGTTTGTGCTGTCTATGTCTTTGTTCTATTTCTACAGGAAGATAAGCTGGCAACTTCTCTTTTATGGACTTTTGTTAACGGGGGTAATGACCTGGGCCATCGGTCGCCCGGCCAATCATATTGGAGCGAGCGGGATCATTTATCTTCTGGCGGCCTTTCTGTTCTTTAAAGGAATATTTTCCCGGCACTACAGGCTAATCGCCTTGTCTTTGATCGTGGTATTTCTCTATGGCGGGATGCTCTGGTATATCACCCCGATAGTGCCGGATATTTCCTGGGAGGGCCATCTTTCCGGTTTGCTCTCCGGCTTCGTTTTTTCGCTGATCTATCGGAAAAAGATCGCCCGGCCTCCAAAATATGAATGGCAGAAGCCCGGTTATAATGAAGAGGAGGATGAGTTTATGCAGCACTTCGATGAGAACGGGAACTTTATTGAAAAGCTTCCGCAGGACGAAGAGGGAGATTCAGGAGAGATCACCTATAATTATATCTATAAAGAACGTAAGAAGGATTAGCCTTTAAGTCTTTGTCGTACGGCTTCATAAAGAAATGCCCCGCAGGCCACTGAAACATTAAGAGACTCAATAGTTCCGAACATTGGTAGCTTTGCCCTTTTGTTTGCAGCTTTTAAAATAGAGTTGGAAACTCCCTTGGCCTCGTTTCCCATAATTACAGCTGAAGCCTTTTTGAAATCTATATCGTAAATGGTGTCATCGGTCTTTTCTGTGGCAGCCACTACCTGTACATCTGAAGATTGTAAGAAGTAAAGGGCATCCTTAATATGGTTAACCTTACATAGAGGAATGTTGAAGACTGCCCCGGCCGAGGTTTTAACCGTATCGGCATTTACCGGTGCGGCTCCTTTTTCAGGGATTATGATGCCGTTTACTCCACAGCATTCAGCGGTTCTGATCATAGCCCCGAAATTCCTTGCATCTGTAATCTGATCTAAAAGCAGGAAAAGGGGAGTAGGGGTGTTGGAAAAAGCTTTTTCTACAAGATCTTCAATGCTCATAAAACTTACCGGGGAAATGGTCGCTACCACACCCTGATGATTCCCTTTGGCGAGCTTGTTAAGTTTTTCCGGCGGGACATAACTTACATTGTACTGGTTCCTGGATAATAATTGTTCCAATTCTTTGAAAAGATGGCCGGAAAGGCCTTTTTGAATATATATCTTGTCGATGTTCTTTCCGCTTTGAACGGCTTCGATAACCGTTCTTATCCCGAAGATCTTTGTAGAATTTTCCATAGAGGACAAAGTTAATATTTAAACCTTGGCTGAACCCAATTTATTATAAAATAAAAAACCACCCGATGTGGATGGTTTTAAAATTGTTTATCTAAGAAGGATTAAAGAGCTTTTACCAAGTCTTCATTTTTCTTGATATTCCCGTCGAAGTCTTTTCTTTCTTCTTTGGACATTCCTAAAGCTTCGTAGATCTTTCTTCGGGAATTAGGTACTTCTGTAAGCTTATTTTCGTCATCCATAAAGTAACGGTCATCCTTTACGGTTACTTTTTTTTCGTATAGGCCTAAGGAAGTTGTAGACTGGACATCTTTAACTCTTAACCAGTATTGCTTAACAAGGTCAAACTTTTCACCGGTTCCTAAAACTTCAACATAATTTTTTATGTCCTTGTTGTAAGTAACAGGAGTAGGTTTAAATACCCGGTCTCCATATCTTATTTCTACGACGATATCTTTCCTTAAATAGTAAAGTTCATCATCTACCTTCATTTCAAACCTGTCGCTGAATAAATTATAGTTGCAGGGAATGCTGAAGGTATACCCGTTATCATAAGTTGTTTTAATTATACACATTTGCCAATCATCGAACAAGTAAGCTTTCCCGCCAACCTTTTCAGAGAATTCGTTGTGGTATACCTTATCGATCTTCTGCATGGCGAAATCTCCAAGATTATTGGCCAGCACATTACTCTTTAAACTTGGGTTTCTGTCCTGGGCAAAGGAAACTAGAGGAATTAAGAATAAAATTAAAATTAGTTTTTTCATAACTGTTAAATTATTTTGAATTAGGTGTTAAAGCCTAAAAATAACACTTATTATATGAAATCCCTGTTTATTATGAATAAAAAAAGGCTACCAGAATCTGGTAGCCTTTTAATTTATTGAGGTGGGTGACTAATTAGTCAACGTCCCAGAAAATCTTTACAGTTTTTTCATCACCTCCAATTGCAGATGCAGCGTCATTGTATTGCTGCGGGCTAATTGTTTGCTCATCTGTTGGATAAAGGAATCTTGTTGGAATGTCATCTATAGTCATTCCTTCAGGAGCATTAAGTTCAGGAGCTTCAAAGATTCTCCATAATGTCCATCCTTCAAATCCGTTGTTGAACATAGCGATCCATTTTTGAGTGGTTAAACTGCTTTCCCAGTTTGCAGAATCGTATGCTACGTCTGGCTGAGCAAGGTATTCGTTAGCCTGCTCTTCAGTTCCGCCCCATTCAAGGATAGACTGAGTTACACCAGCATTGTAGTATTCTTCAGCAGTCATAGGAGTGCTGTATCCTCTTTCTGCAGCTTCATTCAATAGGAAGTGAACTTCAGCAGATGTAATGATGTTACCATCTAAGGTTGGGTCGCTAAGGATATCTCCCAGTTGAGAATAACTTGCAGGAGAGTTTGCAGATCCATAGATACCACCTACGAATTCACCGTCTACAGGCTCGAAATAAATTGGAAGCCTTGGGTCATCAAGTTCCTTAAGTACATCTACGAAAGTATTAGCAGCAACGAAGTCTGTACGACCACTCTGTACTAAAGATACCCAAAGTGGGTTAGTGTTAGGAGCTCCGCTTAGGTACTTGATACCAAAGTTATCAGCATTATCTGTTATAAGGTCAGAGTCGATTGCTTTTTCAGCAGTAGTCTGAGAAAGTGAAGGATTCACTTCCGCAAGACGCATACCTAATCTCAGTCTAAGAGAGTTAGCAGCTTTTGCCCATTGCTCTACATTTCCATTGTATACAGGATCTGCGTTAGCTTCGAAACCTCCGCCTCCGTTCTCTAAAGTAGCAACAGCTTCGTCTAATCTACTCAATAGATCTTGGTAGATAGTAGCAGCATCGTCATACTTAGGAGATGGGTTAGTTGGATCTAAAGCTTCAGAATAAGGTACATTTCCGAAAGTATCAACTAATACAGAGTAAGCATAAACTTCCATAAAATTAATAATGGCAAGCTTGTTCTCAAGATCTGCTGCGTTGTTTGCAGTTAGGGTCTCACGAGCTCCCTGAAGATCCTTTAATACATCTCTGTACATAGCATCCCAGATATCTCCACCTATATTACGACCAGCCTGGTTGTACTGACTTTCATCAGGGTAAGTAGTCTGTGCCCAGTACTGAGCATATAGTCTAAATACATTTTCATTAACGCTGGCAGAATTCATCTGATTAAATAAGTTAATCGTAGCGTTGGTAAAGAGCCCTGAGCCTGGAACGGCCGTCGGGTTCTTTTTGTCTCTGTTCAGACCTTCATCTACTTCACACGAAGTGAAGAGGAAGGTAAAACAAAATATGGTTAATAATACTTTTTTCATCTTTATGATTTATTAAAATTCAAAGTTTAAGTTAAGACCAACTGTTCTTAGAGTTGGGTAAGATCCTGAAAGGTAACCTTGAGCATTACCTGCACCTAATCCAGATTCAGGATCGGCGAAAGGAACGTTCTTGTCGATTATCCATAGGTTTCTACCTACTACAGAAACATTAGCAGAGTTTACCATATCTCCGAACCACTTCTTCACAGGAAGCTTGTAGGTTAGAGATAGTTCACGAAGCTTAACATAAGATGCATCATAAACAGTTAGAGCAGCAGGGTTTCTGCTAGAGTTACCCCAGTAGTATGCACCACCGTAGAAATCAGCTCTTGCTCTTGTTGTGTTTTCCTGACCATCTTCAGTCACACCTTCGTTAAGGATTCCACCGCCTTCAGAAACAGGATCTCTCTTTGGATTTCCTAGTTCGTTAAGACCTGCTGTGTAATCAGGAAGTCCTGTACCTTGTCCGTAGTGTAAATCCAGTGAATAAACATCACCACCTTGTTGAACATCGATTAGGAATCCTAAAGCAAGGTTCTTGTAAGTGATCTTGTTAGATACACCACCATTCCAGTCTGGGTTGGCATCACCAATTACCTGGTTAGTTGCAGCTTTGTAGTATCCGTTAGCATCAACTACTCTACGGCCATCTTCGTTATAAACGAATCCTGTACCTCTAAGAGTGTTGTAAGGCTCTCCTACAGTTGCGTTAAGCGAAACACCACCTTGGTAAGAAGCTAACTGAAGGTTTTCCTGATCTCCGTAAAGATCTACCACTAGGTTGTCGTTCTTCGCCCAGTTTACATTAATTGTCCAGTTCCAGTCATCTGTGCTTACTGGTACTAGGTTCAATCTTGCTTCAATACCTTTGTTTTGAAGCTCTCCGGCGTTTAACCAACGGCTGTTAAAACCTGTAGCAGTTGAAAGTGCAACCGGCATTAACTGGTCTTCAGTGTTCTTCTTGTACCAGGTAAGGTCAATCCCAACTCTGTTGTTGAACATTCTGGCTTCAAGACCAACTTCGATCTCTTTTGTTCTTTCCGGCTTAAGCTCGCTGTTTTGCTTAATTCCAGGGAAAGAGAATCTTGCAGCACTACCAAAGTTGTTGATAATGTTGTAAGTGTCATATACGTTATTTGCAGGAAGGTCGTTACCTACCTCAGAATAACCAGCTCTTACTTTACCAAAGCTTAACCAACCTGCATCAAAAAGGTTAGAGAATACCAAAGAAGTACTCGCAGCATAGTAGTTGTAAGTATTATTATCTGTTGGAAGTGCAGAAGAAATATCTACACGGTCCGTAAGATCAAGGAACAGAGTGTTATCATAACCTAAAGAGGCCTGAGCATAGTATCCGTTCACTTGCTTTTCTCTCAGTTGTTCAACCGGCTTAGGGTTGGTGTTTACAGAGTTAGAAAGTGCAAATACTCCTGGAGCAATTAATCCTCCGGCAGTAGCCTGGTGGTAGTAGCTGTACTTCTCTCTTCTTATGTTGATACCAGCAACACCAGCAAGGCTAATGTCTTCTGAAAGATCGGTATCTACGTTGAACATCAAGTCATAGTTGTACTCTGTAAAGTCTATGTCTTTTCTGTCGTATCCTGAAGACTCATCATCTCTTAGTACCCCGAATGGAGTAGCAACAGATCCGATTGCTCTTCTTTCCTCTCTTAGTTCTTTATAAGTATCTACAGCAGCTTTTGCGGTTACATCTAACCAGTCTGTTACACTGTAAGTACCATAAAGGTTACCGTAGAAACGAGTTCTGTTATCTGACTGGAAGTTCTTGTAACGTGTCCAGTATGGGTTATCCCAGTAGTGTGGCTGTAATTCAGATCCTTGAAGAGCACCTTCGTGGTTCCAGGAATAATTCTTTCCTGTTTCATCGAAGATTCTTCTTTGTTCTTCCATATCTACGTTTACCTGCCACCATTGTCTGAACTGAGACATTAGGTTGTCACTGTAACCAGTTGAGTTTCTACCTGTAGTTCTTTGAACAACGAAGTTACCAGAAGATCCTGCGTTAAAACGATCGTTGATCTTGATAGTTCCGTTAAAGTTAAAAGTGTTCTTGTTCAGGTTAGAGTTAGGAAGCATACCTGTTTGTTCAAAGTTGGTATATCCTAATCTGTAAGTAAGTTTTTCAGAACCTCCTGATACCGCAACAGAGTTGTTGAACTGGTAAGAAGTTTCGAAAAAGTCTTCCGGAGTGTGCGCTCCTGCAGTGTAAGGAGTCGCAGTCTGGTAATTTCTGTGCTCAGGAACAAAAGCATCCCATTGGTATACTAATCTTCCGTCTAGAGGAGCACCATAAGATGCATCATCAAATGTAGGTACTACATCATCAATAGTTCCGTCTCCGTCTACATCAAATCTTTCGAAATACCCGTCAAAATTCGGAGCTCCGTAGTATGGTCCGTAACCGGCACCGTACTCATCCTGGTACTCAATAAAAGTGTCAGGATCTATGGTTCCAACAGTTACACCAGAACTTACAGATACTTTAGTGCTACCTGCTTTACCAGATTTAGTAGTAATGATCACAACCCCGTTTGCTCCACGAGAACCGTAGATAGCAGATGCAGCAGCACCTTTAAGTACGTTAATAGAAGCAACGTCATCCGGGTTAATGTCAGAAGCGGCGTTACCGTAGTCATAACCTGTACTACCCTGTCTTTGGGAATCAGTGTTGTTTACGGTGTTAGCGATTGGCACTCCGTCAATTACGAATAATGGCTGGTTGTTACCTGTTAAGGAACTAACCCCACGAATAAGGAAGTTTGCAGAACCACCAAAGTTGTTGTTGGCTTTAATCTGCACCCCACTTACCTTACCTGAAAGAGAGTTAACTACGTTGTCTACTTTTACAGTAGAAACCTCTTCTCCAGATACCTCTTGCGCGGCATAACCAATAGATCGTTTTTCTCTCGAAATACCCAGTGCCGTAACTACAACTTCTTCTAATTGTGCGGCATCCTGTTTAAGGACCACATCAATATTGTCGTTGTTTGCTACGGTGTATTCCGCAGTTTCCAGACCTACGAAAGAGAAAGACAATACATCACCGGTAGCGGCTTGTATCGAATAATTTCCGTCGAAGTCTGTTTGAACACCAGATGTGGTGCCCTTAATCAGGACGTTTACCCCTGGAAGAGGTAGCCCGTCCTCATCGGTTACCGTACCGGTAATCGTTCTTTGTTGTGCAAACGTTACCTGCACAACTAACGCTAACATGAGCGTTAGAATAGTACTAAACTTTGTTTTCATTTTTAAATTTGTTTGAATTAGCCAAGGCCAAATGTGCTAATAAATGGTTAATTAAACAAACTTTTATTTTCAAAATCGCCAATTTTTATTAAAATCCTGTTAATAAACACCGATACTCCCCTAGACCAGAGCTTTTAAGCCTAAACGGTTTAAATGTTAAAATTTGTAAGGCATCCCTTGCTGTCATTGAGTTTTTGTTGATTTTTAGTTAAAGAATTGCAGGTTTTTGTGAAAATTTGAGTTTTCGGTCTTTTTTTGTTTTTCGCAATAAATCAACGTGATTTATTGTGAAGTACATGATATAAGGTAATTCAGGTCGGTGGAGTTGTTTCAACCTGTCTGAAAATTAATATATTATATATTTGAATTATTGGTATTTATTTCTACATTTGCAAACCCTAAAAAATAGGGAGATAATTTTTAACAATAATTAGTGTAAAAGAAATTATGCCAACAATTTCACAATTAGTACGAAAAGGAAGGGCCAAAATAACTAAGAAGAGTAAATCGGCTGCTTTGGATTCGTGTCCTCAAAGGAGAGGGGTGTGTACGCGTGTGTATACTACCACTCCTAAGAAACCTAACTCTGCGATGCGTAAAGTTGCAAGGGTGAGGTTGACGAACGGGAAGGAAGTGAATGCTTACATTCCTGGAGAGGGTCACAATTTACAAGAGCACTCGATAGTATTAGTTAGAGGCGGAAGGGTGAAAGATTTACCGGGAGTTAGATACCATATTGTTCGTGGTGCGCTCGATACCGCAGGTGTTGAGGGGAGATCACAACGTAGGTCTAAGTACGGTGCAAAACGCCCTAAAAAGTAATTTAAAACTTTTAATGTAAAGAAATGAGAAAAAGACAGGCCAAAAAAAGACCACTTTTACCAGATCCTAAATTTAACGATCAGCTTGTGACACGTTTTGTGAACATGATGATGTGGGATGGTAAGAAGTCGGTTGCCTTTAAAATTTTCTACGATGCAATTGCGATTGTAGAAGAGAAGAAACAAGACGAAGAGAAGACTGGTTTGGAAGTTTGGAAAGATGCGCTTTCTAATGTAATGCCTCACGTTGAAGTTAGAAGTAGACGTGTTGGTGGTGCTACCTTTCAGATACCTATGCAGATAAGACCAGACCGTAAAGTATCTACAGCTATGAAATGGCTTATTTCATTCTCTCGTAAGAGAAATGAAAAGTCTATGGCTGCGAAATTAGCTGCAGAAGTTTTAGCTGCTGCTAAGGAAGAAGGTGCTGCTGTTAAGAAAAGAGTAGACACGCATAAGATGGCTGAAGCTAATAAAGCATTCTCTCACTTTAGATTCTAAATAAAATGGCACAAAGAGACTTAAAATTTACAAGAAATATAGGAATTGCAGCTCACATTGATGCGGGTAAAACCACAACTACTGAGCGTATTCTTTATTATACAGGGATCAGTCACAAGATTGGAGAGGTTCACGACGGAGCTGCAACAATGGACTGGATGGAGCAGGAGCAGGAAAGAGGTATTACCATTACTTCAGCTGCAACGCATTGTACCTGGATGTATAAAGACCAGGAATATATAGTTAATATTATTGATACTCCCGGGCACGTTGACTTTACCGTAGAGGTGGAGCGTTCTTTACGTGTTCTTGATGGGGTTGTTGCTTTGTTTAGTGCTGTAGACGGTGTGGAGCCACAGTCTGAAACAGTATGGAGACAGGCAGATAAATATAAAGTACCACGTCTTGGGTTCGTAAATAAAATGGACCGTCAGGGTGCTGATTTCTTTAACGTGTGTAAGCAGGTTAGGGAAATGCTAGGTGGTAACCCGGTTCCGCTTCAGGTGCCGATTGGGGATGAGATCGACTTCAAGGGAGTTGTAGATCTTATTTCTAAAAAGGCGATCATCTGGAACGAGGAAGATCACGGAATGACTTATGACACCATTGATATTCCAGAAGAGCTTAAAGAAGATGTGGATAAGTACAGAGCTGAGCTTGTAGAAGCTGTAGCTGAGTATGATGAAGCTTTAATGGAGAAGTTCTTCGAAGATGAGAACTCAATTACTGAAGATGAGATTATTGCTGCTCTTAGAGCTGCAACCATAGATATGTCTATCATACCTATGATGTGTGGTTCAGCCTTTAAAAATAAAGGAGTGCAGGCAATGTTGGATGCGGTGATGAGATATCTTCCTTCACCAGTAGATGTTGAGGCGATTGTTGGAGAAAATCCTAACACCGGCGAAGAGGAATCTCGTAAGCCGAATGTAGACTCCCCATTCTCTGCTTTGGCATTTAAAATTGCAACTGACCCATTCGTAGGTCGTTTAGCATTCTTTAGAACTTACTCAGGTACCTTAAACGCAGGTTCTTACGTATTGAACGTTCGTTCAGGTAAGAAAGAGCGTATTTCGCGTATCTACCAGATGCATTCTAACAAACAAGAGCCTATCGATAAGATTGAGGCTGGTGATATTGGAGCTGCGGTTGGATTTAAAGATATTAAAACAGGAGATACTCTTACAGATGTAGATCACCCGATTATTCTTGAGTCTATGACCTTCCCGGCGCCGGTAATTGGTATTGCGGTAGAGCCTAAGACCAAGGCTGACGTTGATAAGATGGGTATGGCTTTAGCTAAACTTGCTGAAGAAGATCCAACTTTCCAGGTGAAGACAGATGAAGCTTCAGGACAGACCATTATCTCTGGTATGGGTGAGCTTCACATCGAGATCCTTGTGGATCGTTTGAAGAGAGAATTTAAGGTAGAGGTGAACGAAGGTGAGCCTCAGGTAGAATATAAGGAAGCTGTTACCAAAACCGCCCAGCACAGAGAAGTTTATAAGAAACAGTCTGGTGGTCGTGGTAAGTTCGCAGACATCGTATTTGAGATGGGTCCTGTAGATGAGGATTTCGAAGGAACAGGTCTTCAGTTTGTTGACGAAATTAAAGGTGGTCGAATTCCTAAAGAATTCATTCCATCTGTACAGAAAGGTTTCGAAGAAGCAATGAAGAATGGTCCTTTGGCAGGATTTACAATGGACAGTCTTAAGGTTGTTCTTAAGGATGGATCTTTCCACCCTGTGGATTCTGACCAGCTTTCGTTTGAATTGGCTGCTAAAATGGGATATAAAGCCGCTGCAAAATCTGCAGGAGCTGTGATCCTTGAGCCAATTATGAAGATCGAAGTAGTAACTCCGGAAGAAAATATGGGGGATATTGTTGGTGACCTTAACAGAAGAAGAGGTCAGGTAAACAGTATGTCTGATAGATCTGGAGCGAAAATTGTAAAAGCTGAAGTGCCGTTATCAGAAATGTTCGGTTATGTAACTACATTAAGAACATTGTCTTCTGGTAGAGCGACTTCAACTATGGAATTCTCTCACTATGCTGAAACTCCTTCTAATATTTCGGAAGAAGTGATTAAAGCAACAAAGGGTTCAAACGAATAATATTAGGAACATGAGTCAGAAAATAAGAATAAAACTAAAATCTTACGATCACAACTTGGTAGATAAGTCTGCTGAGAAAATCGTAAAAACCGTAAAAACCACGGGTGCTGTGGTAACCGGGCCGATCCCGTTGCCAACGCACAAAAAAATCTTTACTGTTTTGCGTTCTCCTCACGTAAACAAGAAATCCAGAGAGCAGTTTCAGCTTAGCTCTTATAAGAGATTGCTTGATATCTACAGTTCATCTTCTAAGACCATCGATGCGTTGATGAAGCTTGAGCTGCCAAGTGGAGTAGAAGTAGAGATTAAAGTGTGATAGAAAAAAATCCGCGTAGCTTCGGTTGCGCGGTAACATGTCCTGCGCGTTTCGCAAAGGAAAAACGGAGAAAAATACATTCAGGGCGAAAGTATTTTTCTGCCCTGAATTTTTTTAAATAAATAATTAATAACTAATAATTAAATATGTCTGGGTTAATAGGAAAAAAAGTAGGCATGACCAGCATTTTTGACGAGAACGGGAAAAATATCCCTTGTACCGTTATTCAAGCAGGACCATGCGTAGTTACCCAAGTCAGAACCAAAGAGGTTGACGGGTATGAAGCACTTCAACTTGGTTTCGATGACAAAAAGACTGCAAGCAAAGCTGCTGAAGGGCACGCGAAGAAGGCAGGAACCGTTGCAAAACGTAAAGTCGTGGAATTCCAGGGTTATAATGAAGATTACAAATTAGGTGACTCTGTTACCGTGGAGCATTTCAAAGAAGGTGAATTTGTTGATATTTCAGGTACATCTAAAGGAAAAGGTTTCCAGGGTGTTGTTAAGAGACACGGTTTTGGAGGAGTTGGGCAGGCCACTCACGGTCAGCACAACAGATTAAGAGCTCCTGGTTCTATTGGTGGAGCATCGTATCCTGCGAGAGTATTCAAAGGAATGCGTATGGCCGGTAGAATGGGTGGAGATAAAGTAAAAGTAGAAAACCTGAAAGTTTTAAAAGTTGTGGCAGATAAGGACCTTATTGTTGTTAAGGGATGTGTGCCAGGACATAAAAACTCATACGTAATCATTAGTAAGTAATGGAAGTAGCAGTTTTAGATATAAAAGGAAAAGAAACAGGTAGAAAGGCAAACCTTTCTGATTCTGTTTTTGGAATAGAGCCTAATGAGCATGCGGTTTATCTTGATGTGAAGCAATATCTTGCAAATCAGCGTCAGGGAACTCACAAGGCTAAAGAGCGTGCTGAGATTTCCGGAAGTACCCGTAAGATCAAGAAGCAAAAGGGTACAGGTACTGCCAGAGCTGGTAGCATCAAGTCTCCTATCTTTAAAGGTGGAGGTCGTGTTTTTGGTCCTAGACCAAGAAACTACGGATTCAAATTGAATAAGAACCTTAAGCGTCTTGCCAGAAAATCGGCTTTATCTATTAAAGCAAATGACAAGGCGATCATGGTTGTTGAAGATTTTAACTTTGAAGCTCCAAAAACGAAGAGCTTCATAGACGTTCTAAATGCCTTAGGCATAGAGAATAAAAAGTCTCTTATAGTATTGGGTGGCTCAAATAAAAACGTATATTTGTCGTCACGTAATTTAAAAGGCTCTGAGGTTGTAAGTAGCTCAGAATTAAGCACTTACAAAATATTGCACGCGAATAATATCGTGTTCATGGAAGGGTCTCTAGAAGGAATTGAGTCGAATTTAAGTAAATAAGCGTTATGAGTATCTTAATAAAACCTATTATTACAGAAAAGGCTACTGCAGATAGCGAGTTGAATAACCGCTATAGTTTTGTGGTTGATAATAAGGCGAATAAGATTGAAATAAAAGACGCGGTTGAGTCTGCTTATGGCGTTTCAGTATCTAAAATTCGTACAATTAATGTCCGTCCAGATCGTAAGACCAGATATACAAAATCTGGGATGATCACTGGTAAAACCAAGGCTTATAAAAAAGCATTGGTACAGGTGGCGGAAGGTGAAACTATTGATTTATACAGTAATCTTTAAGATTAAACAATGTCAGTTAGAAAATTAAAACCAATCACACCTGGACAGCGATTTAGAGTAGTTAATGGGTATGACGCCATTACTACTGATAAGCCGGAGAAAAGTCTATTGGCTCCGATAAAAAAGTCAGGTGGGAGAAACAGTCAGGGAAAAATGACCATGCGCTACAAAGGTGGTGGTCACAAAAGACGTTACAGAGTTGTAGACTTTAAGCGTGACAAGCAGGGTATTCCTGCTACTGTTGCGACTATAGAATATGATCCTAACAGAACTGCTTTTATCGCGTTATTGAACTATCAAGACGGAGAGAAAAGGTATGTTATTGCTCAGAATGGGCTTCAGGTAGGTCAGAACATTGTCTCTAGTAAAGAGCAAGCGGCTCCTGAAATCGGGAATGCTATGCCATTGGCATATATTCCTCTTGGTACCATTATCTCTTGTATCGAGTTAAGAGCCGGGCAAGGTGCTGTAATGGCGCGTAGCGCCGGGGCATTTGCTCAGTTATTGGCGAGAGAAGGGAAATACGCAACCGTTAAGTTGCCTTCCGGAGAAATCAGAAGAGTATTGTCTACTTGTATGGCGACTATTGGAGCTGTGTCTAACAGTGACCACCAGTTGCAGATATCTGGTAAAGCCGGTAGAAAACGTTGGTTGGGTATAAGACCAAGAACAAGACCAGTTGCTATGAACCCGATTGATCACCCAATGGGTGGTGGTGAAGGTAGAGCTTCAGGAGGTCACCCACGTTCTAGAAAAGGTCTTCCTGCTAAAGGATTCAAGACCCGTTCAAGAACAAAAGCGAGTAATAAATATATTGTAGAACGTAGAAAGAAATAATAAGATATGGCACGTTCATTAAAAAAGGGACCTTTTGTTCACTATAAATTAGATAAGAAAGTTACTCAAAACGTTGAGTCTGGTAAGAAAGCCGTGATCAAGACTTGGTCAAGAGCTTCAATGATTACTCCAGACTTCGTTGGGCAAACTATTGCGGTTCATAACGGGAAACAATTTGTTCCTGTATATGTGACTGAGAACATGGTAGGTCATAAATTAGGAGAATTTTCACCAACACGTTCTTTCAGAGGACATGCAGGTGCAAAAAATAAAGGTAAAAAATAATTGAAGCTATGGGAGTTCGTAAAAGAGAAAGAGCAGAGCAAATAAAAGAAGCCAAGAAACAGGTAGCTTTTGCAAAGTTGAATAACTGCCCTACTTCGCCAAGAAAAATGCGTCTGGTTGCAGACCTTGTTCGTGGTGAAAAAGTAGAAAAAGCGCTTCATATTTTGAAATTCAGCCAAAAGGAAGCATCAGGTCGTATAGAGAAGCTTTTGCTTTCAGCTATCGCCAACTGGCAGGCTAAAAACGAAGATGCAAGTCTTGAAGACGCTGAGTTGTTCGTAAAAGAGATCCGTGTAGACGGGGGAAGTATGTTGAAAAGACTTCGTCCTGCGCCACAGGGTCGTGCACACAGAATAAGAAAAAGATCCAACCACGTTACATTGGTGCTTGGAGCAAACAATAATACACAAAGCTAAGAGATAGTATGGGACAGAAAACAAATCCAATCGGAAATCGCCTTGGTATCATTAGAGGATGGGAATCCAACTGGTACGGAGGAAATGACTACGGCGATAAGTTAGCCGAAGACGATAAGATTAGAAAGTATATCCATGCTCGTCTTTCTAAAGCGAGTGTATCTAGGGTAATTATTGAGCGTACCCTTAAGCTTGTAACCGTTACTATCACCACTGCCAGACCAGGTATTATTATTGGTAAAGGCGGCCAGGAGGTAGACAAGCTTAAAGAGGAGCTTAAGAAGATTACCGACAAAGAGGTTCAAATTAACATCTTTGAGATTAAGAGGCCAGAACTTGATGCGCACCTAGTGGCATCTAGTGTTGCTAGACAAATTGAGAATCGTATCTCTTACCGTCGTGCAATTAAAATGGCTATCGCGGCTGCTATGAGGATGAACGCCGAAGGGATCAAAATTCAGATCTCCGGTCGTCTAAACGGTGCTGAAATGGCACGTTCTGAGGCATACAAAGATGGTAGAATTCCTTTGTCTACTTTTAGGGCCGATATTGATTATGCTTTGATTGAAGCTCATACTACCTACGGTAGACTGGGTGTAAAAGTATGGATCATGAAAGGTGAGGTTTACGGAAAAAGAGAACTTTCCCCGCTTGTTGGCCTAGCAAAAAAGCAAGGAGGGAAATCCGGAGCCGGACGAGGTGGTAACAAATCACGTCGTAGAAAGTAATTTTTTAAAGTAAAGAAAAATGTTACAACCTAAAAGAACAAAATATCGTAAACAGCAAAAGGGCCGTATGAAAGGAAATGCTCAAAGAGGGCACAGACTTTCAAACGGAACATTTGGTATCAAGTCACTTGATAGCAATTTTGTGAATGCCCGCCAGATCGAGGCAGCACGTATTGCCGCTACCCGTTATATGAAAAGGGAAGGGTCTTTATGGATTAAAATATTTCCAGACAAGCCTATCACCAAAAAGCCTCTTGAGGTACGTATGGGTAAAGGTAAAGGTGCCGTTGAATACTGGGCAGCTGTTGTAAAGCCAGGAAGAATTATGTTTGAAATTGGCGGAGTGCCAATGGATGTTGCTAAAGAGGCGTTGCGTCTTGCAGCACAGAAACTTCCTGTGAGAACTAAGTTTATTGTAGCTAGAGATTATCAGGCTTAATATTTAAATGTTATGAAACAATCAGAAGTAAAAGAATTTTCTGTGGCAGAATTACAAGAAGAGCTTGATAAGTCTAGAAAAGCATATTCAGACTTAAAAATGGCTCACGCAGTGTCGCCTTTAGAAAATCCAATACAGCTTAGAGCTGTAAGAAGAGATATAGCGAGACTTGCTACAGAGTTAACTAAAAGAGAACAACAATAAGTGTTATTCTGCTGAAAGATGGAAAAAAGAAATTTAAGAAAAGAACGTATAGGTGTAGTTACAAGTAATAAAATGCAGAAGTCTATTGTGGTTTCTGAGGTTAAGAAAGTAAAACACCCTATGTATGGAAAATTCGTTTTAAAAACGAAAAAATACGTAGCGCACGACGAGCAAAACGACTGCAACGAAGGAGATACTGTAAGGATCATGGAAACACGACCTTTAAGTAAATCTAAATGTTGGAGATTAGTAGAAATAATTGAAAGAGCGAAGTAATTATGGTACAACAAGAGTCTAGACTAAAAGTAGCAGACAATACCGGGGCTAAAGAAGTTTTAGCTATCCGAGTATTAGGAGGTACAAAGAAAAGATACGCTTCTGTTGGAGACAAGATAGTTGTCAGTGTAAAAGAAGCTACACCTAACGGGAATATCAAAAAAGGTGCAGTTTCAACAGCAGTTGTTGTTCGTACCAGAAAAGAAGTTCGCAGGCCAGACGGATCTTATATCCGTTTTGACGATAACGCCTGTGTGCTTTTAAACCCAACCGGAGAAATGCGCGGTACTCGTGTATTCGGACCGGTTGCGAGAGAACTTCGTGATAAGCAATTCATGAAAATTGTATCATTGGCACCTGAAGTGCTTTAATACATTAAAGAAATGACAAAGCTTAAGATAAAATCAGGAGATACAGTACGTGTAATTGCCGGAGACCATAAAGGTCAGGAAGGTAAAGTGCAGAAAGTACTCCTTGACAAAAATAAGGCTATTGTGGAAGGGATTAACATGGTTTCTAAACATGAGAAGCCAAGTGCATCTAACCCACAAGGCGGGATCGCAAAGAAAGAAGCTCCTGTTCATGTGTCTAACCTGTCTCTTATAGACAAGAATGGTGAAACCACCAGGGTTGGATACAAGACGGAAGACGGAAAGAAAGTGAGATTTTCTAAAAAATCTAATGAAGTAATTTAGTTATGGCATACGTACCAAGACTTAAACAAGAGTATAAAGACAGAGTAAAGTCTACTCTTACCGAAGAATACAGCTATTCCAACGTAATGGAGATACCGGAACTTGAAAAAATAGTTCTGAGCCGTGGTGTTGGAGCTGCTGTTGCAGACAAGAAGCTTATCGACTACGCTATTGAGGAATTAACAGCGATTACCGGTCAACAGGCAGTACAAACCATATCTAAAAAAGACGTTGCTTCTTTTAAGCTTCGTAAAGGAATGCCAATTGGCGCTAAAGTTACTTTACGAGGATACAGAATGTACGAATTCTTAGATCGTTTGATAACATCTGCGTTACCACGAGTTCGTGACTTTAACGGAATTAAAGCGGACGGTTTTGACGGTAGAGGTAATTACAACCTGGGAGTCCAGGAGCAAATTATCTTCCCCGAGATCGATATTGACAAGGTGAACAGAATATCCGGAATGGATATCACCTTCGTTACTTCTGCAAAGACCGACAAGGAAGCGAAATCATTGTTAACCGAACTAGGATTACCTTTTAAAAAGAATTAATTATGGCTAAAGAATCAATGAAAGCCCGTGAGGTGAAAAGACAAAAATTGGTGAAGAAGTATGCTGAGAAGCGCGCAGCTCTTAAAGAAGCTGGTGACTGGGAAGCACTACAAAAATTACCAAAAAACTCTTCTCCTGTGCGTTTGCATAACCGTTGTAAATTAACCGGAAGACCAAAAGGTTATATGAGACAATTTGGTGTTTCTCGTGTTATGTTCAGAGAGATGGCCAATAACGGATTAATTCCAGGGGTAAGAAAAGCTAGTTGGTAAGAATATAAATTGGTTGAAGGTTCGGGTATTCCGAAAACCACTTCCGCAAAATAAGACAAATGAATACAGATCCGATTGCAGATTATTTGACAAGAATTAGAAATGCTGTTGCAGCCAGCCACCGTGTGGTTGAGATTCCGGCTTCTAATCTTAAAAAGGAAATCACAAAAATATTATTCGATCAGGGATACATCCTTAGTTACAAATTTGATGACAGTACCGCTCAGGGAACCATCAAAATAGCTCTTAAGTACGATAAGCTTACTAAAGATTCTGTAATTAAAGATATCCAGAGAATAAGTAAACCTGGTTTACGTAAATATGCCGGAGCAAATGAGCTTCCAAGAATTCTTAACGGATTGGGGATAGCTATCGTGTCTACCTCTCACGGGGTGATGACAGGAAAGCAGGCCCAGGCCGAGAAAGTTGGTGGCGAGGTATTGTGTTACGTTTACTAATATACTTAAAAGACTAAAGAAATGTCAAGAATAGGTAAAAGCCCAATTACAGTTCCTCAAGACGTAGATGTTACGATCAAGGACGGACTTGTAACGGTAAAAGGAAAGTTAGGAGAGCTTCAGCAGGAAGTAAAAGGCATCGACGTCAAGTTAGAAGACGGTGTGATCTACTTCGAACGTTCTTCTGAGAAAAGTGATCAGAAAGCCAAGCACGGTCTTTACCGAGCATTGGTTAACAATATGATTCAGGGAGTAACTAAAGGTTATACTAAAGAATTGGAATTGGTAGGTGTAGGTTACAGAGCATCTAACCAAGGTCAAAAATTAGATTTGGCTGTTGGGTATTCCCATAATATTGTGATAGATTTGGCGCCTGAAGTTAAAGTTGAAACGGTTTCAGAGAAAGGTAAGAACCCTATCGTGAAACTTACTTCATATGATAAACAACTTGTAGGTCAGGTTGCCGCTAAAATACGTTCTCTTAGAGCACCAGAACCTTACAAAGGTAAAGGGATCAAGTTTGTTGGAGAGCAATTAAGAAGAAAAGCAGGTAAATCAGCTTAATAAAGTTTAGTTATGGCATTTTCAAGAGAAAAGAGAAGACAAAAGATAAAAAAGCGTATTCGTAGGAATATCACTGGAACTGAAAGCCGTCCAAGATTATCTGTGTATAGAAGCAATAAAGAAATTTATGCTCAACTTATAGATGACGTAGCGGGTAAAACCCTTGCTGCCGCCTCTTCAAGAGATAAAGATATCGCATCGGCATCAGGAAATAAATCTGAGATCGCTGTTTTGGTAGGGAAGACCCTTGCTGAAAAAGCTAAGAAAGCCGGAGTGGAAACCATTTCCTTCGACAGAAGTGGATACCTGTATCACGGAAGAGTTAAATCATTAGCAGAAGGTGCTCGCGAAGGAGGACTAAAATTCTAGAAAATATGTATCAAGATTATAAAAACGTAGAACATGTAAAGCCGGGCGGACTTGAATTGAAAGACCGTTTGGTAGGAGTACAACGTGTTACCAAAGTTACTAAAGGTGGTAGAGCATTTGGTTTCTCTGCTATTGTAGTAGTAGGGGACGAGAATGGTGTTGTTGGGCAAGGTTTAGGGAAATCTAAAGAAGTTGCCGACGCTATTTCTAAAGCCGTAGAAGATGCGAAGAAGAATTTAGTACGTATTCCTCTTAATAAAGGTACTTTGCCTCACGAGCAAAAAGGTAAGTATGGTGGAGCGAGAGTTCTTCTACTTCCTGCTGCAACTGGTACCGGTATTATTGCCGGTGGTGCGATTCGTGCGGTATTGGAATCTGTAGGGGTACATGATGTACTTTCTAAGAACCAAGGATCTTCGAACCCACACAACGTGGTGAAAGCTACCTTTGATGCGCTGCTTCAGTTAAGAAGTGCAGAGACCGTAGCCAAGCAACGTGGTATTACGTTAGAAAAGGTTTTTAAAGGATAAATCAAGGACAGAGATGGGAAAGATTAAAGTTACAAAAGTAAGAAGTGCAATTAACCGCTCTAAAAACCAAAAGCTCGTATTAGAGTCTTTAGGACTTAAGAGAATTGGTCAGACGGTTGAGCACAACGATACGCCAAACATCCTTGGTATGGTAAATAAAGTTAAACATTTAGTTTCTGTAGAAGAAACAAAATAATAAGTTCACATGGATTTAAGTAACTTAAGACCTGCAGAAGGTTCAGTTAAAAGTAACAACAAGCGTGTTGGCCGTGGAGAAGGTTCAGGAAAAGGTGGTACTGCCACCCGTGGACACAAAGGGGCTAAGTCACGTTCTGGTTACTCTAAGAAGATAGGTTTTGAAGGAGGTCAGATGCCACTTCAACGCCGTGTGCCTAAGTTTGGTTTCAACAACAGAAATCGTAAAGTTTATCAAGGTATCAACCTGGATACCCTTCAGTCTCTTGTAGACGAAGGAAGAATCAAGGATACTGTAGATATGGACGTTCTTGTTGAAAACGGTTTGGCAGGAAGAAACGAACTAGTTAAGATATTAGGTAGAGGTGAATTAAAAGCAAAGTTGAAAATATCTGTTCATAAATTTACGGCCTCAGCAAAAGAAGCTATTGAAGCTGCCGGAGGTGAAGTTGTTACTTTATAATAGATACGCCCAATGAAATTCATCAATACTATAAAAAATATCTGGAAAATCGAGGAGCTAAAAAATAGAATTTTAGTGACCCTCGGTTTGCTATTGGTATACCGATTTGGAGCCCAGGTAGTACTACCGGGTGTAGACGCGGCACAACTTGCCAACCTATCAAGTCAAACAGAGAGTGGACTATTAGGCCTGCTTAACGCATTTACCGGAGGTGCTTTTTCAAACGCCTCTGTTTTTGCATTAGGGATTATGCCTTATATTTCTGCTTCTATTGTGGTGCAATTGATGGGGATCGCGGTTCCTTATTTGCAAAAACTACAAAAAGAAGGAGAAAGCGGAAGAAAGAGAATAAATCAAATCACCAGGTGGTTGACCATTGCAATTACTCTTGTACAGGGTCCCGGTTATATTTATAACCTGTTTGCAACACTTCCATCGGGAGCATTCCTGCTTGGAGATACAGTAACCTTTGTTGCTTCTTCGGTGATTATTCTTACTACCGGTACCATTTTCGCAATGTGGCTTGGTGAAAGGATAACCGATAAAGGTATTGGTAATGGTATTTCCCTATTGATTATGGTGGGGATTATCGCGAGATTGCCTATATCTTTTGCACAGGAATTCGTTTCCAGGGTTTTTGAATCTAACGGTGGACTAATTATGATTCTTATAGAATTGGTAATTTGGTTTGCAATCATCCTTGGATCTGTAATGCTGGTAATGGCGGTTCGTCAGATACCTGTGCAGTACGCCAGGAGATCTGCTTCGGGCGGTTATGAGAAGAACGTATTTGGTTCAAGACAATACATCCCTTTAAAGCTTAATGCTTCAGGGGTAATGCCTATCATCTTTGCTCAGGCAATTATGTTTATCCCGGCGGCCGTAGCAGGGCTTTCCAGCTCTGAGACCGCACAGGGAGTAACTGCAGCATTTAGTGATATATTCGGGTTTTGGTATAACGTGGTATTCGCATTGTTGATCATTGTGTTTACGTATTTCTATACGGCTATCACGGTGCCAACGAATAAAATGGCTGATGATCTAAAACGCAGCGGTGGATTTATCCCAGGCATTCGTCCGGGCTCTGAGACTGCCGACTTTTTAGACCGAATAATGTCCCAGATCACCCTTCCGGGTTCTGTCTTTCTTGCGCTGATAGCCGTGTTCCCGGCTATCGTAGTGAAGTTGCTTGGTGTGCAACAAGGATGGGCATTGTTTTTTGGAGGTACCTCGCTTTTAATTATGGTTGGAGTTGCGATCGACACTATGCAACAGGTGAATTCTTACTTGTTGAATAGGCATTACGACGGATTAATGAAAACAGGTAAAAACAGAAAAGCAGTAGCTTAATTATGGCAAAACAACCGGCGATAGAACAAGACGGAACGATCATTGAAGCATTATCAAATGCGATGTTCCGTGTAGAATTGGAAAACGGTCACGTGGTGACCGCACACATTTCGGGTAAGATGCGTATGCATTACATTAAATTATTGCCCGGAGATAAGGTGAAACTGGAAATGAGCCCTTACGATTTGACTAAGGCTCGAATTACATACAGATACTAAAAAGTAAAATTAGCTAATTCCAAATTTTTCAGTACTTTTGCATTCTGAAAAATTGGCTTAGCGAAAAATCTCCTGGATGCGAAAATTTTCTCGCCTTCAGGAAATTAAAAACCGAAAGAGATGAAAGTTAGAGCATCAATAAAGAAGAGAAGTGCCGACTGCAAGATTGTTCGCAGAAAAGGGCGCCTTTACGTAATTAACAAAAAGAATCCTAGATTTAAACAAAGACAAGGCTAATTATGGCAAGAATTGCAGGGGTTGATATACCAAAACAAAAGCGAGGAGTTATAGCATTAACCTATATCTTCGGAATTGGCAAGAGCAGGGCACAAGAGATCCTGGCCGAAGCCAAAGTAGACGAGAGTAAGAAAGTTTCAGATTGGGACGACGATGAAATTGGTCGTATTCGTGAAGCTGTTGGTAATTTCACAATCGAAGGAGAATTACGTACTGAGGTTCAAATGAGCATTAAGCGTCTAATGGATATTGGATGCTACAGAGGAATCCGTCACAGAACCGGATTGCCTTTAAGAGGTCAGAGAACCAAGAACAACTCAAGAACCAGAAAAGGAAGAAGAAAAACAGTTGCTAACAAGAAAAAAGCAACTAAATAGTAAGTAATATGGCAAAGAAGACAACTCAAAAAAAGCGTAAAGTAACTGTTGAGGCTAACGGAGAGGCGCATGTTACTGCTTCTTTCAACAATATCATCATTTCGTTAACGAACAAGAACGGAGATGTTGTTGCCTGGTCATCAGCTGGGAAAATGGGCTTTAGAGGATCTAAGAAAAACACTCCTTACGCTGCTCAGTTAGCTGCGGAAGATGCGTCAAAAGTAGCTCACGAAGCAGGTTTGCGTAAAGTGAAAGTTTATGTGAAGGGTCCTGGGAACGGTAGAGAATCTGCAATAAGATCTCTTCATAATAACGGGATAGAAGTAACCGAGATCATCGATGTTACTCCATTACCACATAACGGATGTCGTCCTCCTAAAAGACGTAGAGTTTAATTAATTACAATAAGTAGTATAACAACAGGAAGGAGCTTACGATTATCGAAGGACAGTGACCTTAATTCATAATCCCTTTCTGATAAATTTAAATTTAATGGCAAGATATACTGGTCCAAAGACTAAAATAGCCCGTAAATTCGGAGAAGCTATTTTTGGAGACGATAAGTCTTTCGAAAAAAGAAACTATCCTCCGGGACAACATGGTAACAACCGTCGTCGCGGAAAGAAATCTGAATATGCGATCCAGTTAATGGAGAAGCAAAAAGCTAAATATACTTATGGTATATTGGAGCGTCAATTCAGAAATATGTTTGAAAAAGCAACCCGTTCATCAGGAATTACCGGTGAAGTGCTTTTACAATTGTGTGAATCTCGTTTAGACAACGTGGTTTACAGAATGGGTGTTGCCCCTTCCAGAAGAGGAGCAAGACAATTGGTTTCTCACAGACACATTACCGTGAATGGAGAACTTGTTAACATTCCTTCTTACCACTTGAAGCCGGGCGATGTTGTAGGGGTAAGAGAAAAATCTAAATCTTTACAAGTAGTTCAAGACTCACTTGCTAACAATAGCAGTGTTTACGAATGGATTACCTGGAATAATGAAACCAAGGAAGGAACATTCGTTTCTGTGCCTGGAAGAATTCAGATTCCGGAAAATATAAATGAACAATTCATCGTCGAATTATATTCGAAATAATAATTCACAGAAGTCGTAATATGGCAATACTAAATTTTCAGAAGCCCGATAAAGTTATAATGATTGATTCAACCGATTTCGAAGGGAAATTTGAATTTCGCCCTTTGGAACCCGGCTATGGATTAACCGTTGGTAACGCTTTAAGAAGAGTGCTGTTATCTTCTTTAGAAGGATTTGCGATCACTTCGGTACGTATCGAAGGCGTAGATCACGAATTCTCTACTATCCCTGGGGTGGTAGAAGATGTAACAGAAATAATCCTCAACCTTAAACAAATAAGGTTCAAAAGGCAAATTGATGAAATAGATAATGAAGCCGTTACAATTTCTGTTTCCGGTGAAGAGCAGCTTACTGCCGGTCATTTCCAAAAATTTATCTCAGGATTCCAGGTATTGAACCCTGATCTTGTGATCTGTAACCTTGACAAAAAGGTGAACATCAATATGGAAATCACTATCGAAAAGGGTAGAGGTTATGTTCCTGCGGAAGAAAACAAAAAAGCCAACGCACCTTTAGGTACCATCTTTACAGATTCTATCTATACTCCAATCAAGAACGTAAAGTATAGCATAGAGAACTATCGTGTGGAACAAAAAACCGACTACGAAAAACTGGTTTTTGAAATCATTAGTGATGGTTCTATTCATCCTAAAGATGCTTTGACTGAAGCTGCCAAGACTCTTATTCACCACTTTATGTTGTTCTCTGATGAGCGTATCACCCTTGAGGCTGATGAGATCGCTCAAACCGAGACCTATGATGAGGAGTCACTTCATATGAGACAGCTTTTGAAAACCAAACTGGTAGATATGGATCTTTCAGTTAGGGCTCTGAATTGTTTAAAAGCGGCTGAGGTAGATACCCTTGGAGACCTTGTTTCTTACAACAAGAACGATTTGATGAAGTTCAGAAACTTCGGAAAGAAATCTCTTACCGAGTTGGAAGAACTTGTAAGCAACAAAGGACTTAACTTTGGTATGGACCTTTCAAAATACAAATTAGATAAGGACTAATAAATACAGTAGTTTTCCATAAAAACGGGCAAAAGTCCTGTTTTGGGAAGATGAATTAAGAAAAGAACAATGAGACACGGAAAAAAAGTAAATCATTTAGGGCGTAAGACTGCACACCGCAAGTCTATGCTGGCCAATATGGCCTGCTCCCTGATTGAGCACAAACGTATCAACACTACAGTTGCTAAAGCTAAAGCTTTGAAAGTTTTTGTAGAGCCTTTAGTAACCAAGTCTAAAGAAGACACTACGCACAACAGAAGGTTGGTTTTTTCCAAGCTTCGTAGCAAACAAGCGGTAAGTGAATTGTTTCGTGAGGTAGCTCCTAAAGTAGGAGACCGCCCGGGTGGTTATACCAGGGTTATCAAATTAGGTAACCGTCTTGGAGATAACGCCGATATGGCCCTTATCGAATTGGTTGACTACAACGAAACTTATAACCTTAGCAAGCCAGAGAAGAAGAAATCTACTCGTAGGGCTGGTAAGAAGAAATCTTCAGATGCTGAAGCTCCAAAAGCGGAAGCAAAAACAGAAGAAAAGAAAGACGATAAAAAAGAAGAGTAAAAAATGATTCTTTTATTTCGATAATTTTAAAAAGGATAAACTTTCAGGGTTTATCCTTTTTTTATATAATTTAACCAAATCATTCCGGATTCCGGATTAATAAAAATCGGTTCTGCAAAGCAGACATTTTAGATCTAATAAGTATGAAATATCAAGCCAAAAAGAAAGCGATAATTTTACTGGCAGATGGTACGATCTTCCACGGGAAAGCTGTTGGAGGGAAAGAAGGAAGCGCTGTTGGAGAAGTTTGTTTCAATACCGGGATGACCGGGTACCAGGAAATCTTTACGGACCCTTCTTATTATGGGCAGTTAATGGTGACTACCAATGCTCATATTGGTAATTATGGAACCCTTAAAAGCGAAAATGAATCTGATAAGGCCAAGATCTCAGGCTTGATCTGTAAAAACTTTAGCTATACCCATTCAAGACCGGCTGCAGATTCTTCTCTTGAGGAATTCCTTGAAGACAGCAACCTGTTAGCTATTTCTGATGTGGATACCCGTGCCCTTGTAACCTATATCAGGGAAAACGGGGCGATGAATGCCATCATCTCTACCGATGTAGATAATATTGAAGGGCTTAAAGCTCAGTTAGCTGAAGTGCCTGATATGAACGGTCTTGAGCTTGCTTCAAAAGTTTCTACTAAAGAGCCTTATTTTGTTGGTGATGAAAATGCTACTTATAAAATTGCTGCACTTGATATAGGGATTAAAAAGAATATTCTCAGGAATTTTGCCGACAGGGATGCTTACGTAAAGGTGTTCCCTTATGATGCGACCTATGAAGAAATGAAGGAGTGGAATCCTGATGGGTATTTCCTTTCCAATGGGCCTGGAGATCCACAGCCTTTGGAAAATGCCATCGAGCTTACAAAGAATATCATTGAGAAAGATCATCCGCTATTCGGGATCTGCCTAGGGCATCAGGTAATAGCCATCGCTAATGGCATTAAAACCTATAAGATGCACCACGGGCACCGCGGAATTAATCATCCCGTAAAGAACCTTAAAACAGGTAAAGGCGAGATCACTTCTCAAAACCACGGATTTGCCGTAGACAGAGAGGATACCGAAAAGAACCCTAATGTAGAGATCACACATATATGCCTGAATGACCAGACGGTAGGAGGGATTGAAATGAAGAGCAAGAATTGTTTTTCTGTACAATATCACCCTGAAGCAAGTCCTGGTCCTCACGACGCAAGTTATTTATTTGACGAATTTATGGACAGAATTAAGGCTGCCAAGGCCTAAGGATTTTCCGTAATTTTGACCAAAAGGGCCGAAAACTACGCAGTTTTCGGCCTTTTTTGTTTGTTCGGGCTGAAAAGGAGCTGATTTCCCTGTATTTCAACTAAGCTCTTTTGGTGTCGCTGCCGAGGGTTTGCAAAGGGATTACGGGAATGCTTTTATGTTAAGTCTTTACCTTATGCTTCTGTTCCGTCATTTACGAAGATACAGAACCTCGTTTTTCGTTTTTGAAAGAGCTTCGGTGGGCCGGAAAAAAGGGCTTAATTGTGGTATTTGTATGAATGGGGATCTTTTTTTAAAGGCCTGTTAAAATCTTGTGTTTTCGAAAACGATTTAGTAAAAATACGGGCTATTCCCTCGTTAAATGCTCGCGAATTTGTGCTCTGATTTGTATCTTGCAGACTAATCAATTAACTAATAAAGAATACTATGAGTGCTATTATAAATATTCACGCACGTCAAATATTTGACTCAAGAGGAAATCCGACTGTAGAAGTAGATGTAATTACCGAAAATGGTATTTTAGGAAGAGCTGCTGTCCCTTCAGGAGCATCAACCGGGGAGCACGAGGCTGTAGAGCTACGTGACGGAGGTGATGACTTTATGGGAAAAGGAGTTTCCAAGGCCGTAGATAATGTGAATAACGCTATTGCTGAAAACCTTCTGGGGTATTCGGTATTTGAGCAGAACCTTATCGATAAGGCAATGATCGATCTTGACGGTACGCCGAATAAAGGAAAGCTGGGAGCAAATGCCATTCTTGGAGTTTCTCTTGCCGTGGCCAAGGCTGCAGCAAATGAACTGGGACTTCCGCTTTATCGTTATGTAGGCGGAGTAAGTGCAAATACGCTTCCGGTGCCAATGATGAATATTATTAATGGTGGTTCTCACAGTGATGCACCTATCGCATTTCAGGAATTTATGATTATGCCGGTAAAGGCTAAAGATTTCTCCCACGCCCTTAAAATGGGAACCGAGATCTTCCATCACCTTAAAAAAGTGCTTCACGACAGAGGGCTTAGTACCGCTGTTGGAGATGAAGGAGGTTTTGCACCGACACTTGACGGAACCGAAGATGCTCTGGATACCATTCTGAAAGCGATAGAAAAAGCAGGTTACAAAGGCGGAGACGATGTAATGATCGCCCTTGATTGTGCTGCGGCTGAATTCTATGAGAACGGAAAATATGATTACAAGAAATTTGAAGGAGATTCAGGTAAAGTAAGAACCAGTGAGGAGCAGGCAGAATATCTTGCTCATCTGGCTTCTAAATACCCGATCATCTCTATTGAAGACGGAATGGATGAAAACGACTGGGAAGGCTGGAAAGCCGTTACCGATAAGATCGGGGATAAAGTGCAGCTTGTTGGAGATGACCTTTTCGTAACCAACGTGGAGCGTCTTTCAAGAGGTATCGACGAAGGTATTGCCAATTCCATCCTTATCAAGGTGAACCAGATCGGTACTTTAACCGAAACCATCGCCGCTGTAAATATGGCTCATAATGCAGGGTATACTTCTGTAATGTCTCACCGTTCTGGGGAGACTGAAGATAATACCATTGCCGATCTTGCCGTTGCCCTGAACACAGGTCAGATCAAGACCGGTTCGGCTTCAAGAAGTGACCGTATGGCAAAATATAATCAGTTGATAAGAATAGAAGAAGAACTTGGAGATGTGGCCTTTTATCCACAGCGAAAAGCCTTTAAGATCTAAGCACTGATTTCCATTATTTTAGAAAATCCCTTTTGAAGAAAATTCAAAAGGGATTTTTTTTAAGGAAATATGATAATTATCAGTTAAAATATTGTTTATCCCGCAAATTCAGGGGCTTTGTTGATGGGGAATTAGGCGTATATTTTGTACTTTAGCATTTCTGAAAAATTAATCCTAAAAAGTATATAAGATAATATGTCAAAAGTTGCTACACTTGAGATTAACGGGAAAAAATACGAGTTTCCTGTTGTTGAAGGAACCGAGAATGAATTAGGGATAGATATAAAGACTTTGCGTGGTGAAGCAGGGGTTATCACTTTAGACCGCGGGTATAAAAATACCGGAAGCTGCGAAAGTGCAATTACCTTCTTAGATGGTGAAAAAGGAATACTAAGATATCGCGGATATGCAATTGAAGATCTTGCGGAAAAAGCAGATTTTCTTGAAGTAGCATACTTGTTGATTTTTGGAGAGCTTCCGAATAAGGAGCAATTGGAGAAATTCCATCACGATATTAAAGAAGAGTCACAGGTAGATGAAGAAGTAAAAAAGATCCTTGACGGATTTCCAAAGGCAGCACACCCAATGGGAGTGCTTTCTTCTTTAACCAGTGCTCTAACCGCATTTAACCCTTCTTCTGTAGATGTGTCTTCAGAGGAGGATATGTACAATGCCATAGTGAAGATCCTTGGTAAGTTTCCTGTGCTTGCAGCCTGGACACTTAGAAAGAAAAAGAGTCTTCCGTTAAACTACGGAGACGATTCATTAGGCTATGTGGAGAACCTTCATAAAATGATGTTCGAGAAGCCGGGTAAGAAATATGATGTAGATCCTGCTGTGATTGAAGCGCTGGATAAACTATTGATCTTACACGCCGATCACGAACAAAACTGTTCTACTTCTACTGTAAGAATGGTTGGATCTTCTCACGCCGGTCTGTTTGCTTCACTTTCAGCAGGTGTTTCAGCCCTCTGGGGACCACTTCACGGTGGTGCTAACCAGGCGGTTATAGAAATGCTTGAAGGGATCAAGGAAGATGGTGGAGATACCAAGAAGTTTATGGAAAAAGCCAAGGATAAGGATGATCCTTTCCGTCTTATGGGCTTTGGACACAGAGTATATAAGAATTTCGACCCTCGTGCTAAGATCATCAAGAAATCTGCCGATGAGGTTCTTGGCCAGTTAGGTGTGGAAGACCCTGTTCTGGAGATCGCTAAAGGCCTTGAAAAAGAAGCTCTTGAAGACGATTACTTCGTAAAGCGTAAACTATATCCTAACGTAGATTTCTATTCAGGAATTATCTACAGAGCTTTAGGAATACCGGTGGAGATGTTCACTGTGATGTTCGCCTTAGGACGTCTTCCCGGATGGATCGCTCAATGGAGAGAGATGCGAATGAAGAAAGAGCCAATTGGTCGTCCGCGTCAGATTTATGTTGGTGAAAACCACAGGGAGTTCACAGATCTTGAAAAGAGATAAGAACAACCTTTATAATTGATAATTCTTAAAAAGCTTCATCACAGATGGAGCTTTTTTTATATTTGACAAAAATTTGCATAATGAAATTGCATATTGATAATGAAACTTCCCGGCTTAAGGCCGTGGTCCTGGGAACGGCTGAAAGCGTTGGAAAAGAGCCAAGGCTTGAGGATGCTTACGATCCTAAGTCTAAGGAACATATAAAAGCGGGGACCTATCCTAAGGAAGAGGATATGGTGAAAGAAATGGAGGCTGTGGCTGCCGTTTTGGAAAAATACAATGTGAAAGTATTTCGCCCAAAGCAGCTAAAGGATGTGAACCAGATATTTACCAGGGATATCGCTTTTGTGATCGAGGATAAATTCATCAAATCTAATATCCTTCCCGACAGGGAGCTTGAGATAGAAGCGATTAATCACGTGATAGAGCAAATTCCTGAAGAGAATGTGCTCAGGCTTCCGGAAGAAGCCCATATAGAAGGAGGAGATGTGATGCCTCACGGCGAATATATCCTGGTAGGAACCTACAGGGGTGATGATTATAAGGATTACATCACTGCCAGGACCAACATGCAGGCCGTGGAAGCCTTGCAGAAACTGTTTCCGAATAAAAAGGTTGTTTCCTTTAACCTGAGAAAGTCCAATACCGAGCCAAGGGACAATGCCCTTCACCTGGATTGCTGCTTTCAGCCGGTGGGGAAGGATAAAGCCATTATTTACAAAGGAGGATTCCTTGAAGAGAAGGAATACGAATGGCTGGTGAATCTCTTCGGAAAAGACAATGTCTTTGAAATTACCAGGGAAGAGATGTACAATATGAATTCCAACATCTTTTCTATTGCTGAAGATGTGGTGATTTCAGAAAAGAATTTTACACGTTTAAATAAATGGTTGAGAGAACAGGGTATTACCGTAGAAGAAGTGCCTTATGCTGAGATTGCCAAGCAGGAAGGCCTGTTGCGTTGTTCAACTTTACCATTAATAAGAGAATAAGATTATGGAACAGATCACAAATACAATATTGATGGTTAGACCGGTTGCATTCAGGATGAATGAGCAAACCGCTGTAAATAACTATTTCCAGGAAGACCTCAAGGATGAAGATGTGAATGAGAGAGCTCAGAAGGAATTTGACGACTTTGTGAGCAAACTAAGGAAAGTTGGTGTAAATGTAATTGTGGTTGATGATAAACCGGAAGACGATACACCAGATTCTATTTTCCCTAATAACTGGGTCTCTTTCCATCAAAACGGGAATATCGGGCTCTACCCGATGTTCGCTGTGAACAGAAGAAAAGAGCGCAGAATGGAATATTTTGCCCGATTGGAAGAAGAAGGCTTTAAGATCAAGAATGTAATTGATTATACCGGGGCAGAGGAGGACGATGTCTTTCTTGAAGGGACCGGTAGTTTGCTGTTGGATCGTGTGAACCGAAAAGCTTACTGTGCGCTTTCTCCACGGGCAGACGAAGATCTTTTAATTGAATTCTGTGAAGACTTTGAGTTCACTCCGGTAATTTTCAATGCGAACCAGGATGTAGACGGGAAAAGAAAAGCAATTTATCACACCAATGTGATGATGTGTCTTGCCGAAGATTTTGCAGTGATCTGTCTTGAAAGTATAGACAATGGTAAGGAACGCAAGAATGTCCTGAAGCATCTTAAAGAAGACGGGAAAGAGGTGATCAAGATCACCGAAGCACAGATGCACGAATTTGCCGGAAATATGCTTCAGGTGAAAGGAGCTTTCGATAAGAAATATCTTGTGATGAGCTCCAGGGCACATAAAAGTCTAACCGATGAGCAGGTAAAGAACATAGAAAAGCATTGCGAGATCTTAAGCAGCGATCTTGATGTGATAGAAACCTGTGGTGGTGGAAGTGCCCGCTGTATGATGGCAGAGGTGTTTCTTCCAAAAGCCTAATATTTCCTAAGCAACTGCATTAAAAAGATGATCATTATTCCGGCTGTGAAGAAAGCGAACGGAAGTGAGCCTATAATCAGGAACTTCTGCATTGCCTGCAGTACATCGCTGTCAGGTTTGATGTTCCCAAGGATTATTATGGCTTCCGAAAACACCAGGATCACCACAGCCCAAATCAGCCGGAATTTCCTTTTTGGGTTTTCATTCCCCCGGTCACTGAACATACTAAGTACATAGATAGCTGAATCTACCGAGGTCACCAGGAAACTCATCAACAGCATCATTGTAACAATATTGGTGATATTCGAAAGTGGAAGTTGCTCGAAAAAGACGAATATCGAGGTGAAAACATTCGAAAATTCACCATTGTAGGTACTCTGGCTTTCTACCATTTCAAAAGACATCGTTCCAAATACGCTGAACCAGAAAAAAGTACCGAGGGAAGGAATGAGCAGAACGCCTAAGATCATTTCCCTAATGGTTCTTCCCTTTGAGATCCTGGCAATAAAGACTCCGGTAAAAGGAGCCCAGGCCAGCCAGAAGGCCCAGTAATAGTAAGTCCAGTCGGTAAGAAATTCTTTTCCGGGGTTAAATTTTCCCAATGCAAGGCTTAGCGGGATAAAATCGATAATATAATGATAGGTGGCGTTGAAGAATCCCGAGAAAACTTCGGTAAGATCGGCCTGAAAGATCACAAATGCCAAAAGAAACAGGGTAGCGTAAATATTCCAGTTCGATATTCTTCTGATTCCTTTTTCCACTCCTGCCCAGGCCGATATAAAAGCGAACAGGCATATGATAAAAACCAGGAAGAGGGTCACGCTCACACTGCCGGCTTTTTCAGATAAAATATGACTCAAGCCACCTTCAATTTGGGTTGTTCCCAGCCCGATCGCGGCCACCAGTCCGAAGACCGTGGTAAGAATGGTCAGGAGATCGACTCCTTTTGGCAGAAGTCTTATCGCTTTTAACTGAGGTAAACTGGAACCTAAAAGGATATTGGTTTTCCTTACAAAGATGGAATAGGCTATAATGAGGGCGAATATTCCATAAAAGGCCCAGGCCGTAAAGCCCCATTGATAAAAAGTGTATTCCAGCGCGATTAAATCGGCGCTGTTTCCGGTTTCCAGGGGTGGATTGAGAAACATAAAAACCGGTTCCTGCACAGCACGAAGCAGAATTCCAGCTCCCATTCCCGCACTGTAGAGCATCGCGATCCAGGACATCCGGTCAAATTTTGGCGGCGCAGTCCCCAGTCTAATCCTTCCGTATTTTGAGACGGCGATCCCTATCAAAAATAAAACGCAAATCAGGCCGAGCCATAAATAAAAGGCTCCGAACCTTTCTCTTACCCATACGGAACCCTCTTCAATTAAACGATAAAAGACTTCGGTATAAGTGAAAATAAAAAGTGAAAAGAGTAAAAGGATCCCGGCTGCAAGATAGAAAAGCAGATTTCCGTATATGTGTGTACCCAGTTTCTTCAAACAGGAGTGTGGAGTTTGGTTCTTTTTTCGGTTGCTATCTTATTGAGCATTCCTTCAAATATAAAATAATGAAACGGATACATCGAATACCAGTAAAGTCTGCCCCAGATCCCTTTTGGTCTGAAGGTAGCTGTTTGGTGCAGGATGTTGTTTTCATCAATCTTAAATTCAAGCCAGGCTTCGCCGGGTACTTTCATCTCGGCAAAAAGAAGAAGGCGTTTTTGCTCTTTATCGGCCAGGAGCACCCGCCAGAAATCCAGGGCATCTCCGGGAGCGATTTTGGTGGGGTGGGTGCGGCCGCGCCTTAAGCCAACACCACCGAATAGTTTATCGATATATCCCCTTATTTTCCAGAGCCAGTTCCCGTAATACCATCCGTTAAGACCTCCAATAGCCCAAATCTTATCGAGTACGGCTTCTGGATCTTCCACCTTTACAGATTGTTCGTCTTTAAGGCAGCCATAGGTGGGCACCTGTATATACTTGTTCAGCTCTTTTCTAAACCGACCGCTGCTTAGGGAATCTTTCCAGGAAGAGATCACCTGGTTTTGCTCGATCTTATAAAAGGCCAGTTTTATGGCTTCGGAATAACTGATAGGTTTAATGCCCAGTATCTTCTCGAGGCGTCTGTCTTTCGTGGTTACCTCAATTTTCATACTATCTACCAGGTTTTGGGCCAGTTTGTAAGATGTGGAAGTGACAAAATAAAGCCAGTAGGATGACAGTTTGGGAGACATAACCGGAACGCTGATGATCCATAGCTTCAGCCCTCTGATCTTCGCATAGATCTCCATCATTTCCTGGTAGGTAAGGATATCGGGGCCGCCTACATCAAAAGATTTATTATAGCATTCCTCCTTGCCAATCACTCCCGTTAGAAACTGTATGATATCACGTATGGCAATAGGCTGGCACTTGGTGCGAACCCATTGCGGGGTGATCATTACCGGCAGCTTTTCACAAAGATCCCTGATGATCTCGAAGGAAGAACTCCCCGAGCCTACTATAATGGCAGCCCTGAGAACCGTTAAGTTGAAGCTTCCTTCGTAAAGGATCTCTTCGACTCGTTTTCTTGATTTCAGATGCTTCGAAAGCTCTTTCTGATTTATAATTCCGCTGAGGTAGATCACCTGTTTTACCGAGGTGCCTCCCATTATCAGGTTGAAATTTCTTGCAGCCTGTTCTTCCTGGGTGTCAAAGTCTTTGGTAGAGGCAGACATCGAGTGAATAAGGTAATACGCGACATCTATGTCTTTTATGGCTTCAGGTGTCTCATCCTCTTTCAGGAAATCCAGCTCTACGATGCTCACCTTGTCCAGCAATTCCTTGTTGGAACTGAACCTGTTTTTATTTCTTACGGCGCATACTACCTCGTGTCCCGATTCCACCAATTGTGGCAGTAATCTCATCCCTATATAGCCATTTGCGCCGGTAAGAAGTATTTTCATCTGATAAGATTTTGCTTTAAATTAGCCATTAAATTACTACCTTCCCTACAGATTAGTAAAACTTTATAAAATGAATAATACCCTGAAAGTTGTTCTCCTTATCCTTGGCCTTGGATTAATAGGTTACGGACTTTATACGCTCGTTACCCCTGAATTTGCTCTTGATGCCGGTCCGCTCCAGATCGAAGCCCAGGGGGATAATACTCAATCTTACGCAATGATCGCCTTCGGTCTTTTGGCTCTTATAGGAGGGCTTGCCTTTAGGAAGAGATAGTTATCTGAAAGCTACTCCCAGTACCGTCATTAACGAATGGCTTGCTTATTAGAGATCTTCGATCTTTGTTGGGGCATTATCGGTCTTGTAGTCCAGTACCTTTTTGAAATATTTATGGATGGCAGGGGTGTTGGCTTTTACCTTGATGTTGTAATGGTCTTTGTGAACCGAATATTCTTCAGCTTTTCCTTTGTACAGGTGAAGCTTGTAATAGGGGATAACCAGGGCATAAGTTTCCAAAAGAGACCTGAACATCACGATAATTCCCTTGGGCCTCATTTCAACATTACAGGTATTGGCATTGTTGTCCAGCACTAAAAGGTTGTGGATGTCTATACTGCAGGAGTTAATATGGAGTTTTGGAGAGCCCGAGCCGTTGATTTTCATCCGTTGAAGCAGGGTGAAAGGGGCGCCTACCTCTTTGTTGATTTTCTCTTTTATTGCCGGCCTGTTGTAGGAAATATTCAGTAGCATCTCTTTTTATTTTAAAGATAAGGATTTGCCCGTAAAGCCTTTAATTAAAAGGCTATTTTCTCTTATCTTTGCGGCTCCTTATTCAATTTTAAACTAAAAATTACAGGATATAATGAGCATTCAGGCAATCCTTTCCCAACACGCGAAAGAAGCAGTTAAAAAACTTTACGATACTGAGATCGAAACCATAGAGTTTCAGCCTACCCGTAAGGATTTTGAAGGTGATATTACCCTTGTGACTTTCCCGATGCTGAGGCAGGTGAAGACTAACCCGGTGAAATTAGGTGAAGATATCGGGAATTATCTCGTGGAAAATGTTGCTGAGGTTAGCCGTTTTAACGTGGTGAAAGGTTTTCTGAATATCGTGCTCAGCGATTCTTATTACCTTGATTTTTTCAATGGAATGAAGGACAGGGAAGATTTCGGGATAGTTCCTCCGGCATCTGATGCCAAGGGAATAATTGTCGAATATTCTTCGCCTAATACCAATAAGCCCCTGCATTTGGGACATATCAGGAACAATCTTTTGGGCTATTCGGTTGCCGAGATCCTGAAAGCTGCAGGGAATAAGGTGTACAAAACCCAGATCATCAACGATCGCGGGATCCATATCTGTAAATCTATGCTTGCCTGGAAACGTTTCGGGAATGGGGAGACTCCTCAGTCTGCTGGCGTAAAGGGCGATAAGCTTGTTGGGAATTATTACGTAAAATTCGATAAAGAATATAAGAAAGAGATCTCAGAGCTAATGGCTCAGGGAAAGACCGAAGAAGAAGCCAAGGCCCAGGCTCCTATCCTGGTGGAGGCGAAGGAGATGCTTAGAAAGTGGGAAGCCGGTGATCCGGAAGTGGTGGAGCTTTGGGAAATGATGAACCAGTGGGTTTATGATGGTTTTGAAAAGACCTATGATGCTCTGGGAGTGGATTTCGATAAGAATTATTATGAAAGCCAAACCTATCTTCTTGGGAAGGATGTGGTGACCCAGGGGCTGGAGAAAGGAATTTTCTATCGCAAGGAAGATGGAAGTGTTTGGATAGACCTTACCGACGAAGGCCTTGATGAGAAGATCGTTTTGAGAAGCGATGGGACTGCGGTATATATGACCCAGGATATTGGTACCGCCATTCAAAGAGTAAAGGATTTTGATATTAATGGAATGGTCTATACCGTGGGGAATGAGCAGGACTATCACTTCAAGGTGCTTTTCCTTATCCTGAAAAAACTTGGTTACGATTGGGCAGACTACCTGTATCATTTAAGCTACGGAATGGTAGACCTGCCGAGCGGGAAGATGAAAAGCCGTGAAGGGACCGTGGTAGATGCTGATGATCTAATTGTAGAAATGACCGAGACGGCACGTGCTATCTCTGAGGAACTAGGGAAGCTTGACGGATATTCAGATGAAGAAAAGGAGGAGCTTTACAGGATCATAGGTCTTGGAGCGCTGAAGTATTATATCCTTAAGGTAGATCCGAAAAAACGAATTCTGTTCAACCCCGAAGAGTCGGTAGACTTCCAGGGGAATACAGGTCCGTTCATCCAGTATACCTATGCCAGGATTCAGTCCATCATAAGAAAAGCCGATTTTGATTACAGCAAAGCTGTGGGAGAAGACTATGAATTTCACGAAAAGGAGAAGGAGTTGCTGAAGCAGCTGGAACTATTCCCGGAGACCGTTCAGCTGGCGGCAGAGAACCATAGCCCGGCACTTATTGCCAATTACGTTTACGATCTTGTAAAGGAGTTCAATTCTTTTTATCAGAACGTGACCATTCTGGGAGCAGATACCGAGACTGAAAAGATCTTCAGGGTGCAACTTTCCAAGGCAGTGGCCAGTGTGATAAAATCAGGTTTTGCCTTACTGGGAATTCAGGTTCCTGAGAGAATGTAACAGAAGATAGGATCCTGAAGGGGAGGTTAGGAAAGGTAAAACTTCCGCAGAAATAAAACTTTTCACTTCAGGCTCAAATCATTAAATTTGCAATTCCGCGGCAGGTTCCGCAGAAAAATTAAATCCAGAGGAAGAGATTATGTTTGATAATTTAAGCGATAAGTTAGATAATGCCTTACACGTCCTGAAGGGACACGGGCAGATTACAGAGGTGAACGTTGCCGAAACCTTAAAAGAAGTTCGCCGTGCGTTGGTAGATGCCGATGTTAACTATAAAATTGCCAAGGAATTCACCAATACCGTTAAGGAAAAGGCGCTGGGTCAGGACGTATTAACTGCGTTGAAACCCGGTCAGTTAATGGTGAAGCTGGTAAAAGATGAGCTGACGCAGTTAATGGGAGGAGAAGCTGAAGGGATCGATCTTTCAGGAAATCCTTCTGTGATCCTGATGTCAGGTCTTCAGGGTAGTGGTAAAACCACTTTCTCCGGTAAACTCGCTAATTATCTAAAAACTAAAAAGACCAAGAAGCCGCTTTTGGTTGCCTGTGATGTTTACAGGCCTGCGGCTATCAACCAGCTTCACGTAGTTGGAGAACAGGTTGGGGTTGAGGTATACAGTGACGAAGGAAACCAGGACCCCGTTGCTATTTCAAAAGCTGCTATTGCTCACGCCAAAGAGAATGGCCATAATGTGGTGATCATAGATACCGCGGGTCGTTTGGCGGTAGATGAAGCGATGATGACCGAGATCTCGAACATTCACCAGGCTATTGAGCCCCAGGAGACCTTGTTCGTGGTAGATTCGATGACTGGTCAGGATGCTGTGAATACCGCGAAGACCTTTAACGAAAGACTGGATTTTGACGGGGTGATCCTTACCAAACTGGATGGTGATACCCGTGGTGGTGCCGCTATTTCGATTAAATCGGTTGTAAACAAGCCCATTAAATTTATCGGTACAGGTGAGAAGATGGACGCGATGGACGTGTTCTATCCTTCCCGTATGGCCGACAGGATCCTCGGGATGGGGGACGTTGTGTCTCTTGTGGAACGTGCCCAGGAACAATATGATGAAGAAGAGGCGAGAAAACTTCAGAAGAAGATCGCTAAGAATAAATTCGGATTTGATGACTTTTTAAGTCAGCTTCAGCAGATCAAGAAAATGGGATCTATGAAAGATCTTATGGGAATGATCCCGGGAGCCGGAAAGATGATGAAGGATGTGGATATTGACGATGATGCCTTTAAACATATAGAAGCTATTATTCACTCTATGACTCCTGAGGAGCGAAGCAATCCGAAGCTGATCAATTCCAGCAGGAAGAAACGGATCGGGAAAGGTTCGGGAACTTCGGTGCAGGAAGTGAACCAGCTGCTCAAGCAATTCAATCAGATGGGAAAAATGATGAAGATGATGCAGGGCGGCGGTGGCCGAAAGATGATGCAGATGATGAAAGGAATGAAATAAGACATAAAATGACCACGGGGGGCGAGCTGCAAAGTTTTGCCCCTTTTATTTTAAACATACATAATGACAATTCTAGACGGGAAAAAAATAAGCAACGACATTAAGAACGAGATTGCTCAGGAAGTTGCTAAAATGAGAGAACGGGGAGAAAAAGTTCCTCACCTGGCAGCGATCATTGTTGGGAAAGACGGCGCCAGTATGACCTATGTGAACAGTAAGGTTAAGGCCTGTGAGCGTGTAGGTTTTGAATCTTCACTTTACAGGTTGCCAAATACCATTAGTGAACTGGAACTTCTTGATAAGATCGAAGAGCTTAACCAGAATGATGACATTGATGGTTTTATAGTGCAATTGCCGTTGCCTCCGCAAATTGATACCCAAAAAGTATTGAATGCCGTAGATCCCGATAAGGATGTAGATGGTTTTCATCCTACCAATTTCGGTAAGATGGCACTGGATATGACCACTTTTATTCCCGCGACACCATTTGGGATCTTAGAATTGTTGGAGCGTTATGATATTCCTACCAAAGGAAAGCATACGGTGGTGATAGGACGTAGTTATATAGTTGGAAGACCAATGAGTATCCTGATGGGAAGAAGTGGTTTCCCGGGGAATTCTACGGTTACCTTAACCCACGAATTCACTAAGAATATCACCCAGATCACCTCTCAGGCTGATATCATTATTATCGCTGTTGGAATTCCTGATTTTCTTAAGAAAGAAATGATCAAGGATGATGCGGTGATCATAGATGTTGGAATTACCCGTGTTCCGGATGAAGACAGCCCTAAAGGTTATGTTATAAAAGGAGATGTGGATTTTGATAATGTAAAGGACAGAGCCTCTTTTTTAACTCCTGTTCCCGGTGGGGTTGGCCCTATGACGGTATCTATGCTGCTAAAGAACACTTTGCTGGCAAGAGAACGCCATAGGATGGCCAATAAATAAATCACTCATTTTCTGCTTCTTCCAGCTTCCAGTCCAGGTAGCTGTGAAGATCAGATTCTATGAATCTTAAAGCGAAGGTGAGGATCGCAAAGTCATCTATATAACCTATTCCCGGAATAAAATCAGGCATTAGATCCAGCGGATTCAGAACATACAGCAATGAAAATCCTATGGAAGCTATGGTGAACCAAGGTACATTGGTATAGACTCCCCTGCGGTAATCTTTCAGCATACCGAACATAATTTTTCCTAATTCGGCATATTTTCTTAAGGTTCCGGAATTCAGGATCTTGTCGGTGATTTCCTCCTGGTTCTTGGCGGCGAGGTCAAGGTCTTCGTCCTTCACTTTTGCGACGCCGGACTTTAAATATTCCTCGTCAATTTCTTTTTTCTTTTTACTGAACATATAATTAGAATTTTAATTGTATTTATAATCTTTCTTCAGAATTCCCGTATTCCTTTTTGTAAATTTTCAGGATCAGTAGGAACAGGGATATTAATAAAGGGCCAAAAATCAGGCCAATAAAGCCAAATAAGGGCACTCCCACTATCACCCCAAATAATGTTATTAATGGATGCACGCTGGCCAGTTTTTCCAGGATATACAGGCGTATGAGGTTGTCTGTGACTCCTACCACGGTGAACCCATAGATAAGAATGGCCACACCTTCCCAGTTGTTGCCCTGTGCAAAGAGTAAGATGGCGACGGGGATAATTCCTATTGCAGTGCCAATAAAAGGAATCATAGAGCCTATTGCCGTGATCACGAACCAAAAGAACGGATCCGGAACACCCAATATTAAATAACCGATCAGGGCCACCACTCCCTGAAATAATGCCACAAGGGGAATTCCCAGGGCATTGGACTTTACCAACTCATCGCTTTCATCCCCAATGATCTCAAGGTTTTCCTTACCCAGTGGGATATAAGAGATAAGGGAGTTCTTCATTCCGTCCCGGCTAATAAGCATATAGTAAAGCATAAAATACATAATACCAATAGCGATAATGGCATTAAAGGTGCCACCTGCCAAATACTGTAAATTATTTGAGGTCCAGCTGGTGATAGCTGAGGTATTGATATATCCGCTCAGTTCGAAACCAAGATATTCTTCCGTGATATTTAGCTGTTCTTTTATGGCGCGAATAACCCTTTCAGAATTCGCTACGGCTCTTCCTATCTTGGAGCTTAGCATAAACACGATAAGGCTTACGGGGACCAGGATGCCAACAAAGGACCCCGACATTAACAGGCTTGCCGCTACGCTGGGATTCCAGCCTCTGTCGGTTAAAGATTTCATCCACCGCCTTAGCAGAACGTATAAAGTGATGGCGCCCAATACCCCTGAAAGGTATGGGATAATCTCTTTGAAAATTAAAACCGCTAAGAATAACAAGAGCAATAGCACAAAAATCTGTCGTACTAAAGCCGGTCTTAATCTGTTCATATAAGGGGTGTTGGTTGGTTTATTTTATTGTGCAAAAAGCTGGTCCATATTCCTGAAGGCCTTAAATTCCAGCGCATTTCCGCTGGGGTCCTTAAAGAACATAGTAGCCTGCTCTCCGGGCTGGCCTTCAAACCTTATATAAGGTTCTATAGTGAACTCCACTCCTTTAGATTTTAGCAGTTTTGAGAATTCCTGGAATACATCCCATTCCAGGACAACTCCAAAATGCGGAACGGGCACCTCTTTTCCGTCTACAGGATTGCTGTGTGATTTTTCGGTTTCTTCAGCGGGTTTATAATGGATCACCAGCTGGTGTCCAAAAAAATTGAAATCTACCCAATGGTCACTGCTTCTGCCTTCACCACATCCAAGAACTTCTCTGTAAAATTTTCTTGCATCCTCCAGATCGGAGACCGGAATGGCCAAATGGAATGGTTGTATTTTCATAAATTGATTAGCCTTTTTAATTTAATTAATAGCCGCGATCTTTAACTTTCAAACATTTACAGAGTACCTGTAAAGGCTTTGTGCTAAGTGAATTCAGCTATTTTCTAAAATTAAAAAGATATCCTAACATGTGCGGCAAGCAGAAGCCTAATAAACTGTTAAGATTTTTTGCGGCCTGAACGCCGCTTGGCAAAGCCCTTACTGCGTCCGGAGGGCTTCCTGGTGGTTGTTCTGTTAGAAATTCGCGAAGCTTCTTCAGTCTTGCTGGATTCATCGACCAATTTATTGATGGTCTTTAGTTCTTCTTCGGTAAGATCGCGCCACTGGCCTACGGGCATATCCAGCTGCACGTTCATTATCCGGATTCGCTTCAAAGCGGTCACTTCATAACCAAGGTATTCACACATTCGCCTAATCTGACGATTGAGCCCCTGTGTAAGCACTATCCTGAATTCAAATTTCCCCAGCTGTTCGATCTCGCATTTCCGGGTGACAGTATTCAGAATAGGCACGCCGTTTCCCATTCTTTTTATAAAATCGGGCGTGATAGGCCTGTTGACTGAAACTATGTATTCCTTTTCGTGATTATTTCGGGCCCTCAGGATCTTGTTGACAATATCTCCGTCATTGGTCAGAAAAATAAGCCCTTCGCTGGGTTTGTCAAGGCGGCCAATAGGGAATATCCTTTTCGGATAATTGATATAATCTATAATATTGTTCTTTTCCACCCTGGTATCTGTGGTGCAAACGATCCCCACAGGTTTGTTGAAAGCGAGGTAAACGTTTGGTTCTTTTCTCTCCTTGCCTGAAATCTCTTTCCCGTCAACCCTTACCTCATCTCCCGGAGCGATCTTGGTCCCCATTTCGGGTACCTCTCCGTTTATGGTTACCCTGCCCTGGTCGATTAGTTTATCGGCTTCCCGACGCGAGCAATAACCTGCTTCACTTAGAAATTTATTGATCCTGGTAAGTTTCGGTTCTGACATAAAAAGTAATTCTGCGGCAAAGATACAAGTTTTAAAACCGATGAAGAATAAAGTAAAATTTCAAAAAAATAATTTTCTCAGGCAACCTTTCGTAACTTTCAGTCGTCTATGTTAATAGAAGGCCTTTTTAAACAGGAATCAGGTGAAGGTAATTCAACTCTTTAAAAACGAAGCTAATCTCATAAAACGTGCGGGAGGGAATAATCGCGAAGCCCAGCGGCAGCTCTATGAGAAGCATTCTCCTAAAATGCTGAGCGTGTGCAGGCAGTACATCAAAGATCTGCAGCAGGCTGAAGAGGTGATGCTTAGCGGATTTTTAAAGGTTTTTAATCACCTGGATGACTTCAGAAATGACGGTAGTTTTGAAGGTTGGATAAGAAGAATAATGGTTAGAGAGTGTATCTCTTTCTTGCGAACCCGGAAAAATGTTGAATTCGGGGAAGAGGATATGACGGTTTACGGGGAGACTGTAGATAGCATTAATGAGGAGTTGAATGCAGAGCATATTCAGAAGCTCATAGACAGTTTGCCTGAAGGTTACAAAATGGTGTTTGTGTTATATGCCGTTGAGGGTTACAAGCATCAGGAAATAGCAAAAATGCTGAAGATCACTGAGGGAACTTCCAAATCTCAGTTATTTAAAGCGAGAAAGATGTTGCAGGAAAAACTGCGATTAGAAAATGTAACAGGTTATGGCACCAATTAGATTTGAAGAACAGATAAAAGAGCAGCTGGATAAAAGGCGTCTTGAGCCTTCTGCCGGAAGCTGGGATAAGCTGAGCTCAGAACTCGATAAGGCTGAAAGTAAGTCCTTTAATGGGCGCTGGTGGGCCGGGCTGGCCGCGGCCGTCACGGTTCTTCTGGTTATTGGGACTTTTGTTTTTAGACAAGCTGAAGTTTCATCTCCCGAAGTGGCTGATCAGCCGGCTGCAGAAGAGAAGTTTGAGAAGCCTGCTGAAAAAGCACAATTTCAGCCTGCAGAAGAACTGGCCTCTGAAGAAGCTGGCGCCGGTTCAGCAGGGAAGTTTGAAGAAACGCGGATTTCTGAAGAAAGCTTTGCCGAAACTAAAGCGAAAGAACCTGAAACTCGGCCGGTTAAAAAGACGGGAAAAAGCTCGCCTGTAGTTTTGGAAAGTATAGCAATGAGTCCTCCGGAAGAAGTTCAGGAGGAAGCAACTGCTTCAGAAAATACTTCAGAAGTTATAGCAGATGCTTCAGAAGAAAAAACAGTGAAGGTTACCGATGCCGAGGTAGATGCGTTACTTGCTTTGGCCTCAGAAAGGATAGAACCTGAGAATTTGTCTTCCGGAGAAAGAATTACTGCCGAAGCATTGCTTTCTGAAGTTGAAGCTGCTGGTGAAGAATCTACCAAAACCAAGGTTTTCCAGCTTCTTAAAGAAGGTTATCTTAAAGCAAAAACAAGCATTGTTCAGCGAAACGATTAATCATAAGAATTTTTAATCCATCATTTGCGATGGGGTCATTTATCAATCAAACTCCGGGAGCATAACCGGAACAAATCATCATTATGAAAGCAATTATTTTTTACATCAGTTTAGTCTTATTGAGTTTTAGTGCCGACCTGGCGCAGGCACAGGATAGTTTGAAAGTTTCTAAGGAAGATTACTATGAAAAGCAGAAAGAGAAGATCGTTAAAGATGAGCGGGAAGAGCTTAAAGTGGCTTTGGAGGAAATCAACCGGAAGCTGGAGAACGATCAGCTCTCTCCTTATGAAGCAGACAAGATGCGGGAGGAAGTGGCAGAAAAGCACGCCTTAAATATCAATAACAGGATCGCCATCCTCGAGAATGAACTGGAGCTGGAGAGAAGAAACAGGGAAAGGAACAATTATAAAGCTCTTGGAGGTAAAGGGAAGGTTCTGGATGTACATATTGAAAAAGAAGAGGAGAAATATGACAGGCGAACCTACAGCGATATTGTGCTCGCCGCAGGTTTCAACAATGCGCTAGCGGAAGGCCAGTCCCTTAATGATTCAGATTTTAAGATTGGGGGAAGCCGTTTCTTTGAGATAGGCTGGGCCTGGAAGACAAGAGTGTTTGAGAACTCCAACTGGTTACGGGTCAAGTATGGTTTTTCTTTTCAGTTTAACGGGCTGAAACCAACCAATAACAGGTATTTTGTAGAGGACGGGGATCAGACATTTCTGGAAGAATTCCCTCTCGATCTTAAAAAATCTAAATTCAGAACCGATAACCTGATATTTCCTGTGCATTTTGAATTAGGTCCATCTGTGAAAAATGAATCGGAGACGAGTATCAGGTATTCCACTTCGGGGAAATTCAAGATAGGTCTGGGAGGATATGCCGGGTTCAATATTGGAGAACGCCAGAAGCTTAAATACAGGGAAGACGGGGAAAAGGTGAAGGAAAAACTTAAAGGCGACTATAATACCAGTGATTTTGTTTACGGTCTTAGCGGTTACCTGGGCTGGGGCGGAGCAACCCTCTATGCGAAATATGACCTGAATCCGGTTTTTCAGGATAACCCTGTAGAGCTCCATAACATCTCCCTGGGACTGAGGTTTGATGTAGATTAAAGCTTATTGCGTTATTTACTTCATTTTGTTTTCATCAAGGCTTCAATTTGAAGCCTTTTTTCTTAATTTGAGCCGGGAAATAATTTCTTATTTTTACACACTTCAAATCTGAAAAAATACTAGCTCATTGATCTCAAAATCTACCATAGATAATGTATTTGAAACAGCCCGCGTAGAAGAGGTTATAGGCGATTTCGTGAATCTTAAGAAATCGGGTTCTAACCTGAAGGGACTAAGCCCCTTTAGCGATGAACGCACCCCGAGCTTTATGGTGTCTCCCGTTAAGCAGATCTGGAAGGATTTCAGTAGCGGAAAAGGAGGAAATGTGGTAGCCTTCCTGATGGAACACGAACACTTCAATTATCCCGAAGCTATTAGGTATCTCGCGAAAAAGTACGGGATAGAGATCGAAGAGACCCAGCAGTCAGACGAGCAGAAGCAGCAGGCGAATGAGCGGGAGAGTATGTATCTGGTATCAGAATTCGCCAGCAAGTATTTCCAGAAAGTAATGCACAAGACCGATCCCGGAAAAGCTATCGGGCTTAGTTATTTTAAGGAGCGTGGGTTCAGGAACGAAATCATTGAGAAATTTGATCTTGGATATTGTCTCGATGAATGGGATGGCTTTACCAAAGAAGCTCTTGCTGAAGGATACAAACTTGAGTACCTGGAAAAAACGGGGCTTAGTATCGTAAAGGGAGAAAAGCAGTTCGATCGATTTAAGGGCAGGGTAATGTTCCCTATTAAGTCTATGTCAGGTAGAGTGCTTGGTTTTGGAGGCAGGATCCTTACCAATAATAAAAAGACGGCTAAATACCTGAACTCCCCGGAGAGCGAGATCTATCACAAGAGCAAGGTGCTTTACGGGATCTATGATGCCAAGCAGGCAATTGCCAAAGAAGATAATTGTTACTTGGTTGAAGGCTATACTGATGTTATTCAGTTTCATCAAAGCGGAATAGAAAATGTGGTTTCCTCTTCCGGAACTGCGCTTACTCCGGAACAGATAAGGCTTATCAACAGGCTTACCAAGAACATCACCGTGCTTTTTGACGGAGATGCTGCCGGGCAAAGGGCATCCCTTAGAGGGATCGATCTTATTCTGGAGCAGGGAATGAATGTGAAGGTATGTACTTTCCCTGAAGGAGAAGACCCTGATAGTTTTGCCAAAAACCATTCAGATGAAGAGCTGAAAGAATTCCTGGAGGAAAACTCTATGGACTTCATTCGTTATAAGGCTTCGCTATTGATGGAGGAGGCCAAGAGCGACCCGGTGAAAAAGGCCGGACTCATAAGGGATATGGTGACCAGTATCTCTAAGATCCCGGACAATATTCAGCAGGAGATCTATCTGGGCGAATGTTCACGGATAATGGATATTTCCGAAAACGTTCTGTACTCAACACTGGCACAACTAAACGCCAAAGCCGGTAAATCTTCCCCTCAAAAATCGCCAAAAGAATCCTTTAAAGTTGTTAAGGATGAGGAGGTGAAGCCTAAGCAAAAGGTGGACGAGATCTACAAGTTTGAAAAGGCCATTATCAGGATTCTGCTTTTATACGGGAAAAGGGATGAGGAATTTGAAGACCTGGTATTAAAGGAAAATGAACACGGAGAACTTGTGCTGGAGCCTGAAAAGCAGGAGGCCAAGGTATTTGAAAAGATATTCCTTGACCTTCAGGAAGATGAGGTGGCGTTTGCCAACAAGTCTTTTCAGGATATTTACAATCATCTTATTACCCGCCTTAATAGTGATGAGGAGTTTGAGGTTAAAAATTTTATCAACGATCTGGACCCTCAGCTTTCTTCCGAGGTGACCGATATCTTAATGGAAGAAGAGCAGTATGTGCTTCACGACTGGGACAGAATGGATATTTTTGTAAAAGATAAAAGGGATTCCATCTCGAGACTGGTTAGCGAAACCATCCTGATGATGCGAAGGTTTCTGGTTTCCCAGAAGATCGAGGAGTTGAAAAAGAATGTGAAGGATACCCCGGAAGAGGATAATTCTTCAACCCTTCAGGATGTGATGGATTATCTCACACTAAACAAAGTCTTATCTAATAAGCTTAACCGGGTAATGTAAGTCCTATTTTAATTGGAGTAATCTTGCCTGCGTGATAAGGTCTGCCACATTATCTACATTCAGCTTTTTCAGAAGCCTTGTTTTGTATGTGCTCACGGTTTTTTCGTTTATAGATAAGGCTTCAGCAATATCTTTGTTCCTTTTACCCGAAGCGAGCAGGTTGAGTACTTCCGTTTCCCGAGTAGATAGTTTTTTGAATTTAGCTACCAGGTTCCTGCCCTGAGATATTCCGGAATTCAGCTTTTGGGTGATGTTTTTATTCAGGTAAATTCCGCCTCTTGCTACCTGGTAAATAGCAGATTCCAACTGGTCAGGTAACGCGGTCTTGGAGATGTATCCTGCTGCTCCGGCCTTGATGGCACTAAGCGCATACATTTCTTCAGGATGACAGCTATAAATAAGGATTTTGGTGCCAGGATGCTCCTGCTTGATCTTTCTTAGAGCATTGATCCCGTTTAGCTGAGGAAGGTCCAGTTCCATAATAAGTACATCCGGTTCCTTCTCGTTGAGCCGTGTATATAGGTCGTCACCATTAGTAACGCTGCCAGAAATTTCAAGCGCAGGGTTGTTTCGGAGAACCGACCCGATACCCTTGCTGATAATTGGATGATGATCTGCAATTAAAACTGAATACATAATAAGTGGTTGGTGTACAATTCCGTATCTGGCAGGGTGATACGTACTACTTACTTAAAAATAACAGATAAACCAGTTATATATCAGATAATTGCGGTTTTTTCGATAAAATGGTTATTTCTTAAGATGAAAGGGGATATCACAAACAGGAATTGGATGCATTTTGTGTTGATTGGCAGTATTTAAGCGCTTGTAGATACCGAAAACTTCGGCTTCCCTTCCTGAGAAATTTGCAAGGGTCTTGCCCGATTCATCCATATGCATAGCCCATTCCAGCTCATCGTAACTAGCGCCCAGCTGGTCTTCATCACTTCGGCTGTCACCAAAAAGCCCGTCGGTAGGAGGAGCGCTTTGGATATCTTCTGAGATATTAAGATATTTTCCGATTTCATAAACCTCGCTTTTCATAAGGTCGGCTATGGGGCTAAGGTCTACACCGCCATCTCCGTATTTGGTGTAAAATCCTACGCCAAAATCTTCCACTTTATTTCCGGTGCCTGCAACAAGATATTTATGCAAGCCGGCAAAATAATACAGGGTCGTCATTCGAAGCCGGGCCCTGGAATTCGCCAAGGTAAGATCTAAGGAGTCGCTGGCTTGGGTGACAGGCATCGACGATTTGAAATTCTCAAACACCGGGGTGAGGTCTACTTCAAGGTCAGAGACATTGGCAAAATTATGCTTAAGGGCTTCAATATGTTTTTCACCTCTTGTTACCTGGCCTCTTTCCTGGTGAATAGGCATCGACAGACATAAAGTGCGCAGACCGGTCTTGGCACAAAGGGTGGAAGTAACGGCTGAATCTATACCGCCGCTTATACCAATTACAAAGCCGTTCATATTTGCTTTTGTGGCGTAATCTTTAAGCCAGCTTACAATGTGGTCTACCACTTTTTCTGTCTGCATTATCTTGTGGGATTAAATTTGTAAATAATACCTTTGCACGCAAAACTACTACTTAAACATAATTAATAAAAGTAGCAGGCGTTAAAGGCATCATAAGAAACAGGATATGAGCAGAATAGTTTTTCTTTTTCTGATGGTTTTTACCATTATTTCCTGCGAAAGCGGGTCCAAGACCGAGAAAGAGATCGAAAAGGTGAAGGTGGATTTTGATGTGGTGAGGTTCGACAGGAAATTTGCCAAGGCGACTCCCGAATCACTGCCGGGCTTACAGCAGGAATACCCCTTTTTGTTTCCGAGGCAATATCCCGATAGTGTGTGGATTCAAAAACTGAATGACACCATTCAGCAGGAAATTAATACAGAAGTAGCTAAGACCTTCCCTGATTTTTCTGAGGAGACCGATGATCTTCATCAGTTGTTTCAGCACATCAAATATTACTTTCCTGAATTTGAAGCGCCAAAGGTTATTACGATTACTTCAGAAGTAGACTATAAGAATAAGGCCCTTTTAAGTAACGGTTATTTGTTTATTGCACTTGATACTTATTTAGGAGAAGATCATAAGTTCTATATCGGGATCCAGGAATTTCTGAAAAAGAACTTCAGGAAAGAACATATTGTGGTGGATGTAGCCGGGGAGTATGCTGAAAGATATGTCCCAAAGGCTGAAGGCCGTACCTTTTTGTCTCATATGGTCTATTATGGAAAACTGCTTTATCTTAAGGAATTATGGCTGCCTTTTAAATCTGATGCAGAGAAAATGGGCTATACCCGGGAAGAACTGGAATGGGCGCAAGCCAATGAAGAGCAAATGTGGAGGTATTTTGTGGAAAATGAAATGATCTTTGATACCGATTCTGAGCTTTATTCACGTTTTCTATATCCTGCGCCTTTTTCGAAATTTTACCTTGTGTTGGACAGTGAGTCTCCGGACAGGGTGGGGCAGTATGTAGGCTGGAAAATGGTTTCTGCCTATATGAAGAAAAATGATGTTTCCATCAAGAAAATGCTGGAAACCGATGCTGAGACGATCTTTAATAACGCTAATTATAAACCCAAAAAATAATGTCTGAATACAAGAAATCTGAGATAAATATAGAGGTGGTAACCGATGAGAACAGGGTTCCTGAAGAAATTAACTGGAGTGCTGAAGACGGAAATATTTATAAGGAAGATGCAAAAGCCTTAATGCTTTCGGTTTGGGATAGCAAGGCCCAGGAAACCTTAAGAATTGACCTGTGGACCAAAGATATGCCGGTAGATGAGATGAAGAAATTCTTTCATCAGACCCTGGTTTCTATGAGTGATACTTTTTACCGTGCTACCCAGGACGAAAAGATGACCGCTACGATGAAGGATTTTTGCGATTACTTCGCGGAGAAACTTGAGATCACAAAAAAATAATTGGAGAAGCTTCTCTTCATATATAATGCGCGCTCAGGTAAGCGAAATACTTACCTGGACGCTCTTCATAAGATATTCAGCCCGGGAAATTACCCCTGCAGGCTTTGCGAGATCACTTATGGGAATTTTGGAGAAAGAAAAGAATGGAAACAATTCCGGAATTCTTCAGCCATTAAAATGGAATTTTTTCATAAAGATGAATTTGAGAAAAGCTATGCTTCCAAATTCGGGTATAAATTTGAATATCCCATAATCCTTTCCGAAGATCAGAATGGCTTGGAGGTTTTTATTTCTGCAGAAGAATTGGAAGAAATAAAAAGGCCAAAGGATCTGATAAGGTTAATTGAAGTGCGAAGAGCTTCAGGCAGGGGTTAGGCTCTCATTGATATTATCAATATAGTCCAGGATCTCTTCCTGTCCCATTCCGGTATTGGCAGAACTAATAAAGAACTCCGGCATTTCAGCCCAGTACTCCAGCATCTCCTGCTGATAGTTATTGATGTTTTGTTCCAGCGCTTTCGGTTTTAGCTTGTCGGCTTTGGTGAAGATGATGCAGAAGGGGATCTCGTGTTCTCCCATCCACTGCATAAACTCCATATCTATCTTTTGAGGCTTGTGCCTGCTGTCTATAAGCACAAAGGCGCAGATCAACTGCTTTCGTTTCTCGAAATAAGCTGTGATGAATTTCTGAAAAGTACGTTTGGTAGACTTGGAGACCTTGGCATAGCCGTAGCCCGGCAGGTCTACCAGATGCCAGTTGTTGTTGATCAAAAAATGATTGATAAGCTGGGTTTTTCCCGGTTTTGCAGAAGTCTTGGCCAGGGTCTTTCTTCCGGTGAGCATATTTATAAGAGAAGATTTACCTACATTGCTCCTTCCAATGAATGCGTATTCCGGGAGTTTGCTGTCCGGGCATTTATCAACCTTGCTGTTGCTTATAACAAAATCGGCGGTCTTTATTTTCATATAAAGATCTTTAGAAGTTGCGTTTCTGCATCCAGTCGTAAAGGATCTCGTTAAAAAGATCGGGATGCTCCATCATAGCGGCGTGCCCGCATTTATCGATCCAGAAAAGATCGGCATCGGGTAATAGTCGTTTGAAATCTTCAGCTACTTCCGGCGGAGTCACATCATCATTCTTACCCCAGATGATACAGGTGGGGGTTTTCATTTTTGGAAGATCCTTTGCCATATTATGTCTTATGGCGCTTTTGGCGATGGCAAGGGTTTTTACAAGCTTGTTCCTGTCGCTCACGGTTTCGTATACTTCGTCTACGATCTCTTTGGTAGCCACCTCAGGGTCATAGAATACGTTCTGGGCTTTTTTCTTGATGAATTCGTAATCTCCCCTTCTAGGGTAGCTTTCACCCATCGCGTTTTCATAAAGTCCTGAACTACCTGTAATAACAAGACCTTTTACAATTTCAGGATATAATTTTGTAGCCAGCAAAGCGATATGTCCTCCAAGTGAATTCCCCAGAAGGATCACGTCGTCGTAACCTTTAAAGTCTATAAATTCTTTCAGGTATTTGGCAAAAGTGCCTACACTGGTCTTCAAAAGAGACATTGAATATAATGGCAGCTCGGGGATGAGCACTTTGTAACCTTTTGGGGGAAAGAAATCTACCACACCATCAAAGTTACTGAGGCCTCCCATTAGGCCGTGCAAAATAACTATTGGAGTTCCTTCTCCTTTTTCCAAGTACGTGAACTTTCCCTCTTGCCTTAAATTATTTTTCATTGATACCCTTTGCGGTTAGCAATCGCAAATATAGCGAATTCGTTACAAGTATAATCATTTTTGAGTAATCGCAAAGCCTTTTGGTTAAAGCTTTCCTATGTGATTTTATTGGATTTGTTGATGAAAATCATTCATAATTTCCCACTAAAATCAAAGCCTTGAAATATAGAGTTGTAGCTCTACTGAGAAGGGTTTCAGTTACATAGAAAGCAGAAACTTATCAACAAAGTGGTAAAAAGTGGTAAATTGTGGTAATATTTTCAATATATTTGACTTAATTAAAAAAGAGGTGGTAAATCTTATTGGAACATACGAGTGTAAAGTTGATGCCAAGGGTCGTTTAATGGTTCCTTCGGCGTTGAAGAAGCAGCTTGCGCCTATGTTGCAGGGAGGATTTGTGCTTAAACGATCGGTTTTTCAGCCTTGTCTTGAACTGTATCCTATGGAAGAATGGGATGCGTTAATGAAGAAAGTTAACGGCCTTAACCGCTTCAAAAAGAAGAATAACGATTTTATCAGGCGATTTACAGCCGGGGTTAAAACCGTTGAGGTTGATGCCAACGGCAGATTGCTGATCCCTAAAGACCTTGTGGCTTTTGCGGGCATCAGTAAGGAAATAGTGCTCTCTTCGGCTATTAATATAATTGAAGTGTGGGACAAGGATAAATATGAAAATGCCATTGATGAAGCTTCTGATGATTTTGCAGATCTGGCAGAAGAGGTGATGGGAAATGACGATTTAGATGGAATATCATAATCCGGTATTATTAAAAGAATCTGTAGACGGTCTTAATATAAAGGAAGGCGGGGTTTATGTTGATGTCACCTTTGGTGGTGGCGGGCATTCCCGTGAGATCCTGAAAAGGCTTGGACCTGAAGGAAAGCTGTATGCTTTCGATCAGGATAAGGATGCGCTTGAGAATAAAATCGAAGATCCGAGGTTCACGCTTATCAACGAGAATTTTCGTTTTGTTAAAAGGTTTCTGAGGTTTTACGGGGTTCGTAAGGTTGACGGAATTCTTGGTGATTTTGGGGTTTCCTCTCATCAGTTCAATGAAGCTGAAAGAGGTTTTTCTACCCGTTTTGATGCGAAGCTGGATATGAGAATGGATCAGGGTGGAAGCCTAAGTGCCTATGAGGTGGTCAACGAGTATGATGAAGAGAAGTTGAAGAAAATGTTCTACGATTATGCCGATCTCAAGAATGCACCAAAACTGGCCAGGATTATTGTTGAAGAACGCCAGAATGCGCCTATAGAGAGCAGCGAGCAGCTGAATGAATTGCTGAAACCGGTGCTTTTTAAGGGTAAGGAGAATAAGATTTTAGCCCAGATCTATCAGGCTATTCGTATAGAGGTGAACCAGGAGATCGAGGTTTTGAAGGAATTCCTTCTGCAAACCGAAGAGCTGGTGGTGAAAGGTGGGAGAATAAGTCTTATCTCATACCATTCTTTGGAGGACAGGCTGGTAAAAAGATATATAAGAAGCGGAAAATTTGAAGGAGAGGCGGAGAAGGATTTCTTCGGAAATATTTCGGTTCCGTTTAAAAAGCTTGGAGGGCTAATAGTTCCTTCGGCTGAAGAAATAAAAGAGAACAACAGGGCAAGAAGTGCCAAGCTGCGCGTAGCAGTGAAATTGTAATTATATGAAGCAAGGCTTTTACAATTTACTTCGGGCTAATTTTTTGATTAGCAGGGACGCCGTTAATAACTGGCGGTTTATTGTTTTCTGTACCCTGCTGGCCATTATTATGATCGCCAGTTCTCATAGTGCGGAGCGTAAAGTGCACAGGATTGCACAATTGCACGAAGAGGTTCGTGAGTTGCGAAGTGAGTTTGTAGACAGGAGGTCTGCCTTAATGCAGATCAAAATGGAGTCTACCTTAAAGAGAAAACTAAAGTCCAGAGGGATCATTCCTTCTGAGAATCCTCCATATAAAATTAAAGTGAATATAAGCGAGTAGATGGCTACGACCGAAAAGAACATATTGAACCGTTTGTACTTTGTGGGTGCATTGTTGTTCCTGTTCGCTATGGCGGTTGGGGTGAAGCTTATCGATATTCAGTTTGTGGACGGGGAGCACTATAAGCAGCTTGCTGAAGAGCGTACATACCGAAACTTTAAAATTCCTGCTAACCGCGGGAATCTTTATGATGTGAACGGAAGTCTTCTGGCAACATCAGTTCCTAAATACGATATAAGATTCGATGCCGTTACCGTTTCAGATAAAGATTTTGAAGCGAATATTTCGGCGCTGGCAAAAGAACTGTCTGATATGTTCGGAAGGTCGGCCGGATATTATTCTCAAAAATTAAGAACTGCGAGGGCTCACGGGCAGCGTTATCTTCTTATCGCCCAAAATCTGGGTTATTCAGAGTATATGAAGGTGAAAAATTTTCCAATGTTCGAGCTGGGAGCTTATAAAGGTGGTCTTATCGTGGAGCAACGAACCGTTCGTGAGCATCCGCTCGGCAAGATGGGAGAGAGAACGGTTGGTTATGAGCGAAAGGACGAGAACGGATATTTTACCCGCGTTGGTTTGGAAGGCGCTTTTAGTTCTTACCTGAGAGGAACTGACGGTCACAGGCTGAAACAAAAGATAGCGAAAGGGCAGTGGAAGCCTATTAGTGATAATAACGAGGTAGAGCCCAAGGATGGATATGATGTGATCTCTACCATTGATGTTAATATCCAGGATATCGCGCATCACGCATTATTGAGTCAGCTGGAATATTTTGAGGCTGACCACGGAACCGTGGTGGTAATGGAGACCGAGACAGGAGAGATCAAAGCGATGTCAAACCTTGGCCGTACCGATGAAGGAACTTATTTCGAAAAAAGGAACTATGCTGTATATGAGTCTCACGAGCCGGGTTCAACCTTTAAGCTGATGGCTATGGTGGCCGCATTGGAAGATAATGTGGTAGATACCAGTCAGGTTGTTGATACGGAGAACGGGGTGGTGAAGTTCTATGGCCGTTCGGTGAGGGATTCCCGCCGCGGGGGCTACGGGAAGATCTCTGCTGCAAGAGCATTCGAGCTTTCTTCCAATACTGCATTTACGAAAATGATCACCCAGGGTTATAAGGACGATCCGTCCAAATTTGTTGACCGTCTTTATGATATGGGGCTGAATAAAAAAATTGGGCTTGAAATAAAAGGAGAAGGCAGCCCGAGAATTACGCATCCTGATGATAAGAATTGGAATGGCCTTAGTTTGCCCTGGATGGCATTCGGTTACGGGGTGTCAATGACTCCTTTGCAAACCCTCACTTTCTATAATGCTATCGCCAACGATGGTGAGATGGTGAAGCCTAGATTTATTAAAGAAGTTAAGGAATGGGATAAAACCATTCTTAAGCGGGAAAAGCAGGTAATGAACCCTTCGGTTTGTTCTCCTGAAACGGCAAGAAAAGTAAGGGATATGATGAAGCACACCGTGGAACGGGGAACTGCTGAGAATATTTACACCCCAAACTTTTCTATGGCTGGTAAAACGGGGACCTGCCAAACCGAATACTGGATAGAATCGGGGCGCTATATTGCGTCTTTTGCGGGTTATTTCCCGGCTGAAAACCCGAAATATTCCTGTATAGTGGTAATTCACAAGCCAAACACAAGAAAGGGGTATTACGGAAATATAGTGGCGGCACCGGTGTTTAAGCAGATCGCCCAAAAGATATATACCGATACTCCTATTATGGATGAGCTGCCTTCACTTGAAGTGCAGAATGATAAGGTCTCAAAGGATTTTGATAAGTATTATACCCTCCTTCAAAAAGATAAGGTGCTAATGCCAGATGTGGTAGGGATGCCGGCTATGGATGCGGTTTCTCTTTTGGAGAACCTGGGCCTTCGGGTGGAGATCAACGGAGACGGAGTGGTCAGAAGTCAGTCGGTTGCGGCAGGAAGAAAAATTGATGATAAACAAAGAGTAAATCTAAAATTGAGTTGATAGTCCTAAAAGACATATTATACAGAGTGAAGCTGGAGACCGTTGTGGGAAATACTTCGGTAGCCGTGAATAACATCAGGTTCGATTCCCGGGAAGTGGAGTTGAATGATGTTTTTGTGGCTATTAGGGGAACTGCGTCTGACGGACATGAATTTATAAAAACAGCGGTCGATAAAGGAGCGCTGGTGGTGGTTTGTGAAGAACTGCCCGAGGTGCAGGTAAATGGGGTTACTTATGTTCAGGTTGCCGATACCAAGAAGGCCCTTGCTTTTATGGCGGCCAATTACTTCGATAATCCCTCAGAAAAGCTGAAGCTAGTAGGAGTTACCGGTACCAATGGGAAAACTACCATTGCCACGCTTTTATATGATCTTTTTACGAAGGCCGGTTATAAGGTAGGTCTGCTTTCAACGGTAAAGGTAATGGTGGGGAATGATGCTTTTGAAGCTATTCGAACCACACCAGATTCGGTGACGATAAATTCTTATCTGAAACAGATGAATGATGCCGGGGTGGAATTCTGCTTTATGGAAGTGAGTTCCCACGGGATAGATCAGCACCGTACAACTGCACTTCAGTTTGCGGGAGGGATCTTTACCAATCTTTCTCACGACCATTTGGACTATCACAAAGATTTTGCGGAATACCGTGATGTTAAGAAACGTTTTTTTGATGAGTTGCCGGCTTCGGCATTCGCCCTTGTGAATGTGGACGATAAGAATGGCCTGGTAATGCTTCAGAATACAAAAGCGAAAAAATATACTTACGCCCTTAAATCTTATGCAGATTATAAGGCCCAGATCCTGGAAAACCAGTTTACCGGATTATTGCTGAAGGTGAACGACCAGGAAGTCTGGTCCAAGCTGATCGGGAACTTCAACGCTTATAATATACTGGCGATCTATGCCGCTGCAGAACTTTTAGGTCTGGAAACCTTAGAAAGCCTGAAGCTTATTAGTGAGCTTAATTCGGTTAACGGAAGGTTTCAGTATGTGATCTCGCCAAATGAAAAGATCACTGCCATTGTGGATTATGCCCATACTCCCGATGCACTAAAAAATGTACTGGAAACAATCAACAGTATCAGGACCAATAATGAAAAACTGATCACGGTTGTTGGATGCGGCGGAGACAGGGATACCACCAAGAGGCCAAAGATGGGGCATATCGCTTCGGCTTTAAGCACCAAGGTGATCTTTACCAGCGATAATCCGCGAACCGAAGATCCCGATGCGATTATTGAAGATGTGGAAGCCGGGGTGCAGCCTCAGAATTTTAAAAAAGTAATGTCGGTCACGAACAGGAAACAGGCAATCAAGACCGCCTGCCAGCTGGCCGAAGCTAATGATATTATCCTTATTGCCGGGAAAGGTCACGAAACCTACCAGGAAATAAACGGAGAACGATTTGATTTTGATGATCTCAAGATCGTAAACGAATTTTTGAAACAATTAAACAAGTAGCCAACAGCTAGAAAGTATGCTTTATTATTTATTTCAGTTTTTAGAAGCAGAATATCAGTTCCCCGGAGCTCAGTTGTTTGAGTATCTGTCCTTCCGGTCGGCTATGGCTATTATTTTGTCACTTCTTATCTCTACTATTTATGGTAAGAAGATCATCAATTACCTGCTTGCGAAGCAGGTTGGTGAAAGCGTAAGAGAACTTGGATTAAAGGGGCAGTCAGAAAAGGCGGGTACACCGACAATGGGAGGGGTTATCATTATCATTTCGACCCTTATCCCGGTGTTGCTGTTTGCGAAGCTTGAAAATATTTATGTTATCGTGCTCATAGTAACCACGCTTTGGATGGGGGCTATCGGGTTTTTGGATGACTACATCAAGACCTTCAAAAAGGATAAGGAGGGACTCCAGGGAAAATTCAAAGTGATCGCTCAGGTTGGTCTTGGGCTTATCGTTGGCTGTACAATGTATTTTCATCCCGGGATTACGGTGAAGGAAGAAGCAAGTAAGGCAAAGCAGGAAGTCCTTGCGCCGGGTGAGTTGCGTGAAATGGGGCCGGAGCTGAAGACGACCACTACCACCATACCTTTTGTAAAAAACAACGAATTCGATTATGCCAGCCTTATCACCTGGATCGATAAAGACCTTAAGGATTATGCCTGGCTGATCTTTATCCCGATCGTGATATTCATAGTAACCGCAGTCTCAAATGGGGCTAATCTTACCGACGGGATAGATGGTCTTGCGGCGGGGTCTTCCGCTATAATTGTCCTGACACTGGGGCTGTTTGCCTGGGTGTCTGGTAACATTATTTTCTCAGATTATCTGAACATAATGTATATCCCAAGATCCGGGGAGATGACCATTTTTATTACGGCTTTTGCAGGTGCCCTCGTGGGATTCCTTTGGTATAACACTTTCCCGGCCCAGGTTTTTATGGGAGATACAGGGAGCCTTACCATAGGAGGGATTATCGCTGTACTGGCCATAGCAACACGAAAAGAACTACTGATTCCGATCTTATGCGGAATCTTTTTGATAGAGAACTTGTCGGTGGTACTCCAGGTAGCCTGGTTTAAGATCACCAAGAGAAAATACGGGGTAGGCCGCAGGATTTTCCTGATGTCTCCTTTGCATCACCATTATCAGAAAAAGGGCTATCACGAAAGCAAGATCGTGGTAAGGTTCTGGATCGTGGCGATATTTCTTGCAATCGTGACCATAATCACCCTTAAGGTGAGATAAAATATCACGGCCGTGGCAAAGAAAAGAATAGTAATACTGGGAGGAGGAGAAAGTGGTGTAGGGACTGCTATTCTGGCCAAAAAAGAAGGCTATAAAGTATTTGTTTCCGATAAGGGAAAGATAAAAGATAAGTACAAGGAAGTTCTTGAACATATTGAGGTTGAATGGGAGGAGCAACAGCACACCGAGGCTGAGATCCTGAAAGCAGAAGTGGTGATGAAGAGTCCCGGGATTCCCGAGACCGTTCCAATTGTCAGGAAGCTCGTTGCAAAAGGGATTCCCGTGATCTCCGAAATTGAATTCGCTTCGGCGTTCACTTCGGCTAAGATCATTGGGGTGACCGGCAGTAACGGGAAGACCACCACTACCAAGTTCATCTATCATATCCTGAAAAGCGCGAATATCAACGCAGGAATGGCAGGAAATGTAGGGGATAGTTTTGCAAAGCAGGTGGCCGAAACCAAGGTAGACTGGTATGTGCTGGAGCTCAGTAGTTTTCAGCTGGACGGGATTGTGGATTTCAGACCGGATATTGCGGTTTTGACCAGTATCACTCCCGATCATCTGGACCGATATGAAAACAGTTTCGATAAATACAGAGCGTCGAAATTCAGAATAATAATGAATCAAACAGCATCAGATCATTTTATATATGATGCCGATGATGAAAATATAACAGACTGGATAAAAGAAAATACTGTACAACCCAGGCAACTGCCGTATTCGCTTCAGGAGAAGCAGAAAGACGGCGCTTATTTAAAAGAAGAGAATATTGTAGTAAAAATAAATAACACAGAGTTTAATATGCCAACATCAGATTTAACCCTTCAGGGGAAACACAACACTAAAAACGCAATGGCTGCGGCCACCGTGGCTCAGTTGTTACGAATCAGGAAAGAAACGATTCGTGAGAGCATGGAGAATTTTCAGGGAGTGGAACACCGACTTGAAAAAGTGTTGAAGATCAATAACGTTCAGTACATAAATGATTCTAAGGCAACCAATGTGAATGCCACATATTATGCTTTGGAAAGTATGGAGAATGAGACGGTGTGGATCGTTGGCGGTGTCGATAAAGGGAATGTTTATGATGACCTTTTGCCTTTGGTGAACGAGAAGGTGAAAGCCATTATCTGCCTTGGCGTTGATAACCAAAAGATCCTGAACTCGTTCGGGAACTGTGTAGACGCAATTGTTGAAACCCAGTCTATGGGTGAAGCTGTGAAAATGGCTTACAGGCTTGCTGAAAAAGGAGACGCGGTTTTATTATCGCCGGCCTGTGCAAGTTTCGACCTATTTGAGAATTACGAAGACCGCGGCCGTCAGTTCAAAGAGGCGGTTAGGAATCTTTAGAATATAAAAAACAGAGTAAAGACAGGAATCAGTTAACGCAAATGAGCAATATCTTTTCAAATCTTAAGGGAGATAAAGTGATCTGGGCTACCGCCGGTTTGTTGGCAATATTTTCTTTTTTGCCGGTGTACAGTGCCAGTAGCAACATTGCCTATTTGTATGGAGACGGAAGTACTTTCAAATACCTGATCGTACATTTCTTCCATCTTTTGCTCGGGTTTTGCCTGTTGTTTGCGGTGCATAAAATTCCGTATCACTACTTCCGGGGCTTGTCTATTTTGATGCTGCCGGTAGTGGTTGTGCTGCTGATCTATACTATGGCTCAGGGCACGGTAATAGACGGGGCTTACGCCAGCCGGTGGATAAAAATTCCGGTCCTGGGCGTTACGTTCCAGTCATCTACGCTCGCATCGGTGGTGTTGATGGTTTATGTGGCCCGGTATATGTCTAAACTCACCGATAAAAAAATATCGTTTAAAGAAACAATTTTACCGCTCTGGCTGCCTGTGGGTGCGGTATTAATACTAATTTTGCCGGCCAATTTTTCCACAACGGCCATCATTTTCGCTATGGTGCTGGTGTTGATGTTCTTAGGAGGATATCCGCTGAAATACCTGGCAGCTATCCTTGGTGCAGGACTGGTTGTACTGTCCATTTTTGTGCTTACCGCAAAAGCATTCCCGGGATTATTGCCTAACAGGGTAGATACCTGGGCGAGCAGGATCCAGAATTTTGCGAATGATGAAGATACCGAAGCCGATTACCAGATAGAAAAGGCCAAGATCGCTATAGCCCGTGGAGGGGTTGCAGGTACCGGGATTGGTAAGAGTGTGCAGAGGAATTTTCTCCCTCAGTCTTCTTCCGACTTTATCTATGCGATAATCGTGGAAGAGATGGGGTTGATTGGAGCTTTTGGAGTAATGCTGGCCTATTTGATGCTTTTGTTCCGGATAATAATTGTTGCCACCAAGGCGAACACGGTTTTCGGCAAACTGGTGGTGATGGGAGTGGGAATTCCTATAGTCTTCCAGGCATTGGTGAATATGGCGGTGGCCGTAGAGCTTTTTCCGGTAACGGGGCAAACGCTTCCACTAATAAGTAGTGGTGGTTCCTCGATCTGGATGACTTGTATGGCGCTGGGAATTATACTTAGCGTAAGTGCCAAAAGAGAAGAGATAAAGGAAACTGAACAAAGAGAATTAGAAGGCGAAGAAGAGAATCCGCTGGATATATTAAGCGAAGCCATATGAGCAGAGAAATACGCGTCATATTATCGGGAGGAGGAACCGGGGGGCATATCTACCCGGCAATCTCTATCGCCAACGAGATAAAACTGCGTTATCCCGATTCGAAGATCCTGTTCGTGGGTGCTAAAGACCGGATGGAGATGGAGAAAGTGCCGGAAGCCGGTTACGAGATCCAAGGTCTTTGGATAAGCGGAATCCAGCGCAAATTGACTATGAAAAATCTGATGTTCCCATTCAAATTGTTGAGCAGTCTTGGGAAATCAAGGAAGATCATAAAGAATTTTATGCCGGATGTGGTTATAGGAACAGGAGGTTTTGCCAGCGGCCCTTTATTGAAGGTGGCGGCATCGCAGGGTATTCCAACCCTTATCCAGGAGCAGAATTCCTATCCCGGGATCACCAACAGGATCCTGGCAAAAAGAGCCGATAAGATCTGTGCAGCCTATGAAGAAGTGAACAGGTTCTTTCCTAAGGAAAAAACCGTCATTACAGGGAACCCTGTGAGACAGGACTTGCTGAGCGTAGATAAAAAAAGGGAAGAAGCCCTGAGCTTTTTCGGGTTAAATGGAAATAAAAAGACCGTTTTGGTCCTGGGCGGAAGCCTGGGTGCACGGAGGATCAACCAATTGATCGAGGTCTATGCCGAAAGATTTGAAAAGGAAGAAATTCAGCTTATCTGGCAAACCGGGAAGCTGTATTATGATGAATATAAAAAGTATAATGGCAAGTTCGTGCAGACCCACGAGTTTCTGAACCGGATGGACCTTGCTTATGCCGCGGCCGATGTGATCATTTCACGGGCCGGCGCGGGAAGTGTTTCAGAGTTATGTGTGGTAGGGAAGCCTGTAGTGTTCATTCCGTCGCCAAATGTGGCAGAAGACCATCAGGCTAAGAATGCACTTGCGGTTACCAGGAAAGATGCGGCAATCACCCTTACGGAAGATGAACTTGCTGAAAAATTTGAAGACAGGTTCTTCGGGTTGCTGAATTCAGAAAGCAGGCAAAGAGAACTTGGAGAAAATATAAAGAAATTGGCTCTGCCTCACGCGACCTCGAATATTGTTGATGAGGTGGAAAAACTGATCATAAAAAACGAATCAAATAAGAGATCTTGAATAATATAGATCACATAGAGAATATTTATTTCATCGGTATCGGCGGTATCGGGATGAGCGCCCTTGCGAGATTTTTTAAATCTCAGGGCAAGAATGTTGCCGGGTACGATAAAACAGCAACCGAGCTCACCAAAGCCCTGGTTGCTGAAGATATTCCTGTGATCTACAGAGATGCTGTGGATGCCGTTCCGGGGGAATTTCTTGAAGACAAAGAGTCCCTTATAGTTTACACCCCGGCCGTTCCAAAAGATCACCATCAGTTCGAATTCTTTATGAACCAGGACTATGTAGTGATAAAACGCGCTGCCTTACTTGGTCTGGTTACCAGAGACAGGTTTACACTTGCAGTAGCGGGAACCCACGGGAAGACCACAACAACGGCTATCCTTGCACATTTGCTTAAAGAATCCAATGCCGAGGTTACGGCATTTCTTGGTGGAATAAGTGAGGAGCTTAACAGCAACCTTATGCTCAATGGTGATAAGGTGGTGGTAGTGGAAGCCGATGAGTTCGACAGGTCTTTCCTTCATCTTTCCCCTAATATTGCGGCAATCACTTCTATGGATGCTGATCACCTGGATATCTATGGAGTTGAGGAGCATCTGCAAGCCTCTTTCAGGTCGTTTGCAGGACTTGTTCCTAAAGACGGAAAGCTTTTTGTAAAGAACGGATTGCCGCTCGATGGAATTACCATCGGGATAGAAGACGATTCCGATTTTACAGCGGTCAATATCAAAGTAGAAAATGGGGCGTACAGGTTTGACCTGGAAACGCCCAATGAAGTTATAAAGGATCTACAGTTTTATCTACCCGGCAAACACAATTTGCTTAATGCTATAACAGCCCTGGCAATGGCTATAACTTTCGGCTCCCCAACCGAAGACATTGCGAGGGCTTTATATAGTTTTAAAGGGGTAAAACGCAGGTTCACTTACAAGATAAAATCGGAGAATTTTGTGCTGATCGATGATTATGCACATCATCCCGCCGAAATAGCCGCGGTGTACCAGGCCGTAAGGGAGATGCATCCCGGCAAGAAAGTGCTGGCCATTTTTCAGCCGCACTTATACAGCAGGACAAGGGATTTCAGCGATGAATTTGCAGCAAATCTCAGCAAGTTTGAAGAGGTGGTTCTGCTGGATATATACCCGGCCAGGGAAAAGCCTATTCAGGGTATTACCTCTGAATGGCTATTGGAAAAGATCGACAATGAGAAAAAAGCACTTTTGGCAAAGGAAGAATTGTATGATAAAATAAAGCATTCTTCGGCTGAGGTTGTAGTGCTGATGGGTGCCGGAGACATTGGAGTGGAAGCTGAGAAACTAACAAAAAAGTTTGCTGATGAAAGCTAAAATGCCTTACATAAAGCTGGTTTTTGTGTTGCTGCTTGCAGCCTTCCTTTTTGGTTTTGCTGAAAACAGGCATAAAGGCCGGAATATCAAAGAAGTAGGGGTGCAGTTCACAGAGAGTGAAAATCTGTATGTCACTGAGCAAGCGGTTAATAAATTGTTAATACAAAATAATCAGGCAGTTACGAGTATAGTTAAAGAAACTTTAGATTTGAATAGGGTAGAATCTATTTTGAATAATCACGATATGATAGAGAACGCCGAAGTGTATCTTACTCTGGACGGAAAACTAAGAGCTAAGGTAAGCCAGCGTAAACCTATTGCCAGGGTAGTGGGAGGTTCTTCCTTTTATCTGGATAGGAATGGAAAAGTAATGCCCCTGTCACCAAATTATTCTGCCCGGGTACCGTTATTATTTGGGTTCAGTGAATCTAATGTTACTGAAGTATATCCGATCACGAAATATATCAGGAATGATGAGTTTTTGACAAGGCATATTACGGCTGTTCGGAGACTGAATAACGGGAGATTCGAATTGGAGTTAAGAAAGCTGGATTTCAGTGTATATTTTGGGGAGGCTGAAGATATCGACCTGAAATTCAACAATTTTAAGGCTTTCTATAAAAAAGCATTAAAAGACGAAAAATTAAATACCTACAGAAAAGTGAACCTACAATTTGGGAACCAGGTTGTGTGCACTAAAAAATAAGTTATGGAGCAAAACGACATTGCAGTAGGATTAGATATAGGTACCACCAAGATCGTGGCTATGATAGGCCGCAAGAATGAATACGGAAAGGTGGAGATTGTCGGTATCGGAAAATCTAAAAGTCTGGGGGTACACCGCGGAGTGGTGAACAACATTACCCAGACCATACAGAGCATCCAGCAGGCAATCCAGGAAGCCGAAGCCGATTCAGGCCTGAAGATAAAAGACGTGGTGGTAGGTATTGCAGGTCAGCATATAAGAAGTTTACAACACAGTGATTATATAACCAGACCGAATCCTGAAGAAGTAATAGACGCCGAAGATATTGAAACCCTTTGCAACCAGGTGCATAAGCTGGTAATGCTTCCGGGGGAGGAGATCATTCACGTCCTGCCTCAGGAATTCAAGGTAGACGGCCAGGCCGAGATCAAGGAACCTATCGGGATGTACGGTGGCAGGCTGGAAGCCAACTTCCACGTAGTGGTAGGCCAGGTTTCCTCTATTCGTAACATCGGGAGATGTGTGAAGAGTGCCGGGCTGGAACTTTCAGCTGTGACGCTTGAGCCGCTTGCTTCGGCCAACGCGGTCTTAAGCCAGGAAGAAAAAGAGGCCGGGGTGGCGCTTATCGATATAGGTGGCGGTACTACAGATCTTGCCATTTTCAAAGACGGGATCATCAGGCATACGGCTGTGATTCCTTTTGGAGGTAATGTGATCACCGAGGATATTAAAGAAGGTTGTTCGATCATTGAAAAACAGGCAGAATTGCTGAAGATCAAATTCGGATCGGCCTGGCCGGGAGAGAACAAGGATAACGAGATCGTTTCCATTCCCGGACTTAGGGGAAGAGAACCTAAAGAGATCACCCTTAAGAACCTTTCAAAGATTATCCACGCGAGAGTGGTGGAGATCATTGAGCAGGTTTATCTCGAGATCAAGAACTATGGTCACGAGGAACAAAAAAAGAAACTTATTGCCGGAATGGTGCTTACCGGAGGTGGAGCGCAGCTGAAACATTTGAAACAGCTGGCAGAATACATCACCGGAATGGATACCAGAATTGGGTATCCTAACGAGCATCTGGCAGGGAATAATGATACCGAGACCACAAGCCCTGTTTACGCAACGGCGGTTGGTCTGGTAATGAACAGTCTTGAACAGGGAAGCAGGAAGTCCAGAGAGGAAGCCCTTCTTAAAAAAGAAGAAGAGCACCCGGAAGAAGAGCTTACGCCTGAAGAGGCCGAAATTAAGGAAGAGGCCCAGTCTTCAGAAAAAGCCGCTAAAAAGAGCATTTTCGACAAATGGGCAGAGAAGTTTAAAGATTTTTTAGATAACGCAGAGTAATACAAGATAGAACCAGTAAAATTGAATTTATGAGCAGTACAGAATTCGGAGACATTTCATTCGATTTACCGAAAAACCAATCGAACGTCATCAAAGTTATTGGTGTTGGTGGAGGTGGTAGTAATGCCATTAACCACATGTTCCAGTTAGGAATTAAAGGAGTGGATTTCGTGGTGTGTAACACCGATTCCCAGGCACTGGAGAACAGTCCTGTTCCTAATAAGATCCAGTTAGGGGTAAGCCTTACCGAAGGTTTAGGAGCCGGAGCCAATCCTCAGATCGGGGAACAGGCCGCGGTGGAAAGCTTCGACGAAATTAAGAACATGCTTGATGTGAATACCAAGATGGTGTTTATCACCGCAGGTATGGGTGGTGGAACCGGAACCGGAGCCGCTCCCGTTATCGCCAAGCAGGCAAAGGAAATGGATATCCTTACCGTAGGTATTGTAACCATTCCTTTCCAGTTCGAAGGTAAGATGAGAAATGAGCAGGCCCAGATAGGGGTTGAGAATCTTCGTAACCACGTAGATTCACTTATTGTGATCAACAATAACAAGCTACGTGAGGTCTACGGAAACCTCGGATTTAAAGCCGGGTTCTCTAAAGCCGATGAGGTTCTTGCCACAGCTTCCCGTGGTATTGCCGAGGTAATTACCCATCACTATACTCAGAACATTGACCTTCGTGATGCGAAGACCGTGTTGAGCAATAGTGGTACTGCAATAATGGGTTCTGCCAACGCTTCAGGTGCCAGCCGTGCTACCGATGCCATTATGAAAGCTCTTGACTCTCCGCTATTGAACGATAATAAAATTACCGGTGCTCAAAATGTATTACTGCTTATAGTTTCTGGTTCAGAGGAGATCACGATTGATGAAATTGGTGAAATTAACGATCACATTCAGGCGGAAGCCGGTCACAGTGCCAACATCATTATGGGGGTAGGTGAAGATGAAGCTCTTGAAGGTGCGATCTCTGTAACGATTATCGCTACGGGGTTTAACGTTGAGCAGCAGAATGAGATCACCAATACCGAAACCAAGAAGATCATTCATACGCTTGAAGACGAACAAAAAGCCGAGCAGGATCTTACTCCGAAGAAAACAGGTTCTTATCCCAACCTTCCTAATCAGAAGACAGAAGAAGAGCCGAAGCCGGAGCCTAAGGAAGAGCCTAAACAAAGCAAGATTGTACATACCCTTGATGATGCTGTTGAAGAGGTGGATGAAGTGGGGAACATCAATAAAAAGGAAGATGCTTTACATACCCCGCCTTCAGCAATGAATATGGAGGTAGATTATGAAGAAGTGAATCCTGATGATTTTATCATTAACGATACTTCTGAAGAGGTAAATAATATGGAAGTGAATGAGCCTGAAGAGGTGAATGCTGAGAATGATGATCAGTTTATGTTTACTTTCGATTTTCCCTTAAATCAGCAAAAGGAACAACAGCAGCAGGCTCAACAGGAGAACAGATCTTCTGAGCCTAAACAGACTCAGCAAAGGGAAGAGACTCCAAAAGCTGAAACCAACCAGAAACCGGAAGCTATCGAGGTTAATGAGCCTGTAGAGATCATTCCTGTAACCGAGAGCTCGGCTAAAGGAGTGAAGCGTTACAGCCTGGATGATTATATGGAATTTGAGCAGAAAATGGACAGCTCAAAACCAGAGAAGAAAGAAGAACCTAAAGATGAAACAGTAGCTTTTGAAAAAAGAACCGTGAGTCCAAAGCCGGAATCTGATAAGGCTTCAGATAATGAAGATCCTTTCAATAGCCCTATATCAGATGTTCTTATTGAGCGTGCTGCAGAACGCAGAAAGAAGATGAAGGAGTTTAATTATAAATTCAGAAGCAATGCTGCGCAGATAGATGAGATCGAAAAGCAGCCTGCCTACAAGCGTGCAGGGGTAGATCTTGACCAGTCTAATCCAGGAGAGAATAAATTATCCCGCACCAGCGTAAGCAAGGACGACGATGATGATCTTCATTTTAGAAGTAACAACTCCTTTCTGCACGATAATGTAGATTAGGAAGAGAGTTTAATCCAATAAAAAAGGTGCCAGATGGCACCTTTTTTTGTTTAATCGCTTAATGTTATTGGTGGTTTTCCTGTTCGATGACATCGGTATCTTTTCGGCGTTTAATAAGGGAGATCCCGGCAAAGAAAAATACAACTCCAATTATTGTGAGTGCCCAGGGGCTAAGCATAAGTCCTATGCTTCCAAAGATCCCTAATACTCCCATTACGAGGGCAATTGCCCCGCCAATGGTCATAATCATTCCTAAAACTTTAATCATAACATATTAGTTTTGGTTAGATGATAAAGTTATATAAAGAATCCATACTCCCTGCAGGATTAACATTTCATAAAGAATATAAGGGTCTGAGATTTGGAGGTTTATGGACATAAAAAAGCCTTTTCTCTCTGATGTTTCCCGGGATTTCCGGGATCTGAGAAAAGGCTTGTTTTAGCTGAAAATTGTGATATGAATTCAGCCGAAATTGGCTGAATTTTAATTCCAGTAGATCATAAAGTACTTGATCTTGGCGTCGTCCGGGATCTGAGAAGCCCTGATCTTGGTCTCGGTATCATACCTAAGGCTCGATGGGAGCTCTTTTTTATCTATGGTGATATAGGCATTGATCTCATCAAGAAAGACCACCGCAGCACTTAAGGTATTTTCTATCCTGGAGATGTTATAATTCTCCACAATGTCCTTAAAAGTGCTTTTAGTGCTCAGGCCTGCCTTGGTTTCAAAGCGGGGATCCATTATCCTGATGTTCCCTATCGTACTTGTAGAGTCGAATTCCTGCAGCGGCTCAAGGATCATTAAGGTTTTTCCGCCTTTCTCAAAAACCTTGATCTCGTCTACAGATCTGAATTGCTGCGCCCCACTGGTTTGTCTCACAATAGAGTCATCTGGGAATATGGAATCTAACTGGTTGATCTTTATTTCTTTTTTAAGAGGTCCCACCTGCGTGGCGGTGATCAGGAACGGATCATCTTCGTCACTGGTGCAGGAAAATAAAAAAACGGAAACCAATAAAGTTAAAAGAAACTTGTTTTTCATGATGTGAATTTTGCTATTTGATTAGTTTGTTTAAAACGCCCATTACTCCTCTTATAAAGGTGGCACTGGTTAATACTTTTATAATTGCTTTTTCTGTTGAGTTCTTGTTGGCCTTTCTTCTTCGGGGGCTTGCCTTTTCCAGTTCTCTTCGTTCTTCTTCTGCCTTTTTTCTTGCCTTTTCCTCATCGGCCTTTTCAATCTTTTTGGTCAGGAGCTCATAGGCGCTTTCCCTGTCTATCTCTTCATTGTATTTTCGGCACAGCTCTGAAGAAGCTATGAGCTCTTCGAGTTCCTTAGAACTTAAGATATCCATCCGGCTCATTGGGGCCCTTAACATCGTGGCCGCCAGTGGTGCCGGTCTTCCTTTTTCATCTAAAGCCGAAACAAGGGCCTCACCAGTACCTAACGTGGTAATGAGGTTTTTGGTATCGTAAAATTGCGAGATCGGGTAATTTTCTGCCGCCAGTTTTATGGCTTTTCGGTCTTTGGCTGTAAATGCCCGTAAAGCGTGCTGAATTTTAAGTCCCAGCTGCCCCAGCACCTCTGAAGGTACATCAGTAGGGTCCTGGGTGACGAAATACAGCCCGACTCCTTTAGACCTTATAAGTTTTACGATGCTTTCTATTTGTTCCATCAGGGCATCTGAAGCTTCCTTAAAAATAAGATGTGCTTCATCAATAAATAAGACCAGTTCGGGTTTGTCACTGTCACCTTTTTCAGGAAAGGTATTATAGATCTCTGCCAGCAGGCTGAGCATAAAGGTTGAAAACAGTTTTGGTTTATCCTGGATATCGGTAAGCCTCAGGATATTTATAAATCCGCGACCGTCTTTATCTTTTCGTTTCAGGTCCTGCACCTCAAAAGATCGTTCTCCAAAGAAAAGATCTGCTCCCTGTTGTTCCAGGCTTACTATCTTTCTTAGGATCGCTCCCGTAGAAGCCGAAGAAATGCGGCCGTATTCTTTTTCAAACTCTTCCCTGCCTTCATCTGTTGCATATTGCAATACCTTTTTAAGGTCCTTCAGGTCCAGCAGGGGTAAATGATGGTCATCGCAATATTTAAAGATGATAGACAAGATCCCGGCCTGGGTGTCTGATACGTCTAAAATCCTTGAGAGTAATACCGGCCCGAATTCACTTACGGTTGCCCGTAACCATACCCCGTTCTGTTCCGAAAGACTAAGGAATTCCACGGGAAAAGATCTCGGTTCAAACGGGATCCCGATCTTTTTATGCCGGTCGTCTATAAAACTATTGCCTTCAGAAGCTTTGGCGATTCCGCTAAGGTCTCCCTTCACATCCATAAGCAGGACCGGAACCCCTTTTTCTGAAAGGTTCTCGGCAATGATCTGAAGCGTTTTTGATTTTCCCGTTCCGGTAGCACCGGCAATAAGGCCGTGCCTGTTCAGGGTCTTTAATGGAAGTTTAACCCCGGCATCGGCAAAGACTTCACCATCCAGCATCGCGGCGCCTAAATGAATATAATCTCCCTTGGGTTGATACCCGGAAGAAATATGTTCGGTAAACGCCGTGTCTTTAGCCAAAACTGAAATTTTTATAAAAATAAGAATTCACTGCCGATTGCAGGGATTTATTTTTTGCTTATGAATATGGTGGATTATTTCACTGCGGGGCGAAGCAGCTGAATGGTCCCGTTTTCAGCATTCATTTCGGCTTCTATCCCGTTAGGGATGGTCACGTTGTTATCAATATGGCCTATCATAGCTCCCGAATAAGCCGGTATATCCAGGGGTTTGATGTAGTGATCTATTACTTCCTCCATAGTCAGCGATCCGTAACCACTGCCTCCGGGATCACAGTCGGTACATTTTCCGAATATAAAACCGCTAATCTGGTCAAATACTCCGGCGAGGTAGAGCTGTGACATCATCCGGTCTACAGCATAGATCTTTTCACCCACATCTTCTATGTAGAGGATCTTACCGTTCCAGTCTTGCGGAAAATATTCAGATCCCATTATTCCTGTCATTACGGAAAGATTTCCACCAAGCAGACGGCCTTTTACAACTCCGGGTGTGATGGTCCTTATCCGGTCTTTGGTTTGTGTAAGCTCATCTCCTTTGTCTGATGGATTCTCGAATTTGAGCTCCTGTTTCTCGAACAGCAGGTTTTTCAGGTGGCTTGTACTGAAGCTGTTCCAGGTAGAAACCGCTACCGGGCCGTGAAAGGTCACCAGTCCTGTCTTTTTGAAGATGGCCAGGTGTAAGGCGGTAATGTCGCTGTAGCCGATAAATATCTTAGGATTAGTTTTAATAGCTTCATAATCGAGTTTGTCAAGGATCCTGGCAGACCCCGATCCGCCTCTAAGGGCAATGACCGCCTTTATTTCAGGATCACGGAACATGGTGTTAAGCTCTTCAGCCCGCTCCTCGTCGGTACCGGCAAGGTGCCCGTAGCGGTTTTTGGTGTTTTTTCCGAATTTTACCTTGAGGCCCATAGCTTCAAAAGATTCCCTGGCTATTTCATAAGGTTCTGTTTCAAAGATGGCGCTGGCCGGGCTCACGATCCCGATGGTGTCCCCCTGGCTTAAGGATTCGGGGATAATGATATCTTCGTCAGAATTGAAATTTTGAAGGAATTCAGGCGTGCCTGCAAAAGAGGATAAAGGGAAGGCAAGGCTCCCGATTCCAACATTCTGTATAAATTTTCTTCTTTCCATATGATGCTTTAATATCTGTTGAGGTTCTTGTTAGTAATTATCGCGAATGATCTTCAGGATATTTTCCATTCCGTCCTTTAAGGCTGAAGTAGGGATGGTGTAATTACTGTTCATAAAGCTAAAGATCAAAATTTTTCCCGATTTAGTCTTTAATAATCCACTTAAACTATGATTGTTGCTCAGTGTTCCGGTCTTGGCAAAAATGTAGGGAACATCGGCTTTGTAATAATTTTCTAAGGTTCCCGATTTTCCTCCTGTGGCCATCATCCCGAATAATCTCTCCTGTGGGACTTCTTTTTTGATCTTTTCGAGCAACTTCACCATTGTTCTCGGGGTGAATAGGTTATAGCGGGAAAGACCTGAGCCGTCTACCCAAACCGGTTTGTCCGGCAGGTCTTTAAGATGGTTTTCCTTCATATAATCTATGGCGATACGGGTCTTTAGCGTATCTGACACCTTTCCGGCCGCCATTAAGAGGATCTGCTCTGCAATAAAATTATCGCTTTTTTCCAGCATTCTCTTATAAAGGCTGTCGGTTGGGATGCTGTATAAGGTTTGATCGAGTGCTATTCCCGTAGGTATTTTTGAAATGATCTGAATATCCTTATGAATGCTGTCTTCTATTAAGCTAACCAGCAATTCGTCTGAAGTCTTAAAAGGCACACTTCTGCTGAATTCTTCTTCTTTGTTATGATTAGATATTTTAAAGGAGTTCTTTGAGATGGCTCTTCTCACTCCCGGAGCAGTTTCGGTGTCTTCCGGCAGTACGATGGAATCTCTGAATAGTTCCGGTCTTATTTCAGGAATTTCACCTGATCTTTTAAAACTAAAATCAACCCGGTTGCCGTAGATGGGCATTGCCGACCTTTCCACAGAATAATAGGCGTTATAATCGTCCCAGGACCAGCCGGGGCCGAAATATTTCTCATTGTATACCGGCTTGAGATAGTACAGGTCTTCTTTCGCATTAGCTAAAAATTCGATCACCCCGGACTCTGGCAGGTCCGGATTGAGAAACGAAGGGTCACCTGTACCCTTAAAGATAAGACTGTCGTTCACTTTAGTAAATTTCAGAGCCGGCACCGAATCTCCCAGGATCTTAAGTCCCGTATAGAAAGTGAATAATTTGGTGTTAGAGGCGGGGGTAAAATACTTACCTGAATTATACTCATAGAGCATTTTGTTTGTTTCCGGGTCATAAACCGCAAGGCCGGCAAAGCCCTGCTGAAAAACAGGGGAGGCCTCCAGGCTCGCGTCAATTTGATTGTTGGTCCTTTTAAGGCTGGAGCAGGAGGTGAGGATAAAAATTAATAGGAGGGATCCAGTTAAAATTCCCGGTTTATGCTGAAGAAGTCTTTTTTTGATATTCATTAAAAAATTAAATTAATATAAATAGATAATTAAACTTTTTGTGAAAGAATTGATGGTAAATGTATAAAATTATGTAGCTAATGCGAATTTGTATATATTTAATATTAGTTTATAACTTCATTAACACCTAAGGAATGAGAAAAAAAATTACGTTTTTAGCCTTACTGGCTATTTTTCAGGCGGCAAATCTTTTTGCCCAGGAAATTACAGTTAGCGGGACGGTAACATCCGCTAAAGACAACACGACTTTACCAGGGGTAAATGTTCTTATTAAAAGCACCAACCAGGGAACGGTTACTGATATGGATGGAAACTATTCCATTGAAGTAGATGAAACAGCTACCCTGGTATTTTCATCAGTTGGGTTCGAGACAAGAGAGGTTGATGTGGCAGGACAGACTGTTATTAACATCAGCCTTCAGGAAGATCTTGAAAGCCTGGACGAGGTAGTGGTTACTGCCCTCGGGATTTCCAGAGAAAAGAAATCATTGGGTTATGCAACTCAGGAGGTTCAGGGGGAAGATCTAAACCTTACCAATGAACAGAATGTTCTGGGATCTCTCTCCGGGCGTGTGGCCGGAGTACAGGTCACCGGCTCTTCGGGTGCCAGTATGGGGGGGACCCAGAAGATCAAGATCCGTGGGGTGAACTCCATTGGAGCTGGCGATCAGCCTCTGATAGTTGTTGACGGGACACCCATATCCAACGCCAATTTTTCCGGCAGCGACGGGGCAGATTACGGGAACCTTGGGCAGGATATCAATCCTGCAGATATTGAATCGGTTAACGTATTGAAGGGCCCGGCTGCTTCGGCATTATATGGAATTCGCGGGCAGTATGGTGTGATAATGATCACCACAAAAAAGGGAGAGAAAGGAGTTAAGGATGTCAGGGTTCAGCTGAACTCTTCATTCTCTATTGAGAGAGCCGGGAACTTTCTGCCAAAACAGAATATGTATGGTGGTGGTTCCAGTCAGGAATTCAGAACCCTTTCCAATGGAGATCCATACGTAGATATGAGCGTGGATGAGAGTTGGGGACCTAAAATGGACGGAACTCCTGTGAGACAGGTCTTCAGTTTTTATCCTCAGGACCCTACTTATGGACAGTTAACTCCGTTTGTTGCTCATCCTGATAACATTGAAGATTATTATGAAACAGGGTACAACCTGAATAACGGAGTGAATGTTTCCGGAGGAAATGAAAATACTACTTACAGGATCAGTCTCAACGATACCAGAATTGAGGGGGTAGAGCCTAATACGCATTTAGACAGGAACAATTTGGGTGTGAATGCAAGCCTGGACATCACCGACGAGCTTACAGTGTCTACCAATATCAACTATGCGCGAAACGACGCGCAGCGCCCGGGACAGGGCTCCGAATACGGGGTTGCTTACTTTAATCAATGGTTCCAGCGTAACCTTGATATGAACCGGCTTAAAGATTATCAGTATGATGACGGGACCTTTTTACACTGGAATCTTCGCAGGCCAGATTCCGAAACCGGGGAAATAACTAATTTCCGACCCCTGTACTGGAATAACCCTTATTTTGAAGCTTACGAAAATACCTCCAACGACAGTCGGGACAGATTGTTTGGTGATGTGAGTCTTAAGTATCAGCTTTTTCCTGAACTGGAAATTAGTGGAGCTATAAGAACCGACATGTATACCCAGAATATTGAAAGCAGAACCGCTTTTGGCGGGAAAAGTTTACCGGGATATTTCGTTGGAAAATTCCAGAATAAAGAAATGAACTACGAGCTTATTGCCCAGTACAGCAAGAAATTCGAAGATTTTTCAGTAAACGGAACGTTAGGGGGGAATATCTTTAACCGTAAATACTCCTACTTGTCTATGCAAACAGTGGGAGGGCTTTCGGCACCGGGCTTCTATAATATTGAGGCGTCCATAGACAGACCGGAGAATACTTCTTATAAACTGAATAAGCAGATAAGAAGTGCTTTTGCAATGCTGTCTCTTGGGTACCTTGACACTTATTTCATTGATGCCTCAATCAGGAACGATAACTCCTCTGCCTTGCCGGAGGACAATAACTCATACTGGTATCCTTCGGTATCAGGAAGTATGATCTTTAGTGAGTTGATGGACTGGGATCCCTTGTCTTTTGGTAAGATAAGAGCCAGTTATGCAAAGGCCGGGTCAGACCTGAGCCCATACCAGACCAAAGAAGCTTTCGGGGTAGGAACCGTTTACGGAAATACGAACACTTTGTTTGTTCCTGATAACCTGAACAATCCTGATATTCAACCTTCATTTGCCCATTCTTATGAGGCAGGACTGGATCTGAGGTTCTTTAAAAGTCGGTTGGGAATAGATTTCACTTACTACGAACAGAAAAACAAGAATCAGATCATTAGTCTTGATGTTTCAGGAGCAAGTGGATATGAATCCAGTACCATTAATGCAGGCTTGATCCAGAACAAAGGGATTGAGCTTAGCCTTACCGGTAAACCCGTTAAAACAGATAATTTTACCTGGGATGTGATCTTTAACATAAACAGGAACCGTAGTGAAGTTGTAGAACTTGCTCCGGGAATAGATGTTTATACCTATGGTTCCACTACCTATTCAAGTGTTACAAGTTATCTTAACTCTTATGAGGGTGAACCTTTTGGTAGTCTTGTAGGCCAGGCTTATCAACGGGATGAAGCAACAGGGGAGATTCTGTTAGGTGAAGACAATATGCCTTTATATACCGATGCGACTCATAATTTTGGAAGCGTACTTCCTGATTTTACGGGCGGTTTCCAGAATACCTTCAAATACGGTAATTTCTCTCTTGCTGCAATGATAGACTTCCAGGGCGGAGGACAGTTCTTTAGCCGTTCTAAAATGCTGGGAGTGAGAACAGGGCAGGATCCTATTACCGTGGCAATTAATGACCGTGGCGCAAATGTGAGAGACCCACTGGAAGAAGGTGGAGGGGTGAAGGTTACCGGGATTTCTGCCGAAACCGGAGAGCCTGTGGAAGCCTATGTAGATGCCCGTTCTTACTATCGCAATGTGGTAGGCAGAAGAATTTACGAGGAATGGTTGTTCGATGCTTCCTATATAAAACTGAGAGAGGTAAGGTTAGGCTATACCTTTGGAAAAAACCTGCTGAATAACCTGCCTTTTGATGCTGTGAATCTTGCTCTTATTGCGAGAAATCCTGCAATGATCTGGCAGGAAGCTCCTGATGGGATTGATCCTTCCGAGATTTCCAGAGGTGGACAATCAATTAGCTGGTATGAATCAGGACAGTTGGCAAGCGTAAGATCTTACGGGTTAAACCTAAACATCACATTTTAAAGAATAGAGAAATGAAAAAGACTTATATAATTATATTATCGATCTGCCTGGCTTTTACGGGCTGTGACAATTTTGATGAAGATATTAATGTAAACCCAAACCTGCCAAGTGAAGCATCCGGGACTCAGCTTATCGCAAATGCCCAGCTTTTCTTGCCCGGCCTTAGCTCTTCGCCCTATGGGGAATTCCTTGCGCAATATCTGGCAGAAACCCAGTATGTGGGGTCATCGCTTTACCCCCAGGAAAGCTCCAGTTTTTATGGGTATTATGAAGGTCCCTTAAAGAATCTTCAAACAGTGATTGAATCTGAAGATCTTAACGGGAATGATGGGCCTGTGCCTAACCAGTTGGCGGTAGCCAGGATTCTAAGGGCTTATTTCTATTGGAATATCACAGACAGATGGGGAGATGTTCCGTATACCGAAGCTTTGATGGGGTCAGATAATTTTACCCCTGCCTACGACACTCAGGAATTTATCTATAATGATTTGTTTGAAGAGTTGAAAGAAGCAACCGATATGATGGTTGCCGGGTCTATCGAGAATGATATTGTGTATGGTGGCGATATGTCTAAATGGAGAAAATTTGCTAATTCCATCCGTCTTATAATGGCCCTTCGACTATCTGAAGTGGATGCTTCCAAAGCTGAGGCAGAATTCAATGCAGCGCTGAATGATGGGGTATTTACTTCCAATGACGATAACCTTGTCTTTAGACATCTGGCTGATGCCAATAATCAAAATTACTGGTATACTGAGGTGGTAGACAGAAACAGGGAATGGTGGGCCTTAACCGAAAACCTGGTGGAAGAAATGAAGCCGGTGAATGATCCGCGACTTCCTGTCTACGGGGACCCTGCAAGAGCGAATGAAGAATTTGTAGGTTTGAAGTACGGAGAGGAAGATAATATTGGAACAGAAGAATTTTCACTTCTGGGCTCCGATATTATAGCCCAGGATGCTCCTGTATACCTGATGACCTATGCAGAGTTGCTATTTGCCAGGGCAGAAGCCGCGGCAAGAGGATGGACCGATGAAGATGCAGCAGCCAATTATAATATGGCTGTGGAACAATCTATCCTGCAATGGACTGGTAGTTCTGAAGGAATAGATGATTTTCTGGCTCAACAGGAAATTGCTTTCGATCCTGATAATGCCATCGAGAAGATCTCTAACCAGAGATGGGTGCATTTGTATATGTTCGGGTATGAAGCCTGGTCAGAATGGCGAAGAACAGGATTTCCAAATGATCTTGTTTCACCGAATGGTGTAGATGTTCCAACCCGTTTAAGTTATCCCGATAATGAAGCCTTTAATAATACAGCAAATTATGAAGAAGCTGTGCAAAGGCAATTTGGAGGAGAGGACAGCATTTATGGCCAAGTATGGTGGGATCAGTAAAAATAATTTGTTTACTTAGGGCCGGCTCAATGCCGGCCTTTTTAATTTAATATTCAGATGAAAAGAATTCTAATTCTCTTATTGGTGTTAAGCGGTTGCGCTTCACCGAAAATTATTGACAAGCCAGTCGTGTTTAATGAAGCGCGGAAGGAGCTCAGTCTTCAGTATATGAAGGACCGCTATGGAGTCCAAAAGGAAGAACCTCAGATAGAGCCTAAGATGATCGTGCTGCACTGGACCGCGATCCCCGATTTTGAAAGTTCCTACAATGCTTTCAAAGACCCGGAATTACCTGGTCACCGCGATGAGATAGCCGGCGCGGGAAGCCTGAATGTCTCGGCACATTTTCTGGTAGACAGAGATGGTAAGATCTACAGGCTGATGCCCGAGACCACTATGGCCAGGCACGTGATCGGGCTTAATCACGCTGCGATTGGGGTGGAGAATGTCGGAGGCACCAAGGACACTCCAATGACCGAGGCGCAGGTAAAGGCAAATATCAGGCTGGTAAAATACCTGGATAAGAAATATGATATAGATTACCTTCTTGGTCATTATGAGTATACCAATTTTGAAGGGCACGAGCTCTGGCTTGAAAAAGATGAAGGCTACAGGACCGAAAAGACCGATCCCGGAGAAGAGTTTATGACAAAGGTGAGAAAGGCCGTTAAAAATCTTAACTTTAAACCGGTTCCTCAAAAACAATAAAAAATGCGAAAGATCATACCATTCAGATTACTGATAATCCTCTTCGTTTTGGCGGGGATGAATATAAATGCACAGAATTCAGGTTTTACCGAAAAACTTTGGAAAAGCTACGATCAGTATAAAAATGAAAAGATAGAGATCAGAAGGTTCAAGCACAAAGATCTTGTTCCGCTGCTTGATGAATTCAGCGGTCATCCTCAATTTGAGATCAATAAGGTTGGAGAATCCATAGAAGGGAGAAGCCTAAACCTTATCAGTATAGGAAACGGGGATACAGATGTTTTTCTCTGGTCACAGATGCACGGCGACGAGTCTACCGCCACAATGGCCATTCTTGATATCCTGAATTTCTTTGATTCCGAAGACTTTAAAGAGGAGAAGAAAGTGATGCTGGATCAACTGCGCATTCACTTCCTGCCAATGCTCAATCCGGATGGCGCTGAGGTCTTTGAGCGCCGAAATGCTCTTGGTGTAGATGTGAACAGGGATGCTTTGCGTTTACAGTCGCCGGAAAGCAGGACGCTGAAACGTGTAAGAGATAGTCTTGATGCCGATTTCGGCTTCAACCTGCACGATCAGAGCCGTTATTACAATGCTGAGCGTACCGAAAAACCCGCTACCATTTCTTTCCTGGCACCTGCCTTTAATTATGAGAAGGACATCAATGATGTTCGCGGGAGATCGATGAAGCTGATCGTTGAGATGAACAAAGTGCTTCAGAAATATGCGCCGGGCCAGGTTGGGCGGTATAATGACGATTTTGAGCCACGGGCTTTTGGAGATAATATTCAGAAATGGGGCACGAGCACGGTGCTTATAGAATCGGGAGGTTTTCCCGGGGACAGGGAAAAACAGGAAATACGAAAGCTTAATTTTATAGCGATTCTTTCAGCTTTAAATTCTATAGCCACCGGAGATTATGAAAATGCAAGTCTTGCCGAATATGAAACCATCCCGAATAATGACAGGCAGTTATTCGATCTGAAGCTGGAGGGGGTTACTTACGAACTCAAGGGTAAACCTTATATCCTGGACCTTGCCATTAACCTGAACGAACAGGATATTGATGAGAATACCGACTTCTTTTATGTGGGTCGGGTAGTAGATCAGGGAGACCTTTCTACCGGGTATGCTTACGAGAGCTTTGACGCTTCGGGTTATACACTTGATTTTGGAAAGGTCTATCCTGAGGTCCTGGAAGATGTCTCAGATTTAAGCGATCTGGATTTCACAGAACTTTTAAGCAGGGGTGTCGGATACATTCGGCTTGAAGAACTACCGGAAGATCATAGTTTTACCGGTTATCCTGTAAACCTGGTTTCGGAAGATTTCAGTCTTAATAAGGAGCTGTTGCCCGGAAGAAACGCTACCTTCTTTCTTAAGAAGAACGGCGAGACAGCATATGTGGTAATGAACGGCTTTCTTTTTAAACCTGGAGAGGCTGCAGAACAGGTGGAAAACGGATTGATCTTTCACTAATTCCGTTACAGATAATCATTTGCGTTGAGGCGATCTAAAAGTTAGATATTCCGTATCTTTGCACGCTATGATTACAGAAGAGACACAGGCGTTGGTTGACAGGGGTATTATGCTTCCTTTGATGGAAGAATTTTATACCATCCAGGGAGAAGGCTTCCATAAAGGTACGGCCGCATATTTTATAAGAATAGGGGGGTGTGATGTAGGTTGTCACTGGTGTGATGTTAAGGAAAGCTGGGATGCAGGTCTGCACCCGCCAACTCATATAGGGGAAATCGTTGAAAATGCGGTTTCTTACAGCGATACTGTTGTGGTGACGGGAGGAGAGCCGCTTACCTGGGATATGACCGAGCTTACGAAAAGCCTGAAGGCAAAAGGATGTAATATTCATATTGAAACTTCAGGGGCTTATAAACTTACGGGTATCTGGGACTGGATCTGCCTTTCTCCGAAAAAGATCAAGCTGCCCACCGAAGAGATTTATCCTTTGGCGAATGAACTGAAGGTGATCGTTTTTAACAAGCACGATCTGAAGTTCGCTGAAGAGCAGGCCGCAAAGGTAGGGGAGAATTGTATCCTGTACCTGCAGCCGGAATGGAGTAACCGGGAAAAGATGATCCCGCTTATTGTAGACTATGTGATGAAAAACCCGAAATGGAAGGTCTCACTGCAAACGCATAAATACCTGAATATCCCATAATAAAAAACGCCCCTCGAAAGGGGCGTTTTTAGTTGGATCTTATCTTGTTTATTTTACAGTCTTAAACGGAACTTTTACATAGCGGTCGTCCCAGCCTATTAAAAGATTTGCTCCGCTTCCGTCTTCGGCTCTTTCAAAAGCCATAGATAAAGCCTCTATGGTATTGGAGGTTTCTCTTACAGGAACATTGATCCTTACTACGTCTTCTTCTTCAGAATATTCGTAAGCACCCCAGGTATGGGTTTTCTTGTTAAGGATAATGGTCCACTCCTTTTCCTTCGGAATAGTATAAAGGGTGTAATTTCCGGCGTTAATTGTAGCGTCGGCAACTTTCATATCCTGGTAGAGGGTAAGTTCGGTCGCTTCATTGGCTCCCGTTCTCCAAATTTCTCCATAAGGCACCAGTTTCCCGAAAATTTCGCGATCCCTCTTTTGAGGTCGGCTGTAGATTATCCTGGCAACAGGCTGATTGTCCTGGTTGCGATATAAAACAAGATCCATCGGGCTGGCATCCAGTTTTGCAAAATTCGGGGAACGGGCCGGCTCTTCCTGAGCGTAGGCCTCGTTAACTCCCATAAGGGTCATTAGACTTAAGGCTGCAATAATTATTCGTTTCATTGTTTTGAGTTTTTTATTCCACTAAATATAAGGCTTAAAGGTAGTTTACGCAATATAGAACAAGTGTTAAAAAAATACTTATATCCTGTTAAATGCTTGAAAGATTTACAATTGAAAACTTTCAGCTCCTGAAAATCAGTATTTTTCTTTCTTTCAGATTCTAAATTATTTATTGTTGTTTTTGAATGTAAGTGAATGTTTGTTTTTAGTTTTTAAAAAGTAAGCTAGTGCGCATATTTGTATTGAATTAATAAAGCAAATGATATGTGTGGAATTTTAGCAGTAATCGGAGAACGATTAAGTAAAGAGAAGATCAGCGGGTTGTCCAAGAGAATGTCGCACCGTGGTCCCGATGAAAGTGACGTACACGTAACTGAACAGGGTTATGTTTTGAGTCACGAAAGACTTTCGATTGTAGATCTTGAAACAGGGAAGCAGCCTATACAGGGAACTTCAACCGCCTGGATGATCCATAATGGTGAGATCTATAACCATCAGTCTCTTCGCGAAAATGAGCTGAAATCCCACGAATTCAGAACCACTGGAGATTCTGAAGTGATCGTTCATTTGTATGAAGAATATGGTTATGATTTTCTGGATAAACTGGATGGGGTGTTTTCTTTTGTTGTGGTAGATGGTAAAGATTTTATTGCGGCAAGGGACCCAATTGGCGTTAAGCCGCTTTATTACGGAACCGACGAGGACGGAACTATCTGGTTTGCCAGTGAGATGAAGGCGCTTGCAGGTGAGTGTGCCAGCTTTGCGCCTTTTCCTCCGGGACATTATTACACGCCGCAAACCGGGTTTGTGGAATATTACACGCCGGACTGGTTCGATTATAAAAAAGCAACAAAAGCGCTTGACCTTTCAAAGATCAGGGAAGATCTTATTGCGGCGACCAAAAAGCGTCTGATGGCCGATGTGCCGCTAGGAGTATTGTTAAGCGGTGGGCTGGATTCATCCCTGACTTCCAGCATTGCCTCAAGGTTAATGGCTGAACGCGGGCAGAAGCTGCACTCCTTCTCCATTGGTCTTGATGAAACAGCACCAGATCTTATCGCGGCCAGAAAGGTCGCTCAATTTCTGGGAACCGAACATACCGAACTGTATTTCACGGTGGAAGAAGGGATAGAGATCATAAAGAAACTGATCTGGCACCTGGAGACTTATGATGTGACTTCGGTGAGGGCAAGTACTCCTATGTATTTCCTTTCCAAAGGGATTGTAGACAAAGGGATTAAAGTGGTGCTTTCCGGAGAAGGAGCCGATGAGATCTTCGGGGGCTACCTGTATTTTAAAAATGCCCCTACGGCTGAAGACTTTCAGAAAGAAACCATCAGAAGGGTGCAGAGGCTGGCTACGGCAGACTGCCTGAGAGCCGATAAATCTACGATGGCTCACGGGCTGGAAGCAAGGGTGCCTTTCCTGGATAAGGCCTTTTTGAAAACAGCAATGGAAACCGTGCCGGAAGCGAAATTGCCGAAAACCTATGACGGGGTAGAGAAGTATATCTTAAGGAAGGCTTTTGATACTCCCGAGCAGCCATTCTTACCGGACGAGGTGTTATGGAGGCAGAAGGAGCAGTTTAGTGACGGGGTTGGGTATTCCTGGATAGATGAACTCATTGCGCACGCTTCGGCTCGTATAAGCGACGCGCAAATGGCCTCAGCGGCTTCCAGATTCCCGTTCAACACTCCTGCTACCAAAGAAGCGTATTTCTACAGGGAGATCTTTGAGGAACACTTCCCTCAGGAGAGTGCGGCAAGAACCGTAAAAAGATGGATCCCGAAATGGCAGGAAGACCTTGATCCAAGTGGAAGAGCTAACACTTCTCACGTAGCTTCCACAGCTAAAAAAGAGCTGGAAAAATTAGCCGAAGTATAGTATATAAATTGTGTGGTTTGTAAGCCCCGTAGTGACCTGAAATTTAAAGGCTTCACTTCGGGGCTTTTTTTCACAATTTGTTAATAACTTCAAGGCTTTAGTTGTGGCTTTTAGGGGCTAAAAATATGCGATTTGTTATATTTGTTCGTTATTCAAAATAGACGAATTTAATTAGCAATTATATGAGCGAAGAAGCCAAGAAACATAATTATTCGGCAGAAAGTATACAGGCCCTTGAGGGGATGGAGCATGTGCGCATGCGACCTTCGATGTATATTGGCGATACCGGTGTAAGAGGACTGCACCATTTAGTGTATGAAGTTGTTGATAACTCTATTGATGAGGCCCTTGCAGGCCACTGTGACAGAATAAAAGTTACAATTAATGAAGATGATTCCATTACTGTTGAAGATAATGGTAGGGGGATTCCTATAGACCTTCACAAGAAAGAAGGTGTTTCAGCACTGGAGGTGGTAATGACCAAGATCGGTGCCGGAGGTAAATTCGATAAAGATTCATATAAAGTTTCCGGAGGTCTTCACGGGGTAGGAGTTAGTTGTGTTAACGCGCTCTCTTCGCATTTAAAGGCTACTGTTTACCGTGACAATCAGATCTGGGAACAGGAGTATGAGATAGGGAAACCTCTTTACCCGGTAAAACCGGTTGGGGAAACCGAACTGAACGGAACCCTGGTTACCTTTAAGCCTGATGCAAGCATTTTTCAGCAAACCACGGAGTATAATTATGATACCCTGGCCAGCAGGATGCGTGAACTTGCCTTTTTGAACAAAGGGATCAAGATCAGTCTTACCGATAAAAGAAACAAAGACGAAAAAGGAGAATTTATCTCTGAAACCTTCCATTCTGAAGAAGGGTTGAAGGAATTTATAAAATTTTTAGACGGTAACCGTGAGCCTATTATCGCCGAGGTTATCTCTATGGAAGGAGAGAAGAACGAAATTCCTGTTGAGGTAGCGATGGTCTATAACACCTCGTTTAACGAAAATCTTCACTCTTACGTAAACAATATTAACACCCACGAAGGAGGTACTCACCTTTCCGGATTCAGAAGAGGTCTCACCACCACGCTTAAAAAGTATGCCGATGCTTCGGGAATGCTGGATAAGCTGAAATTCGAGATCAGCGGGGATGATTTCCGTGAAGGATTGACCGCGATCATTTCGGTGAAGGTAGCCGAGCCTCAGTTCGAAGGGCAAACGAAAACCAAGCTGGGTAACCGAGAGGTGACTTCAGCCGTTTCTCAGGCGGTTTCTGAAATGCTTGAGAACTATCTTGAAGAAAACCCGAATGATGCCAAGACTATTATTCAGAAGGTGATCCTTGCGGCGCAGGCCAGGAACGCGGCTAAAAAGGCCCGTGAAATGGTTCAGCGTAAGACCGCGATGAGTATCGGGGGGCTTCCCGGGAAATTATCAGACTGCTCTAACCAGGACCCGACAAAAAGTGAAGTGTTCCTTGTAGAGGGGGACTCGGCGGGTGGTACGGCCAAACAGGGTCGTGACCGTAATTTCCAGGCTATTCTTCCGCTAAGGGGTAAGATCCTGAACGTGGAGAAAGCGATGACGCATCGTGTTTTTGATAACGAAGAGATCAAGAACATCTACACTGCCCTTGGGGTGACCATTGGTACTGAAGATGACAGCAAGGCGCTGAACCTTGATAAGCTGAGATATCACAAGATCGTGATTATGTGTGATGCCGACGTGGATGGTAGCCACATTGAAACACTTATCCTTACTTTCTTCTTTAGGTATATGAAAGAACTTATTGAAGGAGGACACATTTATATTGCAACTCCGCCATTATACCTTGTTAAAAAAGGTAGCAAGAAACGTTATGCCTGGAGTGAGGAAGAGCGTGACGAAATTGCCGAAAGTTATAGCGGAGGAGTGCAGATCCAGAGATATAAAGGTCTTGGGGAAATGAATGCCGAGCAGCTTTGGGATACCACAATGGATCCGGAAAGGCGTAAACTTCGCCAGGTAACCATCGATAACAGTAGTGAGGCCGACAGGATCTTCTCTATGCTGATGGGAGATGAGGTGCCGCCACGTAGGGAATTCATTGAAAAAAATGCCAAATACGCCAATATCGACGCCTAATTGTCGTTATACATATTAGTAAAGAGAAACCCGCGATCTTCGTGGGTTTTTCTTTTAAAAGAAGATAAATAAGGCTATGCTTTTTTTATTATTTTTACTCAACTAATAAAATCTACTAAACGTGAAAAGATATTTAATCTCACTGTTAACCCTACTAATGTTTGTTGTTTCAAATTCATACGCTCAAAAGTCTACAAGTTTTGAGGGCTTTGTTACAGATATGAAGACGATTGCCGGGAACTTTGCTTCTCCGGCTTCTAATGGAGCGGCATACCAGGCGAGTGCGGGATGGTTCAGTTCTGCGGCTCCTCTTGAAACCTGGGATGTAAGATTTTCTGTTCACGGAAATGCGCTTTTTGTTCCCACAAGTGAAAAATCCTTTACTATTTCTAAAGGGGAATTAGGTTTTTTAAGTATAGAAGATGCTGATAATGCTAAGCTGCCTACTGCTTTTGGCTCTTCTACCGATGTTTATTTTACCGGCCGTCTTGAAGGTGAATTTAATGGCCAAAATGTAAGTCAGGATGTAAGATTCAAAGCTTTAGATGGAATTAACAAAGGTTTTGTTCCTCACGCTTTTGTGCAGGCCTCTGTTGGGTTGCCATATGGTACCGAATTAACGGTACGTGCAATGCCAGAGGTGACTATTGATGATGTGCAAGCCAGTACGTTTGGTGCGGGCCTTAAGCATAATTTGAGTCAGTATTTCAGCCGTAATGAGCCGGAGAATCTTCAGCTGGCAGCCGGCATTTCTTATAGTAAATTCAATGTAAAGTATGCTTTTGAGCCTATCCCGATTGAAAATTACCTTGTAATGGATCTTATTGACGTAGATGCTAATTTATGGATGGGAGAGTTTATTGCGTCTAAGCAATATGGAGGATTTGAAATATTCGGAGCTCTTGGAGCTACAAGCTCAGATTTTAAATATGTAATGGGAGGTTCTGGTGATTTTCTTGATAATGTGAATGTGGAACTGGAAGATCTTGGCGATACCGAAATTCAGTTTAAAGGAGATATTGGGTTTAATATGTATTTCAATAATTTAAGGGTAAGCACGATGGCTACTGCCGGAAAATTCTTCAACCTTAACCTTGGGATCCATTACACCTTGTAAGCTCCAGACATTTAACCATTCATTATTATTAATGCTTTAAGAGAATTTGTATTTTCGCAGATACTAATCGATAATTAAAACATTACATAATGAAAGTTACTATAGTAGGAGCTGGAGCCGTGGGTGCCAGCTGTGCCGAATATGTGGCCATTAAAAATTTCGCTTCAGAAGTCGTTCTTTTAGATATTAAAGAAGGGGTTGCTGAAGGGAAAGCGATGGACCTTATGCAAACCGCTACTCTTAACGGATTTGATACAAAGATCACCGGAAGTACCAACGATTATTCCAAGACCGCAGGTAGTGATATCGCGGTAATCACCAGTGGTATCCCGAGAAAACCGGGAATGACCCGTGAGGAATTGATAGGGATCAACGCCGGGATCGTGAAAGAGGTTTCTTCAAACCTTATCAAGCACTCTCCTGATGTAACTCTTATCGTGGTAAGTAATCCTATGGATACCATGACTTACCTTGTTCATAAAACCACCAAGCTTCCAAAGAACAGGATCATTGGAATGGGAGGAGCTTTAGACAGCGCCCGTTTCAAGTACAGGTTAAGTGAGGCTCTTGGTTGCCCTCCGTCTGATGTAGACGGAATGGTAATTGGAGGTCACAGTGATACCGGAATGGTGCCGCTAACAAGACTTGCTACAAGAAACTCGGTTCCTGTATCTGCTTTTATCTCAGAAGATCGTTTAAATCAGGTCTCAGAAGACACCAAGGTTGGTGGAGCCACACTTACAAAATTATTGGGGACCAGTGCCTGGTATGCACCGGGAGCAGCGGTTTCAGGGTTGGTTCAGGCCATTGCCTGTGACCAGAAGAAGATGTTCCCCTGTTCCGCAATGCTGGACGGCGAATATGGTCTTGAAGACCTTTGTATAGGGGTTCCTGCCATCTTAGGAAAGGACGGTCTTGAGAAGATCGTTGAGCTGGAGCTTGATGAAGCAGAGCAAAACAAGATGAAAGAAAGTGCCGCAGGAGTTAAAAAAACCAATGGTTTGCTGGAACTGTAAGCAGCTTTCAGATTTATCATAAATCATAACAAAGAGACCGCGATTTTAGCGGTCTTTTTTTGTGTTTAAAAGTTAAATTATTCAAAAAAAAAATATTGGCATTTCATTTTTGAAACCCTATATTTGTCCGTTTTTAAAATCGACCTAGTTAATTATAATTTAAGGAATAATGCAGAATAAAGGACTGATTAAGGTTTTTGCAATTTTATTTGGATTGGTTTGTATTTACCAATTGTCTTTTACTTTTATTGCAAATGAAGTAGAAAGTGATGCTGAAGAATTTGCATCTCAGCAAATTAGCGAAAATGTAGAAAACTATTCAGACAAAAGAGATGTTCAGGAGCAGCGCTATCTGGACTCTATTGGTAATGAGGAGATTATTGCAGGGATCACCTACAACGATGCCAAGGATAAGGAACTGAACAAAGGTCTTGACCTTAAGGGAGGGATCAACGTGATCCTTCAGATATCTGTTAAGGATATTTTAAAGGGACTTGCCAATAATAGTTCCGATCCTGCTTTCAATAAGGCGCTTAATCAGGCCGATGAAGCTGCAAAAGACAGTCAGGAAGATTATATCGACCTTTTCTTTGAAAAATTCAATGCTATTCCGGATGCGAAACTGGCTTCGCCTGATGTTTTTGCAAACAAAACCTTAAGTGATGACGTTAATTTTGAAATGTCTAACGAAGAGGTAGAGTCGGTTATCAGAAAACGAGTTGACGAATCTATTACTTCCGCTTTTGAAGTACTGCGTAAGCGTATAGACAAATTCGGAGTTACTCAGCCAAACATTCAGCGTCTTGGTCAATCCGGAAGAATTCTTGTTGAGCTTCCCGGAGCAAAAGATATAAGCAGGGTTCAGAATCTATTACAGAGTACAGCGCAGCTGGAATTCTGGTATGTATATAAAGGAAATGAATTCGGAAGCTTCCTTGGGCAGGCTAACAATGTATTGAAGGATATCGTTGGGAAGAAAGAGGAGGCTAAACAAGCCGACACTACTGCGACCGGAGACGACGAAATAGACGAGCTTTTAGCTGAGGCTGAAGACAGCACCGATGTTGCAACAGGAAACAATCCTTTATTCGATCTTATTCAGGGTCCTGGTTACCAGGGAGGCCCGATACTTGCCACATTCTCTGTAGTCGATACAGCCCAGGCAATGGAGTACCTTAATAAGCCGCAGGTGCGTTCTCTTCTTTCAGGAGATATGCGTTATGCGAAGTTTGTGTGGGGTGTTCCTGATGAAGAAACTCAAACTGTAGGCCTTTATGCGCTTAAAGGAAACAGAAGTATGGAGCCGCCACTTAGCGGAAGCGTGATCACTGATGCGCAACAAACTTACGACCAGCTTGGCCGTGTAGCCGTGTCTATGCAAATGGATGGTGCCGGTGCCAAAAAATGGGAAGAAATGACCGGGAGAGCTTTTAATGAGCAGGGTCAGATCGCCATTGTACTTGATAATATTGTTTATTCTGCACCGGGTGTTACTACCGGTCCTATTTCAGGAGGTAGAAGTGAGATCTCAGGAGATTTTACCGTTACCGAAGGTCAGGATTTAGCAAACGTACTAAGAGCAGGTAAACTTCCTGCTTCAGCTGAAATCATTCAGAGTGAAATTATAGGGCCGTCATTGGGTCAGGAGGCTATTGACAGTGGTATTATGTCTTTCCTTATCGCGCTTGCAGTGGTATTGATCTGGATGGTGTTTTACTACGGAAAAGCAGGATTCTTTGCTGATATTGCTCTTGTAGTGAATATACTTTTCATCTTCGGGATCCTTGCAGGACTTGGAGCTGTATTAACGCTTCCTGGTATTGCAGGTATCGTGCTGACCATTGGTATATCGGTGGATGCGAACGTGCTTATCTTCGAGCGTATCCGTGAGGAGCTTGCCAAAGGAAAAGTTCAGAAAGATGCGATTAAGGACGGTTTCAATAATGCTTTGTCCTCAATTCTGGATGCCAATATTACTACAGGTCTTACAGGATTTATCCTGTTGATCTTGGGAACAGGGCCTATTAAAGGTTTCGCGACTACCTTATTGATAGGTATTGCAACCTCTCTGTTCACTGCGATCTTTATCACAAGATTGTTCATTGACGGATATGGTAAGAACGGAAAATCTCTTGCTTTTGCTACTTCAGCAACTAAAGGGCTTTTCAGAAACGTAAATATCGACTTCCTGAAGAAAAGAAAAATGGCCTATGTGCTTTCAGGTATTTTTATCGTGATAAGCATTGGTTCTCTTTTTGTGCAGGGTCTTAACCAGGGTGTTGACTTTGTTGGGGGAAGAACTTATACAGTTCGTTTCGATCAGGATGTTAATCCTACAGAAGTAGAGAAGGATCTTGTGGTTGCTTTCGAAAGTGCTGAAGCTAAGACCTTCGGTCCCGATAACCAGTTAAAGATAACTACCAAGTACCGTGTAGATGATGAAGGTACTGAAGTAGATAATGAAATTCAGGAAAAACTATTCTCAACCCTTAAGCCTTACCTGCCAGCAGATCTTGGTTATGATGAGTTTACCGCCGGAGGAGATGAAAAGGAAGTTGGAATTATGCAGTCTATGAAAGTTGGTCCAACTATTGCCGATGATATTAAGAATGCATCGTTCTGGGCGGTGTTAGGATCACTTATAGTGGTATTCCTTTATATCCTGCTTAGATTTAGAAAATGGCAGTTTAGCTTGGGTGCAGTAGCCGCAGTATTCCACGATGTGTTATTGACCCTTGGAGTATTCTCATTACTGTACAAGATTATGCCTTTCTCTATGGAGATCAACCAGGCCTTTATTGCTGCGATACTTACCGTTATCGGTTACTCGCTTAACGATACCGTGGTTGTGTTTGACAGGATTAGAGAATTCGTGAACGAACATGCTACCTGGCCTCTTGGGAAAACCGTTAACTCGGCCATCAATAGTACCATCAGCCGTACATTGAATACCTCTTTAACCACCTTGATCGTACTTCTTGCTATCTTTATCTTCGGAGGAGAGAGCATAAGAGGCTTTATGTTCGCCTTGATCGTTGGTGTTATTGTAGGTACTTATTCTTCTATCTTTATAGCAACACCAGTAATGTTTGATAGCGTTACCGATAAGGCTAAGATCGAAAAGAAGAAGAAAGCTGAAGAGACTGAAGAAGCTACAGCTTAATCAGCTACAGAATAATATAAAGAAAAGGCTCCCGGAAACGAGAGCCTTTTTTATTGTCTAAAATCTCATATGAATAATAAGCCTGGCCTTTCCTGTTTTTCCGGGCATTTGATTAAGCCTTTCTGAATTTTCTTTCAGGGAAGCACCGCTGCGTGCCGGAAGAAAGCTGGAAGATGATTGTTCTTTTCCCTGACACCATTTCAGCTGAAGTTTGAGTATAAAAAAACCGAAGCTTAAGGACAGCTTCGGTTAAATTTTGGGTGGATTATAAGCTGTTTATTCGTTGCTTTTTTCAAAGTAGATCTTATCTCCCTTTTCTATTTGCCATTCCTGTACAAGCCCTGCGTTTAATTCCAGTACGAATTGAGCAGGTCCTTCAGAAGGCAAAGACTCTTCACTTAATGGTTCGGTGTTTTCCTGAAAGCTAATGGCTGTACTGTCTGATGCGAAATAAAGTATATCTAAAGGGATATAAGTGTTTTTCATATAGAAATACCTGGGAGCTGCATCAGGAAATATAAAAAGCATTCCCTGGTCGTTTTCCATACTGCGACGGTACATAAGGCCGGTGGCCCTTTCATAATTATTGTCTGCAATTTCTATGTCCAGATACTGTATGGTATCTCCTTCAGGTTTTACGATAAAAAGCTCTCCCTCTTTTTTAAATTCAATTTCAGGAGTGTCTATGTTCTTTTCTTCAGTATCCTCCTTGCAGGAGCCTGAAAGCAGCACCAGGGCCGCAAGCAGGCATAAGTTCTTCCGTATCATACCGCGCGTTGTTTAGCAGGACGGTACATAAAGTAAAATCCGGCGATTATAAACGGAATACTTAACCATTGGCCGGTATTCAGCAGCCAGGTAGCTCTTTCTTCCACCTGAGCTTCTTTAATGAACTCTATGAAAAAGCGGACTGTCCATAGCAGTACCAGGAATAACCCGAAAAGATATCCCACTTTCAGACGTTTTTTAGTTTTCCAGTAGAGATACCACAGCAGGATGAATATTAAAAGATAACAGAAGGATTCGTATAGCTGAGCCGGGTGACGCGGGAAATTTTCGCCCAGGTTGGCAAAAATCACCCCGTAATCACTATTGGTAGGTTTACCGATAATTTCAGAGTTAAAGAAGTTCCCGATCCTTATAAAGATTCCTCCGCTGGCAACAGGAATCACGACCCGGTCAAGGATCCATAAAACGGGTTTGTCAAGAACGCGTTTTCGGTACAGATACATCGCTATAATGATCCCAATAGCGGCACCGTGACTGGCAAGTCCTCTGAAGCCTGTGAATTCAAACTCGGGCTCAAACCTTACCGGAAGGAAGATCTCGAGCAGGTGGTCCTGGAAGTATGCCCAGTCATAAAATATCACGTGGCCAAGCCTGGCTCCAATAAGCGTGGCAAGTACAGTGTAAATAAATAAGGAGTCTAATTTTTCTATGGCTATACCTTCGCGTGTGTATATGCTTTTCATGATATACCAGCCCAGTCCAAAGGCTACCAGAAACATTAAGCTGTAATAATGCAGTGTGAAAAATCCCAGTTCAAAACCTTCTGAAGGGCTCCAGGTGATCGCGTTAAAAAACATGTAGTCTTATTAAGATTAATACGGGTAAATATACATATTTGACCGTTTCCGCCCCATTATTTGGCTTCCGATTTTGGAGGTACGGGGTCATATCCTGAACCACCCCAGGGATTACAGCTAAGTATTCTTTTAAGGCTAAGCCAGCCTCCTTTCAGGATTCCGAATCTTTTAAGGGCGGTAAGGCTGTACTGCGAACAGGTTGGGCTATATCGGCAGCTTCCCGGCGTTAGCGGAGAAATGAAATGCCGGTAGAATTTCACCAAAAGGATAAACGGATATGCAAGAATTTTGTTAAGCATCTGTTTATCCATTCTGGTGTATTGTTTGTTACTTGACAGAAAAGGTGGTTCCTTCCTTGCCATCCTTCAGCTGAATTCCTAATTCTAACAATTGATCCCTTATCTGATCGCTTGTGGCAAAATCTTTATTGTTTCTGGCTTCAGCACGAAGTTTTATAAGTAGCTCTACAGTTCCTGAAAGTTTATCTGCCTGGTCATCATTTTCTTCGTCCGAGTCGAGAAGGCCCAGAACATCGAACATAAAAGCCTGCATGTTTTCTTTCAGGCTAATCTTATCTTCAGCCGAAATTGAAGCAGTTTCTTCTTTGATGTTATTGATGAGCTTAACCGCATCAAAAAGCTTTGCGATCAGGATAGGGCTGTTGAAGTCGTCGTTCATCGCATCGTAGCAGGATTGTTTCCAGTCTGCAAGCGAGAACGATGATTTTTCAGCCACAGGCAGATCATCTATAGAATGATAGGCGTCCATTAATCTGTTGAAACCTTTTTCACTTGCTTTCAGCGCTTCATCGCTAAAATCAAGGATACTTCTGTAATGCGCCTGAAGCATAAAGAATCGGGTCACATTTGGTGAAAATGGTTTGTCCAGGACATCGTTATTTCCGGAGAATATCTCGTTAGGGAGAATATTGTTTCCGGTACTTTTGGCCATTTTCTTTCCGTTAAGGGTAAGCATATTGGCGTGCATCCAGTAATGAACAGGATTTTTTCCTGTCGCAGCCTGTCCCTGGGCGATCTCACATTCGTGATGAGGGAATTTGAGGTCCATTCCGCCACCGTGAATATCGAATTCCTCCCCAAGGTATTTGGTGCTCATTACGGTACATTCCAGGTGCCATCCCGGGAATCCGTCACTCCAGGGTGAAGGCCAGCGCATAATATGCTGTGGCTCGGCCTTTTTCCAAAGGGCGAAATCCTGAGGGTTCTTTTTATCGCTTTGCGCGGTAAGCTCCCTGGTGTTAGCGATCATTTCTTCTATGTCACGACCGCTGAGCATTCCGTAATGATTGCTCTCGTTATATTTAAGTACATCAAAATAAACCGAACCGTTGGCTTCGTATGCAAAGCCTTTGTCGATAATGGTTTTAATGATCTCTATCTGTTCCACGATATGCCCGGTAGCCGTTGGTTCTATGCTTGGCGGAAGATTGTTGAATTTTTGAAGGATGTTATGAAAGTCCACGGTGTATTTTTGTACCACTTCCATAGGCTCTATCTGTTCCAGGCGCGCTTTTTTGGCAATCCTGTCTTCTCCGCTGTCGGCATCATTTTCCAGGTGCCCGGCATCAGTGATATTTCTTACATATCTTACTTTGTATCCCAGATGTTTCAGGTACCTGAAAACAAGATCGAAAGAGATGAAGGTTCGGCAGTTACCCAGGTGAACATTGCTATAAACGGTAGGCCCGCAAACATACATTCCCACTGTGCCTTCGTTAATTGGGGTGAAGACTTCCTTTTCCCCGGTCATTGAATTATATAAACGTAAGCTCTGTTCCTGGTATAGCGCCATAGATAGTTAGTTCTAAAATTGAAAAGTAAATAAAAAAGTTTAAAAGGAAGTATCCAGTTTTATATAATCAAGGAATTCACGTTTAACCTCTTTTTGCTTGAAAGCTCCGCCGAACTCGCTGGTTACGGTGCTGCTTTCTATATCTCGGATCCCGCGGCTGTTCACGCAAAGGTGTTTTGCGTCTACCACACAGGCAACATCAGGAGTTCCCAGTGCGTTTTGCAGCTCTTCAACTATTTGCATAGTCATACGCTCCTGCACCTGCGGGCGTTTGGCATAGTAATCTACGATCCTGTTCATCTTGGAAAGTCCGATTACGGTACCGTTGGAAATATAAGCAACGTGGGCTCTTCCTACAATTGGGAGCAGGTGGTGTTCACAGGTTGAATAGACCGTAATGTTCTTTTCAACCAGCATCTCACCGTATTTGTATTTATTCTCAAAAATCGATGCTTTAGGCTTTCGCTTAGGGTCAAGGCCCGCGAATACTTCATTTACAAACATTTTCGCTACACGCTGCGGAGTGCCTTTCAGGCTGTCGTCGGTAAGATCAAGCCCAAGGGTTTCCATCATATGTTTTACATCATCTTTGATAAGGGCGATCTTTTCGATATCGCTTAATTCAAAAGCATCATCCCTAAGAGGTGTCACAGCGCTACTGCTTGCGTGGGCATCGCCCAACTCATCTATTTCATTCAAAATCTTGTCTATTTTCATCCTTTTACAATAATAGTCGTAAACAGCTGGTTTAGCTTGCAAAGATACATATTTAATAGGTTTTTCTGCAATCCATTATTTTTTAAGCCATTGTCTGCAGGAATTCATTTTTATTGAGTAATTTACTGTATATCAGTTTATTATGAAAAAGAGGTTTATTTTGGGGCTAATCTTCTTTTTTTGTGTGGCGGGAGTTCAGAAAATTTCTGCCCAGGGGAGTACTTGTGCTACTCTCGAACCGTTTTGCTCAGGAAGTTCACAGCTGGTTTTTGCAAATACAAATATTGAGAACAGTGAGCTGGTTTATGCTGAAACAGGACCGGACTATGGCTGCCTGGAAACACAGCCTTATCCCGCCTGGTTCTTTCTGCAGATTGAAAGTCCCGGAGATCTTTTGTTTACAATTTCGCAATTTCAGAACAAGGATGGCGGCGGAGCTCAATTAGATGTGGATTTTATTGTTTGGGGGCCGTTTGAAAGAGATTCCGATTTTTGCGTGGATACTGCTTTAAATGAAGCTAATATAATTGATTGCAGTTATGAGCCTGATACCGTAGAGAATATGAGTATTGATGGGGCTGAAGAGAACGAAATCTATATTGTGCTTATCACTAATTTTGAAGAAGAAAAGGGATATATAAGCCTGCAACAAACCAATACAGGTCAGTCTGATGCCGGGTCTACAGATTGTAGTATTCTTGAAAGTACTTTGGGGGAAGATATCTTTGTTTGCGGAGGCACTGAAGTTGTTTTGGATGGAACTACTGAAGGTGCCGATTCTTATAAGTGGTATATATATGATGCAGATAGTGCTGCTTATGAGTTATTGCCTGATGAGACGGGTCCCACCTTAATCGTGTCTTCTGCCGGGAACTATAAGATCGTGGTTGCGGATGAATTTGGTGAGGATGAGGATGATATTTATGTTGGTTTTTATGATAACCCCGTAGCATCTGACCCCGGGGTTGTTGATGTTTGTTCCGATGGTGAGAGAGGTTTTGATCTTACCAGCATAAATCCTGAGGTCCTCCGGGGGAATAATAGCTCCGAAAACTATAAGGTTCTTTATTATGAATCCCGAACCGCCTTGGAAAATAATATTCCGGTTACAGATGCTGAGAGTTTTAGAGTGGTGGAGGATATGATGGTGTTTGCGATTGTGGAAGAAGAGGAGAGTGGCTGTTCTTCAGAGCCTGTAGCTATCGAACTTCGGTTGAATTCCTTTCCGCAGCTTGGCTGGAACGAGCTTACCGTTTTATGTTTAAATGAAGACGGAAGTCTGAAAAATGAGGAGAGGCTGGGTGCAGAGCTTGGGGAGGAATATTCTTATGAGTGGAGAATGGATGGGGAACTGGTTTCCGAAGCTGCGATTTATACTTTTAAAGAGGTTCCTCAGGCAAATGAAATAAGCCTTCGGGTTACGGCTAAAAAAGCCAATTGCAGTGTAGATTTTAGTTCGCAAATACAAATGTTTTCAGCTCCGGATGAAGTGCAGGTAGAGGTTGCGGGAAACGATTTTTCTGATGGTTACACGGTTACAGCTGAAGCTATTGGTGAAAATCCTGCTGATTATCAGTATAGACTTGATGAGGGGGGTTGGCAGGAAGCAGGTGTTTTTGCAGGTGTTTCTCCCGGTAATCATTATGTAGTTGCAAGAGAGGTTAATGGCTGCGGGGAAACCCGGTCAGAAAGCTTTCATCTTTTTGGGTATCCAAGGTTCTTTACTCCCAATGGAGATGGGTATAATGATAATTGGAAAATGATCACTAATGAGAATATTTCGATAAAAGTGATTCATATATTTGACCGTTATGGTCGCCTGTTAAAGCAGCTCAATGCAAATGAAGGCTGGGACGGAATCTGGAAGGACAGGAGAATGCCTGCCGATGATTATTGGTTTAAAATAGAATACAGAGAAAGTCCGGAAGGGGGATGGAAGCAATTTAGTTCTCATTTTAGCCTTGTTAGAAAGCAATAAAAAAAGCGCCGGAATTGGCGCTTTTTTTATTCGTTTTCAGGCGTTTTTAAAGTCCGAAACTTAGTGACAGAACCACGCTTGAAAGATCTCTGCTGATATTTGCGGTATCGGTAAGACCTACCTGATAGAGAGGTCTGTTCTCATCGAACTGAGTGTTGGTATAGGCCAGATCAAGTTTTACGCTTCCGAAATTATAACCCAGGCCGGCAGAAAATGAATTTAATTCACCCACAGTAGATTCATCCTTATAAGGACTGGTTTCATAACGATATCCGCCTCTGAAGCTAAACTGATCCAGTCTGTATTCACCTCCTATTCTAAAGGCCGAAACTGCCTGAAGCCGGTTGGAGATGTCATTGTTTTTCAGTTGAAAGTCGGGATCGTTCTTGGGTCGAAACTGGGTATTTGAATAATCCTTATAGGAATAATCAAAACTTAACAAGCCTTCATTTCCGAAGATTAATGCTAAACTTCCGGTTGCCTTTCCGGGGGTTTTAAGCGTGTATTCGGGGTAAACGTTTACTACGTTAGGATTTACCGTAGCTTCGTTAGTCCTGATATATTGCGTGGATTCCTCATAAATGCTGTACCAGGTGGGAGACTCATAAGACAGTCCCAGCCTTACCATATCGCTTACTTTCCCAATTGCACCAAGCTGAAAAGAAAACCCGTCTCCGGTGGTGCTCAGGTTGTTCCTGAATTCAAGATTGGTGATAGTGCTTCCTGAATTATTGTTGGCCTCTCTGAAACGGGTGGAGCGATCATAGTTCAAAAAGTGGGCATTCAGGTTAGCTCCCAGGTAAATGTTATCTCCGTATTGGGTCCCGAAGTTAAAGGTGAACTTACCGTTAAGGCCTGTGGAGACCAGTGCGAAATCCTGATCAAAACTCCCTGCTCCAATAGCCGAGGTGTAGGAGGTATTGTCAAGATCTGTAGTTTCAGGATCTATTACAAAAGCCTGATAACCTAAAAATGCCTGCTGGGCTCCATAGCCCTCAGACTCTCCTAAATAGGAATATAGGTCTGTTATGGTTTCATTCTCCCTTGTTTCCAGTAATTCCAATGGCACTCCATCTGCGTAGCCAAGAAAGTAATCGTCTATGGAATTGGAGTTTATTCCGGAGGCCACAAAAGAATCTTCAAAATTATTGGTTTCCGCATAGTTTAGTCCTATCACGAACTTTTTCCAGGGGCTCTGGGTCGTGCTGTTGAAGACCAGAACTCCTCCTGCCTGGTTCAGATTGAAATCGTCATTTTCGGAACTTGTAAAGCCGTTAAAGAAATTGACGTCATTCTTGCTGTTCCTGAAATCCAGGGTTAATGTGGCAAAGCTGTTAAGGAATACAGCCGAACCGGCCGGGTTGATATTAAGGGAAGACATATCTCCACCCAGTGCGCCAAAGGCGCCGCTCATTGCCCTGAATCTGGCAGTTCCCGTAAGTTCTTCTGAAGAATACCTGTAGGCATCGGTAATATCCTGAGCGTATAAACCACTCAGTGTCAAAAGTGCTATTAAGCTTAGTAATGTCTTTTTCATAGGTGTTAATTTTTATTCTGAAAGGTCTTTTGAGAAAAAGACCCTACGGAAATTCCGTAAGGTCAGTTATGTTTTCTTTGACTTTGGGGACGTTTTAATTGCGTCCTCCGCCACGTGATGATCTTCTGCCTGAACTACCAGAGCTGGACCCGGAACTTCTTGAGCTTGAACCCGAACTTCTTACCGAGCTGCTGCTCCTGGTGCTACGGCTTGGGCTGTAGTTTCTTTCGGATCTTGAACTTCTTGAAGAACGGTTATAGTCTGAACTTCTTCTCTGGTTAGAGCTTCTGTAGGTTCTTGGAGATTCAGTACGTCTGCTGGTTCTGGAGTATGTCCTGGTGTTGTTGTCTGAACTTCTTACTGCAGATCTCCTTCTGGAAGAATCGTAATTACCGGAAGATCTGGAATCTCTGATTTCTCTGATCTTTCTTGAATAAGAGGAATTTCTTGATCTTGCATCAGAGTATGCAGTTCTTCTCTGGTTCGCATTAGAGTAGTCGGAGTAAGAATTTCGTCTGCCTGTATTGTAGGCTACATTCCTGTAGCTGTAAAGTCTGTGATAGTTGGAGTAAAAATGGCTTCCAAAATACCTTCCGTAATTATAACGGAAAAAAGGATTATAGGTAAATCCGAACCCGAAGCCTATGCTGCTACCCCAATACGGATGCCCGTAATAACCTCTGTAGCCAAAGCGGTTGTGCCAATAAGTATAGTGACCTGGGAAAGGTGCCGGATATCCAAATGAACCCCAATAGTTATAACCGTAATAGGGGTAATAATAAGGGTTGTAAAAAGTATAGTACCAGGGGCTATAGAAGCCATTATCATAAAAGTTAATGGTAATCTGGTCGGGATCGTTACCCCAGGGAGCATATCCTCCGGAATAAGTTGTTTGGTCTTCCTGATATTCTTCGTCTTCGTAATCCCTTGAAGAGGAATAATCTTCTACATCGGTAAAAATGGCTCCTTCAGCCAGTTCTCCATACATAGCAGATTTTTCTGCGAAAAGATTCTTGTAATAAGAGTTTCGGTTAGTTTCTTTTTGCTGGTTAGCATTTTGAGATTGCTCATATTCAGCAGGTCTTTCTCCATTGGTATCTCCGTAGATACCGTCATTCTCATATCCTGAATACTGGTAAGAACCGCAAGATGCTAACAATAGCAATAGAACTGGTACCATTAAAAGGAATGGAATTTTTCGGATGTTGTAATTGCGTATCATTAGCCTTGTATTTTATTGTTGAACATAACAAAAATAGTTAGTTTTGCGCTAACTTAATTTTGTATCAGATTGTATAAGGTAATTTATACAATATTTATGCCAAATCACAGGTAATGGGGAAGAACTTAACTTCAAGACAGGAAGATTATTCAAAATGGTATAATGAATTGGTGGTGAAAGCCGATTTAGCCGAAAACTCAGCTGTTAGGGGCTGTATGGTAATAAAACCCTACGGTTTTGCGATCTGGGAGAAGATGCAGGCGCAGCTGGATAAAATGTTTAAGGAGACCGGGCACCAGAATGCCTATTTCCCTCTTTTTGTTCCGAAAAGTTTGTTTGAAGCTGAAGAGAAAAATGCCGAAGGCTTCGCAAAAGAATGTGCGGTCGTGACCCATTACCGACTTAAGAACGATCCCGATAATGAAGGTAAACTTATCGTTGACCCTGAAGCCAAGCTGGAAGAGGAGCTGGTGGTAAGACCTACATCTGAGGCTATTATCTGGAACACCTATAAAGGCTGGATACAATCTTACCGTGATCTTCCTATTTTGGTTAACCAGTGGGCCAATGTGGTGCGCTGGGAAATGAGGACCCGTTTGTTTCTTCGTACTGCCGAATTCCTTTGGCAGGAAGGTCATACCGCTCATGCAACGAAAGAGGAGGCGCTTGCGGAAACCGAACAAATGAATAATATATATGCCGAATTTGCCGAAACTTTTATGGCAATGCCGGTAATAAAGGGTAGCAAGACCGAAAACGAGCGTTTTGCAGGTGCTCTTGAAACCTATTGTATCGAGGCCTTAATGCAGGACGGGAAAGCCCTGCAGGCGGGAACATCTCACTTCTTAGGCCAGAATTTCGCAAAAGCATTCGATGTGAAGTTTGCTACTAAAGAAGGAGGGCTGGAATATGTTTGGGCAACTTCCTGGGGAGTGTCTACCAGGCTTATGGGGGCGCTTATTATGACTCATAGTGATGATAAAGGATTGGTGCTTCCGCCAAAACTGGCACCAACACAGGTGGTGATCGTTCCTATATATAAAGGAGAAGAACAGCTGGCGGAGATCTCCAAAACTGCTAATAAATTGGTTGAGGAATTAAGAGCACAGGGAATTTCGGTTAAGTATGATGATAGGGACACCCAAAAGCCGGGCTGGAAATTCGCACAGTATGAAATGCAGGGAGTTCCTGTAAGACTGGCTATAGGGCCTAAAGATCTTGAGAAAGGAACTGTGGAGCTTGCCAGAAGAGATACGCTTACAAAAGAGTTCGTTAAGCAAGAAGAAGTAATAGAAAAGGTGAAAGGACTTATGGAGGAGATCCAGGAGACTCTTTTCAATAAAGCAAGAGATTACAGAAAGGAACACACCACCAAAGTCGATAATTTTGACGAATTCAAAAAAGTCCTTAAAGAAAAAGGAGGATTTATTTCGGCGCATTGGGATGGAACTTCGGAGACTGAAAATAAAATTAAGGAGCTTACGAAAGCAACCATCAGATGTATCCCTTTTGATGCCAAAAAAGAGCAAGGAGCCTGTGTATTAACAGGTAAGCCTTCGGCCCAAAGAGTACTGTTTGCTAAGGCTTATTAATTTTTTTAAAAAAAATTGTTGAACATTTGCGGCATTCAAAAATAGTTGTATTTTTGCATCCGCAATTAAACAAAAAACGGTCCGTTCGTCTAGGGGTTAGGACGCCAGGTTTTCATCCTGGTAACAGGGGTTCGATTCCCCTACGGACTACTAAGAGAAATACAATGTCTATATTTGTATTTCCGTAAGCCGAAAAGCTTACAAATTGAAATAACTAATGGTCCGTTCGTCTAGGGGTTAGGACGCCAGGTTTTCATCCTGGTAACAGGGGTTCGATTCCCCTACGGACTACTTTTAAAAACACATTTAAACAGTATTTGTAATGGCAAATCATAAGTCAGCGTTGAAGAGGATTCGTAGCAATGAGGCAAAACGTCTTAGAAATCGCTACCAGCATAAAACTACCAGAAATGCTATCAGGAAATTGCGTGAGGCTGATAAGAAAGAGGCTGAGGCTATGCTTCCTTCAGTTGTGGGAATGATTGATAAACTGGCAAAGAAAAATGTAATTCACGATAATAAAGCTGCTAACCTAAAGTCGAAACTGGCTAAGCACGTAGCTACGCTTTAATATTATAGCAGTGTTCAATTTATAGGAATGCTTTCTGTGAATAACGGAAAGCATTTTTTTGTGCCCAAAAGTCAGATTGGAAGAATCCTGATATGGATTACAGATCTTAAAAAACGGAAATCCCTGTAAGACTGGTAAATTTTTCCAGGGCCTTCATTCCAAGTTCAGAATTTCCTTTTTCATTGAGGATCGGGCTCCATACAGCTACCGAATATCGGTCCGGATGCGGGTGTATAGCCACAATTCCGCCGCCAACACCACTTTTCCCAGGTAAGCCCACTTCAAAGCTAAACTCCCCCGCTTCATCATAAAATCCGCAGGTCTGCATTAATGCGTTTATACGCTTTACAGTGGTAGCAGAAAGTACCTGTTCTCCGGTTTCCAGGATCACGCCTTTATTAGCATAAAGCATAAATGCCTTTGCAAGACTTTTACAGGACATAGAAAGGGAGCAAAGGTGAAAGTAGAAATCTACTATAGGCTCCACATCACATTTTATATTGCCTAAAGCTTTCATATAATTCACTAAAGCGATATTACGGTATCCGGTTGCTTTTTCTGAAGCCGCCACTGCCTTGTCGAAATCTATGCTTTCATCGTCTGTTATCTTTCTAACGAAGCTAAGCAGTTCTTCCTTCGGGTTCTCCAATTGATCCACGAGGATATCAGAGATCACCAGAGCTCCTGCATTAATAAATGGGTTTCTGGGGACTCCCTGTTCATATTCGAGCTGTGTTAGCGAATTAAAGGGGTCTCCGGAAGGTTCTACGTCTACACGGTCCCAGAGATCCTCACCCATAAGGATCATAGCCATAGAAAGGCTAAATACCTTAGCGATACTCTGTACCGAAAAATTCTCTTCACTGTCCCCAAAACAAAAATGCTGTTGGTCTCCACAATAAACGTGCATTCCGAATTTCTTCGGATCCACTTTTGCAAGTTCAGGAATGTAAGCAGCAACCTTACCGCGAACATCGCGATAACTCATTTCGCTTTCAATAGTGTCGAGAATTTTTTGGTAATCCATATCTAATTAAGGTCGGTTAAAGAGCTTTCGGTCTCTACCTCGAAAGGTACTTTTTCTGCTTGAAATATGCGGGCTGTGAGACTCCCTTTTAACGTAATTTTATTATCTGAGAGCTCCAGCCAGCTGCCTTCCCTGAGCCCTACCACGGGTTGAGAGTTAAGCCTGTGAAACTCTTTGATCCTGGTCTCTCTGGTTTCACCTTTATGGGTTGAATTGGCATCTGGATCCAGGTAATGCGGATTGATGTTAAAAGGCACCAGGCCAAGGGTCTTGAAGCTTGGCGGATAGATGATGGGCATATCATTGGTGGTTTGCATGGTAAGTCCGCCAATATTGGTGCCTGCACTGGTGCCCAGGTATGGCGTACCGTTTAGGACAGCATCCCTTAAGGCCTGCATCACTTTATTTCTATATAATTCGGAAACCAGCAAAAAGGTGTTTCCGCCCCCGGTGAAAATGCCTGAGGCATTTTTTATGGCTTCAGCAGCATTTTTAAACTGATGAAGTCCTTTGATCTTCAGCCCTGCTTTTTCAAAAGCCGATGCCGCCAGTTTTGTGTAATCATCGTGAGATATTCCTCCGGGGCGGGCATATGGCACGAAGACAACTTCACTGCTGGGTTCATATAATTTTGAAAGTTCAGGGATCAGGTATTCCAGGTATTCCTGGTCGTGTAAGGTAGAGGTGCTGGCAAGAATTGCTTTCATCTTCTTTTTGATGTAAATGTAACGAAAAGGGCCTTTTAACAAAAGTTTACATCAGGCTTATACATAGGAAAGGGCATTAATTAGTAATTTCAGTAAACTATGAAGCGCTTTTTTTCATCCGGTCTTTTGATTCTCATCTTATTGATGGGATCCTCTGTTTTTGCCCAGGAAACACGAAGGCTTAGTATTGCCGGGAAAGTGAATATCCCCGGGGAATATAGTGCCGAAGGGATTACCGTTTTTAATGAAAGTTCAGGGAAAGGAACTGTTACCAATAAACAGGGCAGGTTTACTATTGCAGTAGCGCTTAATGATAAGCTAAGTTTTATTTCGCTTTTGTTCGAGGAGTTTAATGTGATCGTGGACGAAGGAGTTGTAGAATCTGGAATGCTGAATATCTTCCTTAATGAGATGGTTACCGAACTTCCTGAAGTTGTGGTCTCTCCTAATAACCTTTCCGGATATGTGTTTGTAGACGTTGCGAGGCTGGAGGTGGAAAATCCAAGATTACCCCGGTATACCGCAGCTGAACTTGCTTCTTTAGAGTATCAATATACTCCTGATTCCCTTAGCGGCCCGGGAAGAAATGATGCGATGCTTGCCAGCAGGACCCGGCTGGTTCACGGTCTTAATTTTGTGAACCTGTTTAAGGCCATTGTCGAAGAAACTAAAAATGATCGCCGGAAACTTCCCGACAGGGACATTGATGATAAGGTGCGAAGGATGTATGATGATGAATTCTTCAGGGAAAATCTTGATATTCAATTGAAAAACATAAATGATTTTATATTTTACGCCAGCGACCACGGACTTACCGAAAAAATGCTGAGAGAAGGTAATGAACTGGATCTTATTTCTTTCCTGATAGAACAGAGCAAAGAATATAAACAGCAAAAATCTCAATAACCGCCCTGCCTTTAATCACTTTGCATGAGAAAACTACTTGCTTTAATTCCGTTATTATTTACAGTTTTTACCGCACTCGGTCAGGAGAAAGAGCTCAGGGGGGAGATAAGAGGTGATAGTCTCCAGGCTCCTGTTCATATCATAAACCTTGAAAAAAAGACGGGAACTGTGAGTTCAGATTCCGGTGAATTCAATATTAAAGCTGATGAGGGGGATAGACTTTTATTTTCTTCGGTTCAGTTTAAAAAAACGGAGCTGGTTGTTACCGCCGAAATGATAGAAAATGGAATTCTGGAAGTCGAACTGGTTCCGGGGATCAATGAGCTGGATGAGGTGAGACTTCATAATTTAACTGGAAATCTTTCTGTGGATATTGGGGATATCGAGGTTGTCGAGAACCCCTTCCTGCGAATGAATTTGAGTCTGGGGCCAATTCCACCGGGTGAGAATGAAGTGAAAAATGACGCAGTGATTGCCAGTAAGGGGCAAATGGCTTCAGGAGGGAATATCCTGGGATTGGTGGGGATGATTACCGGAAATTCTAATTTCGGATCGCTTTCATCCGCGAAAAACAAAAATGTTTTCACCAAACGAGATGCGAATAAACTTCTTAGGTCTAGGTTCGATAATTCCTTTTTTGAGGATTATCTGAAGATCGAAGCGGTCTATATTAATGACTTTATTGATTATGCCTTTGAAAATGGGCTTACCCCAGGGCTTCTGGATAATGAAAAAGCGCTCGACCTTATTGCATTTCTGGAAGAACAAAGCAGGGAATTTCTTCAGGAACGGGAAAAAGAATCTAAGCCCTCCTGATAAACGGCCTGTTGATGTCCAGAAACCTTTTTTTCTTATTGGTCTTCTTTCCTTTCCTGATGTTCTCGCAGGAAGATACCTTGTTAAAAGGGAACATTATTACCTCGGAAAATGACAGTACCTTAATAAATGTTATCAATCTTACTAAAAGAACAGGCACGGTAAGCGCCTATGATGGCTATTTCGAGATCAGGGTAAGAGAAAATGACAGTCTTTTGTTCTCCTCGGTTCAATATGAAAACCTGAAAATAAAGGTCACTGCAGAGCTCATTGAGGAAAAATTTCTGGAAATCAATCTTAAGGAAGCCAATAATCGGCTTGATGAGGTGAGGATTAGCACTGATGGCCTTACCGGGAATCTGCAAAAGGATATAGCGAAGATTGAGGTTTATAAATCCAGGGTGCCTTTGTATACGCCGGGCCCCGATATAGTTACCAGGAAGATTTCGGCAATGAGCAATCCTATGGATCCGGTTGGTCTTTTGTATGGTGCGATAAGCGGGGAAAAGAAAAAACTTAAAAAAGCCAGGGGGAACATCAAAAGATCAAGCCTTGTAAACAGGGCTTATCATCTTTTGCGCCCGGAAATATTTACTGAAGTGCTAAAGCTTCAGAGAAATGAGGTAATGGACTTTCTGCATTTTTGTGTGGAAGATAAAAAGATGACAAAATTGGTAAGACAGCAACAAAAACTGGATTTACTTCAGTTTTTTAAAGAAAAATTGCCTCATTTTATCGAAATTCGGCGTTTGGACTGAAAATTGCAGTTACGGTTTAAAAATGCCCTATGAATAAGATCATTGTACTTCTCACTTGCTTTATGCTCTTCAGCTCTTTTAAGGCAAGTGATCATAAATATTACCTGAGCGTCACCGAAATAGAATACAAGTCTGACAAACAGGCACTTCAGATTATTTCCCGGGTATTTATTGATGATTTTGAAGAAGTGCTTCAGAAGCGCTATAACAAGGAGATTAAGCTTATAGCCAAAAATGAAGAGGGAAATGTAAGGCAGGCCATAGAGCGCTATCTGGCTAAAAAACTTCACATTAAGACTGATGGAAAGGAACTTCAGCTTAATTACCTGGGTAAAGAATATGAGAACGACCAGCTGGTGCTATATATTGAAGTCGAAAAGGTAGCCGCCTTTAAGGAAATAGAGGTGGAGAACCTTATTCTTACCGATCTGTTTGACGACCAGCAAAATGTAGTTCACGTAAAAGTGGAAGAGGAGTTAAAGAGCATGTTACTGGATAGGGATGCTCCAATGGAACGCTTAAATTATTAAGCTCTTAACAACGCTCTTAAAGAAAAATAATTATTTTTAGCAATCTTAAAATTTAAATTGAATACATGAAAACAGTTAGATTACTGTGTTCTATGTTTCTGATGTTGTTCATCGCCGGAGCTTATGCTCAGGAAAAACAGGATCAGTCGCAAAAGGCACACACAAACCAGAACAAATTCAGGCAACTTTATCAGGAATTTTCAACCCCAAATCAGTACAGAACTGCTTCCGGTGCTCCGGGGCCACAGTACTATCAGAACGAGGCCGATTATAAAATGGATATCGTTCTTGACGATAAGAATTCAAAATTAAGCGGGGAAGAAACAATTACTTATCATAACAACTCGCCAAGTGAACTGGAATACCTTTGGGTTCAGCTGGATCAGAACATTCGTAAGAAGGATGCTCCGGCTTTAGAAAAGAATCCAAGTAGTATGAATCCCGTAGCTTCACCGGGCCGTTTTGTGAAAGAATATATGGAGAAGCCTTTTGACGGTGGATTCAATATCGAAAAAGTTTCAAAAGACGGAAAAGCGCTGAACTATACCATCAACAACACAATGATGCGTATAGATATGGAGAAGCCTTTGAAGCCGGGTGAAAGCTATACCTTCGATATCAAATGGTGGTATAACATCAACAACCACGTTACTAACAGAGCGCGTTCGGGGTATGAGCTTTTTCCTGAAGACGGGAATAAAGCTTATGTGATCGCCCAGTTCTTCCCTAGAATGGCGGTTTATAATGACGTAGAGGGATGGCAAAATTACCAGTTCTGGGGTAACGGAGAGTTCGCACTTCCTTTCGGGGATTATGAAGTGAACATTACCGTGCCTGCAGACCACGTGATGGAGGCCACCGGTGAACTTCAGAACAGAAAAGAAGTTTACACTAAAGAAATGATGAAACGTTACGAACAGGCTAAGAAGTCTTTTGATAAGCCGGTGATGATCGTAACTCAGGATGAAGCCGAAAAAGCTGAGAAAGGATTTTCAGATAAGACAAAAACCTGGACCTATAAGGCCGATATGGTTAGGGACTTCGCTTTCTCTACTTCAAGAAAATTCATTCTTGATATGATGAATACCGATGTGATGGGTAAAGAAGTGATGGCGGTTTCCCTGTATCCTAAAGAAGGTAATCCTTTATGGGAACAATGGTCAACCCGTGCTGTTGCCAGTACATTAAAGAGCTATTCAGACCATACCTTTCAATACCCTTACCACAAGGCAGTATCGGTTCACGCTAAGAACCAGGGGATGGAATATCCAATGATCTGCTGGAACTATGGGCGTCCCGATGAAGACGGAAACTACAGTGATCGCGTAAAATTCGGGATGATAAGCGTTATTATTCACGAGGTTGGTCACAACTATTTCCCAATGATCGTAAACAGTGATGAGCGCCAGTGGGGATGGATGGACGAAGGAATCAATACCTTCACCCAATACCTTGCCGAGCAGGAATTCGGAAAGCAATATCCTGATGCAATTGCACCACTAGACCAATACCCTTCAAGAAGAGGAATTCCTTCTAAGATTGTTCCTTATATGAAGGGGGACCAGAATTTTATTGCGCCTATTATGTCTAACCCGGAACAGGTTCACCAGCTAGGAAATAATGCTTATGGAAAACCGGCTACCGCTCTGAACATTTTAAGAGAGACTGTGATGGGACACGATCTCTTTGATCACGCATTTGCTACCTATTCTCAAAGATGGATGTTTAAACACCCAACTCCTGAAGATTTCTTCAGAACTATGGAAGATGCTTCGGGTATAGACCTGGACTGGTTCTGGAGAGGATGGTTCTATAGCACAGGAAATGTGGATATTGGTGTAAAAGAGGTTAAGAAATTCTACCTTACCGATGAAGTAACCGAAGAAGGTTCCGAATTCCTTAAACGCTACGGGGTTTCAAATCCTGATGAAATAGACGGAATCTATGTGGTGGAAGAAGGAAGCGAAGAATATTCTGAAGATATGAAGGGAAAACCTGCGTCTGAAAGCGTCTCAACACTTAATGAATATCTTATGGATAACTTTAGTGCTGAAGAACGTGCAGCTCTTAAGGATCCTAAATACTTCTACCAGGTGACTTTTGAGAAGCCGGGAGATCTGGTAATGCCGTTAATTGTTGAGTATACTTATGCAGACGGAACTTCAGAGAAAGTAACTTACCCGGTACAGGTATGGAGAAAGAATGACGATTCAGTGACCAAAGCCCTTGCTACAGATAAGGAAATCACAAAGATCGTAGTAGACCCACAGTTGGAAACTGCAGATGTAAATATGGAGAACAACAGCTGGCCTAAGAGCGAAAACAAAGATAAATTTGAAGAGTTCAAAGAAGGCACAGATAAATAAGATTTGATTAAAAATAATTTAAGCCGACTTTAACGAGTCGGCTTTTTTTATGCCTAAATTTGTGGCTATATTTGTTGAAGTTATGGTGACTATTCCATTGTTTATTAGTGGTGCCGAGATCGCTTTTATTTTATTCATATTAGTGATGGTCTTTGGTGCAGATAAGATTCCGGAAATTGCCCGAGGATTGGGTAAGGGGATGCGTACGCTTAGAAACGCCTCCAACGATATTAAGAGTGAAATTCAGAAAAGTGCCGAGAAACAAGGTATAGATACAGATTTCACCAACGATATTAAAGGAGAAGTAGATAAGGTGAAGGAAGATATTGATGAAATAACAGGCTCTGTGAAGCGCAGGCTATAAGTTGAGCTATGTGGGATCAGATACGCGAATGGGATAGAGAACTGTTTGTTTTCCTCAACGGACTTGGGATAGAGTCTTACGACCAGTTCTGGATATTTGTGACCAATCCGCGACATTGGATCCCGCTATACATCGCTTTGTTTATAATTTACTTTACTGCCTATCACTGGAAAAAGGCTCTCTTTACAGGATTATTCCTGCTTGCAGCTTTCTTTACAACTTACGGCCTCACGAACGCGGTCAAGAACCTGGCCACACGCTTAAGGCCTAATAATAATCCCGACCTTTCTGATCTTATTCGTATTCTGGATGAGCCTTCCAATTATAGTTTCTTTTCGGGGCACGCCTCCTCTTCTTTTGTGGTTACCACATTTGTGGTGCTTAGTTTAAGAGAAAAATACCGATGGATCTATATAATGTACCTCTGGCCCATACTCTTTGTGATGAGCCGTATTTATGTTGGGGTACATTACCCGGGAGATATCCTGGTAGGTACACTGGTCGGTGTTCTTATTGCCTATATCTTCTTCAGGTTGTACGAACGAACAGGAAAAAGATTTATCTGATCTTTATTTTACCCTGCTTAGCGTGAGTCCGTCGCGAATTGGGAGAATTACGGTTTCCAGGCGCTCATCGGTATTCAAAAGTTTATTATAGTGCAGTAAAGCTTTGGTAGATTCATCATCTTCCTTCACTTTTTCAACAACCTTACCACTCCAGAGAACGTTATCGGAAAGTATGATTCCGCCGGGATTCATTTTATCTATAATAAGTTCAAAATAGGCTGGGTAATTAGGCTTATCGGCATCAATAAATGCCAGGTCGAATTTCGATTTTATCTGGGGGATGATCTGAAGTGCGTCCCCAAGGTACTGCTTTATCTGCCCTTTATATTCTGAAGCCTCAAAATATTTCTTCTGAAAATCAAATAATTCTTCATTTACATCTATTGTATGAAGCTCACCGCCCTTCACAAGACCTTCGGCAAGACATAAAGCCGAATAGCCTGTATATGTCCCGATCTCCAGAACAGACTTAGGCGATTTCATCTTAGATAGCAAACTCAGGACTCTGCCCTGGTAATGGCCGCTAAGCATCCTTGGCTGAAGCACTTTCTGGTTGGTCTCCCTGTTGAGCTTGGCCAGTAATTCCGGTTCTTTTGCCGAGTGTTCAATTATATAATCATCTATTGCTTCAGGTAAGAAATGCATATCTGGTTTTTAAGCAAATTTATGAAATTCCGGTCTTTCCAGACGAAATTATAAAAGTTGCCAGTAAATTGTATTTTTACGGAAATATCTGAAAAATATGCAATTTGAGAATACCAGGGAATTTGCGCAACAGCTGGATGCGCAGGATCCTTTGTCTGAATATAGAGATGAATTTATTTTTCCTCGCGTGAATGGAAAAGAAGTGATCTATTTTACCGGAAATTCCTTAGGCCTTCAGCCCAAATCTGCTCAAAAATATGTGGATGAGGTAATGAAAGACTGGGCAGAACTGGCTGTGGAAGGGCATTTTTATGCCGATAAACCCTGGTGGGATTATCACGAAAGGTTCTCAGGGAAGCTTGCGAAGATCGTTGGGGCGAAAGCTGAAGAAGTAACCGTGATGAATACTCTTACCGTTAATCTTCACCTGTTAATGGTCTCATTTTACAGGCCTACGGCAAAACGTTTTAAGATTATATGCGAAGAAAAGGCCTTCCCCAGCGATCAGTATATGATCTCCAGCCAGGTGCGTTTTCACGGTCTTGAGCCCGATGAAGCTATAGTAGAGCTTAAAAAGAGGGAAGGGGAACATCACTTCAGAACAGAGGATATTCTTGCCAAAATTGAAGAAGTTGGGGAAGAATGTGCACTCGTGCTTATTGGCGGAGTTAATTATTATACCGGTCAGGTGCTGGATATGAAGACCATTACTGAAGCCGGACATCAGGCCGGTGCTTTTGTAGGCTGGGACCTTGCTCATGCCGCGGGTAATATTGAGCTGAAACTGAGCGAATGGAATGTGGACTTTGCTGCCTGGTGCAGTTATAAATATATGAACAGTGGCCCGGGAAATGCTTCGGGATGTTTTATTAATAAAAAATATCACGGGCGTAAAGATATACCGAGATTTGAAGGCTGGTGGGGACATAACAAAGATCGCCGATTCCTTATGGAACCGGAGTTTCAGCCGGAACCAACAGCTCACGCCTGGCAGATAAGCAATGCTCCTATTCTTGCCCTGGCGCCTTACCTGGCTTCTTTAGAGATGTTTGATAAAGTAGGAATGCCGGCACTTATTGAGAAAAGAAATAAGATTGTGGCTTATCTTGAGTATGTGCTTCACGAGATAGATAAGGATGTGGAGAGTTCTTTTGAGATCATTACTCCTTCAAGTCAGAAAGAACGGGGAACTCAGCTTTCTGTATTTCTCCACGGAGAAGGCCGGGGACTTTTTAATTTTCTTATGGACAAGGGGGTGATTACCGACTGGAGGGAGCCAAATGTGATCAGGCTTGCACCTGCACCTTTCTACTGTTCCTTTGAAGATATGTACAATTTCGGACAGATCCTTAAGGAGGGGATCTTAAAGAAACAGGTTCAGGGTTAAATTCAATATGACTGTTATGAAGTTCGGGCTTTTCTTAGTTTTATTGCTGTCTTTCGTTTCATTTATGAGTGCTCAGAGACCGGAAATCGATGAAAAGCTCGAGCAAGATTTAAGCAGTATAATTGAAGGTTTTAACGGAGATGCCGGTGTTTATGTTTATAACCTGAAGACCGGTAAGGAAGCTGCAATAAATGCAGATACAATTTTCCCGACTGCAAGCATCGTAAAAGTACCGATACTTATAGGTGTTTTCGATAAAATTGATAAAGGCCAGCTTTACCTTACAGATTCATTGCTTTACAATAAAGAGCGTGCCTATGGAGGATCTGGGCTTATGCAGTTTTACAGAGACAGCACTCAAACCGATTTGCGGACCCTTTCGGCACTAATGATCACTTTTAGTGATAATACAACTTCCCTTTGGAATCAGGAACTTGCAGGTGGGGGAGAAGAGATTAACCGGTTGATGGAGGAACTTGGGCTGCGGTACACCAGAGTTAATTCCAGAACTGAAGGCCGGAAGAAGGATTGGGAAGAATATGGCTGGGGACAGACCACTCCCAGGGAAATGGCTTCTTTACTGGTGAAGATGAGAAAAAGGGAGCTCATAAGTCCTGCATCTAGTGACGAAATGTACAGAATGATGAGCAATTCGTTTTATACAGATTACGCGCTTTCACAAATTCCTCCCTATGTTCAGACTGCGGCAAAACAAGGGATGGTAAATGATTCCCGTTCAGAGCTTGTGATGGTTAACGCACCTAATGGAGATTATGTGTTCTATATTGCTACTAAAAATAACAAAGATCAATCCTGGAATTATGATAATGAAGCCTGGCAGCTTCAACGCAGGATTTCAGCGTTTCTCTGGAACTATTTTGAACCGCAATCTGATTGGAGTCCTGCTGAAAAAGCAAAGGAGATACTGGGGAATATAAAATATTAGAACAGCAAATCGGGTCATTTGACCCGATTTGCTGTTTTTCAGAAGCATTTACTTCACTTTGATGTTGGTGAAGAAGATCTCTACATTCCCATCTTCAGATTTATGGGATTGGGCAATTTTTATTCCTTTGTACTCTTTATAATCTTCCCAGGTATAAGGTGATTTTCTTTTTCCGTCAGCAGAATTATAGACCCATTCTCTTATCATCATCTCCTCGTCATAATAAATCTCATAACTATCTCCGGGGGTGTAACCTCCCTGAGGATAAGAAACAATTATCCTGTTCATTTCCCGTTTGCTGATAGGGGCCTGGGTTTTGGACTCTTTTGAGATCTTAGCGTCAGACCAGACCATTTGAAAAGGGAAAAACAGCCAGTAGGAATCGTTGATGAATTTGTGATCCATCTCTTTTTCCTTCTCGCTAAGCTCGCCGTCCTTTTTATATATCTGGCTTATGTCGCCCTGGGTAAGCCTAATTTCGCCTGATTTTGGGTGCCAGGTCCAATTTCTTTTAGACCTGATAGAATCGCCAACTTTTACATTAAAAGTGAACTGAAGTTGCTCCACATCCTTAAATGCATTCAGGCCATTAGCCTTGGCTATCTTTTGCTGAATTTCAGATTGTTCTTTCTGAGATTCAGGTGTTTTAATTTCTGCAACAGATTTATTGTTGTTTTTACAGGAGAAAGAGAATAGGACGATTAGCCCCAGGAATAGTGATTTTTTCATTGGTTGGATTTTAATTCAATATACAAAAAGCTGCTCTAAAGAGCATTTATGCTCATTCCGCCATCAACCACAATATTTTGTCCCGTGATATAGGAAGACTTTTCCATCGCCAGGAAGGCTATTACCGAAGCCATTTCTTTGGCTTCCGCAACTCGCTTCATAGGCGTTCTTCTTAGTATGGCCTCCAACTTTTCGGGCTGATCTAGATAGCCATCGGTAAGCGGGGTTTTTGTGAACCAGGGAGAAACGGCATTTACTCTTATGTCTTCTTCTGCCCATTCGGAAGCAAGGCTCCTGGTTTGCTGAAGCAAACCGGCTTTAGACATAGCATACGGAACTCCCGTCCCTACATCCTGCATAGCCGCCGAAGATGCTACATTAATGATGCTGGCAGATCCTGAAGCTGCCAGCCAGGGATTCATTTTTCTGGATAGCTCGAAGGGAGCTATCAAATTGACCTCGGTAACTTTCCGGAATTCGGCCTCGGTATAGGACCTGGCAGGTTTCCTGATGTTAGTCCCGGCATTATTCACAAGAATATTCAGTTTTTTCCAGTTGCCTTCAATGAAACTGTTTATTTTGTTTCGGTCTTCAGGTTTGGTCACATCGGCAACCAATCCGGATACCTTGTATTTTTTTGCCTTTAATTCTTTTTCTAAAGCCCTGACCTCTGTTTCGTCACGGGCCGTAAAAAGAACTTCAGCCCCTAATTCGAGAAACTCCATTACCGTTGCTTTCCCAATTCCTTTTGTACCACCGGTAATAAGGGCATATTTATTTTTCAGGTTCCACATATCTTTCAACTTTCTGCGATTAGATAATTTAAATTAAAAAACCCTTTGATCTTTCAAAGGGTTATTAATATTTTCTCTGTCAGACTTATAATCTGCGGCCTGTTAGTAGCTTGTACAGAATAAGAATTACTGCAAGTACGATCAGGATGTGGATAATACTGCCCAAATCTGGAAAGGCAAAGTATCCTACAAGCCATCCTATAATCAGTAATACTACAATAAGCCAAAGTAAATCTCTCATATCGGTTAGTTTTAGTTGCAACAATGTTGCTGGTTAATTGGTTTTAAGTTAGTTATTTTTAATTTTCACTGAGCCTGATTAAAGTCTTCTTCCGGTTGCCAGGCGGTAAATGATTCCTATAATGGCAAGTACCAGTAAAATATGGATTAGGTTTCCTACGGCATCTCCAAAACCGAAGTAGCCTATTAACCATAAGATGATTAAGATCACTACAATAAGCCAAATTAGGCCCCTCATTTTGTTTGATTTGGTTGGTTCTACATACTAATTTATGGAATAGCTTACTGTAGCTGAAGTTTTTAACTAGTGTTTAACTTATCGAATTTAGAAACGCTCCGGATTTTTAATGACTTTCTGCGCCCTGTTTTTGAGTTCTTTCAGTTCCTTTGCTGACTTCTTTTCCAAAAGGCTCATCATCATACCCATTCTGTTATTATCTTTAAGAAACTCCTTCTTTTCATCCAGGAAATTCCAGTAAAGACTGTTGAAAGGGCAGGCATCCTCCTCGGTTTTCTTATTGACATTATAATGGCAGTCTTTGCAGTAATTGCTCATCTTGTTAATATAACTGCCACTGGAAATATAGGGTTTGGTTGCCACGAGGCCGCCATCGGCAAACTGGCTCATCCCACGGGTATTGGTGATCTCTGCCCATTCTATGGCATCCATATAGACACCGAGATACCACGTGTCAACATAATCGGGATGAGTGTTGGTGAGAAGTGCAAAATTGCCTGTGATCATTAGCCGCTGTATATGATGGGCATAAGCGGTTTCCAGACTCTGTTTTATGGAGTGATGAAGACAGTTCATTTTAGTATCGCCATTCCAGTAAAATTCAGGCAGTTTGTTTTGGTTTCTAAGGCGATTGCTTCTACGGTAACCGGGCATTTCTCTCCAGTAAATTCCGCGCATATATTCCCTCCAGCCAAGAATTTGCCTGATAAAACCCTCTGCCTGTGAAATGTCGATATGCTCTTTATTTAAACGCCAGTGCTCGGTAACTTTTTCTATCACCTCCAGGGGGTGAAGCATTTTGGTGTTTAGTGCAAAAGATAATCTTGAATGAAAGAGGTAAGCTTGTTCGGTATGCATAGCATCCTGAAAATCCCCGAAATGAACAAGCAGGTTCTCGCAGAAATAATTTAAAACAGAAAGGGCATCCTGTCTGCTTTCAGGCCAGTTGAAATTTTGGGCCTCTATACTCCCCATACTTTCTATGCCGGCTTTTTCGATTTCTTCCAGGAGCTTAGATGCATCCTTTCTAAACCCACGCTCGTGAGGAATTTCGGGTTTTCCTTTCCATTTTTTTCGGTTCGATTTGTCAAAATTCCATTTCCCGCCCTCAGGATCTTTGTCGTTTAACATAAGTATGTTGTATTTCTTCCTCATGTAGCGGTAGAAATATTCCATAGTAAGCTGATTTTTTCCTTGGTAGAAGTCTTCAAGCTCTTTTCTGCTGGTCAGGAAATGTTCCGTAGTAGAGGCTTCCGTCCCAATTTTGAGCTTTTTGCAAAAATCCTTTAGTTGTTGGTCAAGCCGGTATTCATCCGGCAGTTGATATTCGAACTTTTCAAAGTTGTTCTCTTTTAATAGCGCGGAAAGGTTTTCATCTAAACTTTGAAGATTGTTCTTATCGTTTATTTTGAGGTAAATTACTTTATGTTCCCTTTCTTTAAGATGGGTTGCGAAATGTCTCATCGCTTTGAAAAATCCGACGATTTTCTGAATATGATGCTTCACATAATCGGTCTCCTGGCGCATCTCCATTAACACATAAGTGATATTGCTGTGAGTTGTTTTGAACCAACTGTGGTTATAATTGAGTTGATCTCCAAGAATGAGCCTTAAGGTTTTGGGAGAATTACTCATTCAGATTGACCGGAGCTTTTCTTTTTAAAGAATGACTTTATTTCCTGACCTGGTCGGGCATAGTGAAACCTGTCCAGCAGGCTTGGCAGGGCGTATCCGTCAAGCCCGTCTATGGCCACTGTTCCGGCATCATCTAGCCTCAACCACCCGTCGGGGGCCTGGATGCCTTCATCAAAATAAATATGTTCTATGGCTGCAACAACAAGTATTGTGTTATTCTCTTTAATATGATATTCATTAAGGTATTTACAGCCTAATTTAACCGTAGACTGCTTCACATAAGGAGCATAAAAACCATCCAGATATTCTTCTTCCAGCCCGGTCTTTTTAAACTCTGAAACATCCTCTTTATATTTGGCGGCCGTCTGGTGTGCACTTTCTATCATATTTTCCTGAATATGATTTACAGTGAAGTACTTATGTTCTGCTATATTTTTATAAGTGTTGCGAGGTACGCTTGTAGGTCGTGTTACAAAGCCTAAAAGAGCAGGGTCACTGCCAAGGTGAGTAACCGAACTGAAGACCGCCACATTAACGCCGAAGGCCTCAGATTTAGTGGCGATGAGGTTTGCCGATTTATAGCCGGTACAGCTGTTAATGAGGTTGAGCCTAAACAGCTTTTCCATTTTACCTATCTCTTCGGAAGAATAATGTTTCATAAAAAAAGGCCAGTTTTTTAAACTGACCTCAATTTAGAGATTGCTTATTTAAAAGCCTGTTAACAGATTTTTAAATTAATCCTGATTTTCAAGTTTATTTATAGACATTTCGTAATCTTCCATTGCTTCCCTGATAGCGTCAATATTATCTGAAGCTTTTTGATGGGCATCCTCCATTATTTTTTCAAGATCCTTGTCCGGATGCTGAAATAAATCTGTGATCACATGATTGATCTTGTCAATAATACTTTCCTGAGTGTTTTTAATGTCCTCCAGTCTGTTAAGCACAGATCTCATGTGGTCAAGTTTTGCCTGATCCATATCTTTATAAATTTTGGTTCATTTAAATTTAAATTATTCCGGATAAATGCCTGTCTTACTTAACCTTCTTTTAGGCTTTTTTAAAATAAAATTAGCAGAAAAGCTTAAGCTTGCTCTTCCTCGTAAGTGGGATAGTCTGTATATCCCTTGCTGCCCGAAGTGTAAAAAGTATCCTGATCCCACTCTGCCAGAGGGAGATTTTTTTCAAACCTCTCTACAAGATCGGGATTGGATACGTACAGCTTTCCAAAGGATACAAGATCGGCATCTCCGTCTTCAATTACCTTATTCCCGGATTCCTGATCGAATTCTGAGTTGATCATCAGGTTACCCTTATAAATAGGGCGATAATGTTTTGCAATATTCGGCTCCAGGAAATCCACTTCACTTACATCGGTAAAAGGTTCCGAAAAGTGAACATAGGCCAAGTCATAAGCGTTCAGCTTTTTTACGATATAATCGAATGTAGGAATGGTCTCCGGGGTGGCAGTAATCCCGAAGGCATTATGTAACGAAGGATTTAGTCTGACTCCAATACGATTTTCCGGCCAGACCTCAGAAATAGCTTCAATCACTTCAAAGAAAAACCTTGCTCTGTTCTGAATGCTTCCCCCGTATTCATCGGTTCTTATGTTTGCGTTCTCATTAAAGAACTGGTGAATCAGGTACCCGTTGGACGAATGGATCTCGACCCCATCAAAACCTGCTTCCTTGGCGTTTTGGGCTGCATGACGAAATTCCTGAACGGTTTTTTTGATATCTGAAAGTTCCATTGCCTTGGGCTCTACGGTATCTTCAAAACCATCAGGCGTAAAGGTTTTTGTATTTGGGTTTACGGCACTTGGGGCAAGGGGCTTTTCTCCTTTATGAAACTTTGGATGCGAAATACGTCCGCAATGCCATAACTGAAGGAAGATCTTACCTTCCTTATTATGGACAGCTTCAGTAACTTTTGTCCAGGCCTTCACCTGCACATCGGTATGGATACCCGGGGTGTTAATATAGCCAACAGCCCGTTCAGAGACCTGGCTGCCTTCAGTTACTATTAGCCCGGCACTGGCTCTCTGCGTATAATATTTTACGTGTATGTCTGTTGGTGCATTGTCTTTGTTATCAGCCCGGTTACGCGTCATAGGTGCCATAACCACACGGTTTTTTAAATTAAGGTCTCCCATTGTAAACGGCTGTAATAGAGGTTGGTCTTTCTGCATAATCTTTTTATGTGAGGATTATTGTAAATAAAGTTACGTTTTGAGTATTTCAAAGCCTGTTAAACAAATGATAAATGCCGGGGTATTTTTGAAAAACAAGATCTTGCAAGGCATTTATGGAATTTTGAAGAAGGAGGGGAGGGATAAAGTGTTGGGAAATGAGTATTTTCGCTACGTAATTGGTCTTTGCTCTAAACTGAAAGCAGAGAGGATTCAAGGAAAGTCATGCAACAACCAAAAAAAATCGCTATTGTGGGCTCCGGCCTTGTAGGATCTTTACTCGCCCTTTATCTTAGAAAAAATGGACATCAGGTAACGGTTTTTGACCGCCGCCCCGATGTGCGGAAGGTGGAGTTTTCCGGCAGGTCCATAAACCTGGCGATGTCTAATCGAGGGTGGAAGGCCTTGAGAGAGGCAGGAATCGAAGAAGAGATTAGGAAGCTAGCTTTACCGCTCAATAAACGAGCGATGCATGTAAATGACAGGCCTGTTTATTTTCAGAAATACGGAAAAGAAGAAGAGGCGATTTACTCGATTTCAAGAGGGGTTCTAAACCGAAGAATGATCACTCTGGCTGAAGAGGCCGGGGCTAAGTTTCGGTTTGAAGAAAAAGTTTGGGATATAGACCTTCCCAATGCCACCCTGTTTACCGGGGAGAGTGAAAAGAGCGTTTGGAAGGAATATAACTTTGACCTTGTGTTTGGTGCAGACGGAGCATTTTCAAGGATACGGCACAAAATGCAAAGGCGTAGCAGGTTCAACTATTCTCAGCATTTTATAGATGTGGGGTATAAGGAACTTAGTATAAAGGCTAATCCCGATGGTACACATAAGCTGGATAACAGTTCTTTCCATATTTGGCCAAGGGGTGAATTTATGCTTATTGCGATGCCTAATCTGGACGGAAGCTTCACCTGTACCTTGTTCCTGCCCTTTGAAGGGGATATCTCCTTCGAAAGTCTGGATACCGAGGAAAAAACTGAAGCATTTTTCGAGAATTATTTCCCGGATATTAAGGGAGAGATCTCAAATCTGAAAAAGGATTTCTTCAGAAACCCAACAAGTGCTATGGTGACTATTAAGTGTTTTCCCTGGTCTTACTGGGACAAAGTTGCCCTGGTAGGTGATTCGGCGCACGCAATAGTTCCGTTTTACGGGCAGGGGATGAATGCCGGGTTTGAAGATATTCAGGTGCTGTACCGGAAAATGGAAAAATACGGTGACGATTGGGAAAGGATCTTCCGAGAGTATGAAACTGAACGTAAACCCAACGGAGATGCAATAGCAGAGCTCAGCTATCGTAACTTTATTGAAATGAGTAGTAAAACTGCCGATCCGGACTTTCTCCTGCGGAAGAAAATAGAAAAACATTTCTCAGACAGGCATCCCGAACTGTGGGTGCCCTTGTATTCTCGCGTCACTTTTTCTGATAAGCCCTATGCAGAAGCTCTGGCAATAGGGGACAGGCAGCGTAAAATTATGGACGAGGTAATGAATATGGAGGATATTGAAGATAAATGGGATTCCCCTGAAGTAGAAAATAAAATGGTTAGCCTTATTAAAAATGAAGAATTTTGAACAGGTTGAGAACAAAATAAAAAAGGCAGCCACTGGCTGCCTTTTTTATTTTAATGAGCTTCTTCTTTCAGAAGCTCGGGGAATTTCCTTTTGAACTTGTTAAGTCTCGGGATCGACACATTTCTTATGTATGGGTTATTTGGATGGTTCTTCTCGTAATTTTGGTGATAATCCTCAGCCTTCCAGAATTTTTGAAAGGGCATAATTTCAGCTGCGATCGGTTTATTGTAATCCTTGGCTACTTCGGTCTTCACCTCTTCAATTATATTTTTTTGTTTTTCATTCTGATAGAAGATGATCGATCTGTATTGAGAGCCGATATCCGGTCCCTGGCCGTTTACCTGGGTGGGATCCTGCGAGCCAAAATATACCTGCACCAGGTTCTTAAAGCTAACTTTTTCAGGATCATAGATCACTTCCACGCTCTCTGCGTGACCGGTGTTACCGGTGTTGCTTGATTCATAAGTCGGGTTTTTTGTATGACCGCCTGCATAGCCCGAGACAGCTTCTTTCACTCCTTCTACGCTTTCATAAATGGCCTCCACACACCAGAAACAGCCACTGGCAAAATAGGCGCGTTCCAAACCGTCCTGGCTTTGTACTTCAACAGGCTCGGCATTGGCAACCGCTTCCTGAGCTTTCTTACTATCCTGCGCGTTGTTGCCACAGGCAAAAAGAAAAATAAAGATTCCGCTTAAAAGTAATGTTCTCATTTTAGTTCTTGATATGATATTCTCCTTCTAATGTTTTTTTTCCGTAGATGGCATAATCTACTGCAAGTTTCCCGTCTATAGAAAAGCCTTTCCAGTCCAGTTTTAAACCTTCTGGAGTTGGTTTCAGGCTGGCGACAGGGATGTTCTTGTCGAACTTATCCCAGGGCAACTCGTCGTTGGTGTTATTTGCTGAGGGCGATACGTAATATAAATCTATTCCTTCAGCATTAGATTCAAAACGGGCGGTGATGTAAATTTCATCTTTTGTGAGACAAAGTTCAGAACTGCCGCCAGGATTTACATCAAGACAATAACATTTACAAGAGATGTCCGTCTCTTCTCCAGATTTCATATAGACGTCCCCACTAATTGGTTCTTTCGTACTGCTTTTTTCCTTAGTATCTACTATGAGCTCTGAGGTATCCTCAGCTTTATTGGTGGGTTCACTTTCTGTCGATTCCGTATTAGCGTTTTCAGAGTATTCCACTTCGGAAGTCGAGTTTTCCATAGCTTCCGAATTCTTTTTCTGGTCCTGGCAGGAAATGGAAATGATGGCAAGTGCCGCGAGAATTAGATTAAGTCGTTTCATTTGAAAAGGGTTTATAAATTAAAGGTATAGCTTTAATCGAATAATAGTGTGAAATACTTGTTAATCAATAAGCGGAGGACAGATAGGAAGGATTGGGTTATTAAAAGTTAGTGCATAAAAAAAGGCCCCGGTTTCGGGGCCTTTTCCAATATATTTTAAGAAGATTAAAATCTCTGGAACAGTCCATCCATTTTTTCTCTTTCTTCTTTTGCAAGTTCTTCATCTACAAGAATTCTTCCACTGTGTTCATCGGTAATGATCTTTTTACGACCGGCGATCTCCATAATCACTTGCGGCGGGATGGTGAAGTAAGAACCTCCTGAAGCTCCACGCTCCACAGGTACAACGGCAAGACCGTTCTTTACGTTACTTCTTATTCTCTTGTATGCATTTACAAGACGCTCTTCGATCTCTTTCTCATATTCGTGAGACTTATCGATAAGGGCTTTTTCTTCCTTCTCTGTCTCTGCAAGGATTGCATCAAGCTCACTCTTTTTATGGGTAAGGTGCTGTTCTCTTTCGTCAAGACGCTCTTTTGTTTGAGCGATCACCTCTTTCTTCTGCTCGATTTGAGCCTTGTATTCTTTAATGTGTTTCTCGGCAAGTTCTATTTCCAGTTCCTGGAATTCGATCTCTTTAGAAAGTGCGTTGAATTCACGATTGTTACGAACATTCTTTTGTTGTTCAGAATACTTCTTTATGGTAGACTTAGATTCGTCAATAAGATTCTTCTTATTCTTGATATCATTCTCAATAACTTCAATATCGGCATCAAGTTTTTCCAAACGTGTGTTTAATCCGGCTACTTCATCTTCCAAGTCTTCTACCTCTAACGGAAGCTCACCGCGTACATTTCTAATTTCGTCAATTCGGGAATCAACTAATTGTAGATCGTACAGTGCTCTAAGCTTCGCTTCTACAGTAACATCGTTTTTTTTTGCCATAGTTATATATACTTGATAGGATTGGTATTTGTATCTGCTAAAATAAGTGCAAAATTACTAATTTTTTTTGTAAGATAAGAATGTAATAAATTTTTTGTGAACTGCTCACTTTCATAGTGACCAATATCGGCTAAGACCAGTTTTTCCTCGGCTTTATAGAAATCGTGATACTTCAGGTCTGCCGTTATATACATATCTGCTCCGGCTTTCTTTGCCTGCTCTATGGCAAAGCTGCCGCTGCCACCCAAAACAGCTACCCTTTTCACCGGTTTTCCGCGTAGTTTTGAGTGCCTTACACAGCCCGAATGAAAGGTTTTTTTGACCAATTTCAAAAATTCTTCTTCTTCAGTTTCATTTTCCAGTTCTCCTATCATCCCCATTCCCAAATGCTGATGTGAATTTCCCAGCGAGGAGATCTCATAAGCCACCTCCTCATAAGGATGATTCTGGAAGAGGGTTTTAAGGATTTTATCTTCACTATGCACCGGATAGGTTACTCCAATTTGGGTTTCTTCCTCAAAATGGACTTCTCCTACTTCTCCAATTGTAGGATTGGCGTCTTCATTTGGCTTAAAACTGCCTTTCCCTTCCAGGTTAAAGCTGCAGTTGTCATAATTCCCTATACTTCCTGCTCCTGCCGCGAACAAAGCTTTGCGTAATTTATCGGCATCGGCCGTAGGGATAAAGGTGGTGAGCTTTTTAATGCTGTTTCTTCGGGGGATCAGGATTTGCCTGTTCTTCAGCTTCAGCTTTTCCGAGATCATATCGTTTACCCCTTTATACTGATTGTCCAGGGCGGTATGAATGGCATAGATAGCAATATTATGCTGGATAGCTTTGATCACGGTTCTTTCTACATAATTCTTTCCGTTTAGTTTTTTAAGCCCTGAAAAAATAATAGGGTGGAAGCTTATGATGAGGTTGCAGTTCTTTTCAATAGCTTCATCTACCACGCTTTCCAGAGTGTCCAGGGTGATAAGGGCTCCATTTACCTCGGTTTGTGCATCCCCCACTAAAAGACCTACGTTATCAAAGTCTTCGGCATAAGCGGTGGGTGCAAATTCTTCAATATGATCAATTACTTCCTGAATAATCATAATTTCTTGGTTTTGGTTTTTTAAGCTTTTCTGCTGCTTATTTAATATTCGTAAATTCGAAGCGAACTTAGTTCTGTCAAATATAATTATTATAGCGCGGCCTAAATGAAGAGTCTTCGAAAATTACTTTTTCCCTTTGCCTTATTGTATGGAGCAGTTACCTGGATAAGGAATCAGTTTTATAACTCCGGAATACTTTCATCCAGATCTTATGACCTGCCTGTTATTTGTGTGGGGAATCTCAACACCGGTGGTACAGGCAAGTCACCAATGATAGAATACTTGCTGAAATTGGTTAGCCCGAAATACAGGACAGCTGCTCTTAGTCGGGGTTATAAGAGGTCAACCCGTGGCTTTAAACTTCTTAGGGGCAATGAAAGCGCAGCTGAAGCAGGGGATGAGCCGCTTCAGTTTAAAAGGAACTTCGGGAATGCCCTCGTGGCTGTTGATGCCGACCGAAGGAACGGAATTGCCGAGCTATTAAAGCAGGAACCGGAAGTGATCCTTCTGGATGATGCCTTCCAGCACAGGAAGGTGAAAGCGGGATTAAATATACTCCTTACGTCTTATGGCGATCTGTATACCGAAGATTTTATGCTTCCTGCAGGTAATTTGAGAGAGCCTACTGTGGGAGCCGAGCGGGCCGATATCATTGTGGTGACCAAATGCCCTCTTAAGCTGACTTCCGAAGAACAGGAGAGGATCTGGCATAAATTAAGGCTTCGGAATTATCAGAAACTTTTCTTTACGGGAATTTCCTATGACGAAAATCCCCGGAATGCTGATGGCGAAGCTGATTGGGAGGAGTTATCAACCGAAGGATTCTGCCTGGTTACCGGTATTGCCAATCCAAAGCCATTACTTGAACATTTGAAAGGAAAGGACTTTAACTATACACATCGCAAATTTCCGGACCATCATAACTTTACAGAAAGAGAGCTTAATGAGCTAAAGGAAGAAAATCTTATCCTGACCACAGAAAAGGATTATGTAAGGCTGAAGGATGAACTGCCTCCGGATAAGTTGTTTTACCTGCCAATAAAAGTGACTTTTATTAAGGGGAAGGAAGAATTTGACAAGAATATACTGGATTATATAAAAGAAAAAGAGGTGTAAGAACACCTCTTTTGTTTTGGCTAATTCAAACTATATATGCTTGTTTTTGTCGATATATAATTCTACTAGCGTGTATTTTACAAAGGCTGTGCCAATACCCTAAACAGTTGTCTCTTTTAAAGCTAAGTATTTGTTAATTTTATTGAAGAACTCCTCTGTTTTATAGGGCTTTGGAATAATGTCATTAAAACCGTTCAGGTAGAATTCATCAAGGTTTTCATCCAGAGTTACTGCCGTAAGGGCAATGATCGGGATCTCTTCGTTGAATTTTCTGATTTCTATGGTTGCTTCAATTCCGCTGATTCCCGGCATATGAATATCCATCAGGATCAGGTCAAAATGATTGTTTTGTACCTTATCTATGGCTATGGTTCCGGTATCGGCAACATCGCAGATCACGTTGTTCTTTTCAAGAATCTTTCGGGTGATCATCTGGTTGATCTTGTTGTCTTCTACGATAAGGATCTTCTTGTTGGCCATTATATCCTTCGGAGGAGGAGTGTCCGCAATTTCTTCATCCTTGGTTTTCATCTGGCTTTTCTTGCCCTCAAGTTCTTCGAACTTCAACTCGAAAGTGAATTTAGAACCTTTTCCAAGTTCGCTTTCCAGGTCGATCTTACTGCCCAGCAGAGTGATGAGATTCTTCACAATGGAAAGACCTAATCCTGTTCCGCCAAACTTTCTGTTGATTTGTGTGGAGCCCTGGGTAAAGTTCTCAAAGATCGATTTTTGCTTCTCTTTAGTAATTCCTTCCCCATTATCCTTTATTTCAAACTGGAGGAACACGAATTTGTTCTCTTCCCTTAACTTATTCACAGAGATCCAGATATCCCCTTCGGTGGTGAATTTTATGGAATTGCCTATAAGGTTGATCAGGATCTGGGATATGATTAACGGATCTCCTTTAATTCTCTTCGGGATGGATTCATCAAAATCGAAGTGGATCTTTGTTCCCTTTTCATCAGCCGAATTCTTGAGTGCTACAAGAACATCAGAGATCCTTTTCTTTAGATTGAAAGAGGTTTCCATAACCTCAACCTTATTTGCTTCAAGCTTGTTGAGGTCCAGAATGTTATTGATAAGGGATAAAAGGTATTCCCCCGAAAACTTAAGGGAGTTAAGATGCTCTTTTTGGTTTTCAGTAGGGTTTTCTTCCAGTAATAAATGCGTAAGCCCGGTCACGGCATAAAGTGGTGTTCTTAATTCGTGCGTAATGGTAGAAAGGAACTGTGCTTTGGCCATTGACGCTCTTTCAGCGTTTTCCTTGGCTCTTGTTAGTTCTGAGTTCTTTTTCTGTAGCAGATCGTTTGCGCGGGCACGTAAATTGTTGTTCTTATACAGCGAAAGTGTAAGCAGAGAGAGAATGGTGATAAGGGCCACACTTAAAATGGTGGTCAGTTTGTTCACTTTAAGAGAGCGTTCCTGTTCCTCATTCTGAAGCGTAAGTTCATTCAGGGTGCTTCGCATTGCATCAACGCCATATTTGGCATTGGCTTCGCTTGCAAGCGCCTCCTTGTTCATATTGAAGATAGCCTCCCTCATTTTATTACTCTGCTGTAAATATTTCAGGGCTTTTTGTGGCTCTCCTTTATCTTCGTAAATCTCACTTAGCAAGCGATTGGTGCTCATAATCATTCCGTGAAATCCTTCTTCGCTTCCTAATTCAAGTCCTTTATTAGCTTCACTTTCGGCAGCTTCAATATTTCCGTTTAACCGGTAAGCTTTACCGCGGAAATAATAAAGCCTTGATAATTCATAAAGGTCATCGCTGTCTTTTAGATATTCTTCGGCAAAATTGAAGCGCTGTATTGCCTTCTCGTATTGCTCTTCAAGATTGAGGTTAACTATTCCCTGGTTTAAAGCTACGATGCCTAAATGCTCCTTGTTATCATAATTGTTATAGATACTGCGGGCAAGATTCAGGTATTTATTAGCCCGGTTCAGGTCATTCTCCAGGGTGAAAACTTTGGCAAAATTCACATAAGAATAGGCAAGGCCAAGATCATCGTCTATTTCCCGCTGGATGGAAATTGCCCGTTGAATTTCGGTCTTGGCTCTGTCAAAATCGTGGCGCACATAATACAGCTTTCCTAATAAAGTACTTGAAAGAGCCATGTATCTTTTATGGTCTATTTCTTTGGATAACTGAAGTGATTGATTAAGGAGATCCAGAGCTTTGTCAACATCTACAATATTGATAGAAACTTCAGCTTCGTTAAGAAGATTTTGGATGGAATCGTTCGTTTCTTCTATAGATGTCTGGGATTGCTCCTGAGAAGCAAAAACAAACGAAGAAAACAATAGTAAAAAGAATGTAAGCCTTAAGTTGGTCATTTGGGGTTTGGCTATAATCTGGATAAAGATAGTTATTTATCCTTAATCATTGAAATTAAATCGATAAGACGGCTTGAGTAGCCAATTTCATTGTCATACCAGCCTATGAGTTTTACTAATTTGCCGCCAATAACCGAAGTCATTTGAGCATCAAAAATGCAGGAATTAGGATTGTCCAGAATGTCTACAGAGACTATAGGGTCTTCGGTGTAGCTTAAAATATTCTTTAAAGAACCTGCGGCAGCTTTTTTGAACAAAGCATTTACTTCATCTATGCTTGTGTTCTGTTTAACGTTAAGCGTCATATCGGTCAGAGAGCCGTTTGGTACCGGGACCCTTATTCCGCAACCACCTATCACCTCGCTCAGGTCAGGAAATATCCTGGTTAATGCTTTTGCAGCTCCCGTTGTGGTCGGGATTATGGATTGTGCTGCTGCCCGGCTTCTTCTTAAATCACGGTGAGGCTTGTCATGCAGGCTTTGATCTGTAGTATACGAATGCACCGTGGTAATGTAAGCCTGCTCAATTCCGAAGTTCTCGTGGATGATCTTGAGCATTGGCGCGGCATTGTTCGTGGTGCAGGAAGCATTCGAAATGATTTTCTCACTGCCATCCAGAATATCTTCATTCACCCCCAGAACCACCATTTTAATGGTCTCATCTTCCGGCGGAACCGAAAGGATCACTTTTTTCACTCCTTCCTGAAGATGAAAATCGAGGTCGTCACTTTTTTTGAATTTGCCGGATGCTTCTATAACGATCTCGGCTCCAAAATTTGTCCAGGTAGTATCTTTAGGATGCGAGAACTGCGTGAACGGAATTGATTTCCCGTCTACAGTAACCTCATTCTCGTTAGAGCTGACTTGGTTTTTCAAAACCCCGTGAATACTGTCGTATTTCAATAAATGGGCAAGGGTTTTAATATCGGCAACATCGTTTACCGCTACAACCTCTATGGAAGGGTGTCCAATTAAGAGTCTGAAAAGATTGCGGCCAATTCGCCCAAAGCCATTAATGGCAATTTTTACAGGTGCCGCCATATACTTTGTCCCTAGTTAATATGTTTTTGAGCTTTGTAAGAAGAGCGTACCAAAGCGCTGCTTTCTACGTGTCTGAACCCAAGGTCAAGACCTATTTGTTCATATTTCTTGAACTGATCTGGGGTGATGAACTGCTTCACCGGAAGATGCTTTTTACTTGGCTGCAGGTACTGGCCTATGGTCACTACATCTACTCCGGCTGCTCTCAGGTCGTGCAGCGTTTCTATAACTTCTTCTTCCTTTTCCCCAAGACCAAGCATAATACCAGATTTGGTTCTATTGATTCCCTGGTCCTTAAGGTACTTCAGCACAGCAAGACTCCTTTCGTACTTCGCCTGAATTCTGACTTCTCTCGTAAGGCGTTTCACGGTTTCCATATTATGAGAAACCACTTCAGGCATTACTTCTACGATCCTGTCAATATTCCTTTCATTTCCCTGGAAGTCCGGAATAAGGGTTTCCAGTGTGGTTTCAGGATTCATTCTCCTGATGGCTTTTACCGTTTCTGCCCAGATTATAGACCCCATATCTTTCAGGTCATCACGGTCAACACTTGTGATAACCGCGTGCTTGATCTTCATAATTTTAATGGAACGCGCCACTTTTTCAGGCTCATCCCAATCTACGGTTTCAGGTCTTCCGGTCTTTACTCCGCAAAAACCACAGGAACGGGTACAAACATTACCTAATATCATAAAGGTAGCGGTACCTTCACTCCAGCATTCGCCCATATTGGGGCAACTTCCTGAAGTACAAATGGTATGAAGGTCGTACTTGTCTACAAGGCTCCTGAGTTCGGTATATTTCTTACCGGTAGGAAGCTTAACCCTTAGCCATTTAGGCTTGGCCTTTGGTTTGGGTTTATTAGGGGTAATTGTGTCTGTACTCATAGCAAAATTATTGGCTTCAAAGATAACAATAATATACTGAAACACATAAAGCCTGAAGCGTAGTGTTTTTGTGATGATTTCAGGTATTTCGGGAAGAAATGATCTCGGCCAGAAGTTTTTTAGCCCTTAGCAGTTTCACTTTTACGTTATTCATTGGCTCCGCAAGAATTTCGGAGATCTCCTTGTACGATTTCTCCTGAAAATACCGGAGATTGATCACTTCCTGGTAATGAGGATTCAGCTGTTTAATATCGGTAAGCAATTGCGCCAGGTGCTGTTCTTTAATGAGCTTATCCTCTATGGTCGGGGTTTCATCTGCTATTTTATACACCCTGTCTTCATCGTGGGTAGTGGTTTTGGATCTAATGGAAGACTTTTTCTTCCTGATAAGATCTACGTGAAGGTTCTTTGATATTGCAATTAGCCAGGTGCTGAAGGAGTAGGACTCATCAAAAGTATCGATCTTTTTGAAGGCCTTGGAAAATGTCTGAATGGTGATATCTTCGGCCTCGTATTCGTTATGGGTCTTTTTCAGCTGAAAGCCATACACATCATTCCAGAAAGTATCCAGCAAATAGTTAAAAGCCGACTGGCTTCCTTCTTTGGCTGCTCTTATCTTTTTCAGAAGAACTTCAGAGTCTATTTCCAATGTGTAGGTTTTGAGAAAATGTTAGCGATAAAAATGGCTAATTGGCTGAAGATTAAAAATACCTCTAAAAACGGAAACAGCCAAACCACATCCAGTTCTTCCAGTTTTCTTGCCGCCTTAAAATACACGATGCTTTCGGTTACCAATAACACTCCGATTGCACCTAAAGTGATTTGCGGGTAGATCTGAAAGGCCATAAGGATGATAAACAGCAGCCAGAAAAGTAATCTGGAACTGTAAAACAGGCCTAAAAGAAGTTTATCTGAAGATTTGTAATGTTTGGCAATAGAGGCGTGCCTTCGCTTTTGCTCAAACCATTTCTTGAAGCTTTGTTTTGGAACACTGCGGGTAAAAGATTCTCTGTGGAAACAAATTGCTGTATTATTGGCGGTGGCGGCTTCATTAACGAAGAGATCATCATCACCCGAACGGAGATGCAGGTGATTTGCAAAGCCTTTTTGCTGGTAGAATTGTGTTGAGGTGTATGCCAGGTTTCTGCCAACTCCCATATAAGGCCTGCCCAGTCTTGCGTAAGCAAAATATTGTATAGCCGTTAGAAGGGTCTCGAAACGGATAAGTTTATTTAGAAGTGAACCCTTATTTCTGAAATATCCGCCATAGCCCAGAATGATCGAGTTTTCTGCACTGAATTTTTCAGCCATTCTTCTTAGCCAGTTTTTAGATTGCGGGGAACAATCGGCATCGGTAAAGATAAGGTGGTCGTGTTTGGCCTTTTTAATGCCCAGGGTGAGAGCATATTTTTTATTGGCCCAAAAAGCTTCGTTGTTCTCTACATCAACAATCTTTATCCTGCCGTCCAGGGCCTGATATTTCTCCATAACCTCCAGGCTGTTGTCTACAGAGGCGTCATTGATAAGAATGATCTCGTAATCGGGATAGTCCTGCTCTAAAATAGAAGGCAGGAAATTGTTGAGGTTTTCTGCTTCGTTCTTGGCACATACGATCACAGAAACAGGAAAAGCTGGAGCTGCATTTTCTTTATCCCTGGCACCCGCAAAACTGAAAAAGGCCAGATAGTACCCCAGATTGATCAGTGCGAATAAAAGAAATACCCCAAGTAGAAGTGTTGCCATAGAGGATTAGTTGGTCTTTTTCACATCAGAACAGTCTCCAACTTCATCAGGCATTTTTCCACAAAAACTACAAGGTTCTCCCTCTTTATTTAAAAACGGACTCTGACTGGCGCAGGTTCCGGCGAATTTGCCGTCCTTTTTTCCCCAGATCTTGATGGCGATCCCGGCGAATGCCAGTGCTAACAATATAACAGATATTATAAGTAGTTTCATAAACTAATTTTCTGATGCAAAAATTAAGAATAAAAATACTACCCCGAAAACCTGTGTCTACATTAGTATAACCTTTACATATTTTAACTAAAATTTAAACGCAAAGCACTGAAAATCTCGTGTTTACGGAATATCTTGCATTAATAACCAACAAAACCCGAAAAATTATGAAAACCATAAAGTTGTTTACGCTTCTTTTAATTGCTGGTTTTACTCTTGCTTCCTGTGGAGATAACAAGAAAGAGGAAGAAGAAAAAGCAAGAATGGAGAAGATGGAGGCTGAAAGAGCGGCTGAAATGAAAGCAGAGAAAGAGCGGATGGAAATGGAGTCTAACAGTATCGCAGCCAAAGCAATGGAAACTGATACTCTTAGTACCCTGGTTTCAGCTTTAAAAAGTGCTCAATTAGCCGAAACCTTTAAAACCGAAGAAGGTCCTTATACGGTATTTGCGCCTACCAACGCTGCTTTTGAAAAAGTAGATAAAGCCACCTTAGATACCCTGATGAAAAAGGAGAATAGCCAGAAATTGGCAACGCTGCTTAAATATCATGTTGTAGAAGATGAAGTTATGGCAGCCGATCTGGTTCAGCTTATTGATGATAATGAAGGGGAGTATGAAATAACCACTCTGGATGGGGGCAAACTTACCGCAATGAAAGACGGTGAAAATGTAGTTCTTAAAGATGAGAACGGAAATACAGCAACAATCGTACAGACCGATATTGATGCTTCAAACGGAGTTATTCACCTAATTGACGGAGTTGTAATGAAAAAGAAAGAGAATTAAATTCCTGTTAAGGATTTAAAGGAAAAGGACTGCCAAGGCAGTCCTTTTTTAATATATGTTTACTTCAGCTTCCAGTGAAATGCCAAATTTTTTCAGTACTTCTTTTTGAACTTTGTGTGCAAGGCGCAGGATTTCTTTGCCTGTTGCCATTCCGTAATTTACAAGTACTAATGCCTGGTTCTTATGTACCCCGGCATCACCTTTTCTATAACCCTTAAGACCTGTTTGTTCGATTAACCAGCCCGCAGGAATCTTTACTTCCGTGGTGTTGATCTGGTAAGAGGGAATTTCGGGAAATTCCTTCTGGATCGCTTCAAATTTAGTTTTGGTGACAATAGGGTTTTTGAAAAAGCTTCCGCTGTTCCCAATTTCGGCCGGATCGGGTAACTTTTGTTGTCTTATGGAAATAACAGCATCCGAAATATCCTTAATTCCTGGATTTTTGATATTCTTTTCTGCTAAAGCAGTTTGTATGGCTCCATAGCCGGTATGTAAATTATGATCTTTTTTGGTAAGCCTGAAACTTACGCCGGTAATGATCACCTCTCCTTTTAAGCTTTTTTTGAAAACAGAATTTCGGTAACCAAAGTCGCAGTCTTCAAGACTAAAAATGCTTCTTTGCAAGGTTTGCACATTCATAGCCTCGCAGCTTACAAAAACGTCTTTTAGCTCAACCCCATAAGCGCCAATATTCTGAATTGGAGCTGTTCCTACATTTCCTGGGATAAGGGAAAGATTTTCGAGTCCGCCGTAGCCTTGCTCCAGGGTCCAGAGCACAAATTTATGCCAATTCTCCCCGGCCATAGCTTTAATGATCACTTCATCTTCGGTTTCAGAAACGATCTCTTTGCCTTCAATTGCTACGTGCAAGACGGTCTTTTGAAGATCCTGGGTAAGGAGCATGTTGCTGCCTCCGCCCAGGATAAATAGTTCTGAGGAATAGGTTTTTCTTAATACGCCCTCCAGATCTTCGATAGAAGTCGCCTCTATAAATTTTTGGGCTTTTACATCTATTCCGAAGCTGTTGTAATTCTTAAGAGAGGTATTATAAGACACCTGCATATTATTTTTTGTTGTATTCTTTTAGTGCAGCTTCAAGTATTTTCAAGGCCTTTTCCAGGTTCTCTTTTTTCAATACATAGGCTATCCTTACCTGGTTAAGCCCGGTGTCTGGGGTGGAGTAGAACCCTCCCGCAGGAGCAACCATAATGGTTTCGTTGTCTATTTCGAAGCTTTCGAGCAACCATCTAGCAAAATGATCGGCATTATCTATTGGGAGTTCTGCCATACAGTAAAAAGCTCCCTTTGGTTTAGCTACTTTAACGCCTTCTATCTTTTCAAGGCCTTCAACAAGAAGGTTTCTTCTAAAGGTATATTCCTTGATCACCTCATCAAAGTACTCCTGTGGGGTATCCAAAGCCGCTTCACTTGCAATTTGTGCAAAGGTTGGCGGACTAAGTCTTGCCTGGGCGAACTTCATTGCCGCTGCCATCACTTCCTGGTTTTTAGAAACCAGACAACCTATCCTGGCACCACACATACTGTATCTTTTTGAGACAGAATCTACCATAATGGCATTTTGCTCGAGGCCGGGAATGCTCATAATGGAGTGGTGCTTCACCCCATCGTAGGCGAACTCCCTGTAAACTTCGTCTGCAAGGATGAAAATATCGTGTTTAAGCGCGATTTGTGCCAGTTGTTCTATTTCTTCCTTTGTATAAAGATATCCTGTAGGATTACCCGGGTTGCAAAGCAGGATCGCTTTGGTTTTGGGTGAAATAAGCTCCTCGAATTTGGAAATAGGAGGAAGGGCAAAGTTATTTTCGATTTTGGCCTGTATAGGTACGATGTTCACTCCTGAAGCGGTTGCGAATCCGTTGTAGTTTGCATAAAAAGGCTCGGGAATGATCACTTCATCTCCCGGGTCGGTAATGCTGCCCATCGCAAATAAAAGTGCTTCTGAACCTCCGGTAGTGATAATGATGTCTTCAGCTGTAACCGGGATGTCGTTTTTACGGTAATACTCAGCCAGTTTCTTTCTGTAGGATTCAAACCCTGCCGAATGACTGTAAGAAAGTACGTCTATGGCGTTATCTTTTACGGCTTTCAGGGCATTTTCAGGAGTTTTAATATCGGGCTGACCTATGTTCAGCTGATAAATGGTTTTTCCTTTTCTCTTAGCTTCTTCGGCGAATGGCACCAGTTTCCTGATTGGGGATTCCGGCATTTTCAAACCTTTGTTAGAAATATGTGGCATGACAATGATTTTAATAGACTGCAAAAATGCAAAATTATTATAACAATAGGGAAGAGCAGATTACAATTTATAAGCTATTTTTTGTAAATTAAAGTGTATACATCGGCCTATGAAAAAGTGTGCGCTAATTTCGCTGTTTCTTTTACTCACAATTCCCGGTTTTTCGCAAAGTTCGTTTAAAATTGAAAATTCTAAAGGCTATTTTAAACAAAAGTTCGATCTGGTGAATGATCTTGTGATCTTGCCGGTATGGGTTAATGGGGTGGAGCTTACATTTTTGTTGGATACGGGCATCAATGCTACAATAATTTTTAGCCTTGAATCTGTAGATAGCCTTGAAGTTAAAAATGCAACTTCTATTTACCTGCGTGGGCTTGGAGCCGGGAAGCCTATTCCTGCACTTAAATCGCTGAGCAATAAGGTGATCCTTGGTGATGCTATAGATTACGATCACAGCATTTATATTTTAACCGAAGAGGTTATGGAACTTTCCAGCAGGCTTGGAGTTCCCGTAAATGGAATTCTCGGATATGAATTCTTTAAGGATTTTATCGTAGAGATGAATTATCCCAGGGAGTTTATTAAGGTCTACAACCCTGAAACATATGAATATAAACGTTGCAGGAGGTGTACAGATATCCCGATCAGGTTTCACAGGAATAAACCTTATTTGGAAGCTGAAGTGGAAATGCCAGATGGCAGTGTGAAAACAATAAATCTTCTTCTTGATAATGGTTCCGGAGATGCGGTATGGCTTTTTGAGGATGAAGAGAGGCAGATAAAGGTCCCCGAAAAAAACTTTGAAGACTTTCTGGGGTTTGGTATCAGCGGAAGTGTATACGGAAAAAGAACAAGGATAAACCGGCTTAACCTGGGAGATCTTGAATTGCGGGAAATTACCGTTAGTTTTCCCGATAGTTTGTACATAAAGGATGTTAAAAGCTTTGAAGACCGCGATGGCAGCCTTGGCAGCCGGGTGATGAAGCGGTTCCATTCGGTATTGGATTACCCGAATAAGAGGTTGAGATTAAAGCCAAACCGGTACTTTAATGACCCGTTTGAGTATAACATGAGCGGGGTGGTGGTAGAGCATAAAGGTTATGAGCTGAAGCAGGCCAGGGATTTTGGTTATCAGCCTTCTTTTTCTATTGAGGCTGATCCCACAGGGGCAGTGCCTGTATTTGAAAGTACTTATAAACTAATGTTTGCGCTGGAACCGCAATTCCGGATCGCTGAAATAAGGCCTTCCTCTCCGGCAGAAATGGCCGGGCTTAAGAAAGGAGATATTATTTTGAAACTAAATGGAAGGGAAGCTAAGAATCTTAGCCTGGAAAAGATATCCGGGATCTTCGAATCACGGGAAGGCAGAAAAATACGCCTGAAAATAGAACGGGATGGAGTGGAGAAGGACTTCGAATTTCGCCTGGAAAGAATATTATAAAAAAAGCCGCCTATTTAGGCGGCTTTAAGTTTATCAGGTCTGTGGTTATTCAATGTCCTCATCTAGAACCTTTCCTTTTATTTTAAGGGCTTTAGTAGGCTCATCGGCGTTAGAATAAACAGTAACGGTTTTTCTTATCGGTCCGACTCTTTTAGTGTCGTATTTTACTTCAATCTGCCCTGTTTCACCCGGTTGTATTGGGCCATCAGGTTTTTTAGGGATGGTGCACCCGCAGCTAGAAGTTACATTTTCGATAACAAGCGGAGCGTTTCCGGTGTTGGTGAATTCAAATACACGAACGCCGTCGCTTCCTTTTTTGATTTCGCCATAATCTATGGTCTCGCTCTTAAACTCTATTTTGGCTGTCTCCTGCGCGATGGCGGTACCAAGACCGGCCACTAAAAATAGCGCTATTGCAACAAATTTTTTCATAATTCAAAATTTTACAGAATAGTAAATATAAGCTGAAAAACTATAGGCTCAAAATTATAATCATTTCAACTTCTTTTAAATTCCTTTAGTTATAATTACTTTTGCCTTTATTTTTCAAAAACCAGACCAAATTATGGCAATTGCATCCCAATATAATGCTAAAGAAGTAGAAGATAAGTGGTACAACTACTGGATGGAGAACAGGTATTTTCATTCAGAAGTAGATGAAAGAGAGCCATATACCATCGTGATTCCGCCGCCTAACGTTACCGGAGTACTGCATATGGGGCATATGCTGAATAATACCATTCAGGATGTTCTTGTGCGCCGTGCACGTCTTAAAGGCTATAATGCCTGCTGGGTTCCCGGAACAGATCACGCTTCTATTGCCACAGAAGCAAAAGTTGTGGCGAAACTGAAAGCGGAAGGGATAGATAAAAATGACCTTAGCCGGGACGAATTTCTACAACACGCGTGGGAATGGACTCACAAACACGGGGGAATCATTCTTGAACAATTGAAGAAACTTGGTGCCAGCTGTGACTGGGAAAGGACTAAATTCACGATGGATGAGAAGATGTCTGCATCTGTGATCAAGGTTTTTGTTGACCTTTATGAAAAAGGCCTTATTTATCGTGGTTACAGGATGGTGAACTGGGATCCCCAGGCTAAAACAACTCTTTCAGACGAAGAAGTTATTTATCAGGAAAAACAGGGGCACCTGTATTACCTCAACTATAAAATTGAAGGTAGTGATGAAAGTTTAACCATTGCTACCACAAGGCCTGAAACCATCCTTGGAGACACGGCCATTTGCATTAATCCAAACGATGAGCGCTTCACTCACTTAAAGGGTAAAAAAGCAATTGTACCTATTAACAATCGTGTGATCCCGATTATTGAAGATGAATATGTTGATCTTGAATTTGGTACAGGATGTCTTAAAGTGACCCCTGCTCACGATGAGAACGATAAAATGCTCGGAGATAAGCACAAGCTTGAGGTGATCGATATCTTTAATGACGATGCTACTTTGAATTCTTATGGACTTCATTATGAAGGGAAGGATAGGTTTGTGGTGAGAAAAGAGATCATAAAGGAACTGGAAGAATCTGGTGTGCTGGTAAAGACCGAAGAGCATACCAATAAGATCGGGACCAGTGAGCGTACCGGAGCTGTTATTGAGCCTAAGCTAAGTGACCAGTGGTTCCTTAAGATGAAGGAAATGGCCAAGCCGGCCCTTGACGCCGTTGTGGAAGGGGATATTAATCTTGTGCCTGATAAATTCCTGAATACTTATAAACACTGGATGGAAAACGTAAGAGATTGGAATATCTCGCGTCAGTTGCTTTGGGGACATCAGATCCCGGCATACTTCTATGGAGACGGGAAAAATGACTTTGTAGTTGCCGAAACTCCTGGAGAAGCCCTGGAAAAAGCCCGGGAAACAACTGGAAATAATGAGCTTAAAGCAGAAGATCTTACCCAGGACAAAGATGCCTTAGACACCTGGTTCTCTTCCTGGCTATGGCCAATGAGCGTTTTCAATGGAATCCTTGAGCCTGAAAATAAAGAAATTCAATATTATTATCCTACCAACGATCTTGTGACCGCACCTGAGATACTTTTCTTCTGGGTTGCAAGAATGATTATGGCAGGCTATGAATACAGAGGAGAAAAACCTTTTAAAAATGTTTATCTCACGGGTATTGTAAGAGATAAACAACGCCGAAAGATGTCTAAATCTTTAGGTAACTCTCCGGACCCAATCGGGTTGATTGAGCAGTACGGGGCAGATGGTGTTCGTGTTGGAATGCTTCTGAGTTCTCCGGCCGGGAATGACCTGATGTTTGATGAAGATCTTTGTAAGCAGGGTAGTGCCTTTGCAAACAAGATCTGGAATGCCTTCAGGCTTGTAAAAGGCTGGGAAGTTTCTGAAGAAAAAGAACAGGACGAGACTGCTAAGATCGCAATTCAGTGGTATACCGCTAAATTCCGTAAAACTTTGCGTGAGATCGAAGATCATTACAGCAAATACAGGATAAGTGATGCGCTTATGGCCACTTATAAGCTGGTTTGGGATGATTACTGTTCCTGGTTCCTGGAAATGGTGAAACCTGCTTACGGGGAGCCTATAGATGCTAAGACCTATAAAGAAGTGATCGCGATACTGGAAGATAATCTGAAGATTTTGCATCCTTTTATGCCATTCGTTTCGGAAGAGATCTGGCAGGTAATTACCGAAAGAACTCCGGAAGAAGCCCTTATTGTTGGGAAGTGGCCGGAACTGAAGGATTATGATGAAAATATTGTTTCGGAATTCAGTGTTGCTTCCGAAGTTATCGCGGGAATCAGAAAGATCAGAAAAGAGAAGAATATTTCTTTTAAAAACACCATTGAACTGAAGGTTCTTGATAATGAAAATACATCAAAACTCTTTAACCCGGTAGTTCAAAAGATGGGGAATCTTTCATCTTTGCAATATGTGGAATCTCAAGTAGAAGGAGCTTTGAGTTTTCGTGTAAGATCTAATGAATATTATATTCCTATTACCGGGGCTATAGATGTTGAAGCTGAAAAGAAAAAGCTTCAGGAAGAGCTTTCTTATATAGAAGGTTTTCTGAAATCTGTAGAGAAGAAACTTTCTAATGAAAGGTTCGTTAACAATGCGCCAGAGAAAGTTGTTGAGGTGGAGAAAGCTAAGAAAGCTGATGCCGAGGCAAAGATCGATGCGATTAAGGCGAGCCTTGCAAGCCTGAAGTAGCGAAAAAATCAAGAAGTATATTGGCAGGGTTTACTCAGGAATTTTGCCAATATGCTCTTCTACCAGTTCAATATATTTTTGTTGCGCTTCGGTTTTGGAAAGATCTTTTACCTGGACCAGGGCATTAATCTTGAAAGCGCTCCTTAGGTCTCCTTCGTTAGTTGGCGGAATGTAAAACCCGTTTTTTTGAGTAGCACGTTTATAGTAGGCATAAAAATGAAGCAGCACGTCCTGCGGAAATTTCTGGCTGGTGTTGCTTGCCATTTCATAAGCTTTCAAAAACTTTTCTTTAGTCTCTTCGGGCATCACGGTCTTCTTATTTCTCGATATTGGCGATGACGCTTAATCCGCCTTTTACTTTTTGGTTCAGAGTTACGTCTACTTTCGTGTTAACAGGCATAAAGACATCTACTCTTGAACCGAACTTAATAAATCCGCTGTCGCTTCCCTGTACCACTTCAGCGTCAACTTCAGCATAGTTAACGATACGTTTGGCCATAGCGCCGGCTATTTGTCTGTACATTATTTCTCCGGCAACTTTATTTTCTACCACAACAGTGGTTCTTTCATTCTCCTCGCTGGATTTAGGATGCCAGGCAACTAAAAATTTTCCCGGGTGGTATTTGCTGTATTTTACCTTTCCTCCAACAGGATGCCTGGTCACATGCACATTGATAGGTGACATAAAAATGGACACCTGTAAACGCTTGTCCTTAAAATATTCCTTTTCGTACACCTCTTCTATAGCGACTACTTTTCCGTCTACGGGAGCCAGAATATGGGCATCATTTAAAACGGTGTTTCTTTTCGGGTTTCTGAAAAACTGAACTATCAGTAAAAAGAACACGATAGAAACCACTAATATTGAGAATTTAACCCAATATATATTTATTAAACTATAAGTTACCAGATTTATTGCAATAAGAGTTATTGCAGTAAATATCATTATTTTATATCCTTCTTTATGAAACATAGTCTAGTAAGTATAAGTAAGCGTAAACAAACGGGCTGGCAAATATAATACTATCCAGTCTATCAAACAGCCCTCCGTGGCCCGGCATTAAGCTACCGCTGTCTTTTACACCGGCCTGTCTTTTAAACTTGGACTGGATCAAATCTCCTAAAGTTCCAAAAACACTAAGTATTACGGCTAAGCCTAACCAAATAGGAAAACTTAGGAATTGTGTGTAATAAAATATGAAATAACTGGCAATACATGAAAAAATAAGTCCGCCAAGGAAGCCTTCAATTGTTTTGTTAGGGGAGATAAGCTCATAAAGCTTATTTTTTCCAAAGTTCTTTCCTACAATATAGGCAAAAGTGTCATTTGTCCATATCAGTACGAATATGCCTACTACCAGTTTCGGAATAAAGACGCCTTCTATGGTAGGGATAAGTGTCAGGAATATTACCGACGAGATTAGGTAAAATATGATTATGATATACTTTTTCTTTTCAAATACCGGGATCTTTTTGATCACCAGCAGGTCTTTTACCAGGAATAGGTTAACGAAAATGGTGATGAAAAGCAGGAGGATAGTTGCGTCCTGGTTAAATTTCAGATAGCTGAAAAGATAGAATAGTAAAGCCTGCACCGCATAAAGAGCATAACTCTTAAGGTGCAATAGTTTCTGCATCTCAATTAGGCATACAAGACCCAGTAAATAGAACAGGGAAATGAAAATGAGCTCTGACGAGATTATTGAAGCGACTAGTATGGATATGTACAATAATCCCGAAATAGTTCTGATTATGGCTTCCCTCATGTGTTATAAATCTTCCAGAAGCAGCAAATATAAGTTTTTTGTACTACTTCCGTAGCTCATAAAATCTCCTTCTTTCTGGGTTTCGAAATTTTTAATGGTAGTAATGTTGGAGGGAATACTTTGTTTATTTCTAAACTTAATGCCGCGAAGACCTTCTCCAATGGTGTCTATAAGCTGGCTTGTAGAAGATAAAATAACAAAATTCGCAGGTAATTCGTGAAGCTTTGTTTCCTTTATCTGGTTTGAAGAGATAAGGATAGAACCATCGTTTGCCACTAAATATTCGCAGGTAGAGAGGAAAAAAGCGGCTTTCCCAGATCTGTTGAACTCCAGATTGAAACCCTTGAATTTCTCTTTAAGGTTATTGTCAAAACAGCAGCACTGTTTTTCGTACCAATCATTTTCCAGTAATATATTGTCGAAAGCTTCTTTTACTTCCGCCTCGTTCTCGCAGTATAGAAATTTCCCGCCGTTATTCCTGAAGTTAAGCATAAAACGCTCATCAGTAGGAAGTTTTACCTCAGGCATATACTTCCCCCGTTCAGCATTTTCAGGAGTTTCCTGTTTTTTGTCTGATTTAGATTTTGGGTTTAAGAATCTTCTAAATAGACTCATATATTAACTGGTGTGGTTCTAAATGTCATTTTAACCAAAGGTAAAAAATCTTAATTTAACCTTAGGTCAAATTAAGATTTTTTACAAGAGGTTGCAAGGTTATTTATTAACCGAATCGTTTTCAGGCAGACTGTTCTCTTCGTTCTCTTCTTCCGAAGTAACATCCTTACTCTCTACAGGAATGGTTTTTTCTTCAGATTTATCCTTGTTGTTCAGAGGTTCTTCTTTTTCAAAAGGCCTTTTTCCGAAGATCTTTTCAAGGTCATCTTTAAAGATCACTTCCTTGTCCAGAAGTATTTCTGCAAGTTGCGTAAGCTTGTCTTTGTGGTGACTTAAAAGGTCAACAGCTCTTTGGTATTGACTTTCTATTAAGTTAGAGATTTCTTTATCTATGAGTTCAGAGGTTTTCTCACTATAAGGTTTGGTGAAGTTGTATTCGCTCTGTCCCGAAGAATCATAATAGGTAAGGTTCCCTACAGCGTCATTAAGACCATAAATGGTAACCATAGCCTTAGCTTGCTTGGTAACCTTTTCAAGGTCACTAAGAGCTCCTGTAGAGATCTTATCAAAGATCACTTTTTCAGCAGCACGTCCACCAAGCGCGGCACACATTTCATCCAGCATCTGTTCAGGTCTTACAATAAGTCGTTCTTCCGGTAAATACCAGGCCGCACCCAAGGACTGTCCCCTTGGTACAATAGTTACCTTAACCAGTGGAGCAGCGTGCTCCAGCATCCAGCTAACGGTAGCGTGACCGGCTTCGTGGAAGGCAATTGCCTTTTTCTCATCTGGCGTAATGATCTTGTTTTTCTTCTCTAGTCCGCCAACAATTCTGTCTACGGCATCAAGGAAGTCCTGCTTTCCTACCGCAGTATTTCCTTTTCTTGCGGCAATAAGTGCCGCCTCGTTACAAACATTGGCTATATCTGCTCCGGAGAATCCGGGAGTTTGTTTAGCTAGGAATTCAGTATCAAGTTCATCTGCCACCTTTTTAAGCGGCTTAAGGTGAACTTCAAATATTTCTTTTCTTTCCCTAAGGTCCGGAAGGTCAACATAGATCTGTCGGTCAAAACGTCCGGCACGCATCAGGGCTTTATCAAGTACATCGGCACGGTTGGTGGCAGCAACAACAATAACATTGGTGTTGGTTCCAAAACCATCCATTTCTGTAAGTAACTGGTTTAGGGTGTTCTCACGTTCATCGTTAGAGCCCGAAAAGTTGCTCTTTCCTCTGGCACGTCCAATCGCATCGATCTCATCAATAAAGATAATGGAAGGCGACTTTTCTTTTGCCTGTTTAAAGAGGTCTCTTACCCTGGAAGCACCAACTCCTACAAACATTTCTACAAAGTCTGAACCTGACAGAGAGAAGAAAGGTACCTTGGCTTCACCGGCAACGGCTTTTGCCAATAATGTCTTACCTGTCCCTGGAGGTCCTACAAGCAGCGCTCCTTTAGGGATCTTACCACCAAGAGAGGTGTATTTTTCAGGGTTTTTAAGGAAGTCTACAATTTCCTGTACCTCCTCTTTGGCTCCTTCGAGCCCGGCTACATCTTTAAAAGATGTTTTCACGTCTGTATTCTGGTCAAAAAGCTTTGCTTTGGATTTTCCGATATTGAAGATCTGTCCTCCGGCACCTCCGCCGCCTCCGGAGCTCATCTTTCGCATAATGAAGATCCAGATACCGATAATCAGAACAAACGGAAGCAGGGTGATGAATATATCTCCCCAAACATTGTTCTGGGTCTCATAGGTAACAACGGTATTCAGGTTATTTTCCTTTTTGATTTCCTTGATGTCGTTCTCAAGGTTTTGAAGGTCCCCAAACTCGAAGCTGTATGCGGGAGAGTCCCCCGTAGAAAAGATCTCAGGGTCTTTAGACTTACTGTGAATTTCTTTGTTTTTAGCTTCTTCGGTAAGATAGACTTTGGCAAGTCTTCGGTTTATGATCTCCACTTTTTTAACATCACCATCCCTTAAGAATTCTTTGAATTCAGCCGGGTTGGTCTGGGACGGTTCGGTAAATCCGCCTCCGCCAAAGAAGTTGATGCCTAAAAATATTATGATAATGGCTGCGTAGATCCAGTATGCGCTAAATTTAGGTTTTTTGGGGTCAGTATTTTTATTCGATGTTTGTTTCGCCATTCTTAATTGTACTTAATAAATTTTTTAATAATTGGTTTCTATGGATGTGATCTTAGCATCACCCCACAGACTCTCGATGTCGTAAAACTCTCTGATGTGTTTTTGAAAAACGTGTACTACCACATTTACATAGTCCATTAAAACCCACTCGGCATTATCGCTTCCTTCAATATGCCAGGGCTTGTCTTTAAGAGCCTTACTTACTGTTTTTTGGATGGAATTAACTATGGCGTTTACCTGCGTGTTGGAAGTTCCGTTGCAGATTATAAAATAATCACAAACTGTGTTTTCTATGTCTCTAAGGTCAAGGATGTCAATGTCATTTCCCTTTACTTCCTCAATTCCTTTGATAATATGTGCAATAAGTTGATCGCTGTTCGTTTCTTTTTTTGCCATTAAATTTATTTCTTTACGCAAAGTTATTACTTTTTAGTCTTATAGAGACCCTGTTAACATAACATTTAAACGCTTTATATGCTTCTCTTTTAATATGCGTATAATCAAAGTTAATGCCATCAATTCTACCAATGAATTTGCCAGGAACCTTTACCGTGGCAATTCGAAATTTGAACCGAGCTGCGTGGTGGCTAAAGAGCAAACCAAAGGTAAAGGTCAGCGCGGTGCACGCTGGGTCTCTAATGCAGGTGAGAACCTAACATTTAGCATCTTATATCCAAAGCTTAATATAGGCATAAATCAGCAATTTTTACTAAGTGCAACGGTTTCAGTTTGTATTCTCAAGGTGTTGATAAAGTATAATATCCCGAAACTTAAGGTGAAGTGGCCCAACGACATAATGTCAGGGAGATTTAAGATAAGCGGAATCCTTATCGAAAATATACTTAAGAATGACAAAATTGAAGCCTCGGTAATAGGGGTAGGGCTCAATGTGAATCAGGAAACTTTTGAAGGATTACCCCAGGCAGCCTCTCTCAAATTGGTCACGGGCCGCAGTTTTAAGCTGAATCAACTGCTTCAGGATATTTTGGCAGAGATCGAGCTGAAATTATCCACTCTTTCTGAAGAGAGACAAACCGAAGTGCTGGAGGAGTATGCAACAAATATGTTTAGGCGTAACAAGGTGTCTACTTTTCAGCTGCCTGACGGGAGATATTTTACAGGTATAATTCGTGGGGTAACTACTACAGGAAGACTGAATATGGAAATTGAAGATTCGGTTTTTAAAACCTTCGACCTGAAAGAAGTAAAGTTGATGACTTAAAAAAGCCCCACTTTAGTGAGGCTTGATCATTTACATTTTTCCGACATTTGCGGCCAGACTGTCAATAAATTTCTGTAATGGTCCTTTGATCATCATACTCATCATCGCATTGAATTTTCCGCTGAAGAAAAGCTGAGTTTCGCTTTTACCATCTCCTGCAGGATCTATGTGTATGCTTAATGCAAAGGGGAACTTATCTGAAGTGGAACCCAGAACAACAAGGTTGGGCTCATCTGTATCTTTAATCTTTAATTTAATTTCTGGCATTCCCTTAAGGCCAAAGAGAAAAGCGTCCTGGGAGACTACTTCAAATTTCTCTTTGCTTTCGGGCATTAATTGTTCGTAATTTTCAACATTGGTCAAAAAATCGAACATTTCCTGCTGACTCTTGTCAGCGGTTACTTTAGGACTTTCTAAATTCATATTTTTACATTCCAATTACTGGGGTCCTGACTCCATTCCTTAAGGATTTCGGCTTCAGAAGCATTTATATAATTTGTGCGGTGTGCAGTTTCTATCAGGTGGTCGTAATTGCTTAGGGTGTGATATTCTACTCCGGCTTCCTTAAAGTTTTCTTCAGATGTTTTGAAGCCGTATGTAAAAATGGCAAGCATACCTTTAACATTGGCTCCCGCTTCTTTAAGGGCTTTTACTGCATTAAGACTGCTTTTTCCGGTACTAATAAGGTCTTCTATCACCACAACGGTTTGGCCCTCTTCGAGGTTTCCTTCGATCTGGTTCTTACGGCCGTGGCTTTTTGGTTCGGGCCTTACATAGATAAAGGGAAGACTAAGATACTCGGCCACGAGCATCCCGATCCCTATGGCTCCGGTGGCAACCGCCGCAATAACATCTGGTTTCCCGTAGATCTCCTCGATCTGTTTCGCGAAATGCTCCCTTATAAAGTTTCTTATTGGCGGATAAGAAAGTACGATCCTGTTGTCGCAGTAAATTGGCGACTTCCAGCCACTTGCCCATGTGAAGGGGTCTTGTGGTTCCAATTTTATTGCTTTAATTTGCAATAACAGTTCAGCAGTAGTTCTTGCTGTTTCTTTGTTTAAAATCATAATGCAAATGTATAAAGTTTTTGTAAATGATATTCCCATAATTCTATCTACTCAGAAAGATTTTGGGGAAAATTACACAACTTTTCCTCTGAAAAGCGTGAAGCTGAAAAGGTTGATTAAAAGAATTAACAAGGGCACAATTATGTATGTTAATCTTTATCACCCAGATGAAAATAAGCTGCTGAAGCTGCTCTTTAAAAAAATAAAGGTGGTGACGGCTGCCGGAGGCCTGGTGTATAACGAGGCCGGAGAGATTTTATTTATCTACAGAAATAAACGCTGGGACCTGCCTAAAGGAAAGACCGAAAAAGATGAGACCATAGAGTCTTCGGCTGTTAGAGAGGTGGAAGAAGAAACCGGAGTTGAAGGGCTTGAAGTGACTCACTTTCTAAGAAAAACCTATCATATTTTTAAAAGAAAAGGGAAGTTCAGGCTTAAGGTGACCCATTGGTATGAGATGAAGACCTCTTATGAAGGTGAATTAAGACCGGAGATCACTGAAGGAATTGAAAAGGCCGTATGGAAGAACCCTGAAAAAACCCGGAAGGCACTTACCAAGTCGTATGCTAATATCAAAATGCTGTTTCCGGAGAAACTTTTAGCGCGGAAGTCTGAAGATTGGGTAGCGTAAATGTGCTGCTTCGTAATGTTTAGATTTCTTGTGCAGCCAGTCCAGTTGCGCATACCAGTCATTAGAGAATTCCGGATCATTTCGTTTCTTCATTTCAAATTCTTGTTTTAGACCGTCATTCGTCTCCAGCATTTCTTTTGCAATATCTTCAAAAACATAAGGTGAAAAGCCCTCTTTTTGTTGGAGTACAGAATCGAAGAAGTTCCATTTGAAAAAGGAGTCGGGTGCTGTTGGTTCCAGGGTTTCAATAAGATATCTCGCGCCATCCTGGAAGGTCTTAACCAGCATATCTCCTTTTCTGAATTTTATGGAATCGGTGGTTTTACTCACTTTAACTTCACTGTGGGGGTAATGTCCTTCAAAAGCTTTGTCACCGGTTTTGAGGTCTTCTATTTGGTAGACCTCTACCAAAAATGTAGTGTCCTGTTTGAGAGGCTGCATTTTGATCTTATTGAGTTCAAGAAGGTCAATGATGTTCCACCATCCCTGGGGGATTACATAGGCCCTTGGGATCTCGATCTCTTCAGTGGCTTTAAAATTATCGTAATAATTTATCTCTTTGGTGAACGGCTTGTTTCTGTCATATTTCAGCCTTTGTTTGCCGGTAACTTCACTGGCTATCATTTCCCCTTCGTACCCCTTGAACTGACGCTTTGACGGATTCTCCATATCCGGCTCATAGTTTATGGGATACCAGCGATCTGTCAGATACTTTCGCCGCTCTCTTTCCCGTATATCTTTTATTCTGGAAGATTCTATATCTGTAATATTGATCATAGACCGAATTAGTTCATATGTCCCGTTCACCCTCTGCTTATAAGGCTTCAGCATATGGGTTTCAACCATCATCCCCAGGGTGTTCCAAAGACTTGTGTACCCGGTGGAGTACCTTGGCAGATCAAGAAATTGTGAAAATCCCTTTTCCGGGACCTCATTGAATACATTCACGTAAGGAGTAATGTCAAGTTTCTTGCGTTTAAGGGAGTCTTCAAGCGCCGGCATCATTTTCTCATCCAGGTATTCGCCTAATTCCCCGCCGAGTTTGTTGTGCTGGGTAAAGAGGTGGGTAAGGGTGTATTGATAATCGGCGCCGTTGCTCACGTGGGTATCGATAAAAACATCGGGGTTTACGTGATGAAAGATTTCATAAAAACTCCTGGTGTTTCGGGTGTCAGCCTTTATGAAATCCCGGTTGAGGTCATAATTTCTGGCATTTCCCCTAAAGCCATATTCCATTGGGCCATTTTGATTGGTCCTGGAGGTGGAGTTCCTGTTAAGGGCCCCGCCGATATTGTATATCGGGATTGTTGCGATAATAGTGTTTTTGGGTGTTTTAATAGAGTCGCCGGCAAGATCTCTAAAGAGCATCATCGTGGCATCTATCCCGTCACTTTCCCCGGGGTGTATCCCGTTGTTGATAAGCAGTATGCTTTTGTCTTTTCTTAATTTTTCAAAATCGAAGTCACCATCGGGGCTGTAAACAGCAAGATGTAAAGGTTCTCCGCTGTCTGTTTTTCCGAATTCCTCCAGGCTGATGCTGGGGTAAGCCTCGGCAAGATCGGTGTAATAGGAGATCACTTCGTGATAGGCTGCCGTTTCTTTTCCGCCCGATTTTTCAAAACGAGTTTCAAAATCATATTCCTCGACCAGGGCATATTTCGAGAAATCGCAGGATGCCAGTAGGGCCAGGCAAAATGCCGCTAATGTTAATTTTTTCATAAAAGACACCTATTGAGCGGTAAACATACTTAAAACCGCTAAAGTCACCAAAAAAAGACGGTGAGAGGCCTAAATAACAGGTCTTTTGCTAAGAGGCTTTTTCTCTCATCAAATTTAAGACTATTTTTAAGCCCGAATCCAATTCTATTAAATGAAGTTTTTTCTAAAAGCCAATTTTTTCATCTTTTTTCTTCTTTTCTCTGTCAATTCCTTTACTCAGAACTTTGAAGGTATAGTTCTGAACGAAAAGGACTCAAAGCCAGTGACCTTCGCATTAATCAGGGTTTTCGAGAAGGGAATTTCAACCGAAACAAATGCGGAAGGACGTTTTGAATTGAAAATCGAAGAATTCCCTGTAGAACTGGAAGTTTCCGCTTCAGGATATAAGGTTCGTAAAGTCAGGTTCGCTTCAGGAGAGGGGCCGGTTAAAATTTATTTACAGAAAATAATGGAAAGCCTGTCGGAAGTGGTGGTTCGAAGTGCGGTAATTCCAAATGATCTTCAGAAAACTCCTGCCGCGGTAGGGGTGATCTCTGCAAGGGATATGGAAAGAAGCGACGCAGCCAATCTCGTGCAGGTTTTTAATAATGTTTCCGGAGTATATGTGAACCAGGGAGCTCTGAACACCAATAAGATCAATATTCGCGGGATTGGTGCCCGCTCGCAATACAGCACTAACCGGATACAGGCCTATTTTGACGGAATACCGCTTACTACTGCCGAAGGGGAACTTACCCTGGATGATATAGACCGGGAGAGCCTGGAGCGAATTGAGGTGATCAAAGGCCCAACCTCAAGTATATATGGTGCGGGGTTGGGCGGTTCCATAAACCTCTATTCAGCCGAACCGCAAAATGAAGGAATCCGGGCTGGGGTTTCTTCAGATTTTGGAAGTTTTGGAATGAGAAAACAGACCGCAAAGGCTTCTTTCAGCAATAAGAAAGCCTCTTTTTTTGCTAATTACTCAAACCTGACTACCGATGGATACCGGGAAAATTCCGATTATGAAAGGAAATCCTTCCTGATGAATGGCAGACTGAAAATATCGGAAAAAAATCAACTTTCATTTTTGGTTAATTTTACCCGGTTAAAAGCCTACATCCCTAGTTCGCTTAATCAATCAGATTTTTTGAATGACCCTGAAGCAGCAGCTCAAAACTGGGCAGATGCCAGGGGATACGAATCTTATGATCGCGGAATGCTTGGGGTCTCCAATCAATATCATTTTTCGGATAAATTCAGCAACATTAGTTCTGTTTTTATGAGCTTCAGAGATGCTTATGAGCCGCGGCCTTTCAATATCCTGGAAGAAGAAAGGACTTCTGCAGGAGCGAGGACTAAATTCAATTTGAAAACGAATTTTATTCAACTGCCATCAGAATTGAGTTTTGGGGCTGAAGCTTACCGCGAATGGTACGAAACAGGGACTTTTGAAAATTTATATGAAGAACCAGGGAATGCCGGGAGTGTTCAGGGAGAGCCCTTAAGTAAAAATGAACAGGACAGGGAATACGCGAATTTCTTCGTCCAGTTTAACCTTGAGTTTTCCCGAAAATGGAATTTGGAGGCCGGTTTTAACATAAATACCACCGCGTACAGTCTGACCGATCTTTATGATCAGGATGAAACAGACCAATCCGGTGATTACCGCTTTAAGACAATTTTCTCACCAAGGCTGGCCACAACCTATGAGCTAAGCCCGGGAAAAAATATTTACGCCTCGGTTAGTCACGGATTTTCGACTCCTACGGTCGCCGAAACCCTGACTCCTGAGGGGCTTATAAATACTTCCCTTCAGCCGGAAGCGGGAGTTAATTACGAGATCGGTTTCAAAGGAAACTGGCTTGAAAACAGGCTCTATACCGAATTTGCTCTTTATTCGATACAGATCGAAAATCTGCTGGTGGCCCAAAGGGTAGGAGAAGACCAGTATGTAGGCGTTAATGCAGGGCAGACCGATCATAACGGGGTCGAATTTCTGCTGAATTATAATTTTGAATTGTCAGAGTCCATTTCGTTGCAGCCTTACCTAAACACTTCCCTGAACTTCTTCGAATTTGATGAGTTCGTAAATGAAGGGGTGGACAATTCAGGAAATGAATTGCCGGGAGTGCCAAAATCGGTACTCAATTTAGGCCTTGATGTGGAGAGCGATTTCGGGTTGAGTTTTCACAGCAGTTTTCGCAATGTAAGTGAGATCCCGCTTAATGATTCGAATTCGGTTTACTCAGAAGGCTACAGCCTCGTGAACATAAAAGCCGTGTATGAGATTGCGCTAATTGATGATCTTAAATTGAAAATAAATGCCGGGATCAATAATCTTTTCGATGAACATTATGCAGCCAGTGTGCTCACTAATGCCGTTGGTTTTGGTGGTGCTGAGCCGCGATATTATTACCCGGGCAACCCCAGAAATTATTTTGCGGGATTAAGCCTTGATTATCTTTTCTGAAATTTGACCGGAAGCGGAATTAATTCCTAACCCCTAACCACATCGGGGACCATAAATTCATAATTTCCGCCGTGGCGAATCACGTCACGTACCACGGTAGAAGAGATATGCTCCTTGCCGGAAGAAGCAATAAAGAAAACCGTTTCTATGCCTGACATTTTATAATTGGTCTGTCCTATGGCTTTCTCGAATTCCAGGTCCTGCCCGTTTCTGAGTCCGCGTAAGATGAATTCCGCATTTTGTTCCTTACAGAAATTTACCGTCAGGCCTTCGTAGGTCATCACCTTTATCTTAGGCTCATCCTTATACGTTTGCTTTAAAAAATTCAGTCTTTCTTCAAGAGAGAACATATACTTCTTGCTGGAATTGGTGCCTATGGCAAGAATGATCTCATCAAAAAGCGGCAATCCTCGTTCAATGATGTCGGTGTGGCCCAGGGTGAGTGGGTCGTAAGATCCAGGAAATACTGCTTTTTTCATCTTTTTGATTTTGAATGTGTTTTATAAAGATATTAAATGCTATCTATTTTAAAGCAGCCTCGATCGCGCTTCCGTAAAGATCGCTCAGCGCGATTCCTGCTTTTTCGGCTTGCTGAGGTAAAATACTTGCCTGGCTTAAGCCGGGATTGGTGTTGATCTCAATAAAATAAGGCTCGTCATTATGGAAGATGAATTCAGACCTGGTCAGCCCGCGAAGCTTCAGCTTTCTGAATATGAACTTGGAGATCTCCTGCACCTTTTGCGTTTGTTCTTCCGAAATCCTTGCCGGTGTTATCTCCTGTGATTTTCCAAGATACTTGGCTTCATAGTCAAAGAATTCATTTTCTGAAATGATCTCGGTAACCGGTAGCGCGAGGACTTCATTTTTATAGTTTACCACTCCGACAGAAACCTCGGTCCCGTCCAGAAAGGATTCGATGATCAGTTCATCATCTTCCTTAAAGGCAATCTTTGTTGCCGGGATCAGCTCTTCTTCGGTTTTAACCTTGGTAACTCCAAAGCTGCTCCCTGCGCGATTTGCTTTTACAAAACAGGGAAGCCCAACTTTATCGATTATGGCCTGGGTATCTATCTCATCTTCCTTATTGAGGTAGTAATTGGTTGCAGACTTGATTCCGTAGGGTTTCAGTACGCTAATAAGGTCTCTTTTATTGAAGGTAAGGGCTGCCTGGTAATAATCGCAGGAGGTTTGCGGAATTCCTATCAGTTCAAGGTAAGCCTGGAGAAGCCCGTTCTCACCGGGAGTTCCGTGAATGGTATTAAAGACACAATCAAAACTGATGGTCTTTCCGCCTATATTTACCGTGAAATTGCTTTTATTTATCGGGTATGGAGTATCATCATCGGCCACTACAAACCATTCGTTCTGCAAAATATGAACTCTGTAGGGTTCATAAAGATCGCGGTTAAGGTGCTTGTAGACCATATTTCCGCTGTTGATAGAAATGCGGTATTCACTGGAATAGCCGCCCATTGCAATGGCGATTTTTTTCTTCATATTCAATATATGGTATTATATATGCGTTAAACAAAAATATCACTAATAACGGGTGCAACCAAAACCTCGGGGTTTTATATCTTTGCGTCTTATAAACAAATCTATGGGATTAATACGATTTATATTTAGTAAAACTTTTCTTATTCAATTGGTTTTAGCGGCTATTGCAGTAGTGATCATTGCTTTTTTCGCTATGCAGTGGCTGGATTATTCTACCAACCAGGATCAGCGGATTGAAGTACCGGACCTGTCTAAGGCCTCTTTAGATGTTGTAGACGGAAAGTTGGAGGAGCTAGACCTGAGGTATGAAATATTGGATTCTGCAAACTTCAACCCGGATTATCCAAGATATTCGGTGATCGAGCAGGTGCCAAGAGCCGGCCAGTTCGTGAAAGAAGAACGTAAGATCTATTTAACGCTGAACCCTTCAGGATACAGAAAGGTCGTGATCCCGGACCTTATAAGAAGAACACGCAGGCAGGCTGAACCTACCCTGAGATCCCTGGGCTTCGAAATTGGCGATATTACTTACAAACCGGACATTGCAGAAGATGCGGTGCTGGAGTTAAGACATAAAGGAAAAGAACTGAAACCCGGTGACAAATTGATGAAAACCTCGAAGATTGACCTTGTACTGGGAGATGGTTCAGGCAGATATAATGGAGATCTGGATGATGATAATGAGGAGGAATCTCCTGCAGACGAAATAGAATTATAATGATCAAGCCGGAAGACGAGAATAACGAGATTGAGGAACAGGATGATGAGCTATATGAGCATCATAAGTTTATAGCTGAAAGAGGACAAAATCCGCTTCGGGTAGATAAGTACCTGATGAACTACATCGAGAACGCTACCCGTAATAAGATACAGAAAGCCGCAAAAAGCGGGAATATTTACGTGAATGAAGTTCCCGTAAAGTCGAATTACAAAGTGAAGGCTGGCGATGTGGTACAGGTGATGTTCGAACATCCGCCTTATGAATTCCTTTTGACTCCCGAGAATATACCTCTGGATATAGTTTATGAAGATGATGTTCTGCTTGTGGTGAATAAACCCGCAGGGATGGTTGTGCATCCCGGCCACGGTAATTACAGCGGGACCCTGATCAACGCGCTGGTGTATCATTTTGAGAACCTGCCCAATAACAGCAGTGACAGGCCCGGGCTGGTACATAGAATAGACAAGGAGACTAGTGGTTTGCTTGTGGTTGCCAAAACCGAAGAGGCGATGTCACACCTCTCAAAACAGTTCTTCGATAAGACCAGTGAGCGGGAATATGTGGCTCTTGTATGGGGAAATGTAGAAGAAGATGAAGGCAGGATTGAAGGCAATATAGGAAGGCATCCGAAGAACAGACTTCAGAATACCGTTTATGAAGGGGAAGATGAAGTGAAAGGGAAACCTGCGGTAACACATTACAAGGTGCTGGAGCGTTTTGGCTATGTAACCCTGGTGTCCTGTAAGCTGGAAACCGGAAGAACTCACCAGATAAGGGTTCATATGAAGCATATTGGCCATACCCTTTTTAATGATGAGCGTTATGGAGGCGAAAGGATCCTGAAGGGAACAACCTTTACCAAGTACAAGCAGTTTGTGGAGAATTGTTTCAAGATCCTTCCGCGGCAGGCGCTTCACGCAAAAACCCTTGGTTTTGAGCATCCCACAACAGGTGAATGGTTGAGCTTTGATACCGAGATTCCTGAAGATATACAGGCCTGCATTGAGAAATGGCGAAGCTATGCTAAAAATCAAAAGGAAGTATTGTAATATTTTTGCTTCTGAAATATATAAGACCTTTCTATTGCTTTATAAATAAGTAATTAAAGGTCTTTTTTCTTTTATGGGCTTAAGACTTATATTTGGTAGAAAATTCAAACCCAATGAAGATCGTTGTTTCCCCGGCCAAGAGCCTGGATTATGAATCAAAACTACCTACCAGTCGTGGCACACAGCCCGCTTTCCTGGAAACTACTGCTAAGCTGAATCGCAAAATGGCCCGAATGACCAAGGCCGAAATTGCAGATTTAATGAGTATCAGCGATAAACTTGCTGATCTCAATTATACGCGTTACCAGGAATTTGAAGAGGAACATACAAAAAAGAACTCCCGTCCGGCGATGTACGCCTTCAATGGCGATGTGTATACCGGTCTGGATTCTTATACCATCCCAACCGATAAACTGGACCGGTTACAGGATACACTGCGTATACTTTCCGGCCTTTACGGTATTTTAAGACCCTTGGATCTTATCCAGCCGTATCGACTGGAGATGGGGACTTCTGTGGGGATTGAAAGAAAAAAAGATCTTTATGAGGTTTGGCAAAAGAAAGTCACAGATTACTTGAACGATGAACTGGAAGAGGATGAATTATTCCTCAACCTTGCCAGCAACGAATACTTTAAAGCAGTAGATAAAAAACACCTGAAAGTTCCTGTGGTCTCACCGGTATTTAAGGATTTCAAGAACGGGAAGCTGAAGATCATCAGTTTTTTCGCTAAGAAGGCCAGAGGCTCAATGGTACGTTACATCATAGATAAAGATGCAAAGACGCTGGAAGATGTTAAAGGTTTTGACTATGATGGTTACCGTTTCAGCGAGGAGCATACCAAAAAAAAGAACGAGCCTGTATTCATAAGATAATCTTCCTGTTTAATTAAATCAACGCTATATCTTTCACCACACGCATCCATATCAGCCTTTCATCCCTGAAAATGCCACGAAACTGATCGTCGGTACATTGCCGCCGCCCCGTTTTACCAGGGGAGAGTTCAAGGAGGGAGATGTGAATTTCTGCTACGGAAGCCGTGACGGACTACTCTGGGTTGTCTTGGACAGGATCTTTGATCTTGATCTTAAATTTGAAACCTCAGAGGAAGCAATAAAGCAACGCAAGGATTTTCTGCGAAACAGAGGAATAGGGATTTGTGATATGGTGGAAAGCAGCCGCAGGGACAAGGTAGACGCCTCTGATCTTGGGATGCAGCAAGTAGAATTGCGGAATATGATCGGGATACTCCGGGAAAATCCAAAAATAGATACCCTGTTATTCACCGGTGGGAACAGTAAGAACGGGCCGGAGTATTTCTTCAGGAAACATCTTAAACAAATTGAAAGTGATATCCGCCTGAAAGTAATTTCGAATGAAGTTCCGAGAATTCACCAGTTCGTCCTTGAGGGAAGGCTGATAAATACGGTTTCATTAACGGCACCTTCCGGATCTGCTAACAGGGCAATAGGCAGTATGGAACTGTATAAGTATCTAAAACAAAAGGATCCTGAATTCAATACTATTGACTTCAGGATCCTTCAGTACAAGGAGTTTTTTTAGCCTACTTACTCCAGTTCTTTCTTAGACTGCTCGGCTACGGTTGTAGGTTTGATCTTAAACTTTTTACGCTTTGGCCTCAGCTTTCCATAGGTGCCGATGGCAGTTTTTCCGCGTTTGGTCTTTTTATCTCCTTTTCCCATAGCTTACTTTTTGTTCTGTTGATCTTTAATGGTCTTCTCATCGATATCGACCTTATTAGTGTCTTTATCCCTTTTTCCGATCTCGTTTAAAGGGTTTCCGTCTTTATCTTTTCTTTCTTTATGTCTGTCTTCAATTGGTCCTCCCATAATTCTAAGTTTTTAGATTTACTCTAAGATAAGGACACATTCTTAAAGATGCTGCTAAAGCCTTGTTAGAATTAGGTTAAAGACCCTTAACAGTTTGCACGAATTCGGTGATTTTTTCCTTCCCATTCTTGTTGAGGTGTTTGATAAAAGCACTCCCGATAATGGCTCCTTTTGCATATTCCGTGGCCTGGTCAAAACTTTCTTTATCACTTATCCCAAAGCCTACTACCTGCGGATTCTTAAGGTTCATATCGCCCACTCTTTTGAAATATTTTCTGGTTTCTTCTCCAAACCCGCTGGTGGAACCGGTCACGCTTGCTGTGCTTACCATATAGATGAAGCCGCCGGAAACCGAATCAATGTACCTGATGCGTTCTTCCGAAGTCTGCGGGGTAATCAGAAAGATGTTTCTTAAACCGTGCTTTTCAAAAATTTCCTTGTATTCTTCGTGGTATACATCAACGGGAAGGTCGGGGATGATCAGCCCGTCAATACCCAATTCTTCACATTTCCGGCAGAATTTCTCCACCCCGAACTGAAGTATGGGATTAAAATAGCCCATAATGATAAGGGGAATCTCGACGGAACCTCTTATGCCTTCAAGCTGTTCAAAAAGCTTGGCCGTGGTCATTCCTTTCTTAAGGGCTTCAGTGGAACTCTTCTGAATTGTGGGCCCGTCGGCTAAAGGATCGCTGAAGGGCAGCCCGATCTCTATAAAATCGACCCCGCTTTTCTCAAGGTCCTGAATAATGGAAACAGTGTCTTCTGTTTCAGGGTAACCAGCGGTAAAATATATGGAAAGAAGCTTTTTGTCTTCCTGTAGTTTCTTATTTATTCGGTTCATTTTGTTGCTGTTTTTGATATTTACTGTCAAGGAGGTCTTACAGGTTGAAATAATCGATATAGGTTTGAAGGTCCTTGTCTCCACGTCCCGAAAGGTTGACTACTACCACATCATCTTCTTTGAATTTTCGGTCTTCAAAAATGGCAAGGGCGTGAGAGGTTTCTATGGCAGGGATGATGCCTTCCAGTTTGGCCAGTTCAAGCCCGGCATCCATCGCGTCTTTATCGGTTATGGAAATGAATTCTCCGCGACCGCTTCTGAAAAGATTCGCGTGCATTGGGCCTACACCCGGGTAATCCAGCCCGGCTGAAATAGAATAAGGCTCCGTGATCTGTCCGTCATCGGTTTGCATCAATAAGGTTTTACTTCCGTGAATAATCCCTTCTTTTCCCAAAGCTGAGGTTGCGGCACTTTCGCCACTGTTAATTCCCTTACCTGCAGCTTCCACGGCAATTATCCCCACCTCCGGATTGTCAAGATAGTGGAAATAGGCTCCTGCGGCATTGCTTCCGCCTCCTACACAGGCTACAACATAGTCAGGGTTTTCCCTGTTCTCCTTTTCCTTTAGCTGAACTTTGATCTCTTCAGAGATCACCGATTGGAACCTGGCTACCATATCTGGATAAGGATGAGGTCCTACCACAGAACCTATGATGTAGTGCGTATCCAGCGGATTATTTATCCAGTCTCTAATGGCTTCGTTTGTGGCATCTTTAAGGGTCCGGCTGCCAGATTTTGCGGGAACTACCTTGGCGCCTAACATTTTCATACGCGCCACATTGGGAGCCTGACGCTCAATATCGATCTCGCCCATATAAACGATGCACTCGATTCCCATAAGTGCGCAAACCGTTGCCGTTGCCACCCCGTGCTGGCCCGCACCGGTCTCGGCGATGATCCTGTTCTTGCCAAGGCGCTTAGCCATCAGGATCTGGCCAACCGTATTGTTCACCTTATGGGCACCTGTATGGCAAAGATCTTCGCGTTTCAGGTAAATTTTAGTATTGTACTTTTTGCTGAAGCGTTCCGCATAATAGAGCGGAGTGGGCCGCCCGACATAATCCTTCAAAAGCTGTTTGAATTCCTTCTGAAAGGATTCTTCTTTCATAATATCGAGGTATTGCGACCGCAACTCCTCCACATTGGGATACAGCATTTCGGGGATGAAAGCCCCTCCAAATTCACCGTAGTATCCTTTTTCGTTCGCCTGATAGCTCATAATCTTTTCTTTACTTGTTTGAAATTATTCCGGACTCTCTTGGAGACTTTAGAATAACCTCATATTACTTTTAAACTTTTTCAATTTCTCTGCTTCTTTAAGCCCGGGCTGGGATTCAAATCGGCTGTTCACATCCACGGCATAGATCAGGTTTTCTTTTCCCTGTTGCTGAAAATAACCGGCTAATTCTTCAATTTCAGGAGTCTCTTCCAATCCTATTCCCCCGCTTAAAAAGAATGGGGTGGCAGATGGATAGTCCTTTAGCAATTCCCAGTTAAAACTGATGCCGTTCCCGCCTTTGTTCTTTCCCTTGGTATCAAAGAGAAAGAAATCCACGATCCTTTCATAAGGCTCAAGTTTTTTAAAATCAAAATCATCTTTTACTGAAAACACCTTGATGATCTCTATATCCGTTCCTTTGAACAGGGTCTTTAACTCCCCGCAGAACACTGCGCTTTCATCCCCGTGTAACTGAACAGCCTCCAGCTGATGGTCCTTTATTTTCTCAAGGATAAAGGCGACACCGGCATTGACAAAGACTCCGGTTTTCTTTATGCCGTCCGGAATTTCAGGGATTTCGGAATCAAAGAACCGCGGGGTTTTTTCATAGAATATGAAGCCCATATAATCAGGATGTAATTCGGCAACTTCCCGGATATTTTCAGGATGCTTCATTCCGCAGATTTTCAATTTGATATCACTCATATCATTTAAGCCTTCAGTTTTTTGATAAATTCTTTTGCACTGGCACCGGGATCTTCGGTTTTCATAAAATTCTCACCGATCAAAAATCCTTCAAATCCATAATTCTTAAGGTCTTTTATGACTTCTACCGAGCTGATCCCGCTTTCAGAGACCTTCACAAAGTCTGAAGGGATCTTTTCAGAAAGCTCCTTGCTGGTATCGGTACTTACCTCAAAGGTTTTTAAATTCCGGTTGTTTACCCCAAGCATATCCAGACTGGACATAATCGATTTTTCCAGCTCTTCTTCGTTATGAACCTCCAGTAACACATCCAGCCCCAGGTTTTTCGCAAACTCAGAAAGAGTCTTGATCTGTTTCCGGTCAAGTACGGCGGCGATAAGTAAAATTACGTCGGCGCCGTAGGCTTTAGCCTCTAAAAGCTGATATTCATCGATAATGAATTCCTTTCTTAGTAAAGGAATTTCAACCGAAGCCCTGGCGTATAGCAGATCTTCAAGGGACCCTCCAAAATACTTGCCATCGGTGAGAACTGACATTCCGGAAACTCCGGCCTCTTCATATCCTTTGGCTACATCCTGAACGTTGAGGTCCTGGTTGATCACCGATTTAGAAGGAGATCTTCTTTTATGCTCGGCTATGATGCCGGTATCACTTTTCCTTAGCAATTCTGCAAGGGAAATGCTGGTTCGCTCAAAAAGAACCGATTTTTCCAGCTGGGAAACAGGGATAAGTGATTTTTTCAATTCCACTTCCCGGCGCTTATCAGCTATTATTTTATCTAAGATGTTCATTACTCAATTTTATGCGGAGTTGTGGTTATTTACTTAGTTCCTGTAATTTTCTAAGGGCCTTTAAGGCTTTGCCGGAACTTATCGCTTCTTTGGCAGCTTCAAATCCTTCCTGTGGACTAAGGTCTTTTGCGGTTGCGATGGCCATTCCGGCATTGGCACATACCACATTGCTCTGGGCATCGCTTCCCTTTCCTTCCAGGATATTTACAAGAATTTCAGCCGAGCTTTCAATAGAGCCACCGCCTGCAATCTCTTCTGCATTTAATTTGTTCACACCAAAATCTTCCGGGCTCAGCATTCCTTCAGAATTGTTTGAAATGGTTTTAGTGTTATCAGTAAGGGAGATCTCATCGTAACCGTCAAGTGCGTGTAAGATCGTGAAATTCTTGTCGGTATTCTGATAAAGGTAACCATACATTCGCGCCAGTTCCAGGTTGAAAACACCCACGAGCTGATTCTTTGGAAATGCAGGATTCACCATTGGGCCAAGCATATTGAAAAAGGTCTTTACCGCAAGGGATTTCCTGACCGGGGCAACATTCTTCATCGCGGGGTGGAAGAGGGGAGCGTGCAAAATACAGATACCTGCTTCGGCGATACATTTTTCGAGAAAATCTGCATCGCTGGTAAATTTTATTCCGAGGAACTCCATTACATTAGAGCTTCCGCTAACCGAAGAAACTCCGTAATTCCCGTGTTTTGCGACATTGACTCCAGCACCTGCAGTTACGAAAGAGGAAGTAGTGGAAATATTAAAAGTGTTCTTGCCGTCGCCTCCTGTTCCGCAAAGGTCAATGGGGTTATAAGCACTAAGATCTACCGGTACGCATAATTCCAGCAATGCATCGCGAAAGCCTTCCAGTTCCTGAATGGTAATACTGCGCATCATATAGACCGTAAGGAATGCCGCGATCTGACTCTCGTTATATTCTCCGCCAGAAATATTGAAAAGCACCTGTTTGGCTTCCTCTTTACTGATGGTTTCGTGATTTATTAATCTGTTGAGTAATTCTTTCATTTTCTTAAGACTGAATTCGGGTGATAAATGTTATTGTTTTGGTTGTCCTGAAGATATTTTCAGGATAAGTTGCTTGTGAAATCTAACTGTTCACCCAGTTCTCTATCATTTTTTTTCCTTCAGGTGTCAATACGGATTCCGGGTGGAATTGCACTCCTCTTACATCATATTCCCTGTGGCGTAAAGACATTATCTGTCCGTTTTCATCGTAGGAAGTCACTTCCAGAGCATCGGGCAGGTCTTTCAATACTACCCAGGAGTGATAACGGCCTACTTTCATTTGCTTCGGCAGGTCTTTGAAAAGAGGTTCATCGTCTACACATAATTCAATATTGGTGGCCACCCCGTGGTAAACCGATTCCAGGTTGCCCAGTTTCCCGCCAAAAACTTCTCCTATGGCCTGCTGACCAAGGCAAACACCAAGTATGCTTTTTGTTGCTGCATATTTTTCGATAATAGGCTTTAACAGGCCTGCTTCTTCCGGAATTCCCGGGCCCGGAGAAAGGAGAATCTTGTCGAAATCTTCCACATCTTCCAGCTCCAGCTGATCGTTTCTTCTTACGGTAACCCTGCAATCCAGGTCTTCCAGGTAATGCACCAGATTATATACAAAGGAGTCGTAATTATCTATCACTAATATCTTTTTCATCTTAAATATCTTCAGCTATTTCAAGAGCTTTGGTTAAGGCTCCAAGTTTGTTATACACTTCCTGTAATTCGTTCTCTTCAACCGACTCTGAGACCACTCCGGCGCCGGCCTGGTAATGTAACTGGTGATTTTTACTTACAAAAGAGCGAATGATGATCGCGTGGTTAAAGTTTCCTTCAAAATCCATAAACCCGATCGCGCCTCCATAAGCATCCCTGTTCACATTCTCATATTTTTCAATGAGTTTCATCGCAGAATGTTTTGGGGCACCGCTAAGGGTTCCTGCCGGGAAGGTGTCGGCAACCACCTGCATCGTTGGCGTGTTTTCATCTTTCTTTCCGGTTACCTTGCTCACAAGGTGGATCACGTGGGAGAAGAACTGTATTTCTTTGTAGGTCTCAACCTTAACTTCATTGCCGTGGCGGCTAAGGTCATTTCGGGCAAGATCTACCAGCATTACGTGCTCAGCATTTTCCTTCTCATCGGCGGCCAGTTTTTTTGCCAATTCGGCGTCCTGCTCATCATTTCCGGTTCTTTTAAATGTTCCGGCTATCGGGTGAATTTCGGCACGACCGTCTTTCACCACCAGTTGTGCTTCAGGAGAACTTCCGAAGATCTTAAAATCTCCGTAATCAAAATAGAATAAATAGGGGGAAGGGTTCACATTTCTAAGCGCTCGATATACATTGAACTCATCTCCCTTGAACTTTTGAGAAAATCTTCTGGAAAGCACCATTTGGAAAACATCACCCCTGAAACAATGTTTTTTTCCCAGCCTCACGTTCTCCTTAAACTCTTCATCGCTAAGATTGGAGACCGGGTCATCCTGGCGATGGAAGTTATAGGTTGCAAAATTCTTGACCTTAATGAGCTGCTCAATTTCCCGGATTTTACTTTCGGTATCAAAGCTGTGATCAAAAATATAGGCTTCGTTATTAAAGTGGTTGATGGCGATGATATTCTGGTAAACCGCATAGTACATATCGGGAAGTTCCAGGTCGCCATTTCTTTTGGTAATTTCCAGGTCCTCAAAATACCTTACCCCGTCATAAGCGATATAACCGAAAAGTCCATTGTTGATAAACTTGAAACTGGAATCTTCAGCCTGGAATTTTTGAGAAAACTCCTGAATTTTTTCGGGAATATTCACCTCCGGAGTGATACTGGTTGAAGTTTCACTTCCATCAGGAAATACTTCGACCACCTTTTCATTTTGTACTTTAATAGAAGCAATGGGATTGCAGCAAATATAAGAGAAGCTGTTGTCACTGGCGTGATAATCACTACTTTCCAGCAAGAGGCTGTTGGGATACCTGTCCCTTAATTTCAGGTAAACGCTTACCGGGGTGATCGTGTCGGCAAGCAGTTTCTTGTAGGTGGTATTTAGTTTATATTTCATTTTGAATTTTTTGAATAAAAAAAGGCTTGTCGTGAGACAAGCCTTTTGTATGATTATATACTATAGCAGTGTTACTTCACGACGTTTTGACGTAAATTAAACCACCACCAGGTATTTGCTATTCTGTTTTTCATTTGCTTCAAAGATAGAAACGAAAGTTCAATAAACAAACATTTTTTAAAAATAAAACCCCGCTTTAAATTTAAAACGGGGTTTTATGGTAATCAAAATTAAATTAGAATTTCAGTTCTACTTCAAGATCGAAATTATCATAGATGGTTTTGTCTCCAAGGTTATCGAAGAAGCTTCCTGAACCGTAACGCACATCATACTTTGTACGGTCTATGCTAAGGTCTGCAGTGGCTGTATCCCCATCCCAAACTAAATCGAAAGTGACTGGATTAGTTTTGCCTTTTATAGTAAGATCTCCAACAACTCCGTAAGTATTACCTGACTTTTTTGAAGCGCTTGTAATGACTAATTTCGAAGTTGGGTGATTTGCTACCCCAAAGAAATCATCAGACTTCAGGTGGCCTTCAAGTTTAGCCTTGTTGTCTCCTTCAAGGTCGGTAACATTGATGGAAGTCATATCGATAATGAATTCACCCCCAAGGATCTTGTCATCATCAACGCTAAGATAGCCGTCTTTGAACTCGATGGTTCCTTCGTGAGATCCGGTAACTTTTTCACCGGTCCAGGTAACTTCACTAGACTTTACATCTATCTGTTTCTTTACATTTGTAAATGCAACAGTGGCTAGAACAATCGCTGAAGCCACGGCTCCTTTTAAAAGATTCTTTTTCATAACAATTTTTATTTTTAAAGTTTATATTAAATTAAGTGAAATAATTCTTCTTTGTTTTTCCTGACTTTGGTTGCGTGCTGGGCCTGGTCTTCTTCGCTTCTAAAGCCCATTGTGGCAATTACCGCTGTGGTAAGTCCTTTGTCTTTTAAGCCAAGAATTTCATCATATTTAGCGGCATCGAAACCTTCCATTGGGCAGGTGTCAATTTTCTGACTTGCAGCTGCGGAAAGGAAATTTCCTAAGGCGATATAAGCCTGATTGGCAGCCCAAATACTTTTTTCTTCCTGAGAGAACTGAAGCACCGTATTTTTAAGCATATCCTCAAGACCTTTCAGCTTTTCAAGATCGAGTTTGCGGGTTTTGCTGATGTTCTTCAAATATGAGTTTACATAGTCCTCATTGATCTCCGTAAGATTTGCGAAAACCAGCAGGTGAGAAGCATCTGTGATTTGAGGCTGATCCCAGGAAGCAGCTTTAAGCTTTTTCCGAATGTCTTCGTCCTCTATTACAAACACTTCATAAGGCTGAAGTCCGTAAGAAGATGCTGATAACTGAATGCTTTCCAATAAGGTTTCTACCTGATCTTTACTTAGCTTTTGTTCAGGGTCAAACTTTTTTGTGGCATAACGCCAGTTTAAATTTTCATTATACTTTTCCATAGCAATTTTTTATTTCCTTAATTTATTCAGGAGCTCTATGAGAGTCTCCACTTCTTTTTCATTTAAATTTTTCACCACTTCTTTTTCGGCTTCCTCAAAAACAGGATCTATTTTATCAAGCAGTTTTAAACCCTCTGGAGTGATGGTGATCTCTACCTTTCTCCTGTTGTTTTCGCAGGTCACTCTTTTTACAAGGTCCTTTTTAATAAGCTTATCTACCAATCTTGTGGTATTGCTCATCCTGCTGATCATTCTTTCCTGGATTGTGGAAAGGTTAGCGGGCTTTCCTTTTTGCCCTCTTAAAATCCGAAGCACATTAAATTGTGGTTCAGAGATGTCGAACTCCTTTAGCACCTCGACTATCTTCTCGTTCATATAATTGGCAGAGAACAAGGTGTTCAGGATAAGCCTCCTGTAAGAAGGCAGTTTATTATTGGTCTTTATGTGTTCTTCAACATCCATTGTCTGTACAACATTTGTATGTACAAATATAAGGAAGTTTTGATTTGTAAAAACTAAAACTTTGTTAAAGTTATTGGAAAGCATAATCCTGTTTAGGAGAAAAAGTTTTCATTGCTTCCTCTTTGACGCTATTTAAAGATTCATTTATCTTTACTTTTTATTAAAGAACCCAAAGTCTGTTTAAAATTATGAAAGAACTAAATCAGGAAGAATGGAGAGCGCAGTTGGAGAAAGACGATAATGCTGTTATCCTTGATGTGCGTACGGAAGAAGAAGTAGATGAAGGCTATATTCCTAATGCGAAGAATATCGATATTTACAAAGCTCAGGAATTTATGGAAGAAATTGAAAAGCTCCCAAAAGATAAAAGCTACTATATTTATTGCCGGTCTGGAAAACGAAGTGCCCAGGCCTGTATGATGATGGATCAGATGGGTTTTGATGAAACCTATAATCTTGCCGGTGGATTTATGGAATGGCAGGGAGAAAAAACCAGTTAATTATGTCACAGTTCAGATTGTTTTTTGCGCTTGGTCTTTTAAGCCTTATTGGTCTTCAGTCCTGTAAAAAGGCCAAGGCTGTTGAAGCAAATGCACAACTTATTAGTGTTCAGGAGATGAAGACGCAGTTAAAAATGGACGATGTACAGTTAGTCGATTTAAGATTAAAAAAGGATTTTGCTTCATCTCATATTCTTAGTGCGGAGAATATCGTTTACGATGAAAATTTCAAAGAGAATATAAATGCTCTTGATAAAGATAAACCGGTAATTGTTTATTGCTACAGGGGGGTGACCAGCAAAAGAGCTGTTGAAATTCTTCAAAAATCAGGTTTTAAAAAGATATATGAACTTGAAGGAGGTATAGCCAAATGGGTGCAGGAGGAAAACAAAGCTGATTAGAATTTATCACCAAAAAAGTTAAAAAGCCACCGATTTCGGTGGCTTTTTTTATTGACACTAATAATAAAATTTTTAATGTTTTTTATGTTTTTTTGATTATTATGCCGATAAAATTTGCAATTTGTCGATAAAATTATAGATTTGATACATCTATTAACCTATTTTTAACTAAAAACTTAGCAAATGTTTTTAAACAACTTACGACCATTGGCGGCTTCAGCACTTGCAGCTGCCTTTCTAATTTCCTGTTCTCAGGATGCAAAAAATGAACAACAGCCGGAAGAGCAACTTGTAGCTCCTTCTTCTTCGCAAATGATCGAAGGGCAATACATTGTTGTTTATAATACCTCTGTTACGGGGGATGAAGGGAAGAGGTTCCCACAGGATTATGCCCGGGCTCAGGAGGCGGTGCAATCCAGAACAAGACAAATGCTTGCAAGTACCGGAATTGATGACTCAGAGATCCTGGCGGTTTTCAGTCATACAGTAAACGGTGCCGCGCTTAGATTATCTGCAAAACAGGCAGAGTTACTTAGTAACAAAAAAGAAGTTGCGTATATTGAAGAAGATAAGATCGTAACTTTCGCTCCGCCTTGTGGTACTCCAAGCGGAGGACCTTGTGATGGCGATCCTGGAGGTGGCGGTTCCGGCCAGGAAACTCCTTATGGTATTGCCCGTGTTAACGGGATAGCAGATTATACCGGATCTGGTGTAGCCTGGGTTATCGATACCGGGATCGATCTTGATCACCCTGATCTGAATGTAGATGCTGCCAGAGGTTTTAACGCCTTTACTTCTGGAAAAGATGCTAAATCTCTGGATGATGGTAACGGTCACGGATCACACGTTGCAGGTACTATTGCAGCCATTAACAATGAAATTGGTGTTATTGGTGTTGCTCCTGGCGCAACCGTGATTCCTGTAAAAGTTCTTGACAGTCGTGGTAGTGGTTCTTACTCTGGAGTAATAGCCGGGGTAGACTATGTAGCCGCTAACGGACAGTCGGGAGATGTTGCCAATATGAGTCTTGGAGGACCAGTGTCTCAGGCTTTAGATGACGCAGTAGTTGCAGCTTCCGAAAACGGAATTAAATTCGCCCTTGCCGCAGGTAATGAAAGCGATGATGCTAATAACCATTCACCAGCACGTGCCAACGGATCTAATATTGTAACGATTTCTGCGATGGATAATACTGACAGCTGGGCTTCTTTCTCTAATTATGGAAACCCACCGGTAGATTACGCTGCACCTGGTGTTGCGATCAAGTCTACCTGGAAAGATGGAGGTTATAATACCATTAGCGGTACGTCTATGGCATCTCCGCATGCTGCAGGGATATTATTATTAGGAAATGCATCTACTGATGGTGTCGTAAGCGGTGATCCTGACGGGAATGCAGACCCTATTATTGTTCATTAATCCAACTTGACTTAATGATAAAAAGCACCAATTTTTGGTGCTTTTTTTATTTAGTATACGTTTGGCCGATATTTTACGTTAAAAAGATAGCGGGAGTTTATTTGAATATTTTATTTAATTGATATATTTACCCGGTATCTTGACCTATTTAAATTAACTGGTATGAATAAAAAATTTCTATTGATCTTAATTGCAGGATTTTACTTTTCTTTTGCCCAGGCACAGGAGTATAGTTTTGGAGTTAAGGGCGGAGCTAACTATAATATAGGAGGAGAAATCACAAGCGAAAGTTCTGGTGGTATTTTTACTGTTGGTACGTACCAGGCAGATTCCAAGATTGGATTTCATGGTGGAGTTTTCTTCCAGCTCAAATTTGGTAAGATTTTGATCCGTCCGGAAGCTTATTATAATACACTTGAAACTGAATTTCCCTTTCCGAGTAAAGTAGCTAGTTTTTCAGTAGATAGATTAAGCATACCTCTTTTAGTTGGGTATAATATCTATGGACCTATAGATATATATGCTGGGCCGGCTTACCAAAGTGTTATTACTTCCACTCTTGAGGGTACTCAGCCTACAGATCAGGAGATTGTCGTGCAAAACTCACCTTTATCAGCTCAAGCAGGAGTAAAGTTTAACATTGGGAGATTTGAATTAGACCTTAGATATGATCATTCTTTAGCAACTAAAGAGCCTCAAGATATTGATATAAGAAATGGCGAGTATGGAATAAATCTTTCTCGAGAAGATAATGACATGAGATTAAACCAAATCCTTTTCAGTGTGGCTTTCAAAATTGGAGACAGTGAAAAGGCCGGAAGAAGACGTGGCGGGAATTGCTATTTCTAGTCTTTGATTCATAATATATAAAAAAAGCCTGGGCAAAAGCTCGGGCTTTTTTTATTGATATAATCATTTTGCAACCTGTGTTACTTTATGAAAGGCCTAGATTGTCTAAATTTATTGGAAAATCAATTTATTATGAAAACTCTCGGAATGATTGGAGGTACCTCCTGGCACTCAACCATAGAATATTACAGAATGATTAATGAGAATGTGGGCAAGAAGATAGGTTCACAGGGAAATCCTCCATTAATAATTCACAGCCTTAACGTGGAATTGATGCGTAGAGGAGACTGGAACGAAATCAATAAGACTTATCTCGAAACTTCCCAAAAGCTGGAAAATGCGGGAGCAGAGGCCATAGTTATATGTGCCAATACTCCGCATCTTGTTTACGAATTTGTACAGCCAAAAATAGGAGTGCCCATTCTTCATGTAGCCGATGCTGCCGGTAAAGAAGCGGAAAGGCTTCAGCTTTCAAAATTAGGGCTGCTTGGTACAAAACCGGTAATGACTAAAGGCTTTATCCAGGATCGGCTGAAATCTAATTTTAATATAGAGACTATTATTCCTGAACCGGAATACCGGGAAGAGACTCATAAGTATATTTCAGAAGAGCTGACTCGCGGAGTATTTAGCGAGGGGGCAAAGAAATTCTACCTGGATCAAATTCAAATATTAAAAGAAAATGGAGCAGAAGGGATAATTCTTGGGTGTACAGAGCTTCCAATGTTGCTGAAACAGGAGGATACTGATGTTCCGTTACTGGCAACCACCGATCTTCACGCCCAAATGGCCGCCGACTTTATTTTAAGCTAATCAGACCTTCTAAATAAAAAAATCCCGCTCAGGAATACCTGGCGGGATTTTATATTTGTGTTCAGGTGGTTTTAGAAGATATATCTAAGACCTACCTGTGCCTGCCATCTTGACTGAAGACTAAAGTCATAGGCAAACGTACTCTCTTGATCTGGATCGAATGAGTAAACCGGGTTGTTGTTCTCATCAACGCTAACTCCAATCGGCTGGTCGTTAACCGGTCTCTCTATCACACCCCAGTCAGAGTTCAACAGGTTACCGAAGTTAAGGATATCAAGACTCAACTGTATAGTGTTGGTTTTTTCACCAACTTTAAAGTTGTAGTCCTGAAGGAACTTCACATCCCATCTTCCTCTCCACGGGCTTAAGATTCCATACTTTTCAGCATACTGACCTCTGTTTTCGCTCAGGTAATCGTCCTGCTCGATGAAAGATTCTAAAGCTGCACGCTGAGTTTCCTGTTCGCTTGCATCACCTGTAAAAGTGTAAGAGTCAAGTTCGCTTTCAGTAGGGATATAAATAAGATCGTTCAATACAGATCCGTCGTTGTTGATATCTCCTGAGTAAGTGTAAGAGAATCTCCCTCCCTGTGCATATTCGAAAAATGCCCCGATAGAAGTTCTCCATTGGTCATTATTACCGTAAGTGAATTGCTTGTTCAGCTGCCCAACAATACGGTGCTTGTCACCATATCTTGAAGCAGAGCTTACAGCTTCGTTCACGTGGCCTAATGCTGGATTACGGTCATAAGCATCACTTGAGATCTCTGCATCTAATGAACTTGCGTCCTCAACCTTTAAAAAGTTATAAGCTACACTTGCGTAAAGCCCATTTTCAAAGGTTTTGCTGAATTTGGTAGACCAGTTGAATGAATATCCAACATCTGTATTAGTAAACACGTAAGCATTAGTTACTCCACCAAATTCGTTTACAGCACGGTCAGATTCCAGATAAACAGGTCTGTTGTCAACTCCGTTCAGGTTACCTGATGGTCTTGCTAAACCATAGTTTCTTACCATTTGAGCATTGATATCTTTGGTGTAAACAAGGTCGGTCGTAGCAAGTAAACCGTTTTCAAACTTATAATCGGCTCCTAAGCTGTTTCTCCAAACTTGTGGGTACTTAAAGTTAGGTGCAGTAGTCTGGTAGAAGTAGAAAGCAGGGTTGGCTACCTGGTTTCCTATCCATACAAATGGAAGTCTACCGGTAAAGATTCCTGAACCACCTCTTAACTGAAGCTTATTGTTTCCTAAAACATCCCAGTTGAATCCAACTCTTGGAGACCATAAAAGGTCGTTAGATGGTAACTCAAGGCTGTTAAGTTTTGTAGGGTCGCCGTTTTCATTGTAATAAGTGATGCCTGGCTGGTAATCTCCGTCAGGAAAAGTACCTCCTGCAAGACGGTCTATGTTCTCACGAATCTTGTCAAGAGTATTGAAATATAAAGGCTTGTCTACACGAAGTCCGTAGGTGAAAGTGAAGTCATCTGTCATTTTCCACTTATCCTGTGCGTAGAATGCAAGCTGACCAACATTGGTTTCAGCAAGAGCCCAGCTATCATTTGCATTTCTGTTCTCATATACATTCTGAGCATTCTGAAGTGCAGCTGCAATAGTTCCGTTGTTGATAGCTTCCTCAAAGCTTCCTCCAGGTGAATTAGGGTTTGCTCGTACGCTGGTGAATGCATCAAAGAAAGTACTTACAGGTCCGTAACCTTCTTCTTCATTTCCAGGATAATCATAAGCTCCCAGGTTAAAAGAGTTGTCAAAATCAAAGCGCTCAAAGCTTGTTCCCAGTGTGAAGGTATGGCTTCCGGATACAATGTTCAGATTGTTGGTGATCTGGTAAACGTGCTGCTCTAAACGGTTGTTGATAGAGAAAGGCTCGTGTCCTGCTACAATGTATCTTACACCGTCTTCCTGAATGTTGATAGGAGGTGCAGGTGCTGAGAAAGGATCACGGCTGTCATCGAAGAAAGTATATCCTGCCTGGAATTTATTTGAAATATTGTTTCCAAAGCTGGAGTTAAGTTCTACTAGCCACGAATCAATTTTATTGTTAATAGTGTAACCTGAATTTCTGTATTGTAGGGTAGTAAGGTCAGGACCTCTACGTCCAATAGCTTCAGGGTTTGCCGGAAGGTCTCTTGAAGCGTCCAGGAAGTTATAGATAAACGCCATACGGTGGTTATCGTTAATGTTCCAGTCAAGCTTTAGGATACCTTTAGTAGATTCTGTAATATGGGTGTAGCCTTCGTAAGGACCTGTTTCATATCCAAGCTCTCCAAGTTGATTTGATACATAATCAAGATCTTCGGCAGAAACTCTTGATACATTTGCTCCCGTTAAACCGGGGCGGCTTGCAACAAAGTTAGATCCAAGATCTTCTCTGTCATCTTTTTCAAAGTTTGCAAAAACAAATAGTTTGTCTTTGATAATTGGAGCACCAATACTAACTCCGTACTGTGCTTGTTTAAGGTCCGGAACGATAATTTCATCTCCGGCTACTTTCTTTCCGGTCATATCTTCATTACGGTAAAAACCGTAAACTGTACCTTCAATCTGGTTAGTACCACTTTTGGTAACAGCATTTACAGAGGCTCCGGTAAATCCTGCTTGTGTTACATCGTAAGGAGCTGTAGAAACCTGAATTTGCTCAATCGCATCTAATGAGATTGGCTGAGCATTGGTTTGTCCTCCAGGAGTTGCAGCATCTAGTCCGAATGGGTTGTTGAAGATAGAACCATCAAGGCTAAAGTTGTTGAACTGGTCGTTTCTACCTCCAAAAGATCCGTTGCTGGATGCCATTGGTTCAAGACGGTAAAAGTCTGAAGCAGATCTTGAGATGGTAGGCAGAGTCTTAAGCTCTTTGCTTCCTACACTGGTTACAGCACCTGTACGGTCGCTGTTAATGATCTGGTTTCTTTCTCCTTTAATTACCACTTCCTGAAGCTGAGTTTCGTCTGAAACCATATTTACTTCAAGATTGTAAGTCTCACCAAGGCTAAGATTAACATCATTGTAAACCGCAGTGTTGAAACCTACAAAGCTTATAGTAATCTTGTAAGGACCTCCTACTCGAAGGTTGAGTAAGTTGAACCTGCCATCAAAGTTAGTGACCGCTCCGTATTTGGTTCCGGTTGGAGTGTGTACGGCGGTGATATTGGCACCCGGTAGAGGTTCTCCGTCTTCAAAATAAACAGTTCCGCTTATTTCTGCAGTGGTTACCTGGGCCGTGGCCGGAAGGAAACCTAGAAAAGCGATAAAAAGTAAGAGTAATAAACGCTTCATTTTTAAATTTTTAGTAGTGTTGATTGTGTTAAAATTTTTGCAAAAGTAAATTAATATGAAGGAATTCCAACTATAGATTTCACTTTTTGATAACATTCTTAATATTTAGATGCTATTCATACAGGCTGTTATAGTGAAACGTTCGGTCCTGAAGCAGTATTCTGGAGAAAAAGAGAAGGCTAAAGCTTTTAAATTCTATCTTTTGGCCTTATGATCATTCTTAGGTCCTGATTTCTGGTGAAATATGCAATGGTCCAGTTGTAAAAAGTCCTAAGCCTGTCGTGGCGGTTAACAAGTGCGAAAAGATGAATAAGCGACCAGATTAACCAGGCAGGGAGCCCCTTAAGATTCATTTTGGGTTTCGGAATTTCAGCTACGGCTTTACTTCGGCCTATAATAGCCATAATGCCTTTGTCATTATAAACAAAATCTTCTGGCTCCTTTCCTTTGTTTATTTTTTTCAGATTTTTTGCAAGATGCTCTCCTTGTTGTTTAGCTACCTGTGCCAGTTGAGGATGGCCTTCGGGAAAGGCTTTGTCGCTGGTCATTATGCAGGTATCCCCTAGAGCATAGATATTTGAAGAATTTTCGATCTTGTTACAGGCATCCACCTTAAGCCGGTTTCCGGGACCGTACGTTTCTTCCGGGATTCCGGGAAATTTCATCGCTGTAACGCCGGTAGCCCATATCAGGTTCTTGCTCCTAATATAGGAGCCGTCCTTGAGGCTTACATTTTCCCCGTCAAAGTCGGTCACCCGGGTGTTTAGCTTGATTTTTACCCCAAGGTTTTTAAGGGCTTCATAGGTGTAGCTTTGAGATTCCTCGCTCATAGGAGCAAGCAAAGAGTCACCTCCGTTCACAAGATATATTTTTCCATGAACATCATTAAGTTCAGGATATTCTTTAGCGATTATTGACCTGCGCATCTCTGCGAACATCCCTGAGACCTCCACCCCGGTTGGTCCGCCTCCTGCAATGACCATGGTTACCCAATCTTCCTTTTCTTTAATATCTTTTGTCTTTGTTGCCATCTCGATACGCTGAAGAAGAAGATTCCGCATATTAAGGGCGTCATCAAGGGTTTTCATAGGGATTGCATTCTTTCGAACGTTGTCCAGGCCAAAATAGTTGGTCTTGGTTCCGGTCGCTAAGACAAGTATGTCATAGTCCAACTCTTTATCAGATATGATAACCTTGTTTTCGTCTGGCTTTACTTCCTGGAATTCGCCAAGCCAGAAATGAACATTCCTCTTGTTTCCGAAAAGTTTTCTGAATGGGTGACTTATAGAAGATGGTTCCAGAAAGCCGGTGGCAACCTGATAAATAAGCGGGGGGAAGAAATTGTAGTTGTTCCTGTCTACCAGGGTAACATCGAAGTCCCTAGAGTCATCAATGGATCTTATGAAATTCAAACCGGCAAATCCGCCGCCTATAACTACAACTCTTGTTTTCATAGAAGCTTTGGTTAGCAAAGGGGAAATTAATGAAAATGAAATAGAAGGCCTAACCTAAATTAAGACTTAAAAAAACCGATAGCAATGCTACCGGTTTCTCAGCCTAAATAATAATTGAAATATTACTACTCAGTAATGTCGATCGGGGTAACTACTACGTTTCCATCCACCACGATAGGCAGGTCAAGACCGTTCATTCCATCGAATTCATATTCTCCGGCCGCTCCGGTATCGTTGTGTAGCATTACCCATACAGTATCTCCTGCATTTACGTCTGCTGACTCTTCAAAGCTTATCTCAACATCATTATTGGTGCCTGCTTCAAGATATACTGGATTAGAGATAATTTCCGGTACTACAGGCGCACCGTCTCCGTTATCGGCGTGAACCACTACCCATCCGTCTTCAGCTACGGTAATGCTTTCTGCAGTGATCATATTGTCACTTACAGCCTGGTTATCTATAGTAATTGATCCTGTAATAGCTGAGGTGGATACATCGGTAATTACAAGGGATTCCATAACGATGTTCCCTTCAGCATCAGTAATTGGACCATCAAGCCCATTCTGCCCGTCAAATTCATATTCTCCTTCTGTTCCGGTATCGGTATGCAACATTACCCAAACAGTGTCATTCATATTTACGTCTGCCGATTCTTTTAGCGGAACTTCAACATTGGTATAGGTTCCTGCTTCAAGGTAAACAGCCTGAGAAATAATGTCCGGTACCACAGGCGCTCCGTCACCATTGTCGGCGTGGATCACCACATAACCGTCTTCTTCAAGCGTGATAGCTCCAACAGTAACATTGTTGTTGGTAAGCACCTGATCGTCTACGGTAAGGGAACCTGCCGCGGCATCGTTTTCAGTAATACTGAATGAAGCCAGAACAACATCTCCGTTCATATCGGTAATAGGACCGTCAAGTCCGTTCTCTCCGTCAAATTCATATACTTCTTCTTCACCGGTATCGGTATGAAGCATAGCCCATAGGGTGTCGCCGGCTTCAACATCGGCGTTTTCAGTAAACATCACATCAACATCGGTGTGGGTTCCTGCTTCAAGATATACAGGTTCAGAAATAATGTCCGGTACTACGGGCGCTCCTTCACCATTATCGGCGTGAATTACCACATAACCCGATTTATTTAGGGTAACAGAACTTATGGTTACCATATTATCTGTAACAGCCTGATCTTCTACCATAAGAGACCCGGTCGCTTTCTCCATAACGCTAAAAGACTGGGTTACCACATCTCCGCCGGCAGTCAAAATTGGAGCATCAAGCCCGTTACTGCCGTCAAATTCATACATCCCAATTTCACCGTTATCGGTGTGGAGCATTGCCCAAAGCGTTTCTCCGTCTTCGATCTCTACTCCGTCTTTCAGTTCTACCATTACATCTGAAGATGTTCCGGCTTCCACCATTTTTGGTTCAGAAATAATATCGGGAACCATAGGTCCTCCGCTTTCAGCAGCGCGGTGGATCACAACCCATCCGTCTGCACTCATTTCCACATCACTAATAGTAAGCATATTGTTTTCGACGGTTTGGTCAGCTACGGTAAGGCTCCCTGTAGGATCCATAACCTCTACCATGTCATCGTCGTCTTCACTGCAGGAAGTTAACCCCAAAGCAGCAAAGCTTAAAAACATAATTAAAAAGTAATTTTTCTTGAATTTCATAAGTGTAATCTAATTTTAGGTGATTGATTTCGAATTTATGGATTAGATTACAGGGAATAGTTAAGAACTTATTAATGTAGCATATAATTGCTGGATTTTAAGAGAATTTAATAATCGCTTAAGAAGGTTGTAAGGTTTGACTAAGCTAGTTTGTGTAGAAGGAGCTTAATTCGAAACAGAGAAAAAAGAATTTCAGAATTCTAAAGTGCTATTTATAAGATTTGAGATGCAGATCCTTCAATCATTCATACTTTAGAAGGCTATGCCTGAGAGCGCTTTGATCAAAACAGCCTGAGTGAAAAAGAGGTCTTTTTATTCGAATTTCCAGGCTATGAACCTGCTTTTTTTATTCCCCTGGCTCATCTCTACAGTTCGGTAGGCGGCCTTTAATTTCTTCAGTTGTTTATAGATTTTCGGGAGATTTTCTTTTCTGGATACAAGACTGGTAAACCATCCTACCTGCGAGCCGAACAATACACTTTCCTTGATCATCCTTTTTATGAACAGGGATTCCCCGCCGTTGCACCATAACTCGTTTGCCTGTCCGCCAAAATTAAGCTTCGGATTCTTCTCATTTTCCAAATTCTTTAATTTCCGAAGCGCCGCTTTATTGGCTTCCTTTTCTGAAGCGTGAAAAGGGGGATTGCACATACTAAAATTATAATACTCCTTTTCTTTAATCATTCCCTTAAAAATACTACCGCGGTCTTCCTGGTGCCTGACCTCAATGGCTGCTGAGAGCCCAGGATTAGCATTGATGTTTCTTTTGGCTGCTTTAACTGAAGTTTCATTAATATCGGTTCCAACCATTTTCCAGTTGTAGATCCTGTTGCCTAAAATAGGATAGATGGCATTGGCACCCACCCCGATATCGATGCCTTTGATGTTTTTTTCTAATCCGTCTTCTGCAAGCAGGTCTGCCAGATGATGAATATAATCTGCCCTTCCGGGAATTGGAGGACAGAGGTGATTTTCAGGGATATTCCAGTCTTTCACCTGGTAATGGTAGCTGAGTATTGCTTTATTTAGCTGTAGTACAGCATCAGGCTCGCTAAAATCTATACTCTTATTTCCGTGGGGAGTAACGAACACGAATTTTGATAATTCCGGGTTGGATTCGGTTAAAACGTTAAAATCGTAAGGGGCGTTATGAATATTATTGGGGTGCATTCTTTAATTTTTGAATGTTCCAAAGATAGCAGTTTATAGCTCGAATATTCCCATCCATCAAATCCTGTAGAAGAATGTAATCCCGACAATCGGAAGCACTTTTTGATCAAGATCTATATCGAATAAGAACCAGGTGTTCTCCTTCGCTTTTTTTTCGGTTATATCTTCAGAGATCACATAAGCAGGACCTATGTCGATCTGAACTCCAAAATTATCTGAGAAGTTGAGATCTCTTCCAATTCTCAGGTCCAGGAACAGGTATTTTGCCAATTCGGACTCAGTATCAGATCTGCTATAGGTAAAACTGCTGCGAATGTACCAGGGTCGCCTTGTAGAAAATGCCGTAGATCCTCCAAAGTGGTAAAGTAAATTTGCCTGCAGGGAGAAAACCTCTTCATCGGCTGATGGAAGGGTTCCTGCACTAAAACCTAATTCTGTTTGGTTTATTTGGAAACGCCCGCCAATATTGATCAGTTCCGGGATTCCTATTCCCCCGGTTATATTAAAACTCTCCTGCTCCTGTCCGTAACCCGTGAGAGGATAGATACAAACCAGGAATATTATTAACAGTCTTCTCATATTAATTAATTTGATTGGTAATTATGTTATGAGCAGGTATGTTTCAGGCAGACCGGAATGCTTATTAATTTTTAAACAAAGCAACATTCAATTTACAAAATTATTTCAGGATGGCATTTACCTGATTATCCCTTAAATATATGATGATCTTAAACTGAATCGTGAATCTTTAAAGATCCGAATCAATTAAGCCTTACTTTTGCGCTATGTCAAATACTATAAAAACCAAACCAGAAATTCTTGAGAAACTAAAGATCTCGAAGCTTAACCCAATGCAGAAGGATGCGGGGGCGGCGATCAGTTCCTCTTCCAATACTATTTTATTGTCCCCTACTGGTACGGGAAAGACCCTGGCATTTTTACTGCCTTTGCTGGATGAACTTGATGCCGAAATTCCTGATGTGCAGGCGATGATCCTGGTCCCGTCCCGGGAACTGGCCATCCAGATTGAACAGGTGATCCGGGAAATGGGAACCGGGTTTAAAGCAAATGCGGTTTATGGAGGCAGGGCTTTTGCCAAAGATAAACTGGAGCTGAAGCATCCTCCGGCAATTTTGATAGGAACTCCCGGGAGAGTTGCAGATCACCTGCGCAGGGAGACTTTTCCAGTGGAAGCTGTAACAAGCATTATTTTGGATGAATTTGATAAATCCCTGGAAATAGGTTTTAAAGATGAAATGTCTGAGATATTTCAAATTTTACCGGGCATTAAAAAGCGAGTGCTTACATCGGCCACTCAAAATGTTGAAATACCCCGGTTTGTGGGAATAAAGGATCCCGCAGTTATCAATTACCTTGGCGAGGAAACGTCTTTGTTAAAGGTTAAAACCGTGAACTCCCCTTCAAAGGATAAACTGGAAAGCCTGTTGAACGTACTGGCACATATCGGCAATAAACCGGGTATTATATTCTGCAATTTCAGGGATAGTATCGAGTGCGTAAGCGAATTCCTTTCTGAAAACAGGTTGCCTCACGGTTGTTTTCACGGCGGAATGGAACAGAAGGACCGGGAAAGAGCCCTGATCAAATTCAGGAATGGTACTCACAGAATTATCATTGCCACAGATCTGGCGGCAAGAGGGATCGATATTCCTGAACTCAGTTTCATCATACATTATCAACTGCCATTAAAAGAAGCTGAATTTATCCATAGAAACGGAAGGACAGCCCGTATGGATGCAAAAGGGACTGCTTATGTACTGAAATGGGTAAAGGAGGAATTACCTGAATTCATCCAGGAGTCTTCTATTCAAAAAATGGAATCCAACGCTATAAAAAAAGAAACCGAATGGAAGACCTTATTTATTTCAGGGGGCAGAAAAGACAAAATATCCAAGGGTGATATCGCCGGCTTGTTCTTCAAGCAGGGAAGCCTGAATAAAGATGAACTGGGAACTATCGAGTTAAAGCAGGACTGCAGTTTTGTTTCGGTTGCCGCTTCCAAAGCAAAGACTGTTGTTCAATCTCTTGATAATTCCAGGTTAAAAAAGAAAAAGGTGAGAATCAGTCTTGTTTAGCCAAACCATAATTCGGTTTCTGCTAATTCTTCCTCCTCTGTCTTCAGCGGAATCTTAGAAAGATTCTTTTTGGTATTCAGATACCGGTTCACAATTCTGTCAGCATAGCTGGAAGTTTTGGAAGGAGTGAGGAAGTTTTTAAATTCTTCGGGGTGGTTGAAATCATCTGCGGGGCCAATATAACCATACCCGGCATATTTGCCTTTATTGAGATATATAAAGGATTTTTCCTCACTGGTTCGTCCTTTTTCCAGAAGAAGACAGGATTCATCGTATTTCCCGATATACTCCACAGCTTTTTCAACGCGGGCATTATATTCATCTATATTGATTTCGTTTTTACAAACCCCGCTGCAGGTGGTGATCCTGTAATGGTCACAAACCTTTCCACTTGGTTGTAATCCGCAGTATTTTGGACAGAGTTCGAATTCCTGGCACAGGTACTCCAGGAATTTGATGGCCTCTACCCGGGTATAGAACTTCATCCAGCTAACAGGCGCGATCTTGTTCTTGTGTAAAGCGAATTGTTCAACGCCTTTCTGGTTATGATAGGAGGTAAGCGTGTAAGGGCGGCTGACTTTCTTCTGGGCTTTATTGAATTTAGGGTAGAATTTCAGGATCAGTTCAGATTCCCTCAGTAAAGCAAGTAGTTCATTCCCGGTTAGTTCATAATCGATGCTGTAGGTTTCCTGCATCAATTTATACTTTCGGTTAGAACGTTCCTGAAAATGAGATTTTATACGACTCTTTATGTTCTTTGCTTTTCCAATATAAAGCGGTCTTCCGTCCTTATCCTTAAAAAAATAAACCCCGGTCGAGGTAGGCAGTTTTTCAAAGTCTGAACTTTTAAAATTAGGCGGAAGGTAAGAAGCCGCGGTCTTCTGATTTAGTAATTTCTCGATCACCTCAAATTCGGGATCCAGGGATAAACATCTTTGAAAAAGCGTAACAGTAGCGTCGCAATCTCCCTTGGCCCTGTGCCGGTCTATATGCGGGATGTTTATGGAGGTGCAGATATTTCCCAGGCTATAGGAGAACAACCCCGGGATCAGTTTTTTTGTCAACCTCACCGTACAAAGTCTTTTCCTTTTAAACTGCCGGTCAAGACCGGTAAACTCAGAGCGTATGATGTTGTAATCGAAATTCACATTATGTGCGACAAAAATACAGTCTTTGGTGATCTTTTCAACTTCATCGGCTATTTCAGAAAAACAGGGTGCATTGCTCACCATTTCGTCATTGATGCCCGTTAAGCTTTCAATATAAAGGGGAATTTCCTGACTGGGATTTACCAGAGAGGAATACTCATCAATCACTTCTCCGTTCTGCACGATGATCACGCAGATCTCCGTGATCTTGTTTCCTTTGATCCCGCTGCCGGTAGTCTCAATATCAGTAATAGCGAACTTCAAATCTTTCATTCCGGAAAATTACTGTTTTATTGGAAAATATCCAAATGAATGGAAAAAATCCAATATTAAGCTTGTGAAATACCTTGATTATCTTAGAAAGCGAAGAGCCGGATGCCGGACTTTTAGGGTCTGAAGGGTCTAAATAATATCATTACTTATAAGCACCTGGAAGGAATCTTCCATCGTCTCCTGCATCGGTCTGAAGTCTAAGTTCAGATCTTTTTTGATCTTGGAATTGTCTGCTCTCCATTCAATATTCACATTATTCCGAATGAATTTCCTGGAGAGATTCTTATTCACATAAGGACCAATTAAAAGCAATAACCATTTTGGCAGGGCTTTGGTCGGTACCGGATAGGAATCACCATATCTAGGTTCCAGGGCTTCCCCCAGCTCTACAAAATTGGTGTTATGCGCAGAGGTGATATACCTGCCTTTTGCAGAAGGTGTAAAGCCGGCTTTATAATGAGCTTCGGCAACATCGCGGACGTCTACCAGTCCAATCCCTATTTTTGGCGCACCCATTTTGAATGTTCCGTCCCCAAGCTGCTTCAACAAACTGAAACTTTCAGAGGTGGTGGCTTTTGGGTTTAGTGGTGGTCCCATAACTAAAGATGGATTAATAGTTACCAGGTCCCACTCATTCTGCTCCTTATTGATCTCCCAGGCCTTTTTCTCGGCCAGGGTCTTGGAGTAAGAGTAAGGCTGATGATCCAGGGAGGCAGTGGTGTTCCAGATGTCTTCCGTAAGAATATCATTTGGGGTATCCTGTACATCCCTGGCATCGGTATAGATCGCGGCACAGCTGCTGGTAAGAACCACTCTTTTCACACCCGGTGTTTTAATCGCCTCATTCAGTACATTTTCGGTTCCTTTCACCGCCGGCTCGATCAGTTCCTTTTTAGGATCATCGAATTCTGAGGTAAATGGAGATGCGGTATGAAAAACCAGTTCACAGCCTTGCATTGCTTCGGCATAGGAACCTTCGTCTAAAAGATCAGATTTGAAGTATTTTATGGTCCCCGGAGAATTTTCTGAGATCTCATTAAGGTGCTGCACTTTATGCTCTTTTTCAGGATCACGTACTGCGGCGTGTACCGTCAGGCCATCTTCGAGCAATCTTTTTACCAGCCAGCCGGCAACATATCCTGTTGCTCCTGTTACCAGTACGGGTTTTGTTTTATCTATTGTTGTCATTTCTTTCTTATTTGGTTATTAAGGAACAGGTGCATCGTCCTTAGTCGTATTCATCTTTGATGCTCTCCTTCCGGGTTTGAACAAATTTCAGTATTATGCCTGGTTTATGCTAACCTAAACTGTTGTTTTTCAGGTGTAAATAAATAAATTTTTGGAACTTGTTATATATTGGTTACATAGCTGCTGTTTTTTCAAGAACCAGACTATTAAAATTGGTGTAAATGAAATTAAAGTCGAAAGATTATATTCTGGTTGGTATACAGGCTGCGATCTTCATGTTGTATATATTCGACTTGCAAATACTTCAGCTGAGTTTCCCGCAATTGATTAAAGATGCGGCGCTGATTGTTTCGATTTTGGGGTGGATAATCGTCCTGGTGGCAATTTTACAGCTAAATAGAAATCTTTCGCCATTCCCCTCCCCGAAGGCTGATTCAAAACTGGTCCAAAATGGTCTGTATAAATATATAAGGCATCCTGTTTACTTCGGAATTTTAATAGGTTTAGGCGGAATAGCTATTTACAGTTTATCCGGATATAGGGTGATTCTCACACTGGCCTTGTATGTTTTGTTCGATATCAAATCCATTTATGAAGAAAAGCTGCTAATGACCAAATTTCCCGGGTATAGAGATTACCGCAAGAAAACAGGGAGGTTTTTTCCAAGAATTAAAAAACCCCACAAATCCTGAGATCTGTAGGGTTTTAGATCAGGCTGGTAGCCAAACTCAAATGCCCGCTATTTACTCGTTAATAGTTTATTGGTATGTCATTTTCAATAGACTCCCGCTATTATCTCTAATATTTTTCCTGGTTTTCTTTTAAAGTTTTTGCTGTATGAACAATAGGTATATCCCAGGCTTCTTTAATCTGCCCATCAATAATACACCATATCGCAATAGCCTCAATCTCCATTGATTTACCTTCCAGGGACAATGTGTCTTTAACATGGGTGATAATTAATTCATCTCCCATAGGGGTTATGGATATGGGATCTACTTTAAAAGAACTATTGGTGCGACCTGCTAATTTTTGGAAGAAATCGGTCAAACCAGAGAGACCGAAATAGTCTCCTTCTAACTCGGACAGCTTTGGATTGATATAATGCCAAACGAAATCTTCAGCTAACACCTCAGCTAAAGTATTGGGGTTTGCAGGGTTGAACCTCTTTAAAATACCAATATTGGGATGTTCTTTATTCATAGTACTATTTTTTAACCAGTTTTTTAGAGCGAAGCACCTTTAAAGTCAATGCTCCATAAGTAATTGATAGTATAACTATAGAAATTAATATCCCTGCATAAGGAATAATAGTGAGTAAGCGCAATATCACAGCACACAATAATGCCAGGAAGGTAACACTCCAAAAGCCCCAATCCTTTTCTTTTTGATACCTGAAATAATAAACTACCAGTAAAGCTGCGATCAAATGACCGAAAAGAAGACTAAATAAAAATATGACCGTTGCGAAGAGACCCAGGGGAATGCCAATTAGAATTAGCAAAGCAAGGATTATTAATAATGGAATACCTATTAAGTAAATCAGTCCAAAGCCGAAGCTCTTTAACCAGTTATGCTCTAAACCTTTAACAGCATTTGAAAATGTATTTTTGAAGAGCGCATGAAACACCAGAATCACCAGAAATGCAGAAAATATATAGAACCCCCATAATAAAAGGGAAGTTGTGCCAAAGGTAGTTAAAGATAAATCTGATTCTTCTTCCCCAAGATCTTCATTGAATTGAGCTTGAGTATCGACCAGCGAGTTTTTGAAGTCTATTTCTTCTTCACTATTCCAATACTCAACTTCCTTATAAAATTTGGCATTTGACCCAATTGTGATGTCTTCCCCTACGATTTTTGAGGTTTCTTTTACAGTTCCATTAATAAGAACGTCGCCCCCTTTAATGTCAAGTTTTCCAATTACCTCACCATTCATTTCAATATTTCCGGCAAAACAAATAAGACTCCCATGTATTACAGCATTTTTAGTAAGGACGACTTCCCCTCCAAAAACAACTAAATCATCTCCTATTTCTGAATCAATGGTTACCCTTCCCACCGCTATACGAACATCATCTGCTATATAAGCATTGATAAATAATTCTCCTCCTGCTGCAGTAAGGTCTCCGTTGATGCTATCATTTACAATAAGACTGCCTCCGGCTATTACCAGGTCTCCCTGTACCACAGCATTTACTTTGATGGATCCTCCGGCGCGATAAGTGTCATCCTGTTGGGTGGTATTAATTACAATATTACCTTCATTCTCTTCCTGGCCAAAAGAGAGCATTGACCAGAGTACAATTAGTAAAAAAGTTATAATTCGCATTAGTATTAAGTTTTAGTTGTAAACACTTAATTTACTATTTATCAGCAGTTTAAAAACTGATATGAATCATCAGTACTTTTAGGATTCCTGTTGCTGAATAGACTTTCTGGCCAGTAGCTTTAGTAATGGTAACAATTATTATTGCAGCGAGAATTGAGGGATGAAATTATTGAATTTTGAAAGAGCTATATAAGCACTGATCTGGATAAATAAGTGCTTTATTTATTCTAACCTGTGTAGGAATAGGAATATTAGTCTTTTAAAAATATGAATAAAGGGGTGTGTTGCAGCTCAGCGGTCCCGGTTATCGCAAGTTGACGGAGTAGGGATGCGGTTTTGTCGGTTTAAGACCTGTTTTTTTGGTGACGTCAAAACGCTGCCGCCTATTTGCGATGAAGCGTAGTTATGTGTAGTAATTTTAAACGGGTTATTGATCGAAGAATTCCATTGTATAGTTAAAATATTCAGGTTTTGAGATTCCTTTGGCATATTTCAAATTTTCCGGTTGCTTATATTTTTCAATATAAGCCTGACTAATTTTTTTATTTATTGGGTCATCTGAATTTATTTTTTCACCTTTTACTCTAATAACTTTATCACCAAATTTTATCTCTCCGATTCCGGTTTTTTGAAATTCCGTAAACCAACTATTTTCACTTTTATTCCAACTTCTGGCAAAAATCCTATTATCCACAGCTACCATCCAAATTTTTAAGAAAGTCGGTCTCGTCAAACCTCCCTTTATTTCGATCAAGGTATTATTTATTAAATATGTGTAGAAGTCTTTTGAAAACATATCATTAATAAAATTATTACATAGGATTTGTTATAGGCCGTAAATATGCTTTTTTATCCGGGTAGAATTTAGGATAAGGGAAAGCTTTAGTGTTCAATTCTCTTTATAATCTGGCTAGGATATTGATTTATTGAATTATGAAATGTCACCCAATTTGTAATCCGGAAATAAAAAACCCCGAAATCACCAATGATTTCGGGGTTGTAAAGTGGAGTCGGAGGGGTTGACTGCGTCTTCCCCTGGAATTCTCATTCTGCAAATGGAAATTCCCGGCTGCTCCAGCCGCCGATGTCTTAAAATAAAAATTCCCGTTCAGGTGAAAATACCTGACGGGAATTTTATTTTTTAATCCATTGCGGAATTTCCGCTTGATTGTGGAGTCGGAGGGGTTCGAACCCTCGTCCAAACAAGCAATTCAGCTGCTTTCTACACGCTTAGTTTTCGTTTGATTGTCGATGCAAGACCGGCCGAAAACCACCAATCTTACACGTATCCTCAATTAAGTTTCGGAACTGCATCAAGGCCCTGCAGTCCCTATATTTACTTTATCGGTGCCCCGAATGCGAACGCCGTAAATCAAGGCTTTCGCGGGACATCTTGGCTCCCTGTCTTACAGGGACTAAGAGTAACCTACTGTGATTCGGTTACGCAGCCAAGGCGTAGTTATTCTCGCCGTTTAAAAAAGTGTGAAATATGAGATTTACGAGCTATATCCCAGCGCTCGACGTGCTTACAACCCAATTAGACTCGCTGTCAAAACCAAGTCGACCCCAATATGTAAAGAACTTTATTTTCCAGGCCTTTCTTCCGGCCAAGGTCAGCAAAGATACTATTAAAATTTATATCTTTACAAGCCACATTTAAATGTACAAAACCTATACCAGAAATGATAAAATTTGCGCTTATTAAAGAACGAAAAACCCCACCGGACAGAAGAGTTGTTTTCTCTCCTCAAAAGCTGAAAGAAGCCGTAGCAAAGTTTCCCGAAGCCAGGTTTAAGGTTGAAAGTTCTGATATCCGCATTTTTTCTGATCAGGAATACCGGGATGCCGGTTTTGAGGTTTCTGAAGATGTGTCAGACTGTGATGTAATGCTAGGGGTGAAAGAGGTCCCTATTCCTGCCCTTATTCCCGGTAAAAAGTATTTTTTCTTTTCGCATACCATTAAGAAACAACCCTATAATCGTGATCTTTTAAGGGAAATCCTGCACAATAATATCGAGCTTTATGATCACGAGGTTATTGTAAACGAAAAGGGCGGAAGGCTCATTGGTTTTGGAAGGTATGCCGGGCTGGTTGGGGCTTATAACGGTTTCAGGGCAGTTGGTTTGAAAGAGGGCCTTTTTGAACTTCCAAAGGCTGAAACCTTAGCCGACCTTCAGGCTTTGTGCGCAGAACTAGACAGGATCAAACTGCCTGCTTTTAAGATCGTGCTTACCGGAAACGGTAAAGTTGCCCACGGAGCCAAAGAGATCCTGGATCACCTGCAGATTAAAAGAGTTGGGGTGGAGGAATATCTCAATTCTGAATTTAACGAACCTGTATACTGCCAAATAGATGTGCTGGATTATAATAAGCGTAGTGACGGAGGAGAGGGATCTGCAAAAGAATTCTATGAACATCCTGAATATTATGAATCAGACTTTTTTAGGTTTGCAAGGGTGAGTGATATGTTTATCGCCGGTCATTTTTACGGCGAAGGAGCACCGAAATTCTTTACCGAAGAGGATGCCAAATCTTCCGATTTTAAAATAAAATATGTGGCAGATATTTCCTGTGATATTGCCGGACCTGTGGCTTGTACAATCAGGCCATCCACCATTGCCGAACCCTTATTTGGATACAATCCTCAAACAGAATCTGAAGTAGATTTCAGAGAAAAGGATGCGATTTGTGTGATGGCTGTAGACAACCTGCCCTGCGAATTACCCAAAGATGCCAGTGAAGGATTTGGAGATATGTTCCTGGAACATGTGATTCCCGCATTTTTTAATAATGATTATGACCATATCCTTAGTCGAGCCCGAATGACTGAGAATGGAAAGCTGACCGAAAGATTCAGCTATCTTCAGGGTTATGTAGATGGTGATATTAAAAGTTTAAACGAGTATGCTTAAAAATATTTTCAGCCTTATTTTTCTTATAGCTTTTGGTTTGTCAACTCAGGCACAAATTGAGATGATGACCTACAATATTAAGTATGCGAACGAAAATGACGGTAAGAACAGCTGGTCTCAGCGTAAGGATCATATCACCAATCAGCTGAAATTCTATGAACCGGAAATATTAGGGATGCAGGAAGCGCTGTTAAGCCAGCTTGAACATTTCAAGGCAAATCTTCCGGGCTATCAGTTTGTAGGGGTAGGCCGTGAAGACGGTAAGGAGAAAGGGGAGTACAGCGCCATTTTTTTTGATAGTTCAAGGTTTGAAGTTTTAAAAGCGGATACTTTTTGGTTATCTGAAACCCCGTCTCAGGTTTCTACCGGTTGGGATGCAGCCCTGCCAAGAATTTGCACCTACGCTAAATTTCGTGAAAGGGAAAGCGGAAAGGAATTCTGGGTCTTTAATACTCATTTTGATCATATGGGGGAAAAGGCAAGGCAGGAAAGTGCCAAACTTATCTGGAAAAAAATAAACGAGGTTAATGCAGGTGAACTGCCGGTGGTGCTAATGGGAGACCTTAATCTGGAGCCGGATACAGAAGCTATTCAGTTTCTATCAGAAAAACTCAATGACAGCAAAAGTATCAGTGAAAATGTTGTTTTCGGACCGGAAGGAACTTTTAACGGGTATGAATTCAACCAACCGGTAACCCGCCGTATAGATTATATTTTGGTAAGCGACGGGATAAAGGTTTTAAAATACGGAGTGCTTAGTGACTCAAAAGACCAAAAATACCCCTCAGATCATTTACCGGTTTTGATTAAGCTTAATATTCAATAAAAGACAACTGTTTTTGCCTATTTGGAGATCCATAAAGGCAGGTGTAGCTGACTGTTAAAAAGTTCCTCGGTTAAGCTGCCTACGAGGATTGACGATATAGTGCTTCCACCCGTATCGGCAACCACCAGCATATCGGCTTTTGAGGCTTCCGCTTTTGTAGCCAGCTCTACCGCTTCGCTGGAGCTTCGGGCAGAATAAATCCTGAAAGAGAGGTCTCCCTGGTAATCTAGGTTTTTGAGGAACTTATCCATTCGCTCGTTTACGTGCTTTTCTATCTTAGGCTCCATATCTTCCTTGTTGATATAAGGAGAGAAGTGAACCGGAATGCTGAAAACGTGGGTGGCAGTTACTTTTGCCCCGGTGGCACTTTGTAAAACCCTGGCGGCCTGGAATACTTTTTTGGATTCCTTCGAAAAATCAGTGCCCACCCAGATATTTTCCAGTTTACAGGGAGCATTTTCCGGAACCGTAAGCAGATCGCAATTCAGGATCCTTAGTAGTTTACTCGGTACCGTTCCTGTTCCTTTCTTTTTATTCTTGTTCCCCAGAATGACGAGGTTTACCAAATATTTATTTACTATATATTTTATCAATGCTTCAGAATAAGGGTCTTCAGAGATTAAAACATCCCATTGCGCATTGGCATTGAATTTAGAACTGATTTTATCCTTTAGTTCTTCGCTTATGATGTCTTCCAGGTTGATGTCCTTGAGCTGTTCCTGAAATAATTCAGAAATCTCATATTTCTTAATATTATGGACAAAATATACCTTTTCAGCTCCTAATTTGTCGGCTATAAATGATGCATATTCTATAAGTGTGTCATCAATTTCTGAAAGATCCAGTCCAACTAAGATATTTTTCACTTGTTCCATAGTTATGAATTTTCCTGTTTTCCGGTTTCTGATTTTAAGTTTCGTTTCTGAACAATTTCAGATACGATCTCTTCATAATTGTCCATTTCTTTCTGTGTTTCCTTCTCATTGAGTTTTTGAAGGTCTTCCTTAAGTCCTTTATAAAGCGAATAACACATAAAGAGCAGAATAAAGGCGAAGGGGAGTCCCGTTACGATGGAAGCGGTTTGCAATGCCTGCAGGCCACCACCAATAAGCAATACGGCAGCTACGGTTCCTTCGGCAACAGCCCAGAAAATACGTTGTCCCACAGGGGCATCAATCTTACCTCCCGAGGTTAGGGAATCGACAACCAGGGATCCGGAATCCGAAGAAGTCACAAAAAATCCTGCAATAAGTATAACCGCGATCACATTAAGCGCAATGGCAATAGGGTAGTCTTCAAGGAATACGAATAGCGCGGTAGCCACGTTATCATCAACAGCATCGATTATGGTGTTGTCTCCCAGCAAGGCCTGTTGAATGGAGACACTTCCGAAAGCCGAGATCCAAAAAAAGGTGACCAGTGAGGGAACTATCAGTACCCCCAAAATGAATTCACTTACGGTTCTTCCTTTAGAAACACGGGCGATGAAGGTACCCACAAAAGGGGACCAGGCAATCCACCAACCCCAGTAGAATACCGTCCAGGAGTTTTGCCAGTCGGTTCCAGTGAAACTTTCGGTCCAGGTAGACAGATTCAGGAAGTTATAAAAGTAGCTTCCGGTGTTCTGAACAAAAGACTGGAAAATAAATATTGTTGGGCCTAAGATGACCACCAGTACGAGTAAAGCAACAGCAATTCGCATATTCCATTCACTCAAAAAGCGCACTCCTTTATCTACACCTGCTACCACAGAGATGGTTGCTATAAGGGTAATCCCGGCTATGAGGGATACCTGTGTGGTGATTCCGCCACTAATATCAAATACGTGATTAAGTCCTGCTGCAATTTGTTTTACCCCAAGCCCAAGTGAAGTAGCCAATCCGAAGAGGGTTGCCAGAACGGCAAAAATATCTATTATATCACCAATCCAGCCGTGTATCTTATCTCCTAAAAAAGGATGAAAAATAGACCTGATAGTGAGCGGGAGGCCTCTTGAATAAGTGAAATAGGCCAATGCAAGCCCTACTAAGGCGTAAATAGCCCAGGCGTGAAAGCCCCAATGTAAAAAGGTGAAGTTCATCGCCTCTCTGGCTGCGGCAGTAGTCCCTCCTTCGGCCATTGGAGGAGAATTGAAGTGGTTTATAGGTTCTGCAATACTCCAGAAAAGAAGTCCTATTCCCATCCCGGCACTGAACAGCATTGCAAACCAGGAGAGGGTCTTGAACTCTGGTTTGGCATTTTGTCCTCCAATCCTAAGTTTTCCAAATTTGCTGAAGGCCAGGTATATCATAAAGATCAGAAATACATTTACTGAAAGTATAAAGAACCAGCCACCGTTAGTTGCGACCGTTTCCTGTACACTGCTGAAAATTTCCTGAGCCCTCTTTTCAAATAAAAGAGTTAGAACAATAGATACGATTATAATAAAAGCGGATGTGAAAAAAACAGGACCGTTGACTTCCAGGCCGAATATGGACTTTTTCTCATCGCTTCTGGTAACTTTCTCACTCATATTTTTTGGTTTGGTTATGATTTAAAAATAATAGCCGATATTAATATTAAAGCGGGCTTCCCATTTGGCATCGGGCTTCCCTTTTGCAAAGTCATCTACAAAATTCCCGCCCAGCCAGGAATGATTATAGCCGGCGGCATAATCTACATAGGTAAACACCTGTCCAGCAGTTATCAAAACTCCGGTTACGTTCATATATGAATCTTCGAAGCCGGCTTTTTGCTTCTGCATATATCCAAAATCGTTGTAGAACTCAAGATTGGAGACCGGACCCCATTCTACAGGAATATTTCTTGATATTGCCAGTGAATATAGATTGAAATCGGCGGCAACCTGATAAGGGGCGCCGTAAGCAGCGAAACTCAGCACGTCTTCAGATTCTCCTTCGGCATTTTCAGGATTATGCGAGGCTGTTAAAGCCTGGGCTTTCACGTTCCAGCGATCCCCGATAAATTCATAGTGGGCCGCGAGACCGTAATGATCTCCCGTTTCTTTGGTGTCAAGGTTGTACAAACCTCCATACTGAGCCGAAAGCCCGACCCTGTGAATTGATTTATTTACAAACTTATAGATGAACTTTCCGTTGAATTGGTTGATCTCCTTGTTGCGGCCGGCAACGTCGTAGGAATAACGACTGGGTGAAGATTCGGTTTCACTCCCAAAGCGCAGCTCTTCAGAGCTCTTGAAGAAAGCGAGGTGGTATTCTATTTTTTTTCCGTCGTGAATATATTTCACCCCCATATCGTGGTCATCTTCAAGCCCCATATAATAGGTGAGGTTAAAGAACCAGTTGTGGGAATTGTACTGCTGGATCCCGAAGGGAACCTGGGTAAGCCCAACCTGGATCTCATCCTGTTTGTTGAACTTATATCCCATCCAGCCCTGCTTTAGCATCCCGCCGCCAAAAAAATCGGAGTATAAGCGGTATTCTGCATTCAGGTAGACTCCTTTGTATTTCGCGTCGAAATTTACCCGGAACATATCGTAACCAAAATCTCCTCCACGGTCCTTTTGTCCGTCTTTCCAGGAAGATAGATTGTAGTTGAATCTTAGGGCGCCGCCAACGCTTATTTCCGGCTCTTCCTGTGCAATTACAGGGGTTATTCCAAACAGGTTTATTCCCAAAAATAAAAGGAAAGCAGAAGTGAATTTAGGTAGGGAGTAAATTCTTTTCATTTATTGGTTGGTTAATTGGATTTCTTCAAATTAAACCAAAATGAAATAAAATCCTACCTGGGGAATGTGGATTAACTTTTATTTAATGCGAGTTGTGAATATTTTTAAGAATGTTTAAAAGCGGTACCTGTCCAAAGCTTAGTGAGAAGATCAGGAGGGTACTCTTAAATGTAGAACGGGTGTCTGAATAATGGTTCTGAAAAGGTAAAATGCCTGGTACTTCCCTGCTTTACCCGAACTATTTAAAACTTATTGATGGTCTTTCTGATTGCAACAAGATGGGAGAGCAGATTCTCCAGATGTTTCAGGTCGAGCATATTTGCGCCATCGCTTTTTGCATTTGCAGGATCGAAGTGGGTTTCGATAAACAGCCCGTCAACATTGTTTACCACTCCGGCACGGGCAATGGTTTCTATCATATCAGGTCTTCCTCCGGTAACCCCGCTGCTCTGGTTTGGCTGTTGTAAAGAGTGGGTTACATCCAGTACCGTTGGAGCAAATTCTCTCATTGTGGGGATACCGCGGAAATCCACGATCATATCCTGGTATCCGAACATTGTTCCCCTGTCGGTTACCATTACCTGTTCGTTATTACAGTCGGTTACCTTGGTCACGGCGTGTTTCATACTCTCGGGACTCATAAACTGACCTTTTTTAAGGTTGACGGTTTTCCCCGTTTCTGCAGCGGCTACCACCAGGTCCGTCTGTCTTACCAGGAATGCCGGGATTTGAAGAATGTCTACATATTCTGCAGCCAGTTTCGCGTCGCTTACCTCATGAATATCGGTTATGGTTGGGATGTTGAAGGTTTCGGACACCTTTCTCAGTATCTTCAGCGCTTTTTCATCTCCAATTCCGGTAAAACTGTCTATTCGGCTTCTGTTGGCCTTTTTGAAAGAGCCTTTAAAAACATAAGGGATCTCCAGTTTGTCGGTGATTTCAACTACCTTTTCGGCAATGCGTAAGGCCATTTCTTCACCTTCAATGGCACAGGGTCCGGCTAAAAGGAAAAAGTTATTGGAGTCAGTATGTTTTAATTGCGGAATATTCTCAAGTTTCATAACCGGTTTTTTAGGGGAACAAAGATAAGCGAATTAGTTGGCCGGCACAATTGCGAAAAATACGGGAAAACCCGTAGTTTTAAAATTTTCAGGAAAAGGGAGTTTAATTATCAATTTGTTGTATTTTAAGGCGATTAACTAACAATATGAAAATGGATATTAAAGACTTCTTTCTTCAGGAGCTACAGCAGGAAGCTGCCCTGACCGAAAAATTCCTGAAAAGGATTCCCGAAGATAAGCTGGACTGGAAGCCTCATCAAAAATCGATGAGTTTCAGGGAGCTTGCCAATCACCTGGCTGAGATTCCCAGTTGGATTACAGGGACAATGGAAATGGAAGAGCTGGATATGGAAGGCTATAAGGCGCCGGATTTTGGAAGTATTGAAGAGATACTCCAGACCTTAAAGAACAATGTTCAGGAGGCTGAGGCCGCATTAAATAAGCCCGACGAAGAATATCAGAAGAACTGGAAGATGACCCAGAACGGAGAGACGTTAATGGAAATGCCGCGTTTTAACGTGCTGCAGGCAATGGTTATGAACCAGTTTCCGCATCACCGGGCACAACTGGGCGTATACCTGCGATTGAATGATCTGTCGGTTCCTGCAACTTACGGGCCTTCAGCCGATGAGAATTAAGGTTTTGTGATTTACGTCTTAGAGGAAGAGTATCAGTTAGTTAGTCTTTGAGATTAACTGAATGTTATTTTACGTAATTAAGTGCCACAAGACTAGTGATTTCGGAAAAAATAGACGTACATTTGCAGCCTTTTAAAAACAGGCTCGTATGACAGCTATTAGAAATATCGCGATTATCGCACACGTTGACCACGGCAAAACAACCCTGGTTGATAAGATTATGTACCATTGCCGACTTTTCAGGGACAATGAGAACACAGGAGACCTTATCCTGGATAATAATGACCTGGAAAGAGAGAGAGGTATTACCATTACCTCCAAGAACGTTTCGGTAACCTACAAAGACACAAAGATCAATATTATAGATACTCCTGGCCACGCCGATTTTGGTGGTGAGGTTGAGCGGGTATTGAATATGGCCGATGGAGTGCTTTTGCTGGTAGACGCCTTTGAAGGGCCAATGCCGCAAACACGTTTTGTACTTCAGAAGGCTATCGACCTTGGTTTAAAACCCTGCGTGGTTGTGAACAAGGTAGATAAAGAAAACTGTACACCAGATATAGTTCACGAAAAAGTCTTCGACCTTATGTTCGAACTTGGCGCTGAAGAGTGGCAGCTGGATTTCCCGACTGTTTACGGTTCGGCCAAGAACAACTGGATGAGTGATGACTGGCAAAAGCCAACAGAAAGTATCGAGCCTTTGCTTGATATGGTGATGGAGCACATTCCTGCACCAAAAGTAGAAGAGGGGACTCCCCAGCTGCTTATCACTTCTCTTGACTTTTCTTCATTTACAGGAAGGATCGCTATTGGGCGTCTTCAAAGAGGTGTGTTGAAGGAAGGGATGCAGGTTTCCCTTGTGAAGCGTGACGGAAGTATAAAAAAGACGAAGATCAAAGAACTTCATACGTTTGAAGGTCTTGGAAGAAGAAAGATCGAAGAGGTACATGCAGGAGACATCTGTGCAATTGTAGGTCTTGAAGGTTTTGAGATTGGTGATACTGTTGCCGATCTGGAAGAGCCGGAAGGATTAAAGACCATCGCCATAGATGAGCCAACAATGAGTATGCTTTTCACTATTAACGATTCGCCTTTCTTCGGGAAAGACGGAAAGTTCGTGACTTCAAGACACATTAAGGAAAGACTTACCAAGGAGCTGGAAAAGAACCTTGCCCTTAGGGTAGAGGAAACAGACAGCGCCGATAAATTTATGGTTTACGGTCGTGGGGTACTTCACCTTTCAGTTCTTATTGAAACAATGAGAAGAGAAGGTTATGAGCTTCAGATCGGACAGCCACAGGTGATCATCAAAGAAATTGATGGCGTAAAATGTGAGCCTGTAGAAGAACTAACCATAGATCTTCCTGAAGAAGTTTCAGGAAAAGCCGTGGAGATGGTGACTATGAGAAAAGGGGAGATGCTGAGTATGGAAACCCGTGGGGACCGTATGAACATTCAGTTCATTATTCCTTCAAGAGGAATTATCGGGCTGCGTAACCAGTTGCTTACCGCTACTGCAGGGGAAGCGATTATGGCGCACCGTTTCAAGGAATACCAGCCGCTAAAAGGTGGAATTCCTGAAAGACTTAACGGTTCTCTTGTTTCTATGGAAAAAGGAAAAGCTATTCCTTATTCTATCGATAAACTTCAGGATCGTGGAAAATTCTTCGTAGATCCGGGTGAGGATATCTATGAAGGCCAGGTGATAGGTGAAAATTCACGTCAGGATGATATGGCGGTGAATATCACTAAAACCAAGAAGCTTTCTAACGTGCGTTCTTCCGGAGCCGATGATAAGGCGAAGATCGTTCCTGCAATAAAGTTCTCTCTTGAAGAAGCTTTGGAATATATTCAGAAAGATGAGTATGTGGAAGTAACGCCAAACCACCTTCGTTTAAGAAAGATCTTCCTTACCGAGAACGAAAGAAAAAGAAATAAAATAGTTTAAGTTCAATTCAATATAAAAAGAGTTTGTTTTAAATCTCCGTAAAAGTCACTGTTCTGAAAAGACAGCTGAAATAAGGGATAACTAAAACAAGCTCTTTCTTTTTATCACTATGGAAATATTTGGAATTAGTCTTACGGAATGGATAGGGTATATCGCTTCATTTTTTGTGGCGATCTCCTTTTTTATGGGTAATATAATAAGACTTAGAATCGTAAATTCTGTTGGCTGTATCGCCTTTATAATCTATGGGGTTTTGATAGATTCCTGGCCGGTGATTGTTACCAACGCCGTGATCGTGGGGGTAAATTTCTACTATCTGTTCATAGATAAAGCGACCCATCGTGTTAAAGCCGATGAGGTTCAGCCTTAAATAAGGACCTGATTTAAAAAGAAGAATAGAAGAAGCCGTAATTGGCTTCTTTTTTTATACGCTTTTCTGAACCACCTCGAATACCCTCTGGCCGTCGCATTTCAGCGTTTTTGAAGGGTACTTCAGCAGCAGGGCGTAATCGTGAGTAGCCATAAGAATGGTGTTCCCGTTTCGGCTTATTTCCTGGAGGACTTCCATAACTTCTACCGAGGTCTGGGGGTCAAGGTTCCCCGTGGGCTCATCGGCCAGGATCAGCTCCGGATCGTTGAGCAGCGCCCTTGCAATGGCCACACGCTGTTGCTCTCCTCCCGAAAGCTGGTATGGAAATTTAAAGCCCTTGGTTTTCATTCCCACCTTGTCCAGTACTTCATCAATTTTACTGTCCATCCCTTTTTTGTCTTTCCAGCCGGTAGCTTTAAGCACAAAGAGAAGGTTGTCCTTGATGTTCCGGTCGGTGAGCAATTTGAAATCCTGGAAGACCACCCCGAGCTTTCGGCGCAGGTAAGGGATGTCTTTTTCCTTAAGCGTTCTAAGGTTAAAATCTACTATGGTTCCTTCGCCTTCAGTTAGCGGAAGATCGCCGTAAAGGGTCTTCATAAAACTACTTTTTCCGGTTCCGGTTTTACCTATCAGGTATACAAAATCACCTTTGTTCACGGTGACATCCACTTCAGATAAGATAAGGTTTTCACGCTGGTAGATCGCAGCGTTATTTAATTCCAGAACAGTTTGAGACATTGGTCAGGTAAGTTGATTTCAGATGTAAAAGTAAACGGAAAAATATGTTTTTCAAATATACCGAACTTACTTTTTTTGGGATTAACATAATTATAGAACTTTATCGGCGTTATTAAACCAAGCTTTAAATTATCTTTGAATCCCGAACCTAAAAAATAATAAATGACACCTAGCAAAGCTATCCTATTTGTTGTTTTCCTTTTCTTTTCAATCAACGGATTTTCTCAACAGTCGGCAGCTCATACCAACGAGCTGGTAGACTTTAACCGCGCCCTGGAGCTGTATAATAATCAGCAGTACCTGGCCGCCCAGAAGATCTTTGATGATGTTAAGGATGAGACCAATGACGAAAAAATAAAGGGAGATTGTGCTTATTATATCGCCAATGCGGCCATAAGACTTAACCAGCCCGGTGCTGACCGGTTGATGGAGCGTTTTGTAAGCAGATACCCTACCAGTACCAAGACCAATTCAGCCTATATAGATGTAGCCGATTATTACTTCGATACCGGAAAATATTCCCTTGCCAGGAAATGGTATGAGAAAGTAGATGAAAATGCGATGAGCCGTTCAGATAAGGAAGAGTATAATTTCAATAACGGTTATGCTTATTTCAGGGCGAAGCAATATGATGAGGCCCGCACTTACCTGGAACGTGTTCGCAATTCCAAGAAATACGGTGCCCAGGCCAAGTATTATATCGGATATATGGCCTATGAAGCCGATGATTATGAACAGGCCAACGAGAATTTCGAAGAGGTAAAAGGTAACGAAAGGTACAGTGAAGACCTTTCGTATTTCCAGGCCGATATGAATTTTAAGCTTGGTAATTTCGAGGAAGCTATAAAACTCGGAAAGGAACAATTGCCTAAAGCCAATCGCCGTGAGATCTCACAGTTAAACAAGATCATCGGGGAAAGCTATTTCAATCTTGGGCAATATGAGGAGGCTATTCCTTACCTGAAGGAATACAACGGCCTTAGAGGAAGGTGGAACAACACCGATTATTACCAACTGGGATATGCTTATTACAAGCAGGGTGACTATGAGAATGCGATCAATGAGTTCAATAAGATCATTGACGGGAAGAATGCCATCGCTCAAAATGCCTATTACCACCTGGCACAATCCTATTTGAACTCAGGCCAGAAACAGCAGGCGCTAAATGCGTTTAAGAATGCTTCTGAAATGCAGTTCGATGCCAAGATACAGCAGGACGCATTCCTGAATTATGCAAAACTCAGTTATGAAATAGGAAACAGTTATGAGAGTCCTTCGCAGGTGCTGATCAATTATCTTGAGAAATACCCTGATTCTGAAGCGAAAGAAGAACTGGAAACCTTATTGATCGACTCCTTTATCACCTCAAAGAACTACGAGGAAGCGATGAGATTGCTTGAAAATAACAGGAATTTCAGCGATAAGGTAGCATATCAGAAAGTAGCTTATTATTACGGGCTTGACCTGTATCGCGAAGGCGAATACTATGAAGCGATCAAGAACTTCGAAAAGGCCCTGAAAGAACCGCGCGTACCGGAGATCACGGCGAAAGCCACTTACTGGAAGGCTGAAAGCGAATACAATGTGAACCGTATCGACGATGCGATCATAGGATATAAGGAGTTTGCCGGGATGAGCGCCGCCCGTGGAACCGAAGAGATGAAAGATCTTGATTATAACCTGGGGTATGCCTATTTCAAGAAGAATGAATATGCCAGGGCCATAGATTATTTCAAGAAATTCACTGCAGATACCGATAATCCTGTAGAGAGCCGAAACGATGCTTTGTTGCGCCTTGGGGACAGCTACTTTGTGAACAGCCAGTACTGGCCTGCAATGGAGGCTTACAATAAGGCCATAGATAATAATGTTTCAAATAGTGATTACGCGGCTTTTCAAAAAGCCATCAGTTACGGTTTTGTAGATCGTAACGATACCAAGGTCGAAGACCTTAATAGTTTCATTAGTCGTTATCCAAGATCATCTTACCGTGATGATGCCTTATACGAATTGGGGAATACCTATGTAGCTATGAATAATACTTCTCAGGCTGTTCAGGCTTATAACAGGCTAATTCGCGATGTTCCGGGGAGCGCCTTGGTGCCAAAGGCGATGCTGAGACAAGGGCTTATCTATTACAACCAGAACGAGGGGAACAAATCTCTTGAGCGTTTGAAAAAAGTGGTAGCCGATTATCCAAATACCCCTGAAGCCAAACAAGCCGTATCAACTGCAAGAATGGTCTATAAAGACCTTAACCGCGTAGATGAATATGCCAGCTGGGTACGAGGAGTGGATTTTGTTGAGGTAACCGATTCAGATCTCGATAACACTACCTATGAAGCTGCCGAAAATCAATACCTGAATAATAAGACCGAGCAGGCGATTACAGGTTTTGAAAAATACCTTAGCCAGTTCCCTAACGGGATACATTCTATAAACGCCAATTTCTACCTGGCCCAGCTCTATTATAAATCTGGAAATAAGGATAAATCTATCAGGCATTATAAGTATATCGTAGATCGTCCTAACAACGAGTTTACCGAGCAGGCGCTAGCAAGACTTTCAGAGATCTACCTGGAAAAGTCGGATTATGCAGAGGCGGTTTCTCTTCTTGAACGTCTGGAGAAAGTGGCCGGAGCTGAACAGAATAAGGTATTCGCTCAGTCTAACCTGATGAAATCTTATTACGAACTGAACAATTTTGCCAAGGCGGAAGCCTATGCTGAAAAGGTGCTTGCCAATCCAAATTCAGAAAAAGAAGCCAGGACCGATGCCCAGATCATCGTGGCGCGTTCAGCTATGAAATCTGGAGATGAGAATCGCGCGAAAGCGGCTTACGCTGAAGTTCAGAAAAAGGCCACCGGAGAGCTGGCAGCCGAAGCCCTGTATTATGATGCTTATTTTAAGCATAAGAACGGCAACTACGAAGCTTCGAATGCGGCGGTACAGATACTTGCCAAGGATTTTTCAGGATATAAGAAATGGGGAGCCAAGGGGCTGTTGCTTATGGCAAAGAACTTCGATAAGCTGGACGATGCCTACCAGGCCACCTATATCCTGGATAATGTGATCAAGAACTTTGCGAAATACCCTGAGATCGTTCAGGAGGCAAAAGCTGAACTTGCAAGGATAAAAGCTAAAGAGGCCAAGACGAACTCTTCAGTAGAAACCAACAACAACTAAACTCAAATCTAACATTTAAGAACACCTGTATGAAATTTGTTTCAATAAGAAGAAGCCTGTTTTTAAGTATGTTTTTTATAGGCGGTGCTCTGTTTGCCCAGGATCCTCTTGGCAGTGAGACCGTGACCGTTGTAAAACCATATACTCCTTCGGTAGGAGACGCCAATAAGATCAAACAAAGCCCGGTAATGGCCGATTCGGTTGAGACGGCTAAGAAGCCGGTAAAATACAGCATCTTTTCGGTGCCTGTAGCTTCAACCTTCACGCCGGCTAAAGGTCGGGCCACCACCGTTGAAAGGGAGCGCCCGCCAAAATTGTATAACAATTATGCCACTCTCGGATTCGGGAACTATACCAGGGCGCTGGCTGAATTTTACAGCAATCTCGAGGTGAATCGTACCGATAACTTCGGAATATTCCTTACCCACAATTCTTCTCAGGGAGGGATTGACGGAGTGAGGCTGGACGATAAATATTATGATACCGAGCTTAACCTGAACTATAATTCTCAAAACAGAGATTTGAGCTGGAAGACCGAAATAGGGGCTGAACACCAGCTTTTTAACTGGTATGGCCTTCCGGAATCCCCGCAGCTTGAAGATGAGACCGTTTTTGAGATCGATCCGCAACAAAATTATATCTCGGCTTACTTAGGCGGGGAGATAGAACTTTATGATTCCTTTTTTGACAGGGCTACGGCCAGGTTCAGACATTCGAGAGACTCTTACAGTTCTGCCGAAAATCATTTTACCACAAACGGCAGTTTTGAAGTGAACATAGCCAATGAGCTTATCACTACAGAGGTGGAAGCCGATATCCTTAACGGAAAATTTGAAGAAGGCTATCCTACCGGCAGCGGTTATGATTATACCTATATGAATTTTGGGATATCTCCAAGCTTGCTGATCCTGAGAGATGATCTTAGTCTTAATCTTGGAGTCGCTTTCTTTTATGGATTGGATGTTGAGAACACCGATAATAATTTTTACATCTACCCAAAAATCACGGCGAGCTACAGGCTGGCAGGAGATTATTTCACCGCTTATGCCGGGGTGGAAGGAGACCTGGAACAAAACTCCTATTACAGTTTCTATAAGAAGAATCCGTATGTATCGCCAACGCTTACGGTGATGCCAACAGACACTGAATATGATGCTTATATTGGAGGTAAAGGAAAACTGAGCAATGCCGTGTCCTATAATTTGAGAGCTAAATATGTCTCAAGTTTCAATCAGCCGCTTTATAAAAGAAATGAATTCGCTCCCGAGATAAATGATGAGGATTACGCCTATGGAAACTCTTTTGGGGTGGTGTATGATGATATGCAGACCCTTTCATTTTACGGGGAACTGAATATTGATGTTAATCGCGACTTCCGGTTAGGAGTCAATGCCGAGTATTTTGATTATTCGAACGATAATGAAGCCTATGCCTGGAATCTTCCCGATATTAAGGCTTCCCTGAACGCCGATTATCAGATCACAGAAAAATGGTTCACGGGTGCCAATATCTTTTATGTAGGAGAGCGCAAGGATGAAGCAGAGGTGCTTACCGGGGATCCTTTAATTCAGACAACTCCTGAAATCATTACTCTGGATAGCTATTTTGATGTGAACGCCAACCTGGGTTACAGGTTTAATGACCAGCTTTCGATATTTGCAAAGGGAAATAACCTGTTAAATAATGATTATCAAAAATGGACCAATTTCCAGGTACAGGGCATACAGGTGCTTGCCGGGCTTACCTATAAGTTCGATTTTGACTAAACTTAAGTGGTAAGAATAAATTTTATTAAAGCTTAAAAATGCGTCTTTATAAGGCGCATTTTTTATTTTTATGCTAAATCTCAAATCTTTATGAAAAAAATACTCCTCAATTTAAGCCTGCTGATCCTTCTGATCTCCTGTAAGGGGAACCAAAAAGAAGAGGCAGATCTTCTCGTGTTTAATGCTAATGTTTATACCGTAGATAAGGACTTCAGCAAGATAAGTGCTTTTGTGGTGAAGGATGGGAAATTTGTCGCAACCGGAACTAAGGAACAGCTTTCCGAAAAATATAATGCCGCTGAAAAACTGGATGCGGGTGGAAAAAGCATTTATCCCGGCTTCATTGATGCCCACGCTCATTATTATAATCTCGGGCTGCAGCAACAAAAGGTAGATCTTACCGGGACTAAAAGCTTCCGGGAGGTGGTAGCCAGGATCAGCGAATTTCAGAAAGAACATAATACCGGATTCATAACCGGAAGGGGATGGGACCAGAATGACTGGGAAGTAAAGGAATTCCCGAACAAGGATACCCTGGACCGGCTATTTCCGGAGACACCGATAGCGGTCACCAGGATAGATGGTCACGCCTTACTGGCTAATCAGGCAGCGCTTGATAAGGCCGGTATCACTGTAGACACCAAATTTGAAGGTGGTGATATTGAACAGAAGAACGGAAAACTTACCGGGATTATCGTAGACAACCCTATGATGCTTATTGAAAAAGCCGAACCTGAAGCCGATATCAAGACAAATACCGAAGCGCTGCTGGCTGCGCAGGAGATCTGCTTAAGCTATGGACTTACCACGGTTGATGACGCCGGGATAGACAAGGAGATCATTGATCTTATGGACAGCCTGCAAAAGCAGGAGGAACTCAAGATCAGGATCTATGCGATGATCAGCAATACTCCTGAGAATCTGGACCACTATCTTAGTCAGGGACCTTATAAAACCGACAGACTTAATGTGCGTTCCGTTAAATTTTACGGAGACGGGGCCCTGGGTTCCAGAGGGGCTGCACTTAAGGAGGAGTATTCTGACCGTCACGGCCATTTTGGAGCTTTGCTTTCTCCCATAAGTGAATTTAAAAAGACAGCAGAGCGGATTGCAAAAACCGAATTTCAGCTGAATACCCACGCGATTGGCGATTCTGCTAATTTTGTGGTGCTGAAGACTTATGATTCCCTGTTGAAATCTAACCAAAACCGAAGATGGAGGGTGGAACATTCGCAGGTAATAGATTCAGCCGATTTCCATTATTTCAGTAAGAATATCATTCCTTCGGTACAACCTACTCACGCAACAAGCGATATGTACTGGGCCGAAGACAGGCTGGGGAAAGAACGTCTCAAAGGGGCATATGCCTATAAAAGGCTTTTAGATCAGGCCGGGCTTGTAGCCCTGGGTACCGATTTTCCGGTTGAAAAGGTAAGCCCTTTCCTAACCTTTTATGCAGCGGTGGCAAGACAGGATACCGATAACTTTCCCGAAGGAGGATTTATGAAAGACCAGGCTCTTAGCCGGGAAGAGACCCTGAAAGGGATGACCATCTGGGCGGCTTACAGCAATTTTGAGGAAGAAGAGAAAGGAAGCATTGAACCCGGGAAATTTGCCGATTTCATTATCCTGGACCAGGATATTATGGAAATTCAGGAAGATGAGATTCCTGCCGTAAAGGTGCTGAAGACCTTTGTAGGCGGAGAAGAAGTATATACGGCTTCGAAGGAATAGCCCTGCTTTTAATGTTAAAAATAGGTATCTTTGCACCTCAATAAAATTTTAATAGAATGAACGAAGGATTATATGCTAAATTTCACACTACAAGAGGTGAGATTTTAGTGGAACTTGAATATGAAAAAGTGCCGGGGACGGTAGGAAACTTTGTTGGACTTGCGGAAGGGAACCTCGAAAATGAGGTTCTGCCCCAGGGTAAACCTTATTACGACGGACTTAAATTTCACCGTGTAATTCCTGATTTTATGGTACAGGGAGGGGATCCTAAAGGTACCGGTGTAGGTGGTCCTGGCTATAAATTTGATGATGAGATCCATCCGGACCTAAAGCACGATGCTCCGGGGAAATTGTCGATGGCCAATGCAGGCCCGGGAACCAACGGGAGTCAGTTCTTTATCACTCACGTAGAAACTCCCTGGTTGGATGGTAAGCACACCGTATTTGGAAGTGTGGTAAAAGGTCAGGAAGTGGTAGACAGCATCAAACAGGGCGATAAAATAGAGAAACTCGAGATAATCCGTGAAGGTGCCGATGCTGAGAATTTCAATGCTGTGGAGTCTTTCAGGCAATTTAACGGAGCCAAGCAGGAAAGAGAAGCAGCCGCTAAGAAAAGACAGGAAGAACTGGTAGGTAAATTATCTCAGGGCTTTGAAGTGACCAAAAGCGGACTTCGTTATAAGATCGAAAAAGAAGGTGAGGGAGCCAAAGCCGAAAAAGGAAAGACTGTTGCCGTTCATTATAAGGGAATGTTGGCTGACGGTACCGTTTTCGATTCTTCTTATAAAAGAAATCAGCCTATAGAATTTCCACTGGGTGTGGGCCACGTGATCTCGGGATGGGATGAAGGCATCCAGCTTCTAAAAGTGGGAAGCCAGGCCAGATTCGTTATTCCTCCGCACTTGGGTTATGGAGAAAGAGGCGCCGCGGGCGTAATTCCTCCTAATGCCACTCTTGTTTTTGACGTGGAACTTGTTGAAGTGAAATAAAATAAGAAGGCCTGTTTTTTACCTTGGGCATCGGATTGATGCTATTGGCAAAAACAGGCCTTTTCTTTTCAAAGTGTTATTCCGGCTGAGGGGTTAACCTTAAGTACGGTCTTACTTCTTTATAACCTTTAGGGAATAATTTGTCTGCCTCTTCATTGCTTAATGAAGGGCTTATGACCACTTCTTCCCCGTGCTTCCAGTTTGCAGGCGTCGCTACCTTCTTGTAAGCGGTTAACTGCAAAGAATCTATAACCCTTAACAGCTCATCAAAATTCCTTCCTGTACTTGCAGGATAGGTGATCATAAGTTTTATGGTCTTATCAGGTCCAATCACATATACCGAACGAACGGTAGCAGTATCGTCTGCTTTTGGATGGATCATTCCATAAAGGTCAGAGACCTTTTTGTCTTCATCTGCAATGATCGGAAAATTCACCTGCGTATTTTGAGTCTCATTAATATCCTCTATCCAGCCTTTATGAGATTCAAGTCCGTCCACACTTAAAGCCATTACTTTTACATTGCGCTTCTCGAATTCATCTTTATACTTGGCCACCGTCCCAAGCTCTGTAGTACAGACCGGAGTATAATCGGCAGGGTGGGAGAACAGGATTCCCCAGCTGTCCCCGAGGTAATCATAAAAATTTATTTTTCCTTCTGAGGTTTGAGCATCGAAATTCGGTGCTTTGTCTCCTAATTGTAATGCGCTCATAATTTTCGTTTTTTAGTGAAACAAGGATTAAAATTATATAAATCTAATTTTATATTCCTACTAAACCAATAGGAATAATATAGTATAATATAAAGCTTATTTATAATTTGCAGACTACCGGCTTCCCGGGAATCTCAAATAACCTATTTGGGGGGAGTTTTGGGGTATTCGCAGAGTATATTATTTTGCGCCTTTTAAAAATACAATATGTAAGCGATGCATCACAATTTTTTTTATTTTCAGATAAAAATTAACATATGGAGATTTCCTGGAGCGATTTCGAAAAAGTACAGATGCACGTTGGGACAATTCTGGAAGCAGAAGACTTTCCGGAAGCCCGAATTCCTGCCTATAAATTATTGATTGATTTCGGAGAAGAGATAGGCCGGCGCAAGACCTCGGCGCAAATCACCGATCTTTATAAAAAGGAAGATCTTGTTGGACATCAGGTGGTTGCCGTGATCAATTTTCCGAAGAAACAGATCGCCAATTTTATGAGTGAATGCCTTGTGCTGGGAGCCGTAGGAGCTAAAAAGGAGGTCACTTTGCTCCATCCGGGGCTTAAGGTGAAAAATGGACTCAGGATAAGCTAAGCTCTATAACTTGTCCTTCAGCTTTTCGTGATCATCAAGCAGGTTTTTAATATCCTTATTGTTGCCATAGATCACCATAATATCGTTTTCATACAGTTTTGTTTCAGAATTGGCCACTCCCTGAACGCTGGTGATTTCGTGGGAGGCTCCGAGCTCATTTTTTTGGCTGGAAATCTTCATAGTTGTCAGGACTATAAGGTTATATTTATCCCTGAAATCCAGTTCTCCAAGCGTCTTTTCTTCATATTCCTTGGGGACCTTGGTTTCTATAATGCTGAAATCGCCGTTTAGTTCGAATGAATCTACCACCCCGTGAAGGTTCAGTTTCTTAGACCAGCGTTCGGCCGTTTCTTCTTCGGGGTGTATGATCTCTTCGATACCCATTGCCTGCAATACCATTTCCTGTAAGGGATCTACGGCCCGACTGATCAGTTTTTTGACATGCATTCTTTTCATAAGGGCAGTGGTCATAATATTTGCACCTTTATCTTCTCCAATGGCAATAATGACAATATCTGTTTCTCGAAGCGGAAGGTTGGAGACCGCAGCGGGATCTGTAGCATCCAGGTTTACGGCGTGGGTGATCTTGTCCTTAATATGTTCTACCCGTTCCATTTTTATGTCGACACCAAAAACTTCATTGCCTTTTTCGGTAAGCTTTTCGGCTAAAGACGATCCAAAATGTCCTAGTCCAATAATGATATATTTCATAATAATAGCTTTTAGTTGATTAAGATTTCTTCTTTTGGGTATTGATAATTAAGGTGCTTTACTCTTCTTAAGAGCGCGATCAGTATGGTGAGCATACTTACCCTTCCTATAAACATAGTACAAATAAGAACCAGCTTTGAAGCTGAACTCAGGTTTGACGTAATTCCCAGGCTCAGACCCACCGTGCTATAGGCTGAAAAGCATTCGAAAGCAATGCTCAATAGGCTTTTGTCACTGTCAAAAGCAGCGATCATAAATATCGCCATCCCTATGACTGCCAGTGAAAGTGAAATTATAGAAAAAGCCCTTCTTATGGAAATCTGTGCAATCTCACGCTTGTAGATCTCTATACGGTCTTTTCCTCTGGCCAGGCTAAAGAAGTTAAAGGTGGCAATGGCAATTGTGCTGGTCTTGATACCACCTCCTGTAGAGACAGGGGAAGCTCCCACCCACATTAAGAAGAAGATCATCATAATGGTCGAAAAGTGCAGGCCTGAAGTTTCGACTACATTAAATCCCGCTGTTCTTGGGGTAGACGCACTGAAAAAAGCAGAGACTACTTTTCCAAGACTGCTATGCCCGGCCAGGGTATTATTGTACTCAAAAACATAGAAAATCACCGTTCCTACACTTGTAAGTATAATGCTGGTAATGATCACAATTCGGGTGTTAATGTTAATTACCCAGGGGTCATGCAGGGCTCTTTCTCCCTGTTTTATTCTAAGGACCTTATTTTTTACCAGGTATTTCAGGTATTTGGAAAGGTTGAATATGATTGGAAAGCCAAGTCCTCCAAGGATAAAAAGAACCGAGATTATAAGCTGAAGCGGATAATTGAAACGGAATGCGGGTTCATATAAACTATGTTGGAGTGTTGAAAAACCGGCATTGCAAAACCCGGATACCGTATGGAAAACAGAAAAGAAAAGCCTTTCGCCAAATTCAGGAATAACAGATTTTTCGAGGCTAAGGAAAATAAAGACCCCGCCAATTAATTCGATGGCGAAGGTGAGTAGGATGATCTTTTTAAGCACATTGAAAACTTCCCCTATTTTCTCAGAATTAGTGATGTCCTTGAGCATTAACTGGTTCTCATAAGAAGTCTTTCCTCTGAAAAAATAACTGAAATAACTCGCGAAGGTCATAATTCCCAATCCTCCCAGCTGAATTAAAATAAGAATAATGATTTGCCCAAATTCAGTGAAATAAGAGCCGGTGTCTACCACGATGAGTCCGGTAACACATACTGCACTGGTGGCCGTAAACAGAGCGTCCAATAATGAAATTCCTGCATGGGTTGCATTGGGGAGCAGGAGCAGGGCCGTTCCGGCAAGAATGATAAAAATAAAGCTGGAAATGAAGAGTTGTGCCGGGTTGAGGTAATCCCTGTCGAAATTTATGTTAATGACCGAAAGTTCCCTTATAAAATAGAGGCTTAAGGCAAGGTATACCCAGGCCATTTTATTGAAAAAGTCGGGCAAGGGCAGGAGTTTCCAAATGAAATCTATATGGATAATTAAGATTAAGCTGAATAAAATGAATAATATGGTGTCAAATATCTTAACCTTAAGTCCCAGCTTTTCTTTCTGCGCAAAATACCTGATGAGGATAGACGGAATCCCGATAAACAACACCAGGAAATAAAAGTCCTTGAGGGATTGGTTTAGACTCGGGGTTTGGTCAAAGCCTACATCATAGATAAGAATGATGGCGGTAATGAAACTTAGCCAAAATGAAAATTTTCTTATAGCGGTAAGCAGGGACGGATTACTCCAGATATCTTTCAACTGAAATTTACCCACATTGTAAAATTTTTATATAGTTTCTGTTTTAGGAGCAAGTATGCATTATTCTATTAAACTTAGGGTTAAAATACTCATAATAATTGGGAATAGCCACGAAATTGACTGGCTCTCGGCTTGTTGAAAATTAGAATAAAAAGATGATAAATAAAAAAGGATATGTCTTGACATATCCTTTTTCTTTCTTAAGCTTAACAAGAACTACATTTCATCTCCAAAGAAGATTACATTCATCAACAATTTGTTTGTCCCGTACCAGAATGCCCTGAAGTTGGTATTGTCAGTAAACAGCACGACATTTCCTTTGGCCATAGCCTTGTGTTTAAAGGGAACTGTTCCGGCAAGAGAGTCTAGATTAGGTTTACTTATGTACCCGCTTAGCAGCGGATCTTTAGTATACTTTATTGGGTTCTTATAACTCTGTTCATCGGCTTCCACAAAAATGGTGGTGTTTCTGAATAAGGCAATCTTATCATCGCTATATCCGAAGTTTACCGGGTGGGACCTGTCGATCTTTGCTTCAAATATGGCCCCGCCAATTCCCTGGGCACCTGTAAAATCACCACGATCCTCAAAACTTATATCTTCGGCTACAAGATCTGTTTCCTTGAACTTAAGGTCCAGAAGCTCATTTTTTTCGAGCCATTTCGCAACATTTCGATACCCTATAAGGGTACCACCGTCTTTGATCCATTCTTTTAATTTTTCAACAGCTTGTTGGTCTAGGGCATCGCCCCACATATTCGGAAGGATGATATCGGTATAAGGCTCAAGATCGGTTCTTTGCAAAGATCTTGTATCTAGCTTTGTGATCTTCATCTGGTAACGCTGGTCGAACAAGTGCCATACTTCTCCGGCATCGTAAGGTGTAATTCCGTCTCCTACGATCAATGCCACTTTCTGAGGTTCAAGCGCTCTGAACTGATTGCTTCCCAGGTTGATGCCACGGGTCATTCCGGTGCTTACAGCCTCTATCTTTACATTAGAAATTTCAGCCACCTCATTTAGAAAAGCCTGTAGCTCTTCCTTGTTGAGCTTTTGATTTTGTACCGGGATAAGGATGGTCCCGTAATCATATTTCTTATTTTCTGCCTTAAATGCCTGCATCCCTACTTTGGCCCTCAAACCTTTCTGAAGGATCATATTGAGCGCTTTTGGAGCATAGTAGTCGTGCCATTGCATGAGGTAGGCGTAGTCACTTTTTTGTACATCCGGTACTGAAGGTTTTGAAATTTCCTCCTCTGTGGCCGCAGGCTTTAAAGATGCGTCTTCGGTATAGTCAAGATTAAAGGCGAGTGGAAGGGTCCAGGCCGAAACATCATAAAAAAGGCTGTCTTCAAAACTTGTTCTCTTTTCGAACATAGCTTTAACCAACCTTTGCTGACGCTGATTTTTAGGGACAATATAGGAATAGCCTTTTCTGAATTGTTTTTCATCCGTCCTAAAATCCGTCTTGGTTCCATAGACTTCAATTTTGTGACGTTTAAGGATCTCTGCCAGATGGTAGGCTGAAGAGGCGTCGTTTTCACTACCAAAAGCATAAGCCCCGTTTGATGCATTCTTTCTGGAATTGTTGTAGAAATCGCGCTGATAATTAAGCAATTTAACCCGCATATTTTTGGCTGCCTCCAATGTGGATAGCGCTGCGGTAAACTGATTTCGAATGGTAAACGGGAAGGTGAGAAGTCCGTTGTCAGTTTCCTGGGCGTGCCCCCTGGAACTTCCCTGTTCAAAAAGAATTCCGATACTCCCGTTTACATCCGGGAACGTCGATCCTTTTCCGTAGTAGAAATCGTCATAATTCTCTTCAGTATAATAAAGCGAGCCGATCTCATCTAAAGCTGAAGCATGATAGGTCCCGATCTCTTTGGTAAGATCCTGGTTAAGCTCCGGAGTTAGCGGGTGCGTTCTGGATGGGATTCCTGGCTGGAAGAAAAAGGTGGAATTGGATCCCATTTCGTGATGATCTGTAAGAATGTTCGGGTACCATTTATGGAAGGTAGCGATCCTTGCTCTGGACTCGGGTAACTGCACCGGAAGCCAGTCCCGGTTCATATCGAACCAGTAATGATTGGTTCTTCCGCCCGGCCAAACTTCATTATACTCCCTGTCCTGCGGATCGGGATTGATGTTTGCACTTTTATTGGTGTTGGCCCAGTAGGAAAATCTTTGCAATCCGTCAGGGTTAAAAGAAGGATCAAAAAGGATAACGGTATTGTCTAAAAGATTCTGGATTTCAGGTCCTCCTGCAGCAGCCAGGTGGTATGCAACAAGCAGCGCCGCATTGGAGCCGCTGGGTTCGTTTCCATGTATGGAAAAGCCCTGGTTCACCACAACCGGCATATCCTCGGTATTTAAAGAAGCTGCATTTTCCTGGGTAAGAGCAATATGCTTCTTCCTGATCTCTTCAAGGTTTTTATGATTTTCTGCTGAAGTGATGGTGAGCAGGATAAGCGGCCGACCTTCAAAGGTACTGCCCCGGTTTTCTATGCTTATCCTCGGGGAACGGTCTGCAAGCTCCCGCACATAATTAAGAAGCTGGTCGTGAGAAACGTGCCATTTACCCGGAACATAACCCAGAACTTCCTGTGGTGTCGGGATCTCAGAATTATAAGTTACATCTTCGGGCAGGTAATAATCCAGGCTGAGATCTTCCTGAGCCTGAAAATTGTAAAAACTTAAACAAAGAATTAAGGTTAAAAGCTGTTTCATAGATTTATTTTGGGTTTTTCTGAATATAAAAAAACCGTTCAACATAAAGAAGAACGGTCTTTTATTAAATCAAGTAGTAGTGTTTTTAGATGTCATCGAAGCTTACATCAGTAAACTTTTCAGGAGAAGGAGAGTTTGCAGTCTCTTTATCATTGTTATCGTAGTCTTTGGTGAAATTTTTCTGATGACGTTCACTTATAACTTCTTCTCCTTTTTCCTCAAGAATGTAATCGGTCATTTCTTTAAGGATCTCGTTAAAACCTGCAAAGTCTTCTTTGTACAAGTAGATCTTATGTTTTTTGTAGTAAAAAGAACCATCGTCGTTGGTAAATTTCTTGCTCTCGGTAATGGTAAGGTAGTAATCGTTTGCTCTGGTGGCCCTTACATCAAAGAAATAAGTTCTTCTTCCGGCTCTTAACACTTTAGAGAATATTTCTTCTTTCTCCATCGTTCCCTTGTCACTCATAAAATAAATTCTTTAATGGTTTAGTTTTGTAGTACCCAAAAATCTAAAAAATTTTAACATCTCACAAAATTTTTTCACATTTCTTTTTCATTTAGTTGTTTAGCATAAAGTTCTTTGTAATAACCTGATTGGTTTATTAATTGGGAATGAGTTCCTTGTTGCACAATAGCTCCGTCTTCAAGAATGATGATTTTATCGGCATTTTTAGCCGAAGAAACCCGGTGACTCACAATGATTGTGGTTTTATCCTTAGAGATTTTGAAAAGGTTGCTGAGTATTTCTTCTTCGGTTTCGGTGTCCACGGCTGAAAGACAGTCGTCAAACAGAAGGATCTTAGGATCGTGGATGATCGCTCTGGCAATGGAAACCCTTTGTTTTTGTCCACCGGAGAGGGTTATACCGCGCTCCCCGAGTACTGTTTCATATCCTTTGCTGAAACCAACAATATTCTTGTGTACCGAAGCAGTTTTTGCCGCTTCATAGATCTCTTCATCGGTGGCATCGGTTTTTCCGAACTTAATGTTGTTCTTTATGGAATCACTAAAGAGGAAGGCATCCTGGGGTACATAACCTATACTTTTTCTCAGGCTTTCAAGATTTAGCTTATGTATTTCTTTATCGTCTATAGTGATCTTTCCCTGGTGAACATCATACAAGCGGCCAATAAGCTCCAGAATTGTGGATTTACCGGCTCCTGTTTTTCCGATGATGGCAAGGGTTTCTCCGCTTTTAACTTCGAAGGAAACATTCTTTAAGGCAGTGATATTGGTGTCTTCATAGGTGAAGCTCACATTTTTGAAGGCGATACTTCCATTTATTTCATCTTCGGTTTCTTTAGGGTTGGTGATCTCCGGTTTCTCCTGCAGGAATTCGTTAATCCTTTCCTGGGATGCTGCAGCCTGTTGCACAAGGGAAGTCACCCATCCGATGGAGGCTACCGGCCAGGTAAGCATATTCACATAAAGCAGAAACTCAACGATCACCCCGAGGTTCTCAATTTGCCCGGTAATATATTGTCTGCCTCCAACATAGATCACCAAAACATTGCTAAAGCCAATAAGAAGCACCATAAGAGGGAAAAAGAATGCCTGAACCTTCACCAAGTCTATATTTTTATCCCGGCTGCCGTTAGAAAGTTCTGTAAAGTTGGTGTTGGTTTGGTTTTCGAGGCCATAGGACTTTATAACAGCTATCCCGCTAAAGCTCTCCTGTGTAAAAGTATTCAGCTTAGACAAGTATTGCTGCACCACGGTACTTCTTTTATGAATGGCCACACTTAGTTTGTAAATAGCAAAGGACAGGATTGGCAAAGGAATTACCGTGTATAAAGTAAGCTCCGGGGCGGCCTCTATCATAAAGATAAGGACTACTACGGTAGAGGTGACGGTGGTAACACTGTACATAATTGCAGGGCCCAGGTACATTCTTACTTTGGTAACATCTTCACTTATCCGGTTCATAAGATCTCCGGTCCGGTTCTTTTTGTAGAAATTAAGGGAGAGATCCTGGTAATGGCGATATACCTCGTTTTTAAGGTCATATTCTATATGTCTGGAGACTACAATAAAGGTCTGTCGCATTAAGAAGGTCAGAAAGGCGGCCGCAAGGGTAGCTCCGATTATGAGCATAATATTGTAAGCCAGTTCATTCCTAACTACAGATATTTGAGTAACTTCGCCATTAATGTAATCTTCTATGATATTTGTGGAATTCCCAATAAGCGGCACATAGTAAAGGGCGAAGATTCTCGCACCAATAGTGATGATAAGCCCAAGGATAAGTTTCCATTTATATTTGTAGAAGTATTTATTGAGGTGCTTTAGTTGCTTCATTTACAATACGTTCAAATTTTACGGATTTGACATTTTAACAGGTCAAAAAAGCCGTATCATTAAAATATTCATTATTTTTGCCAATCGATTTTCGTAATAATTGAAAATCTTAAATTTTTAAAACAACACAAGTTATGCAAGTTGACGTTCTAAATGCTAAAGAACTTAAAAAAGCTGCGCCGGTATTCGGGCAGCTGTCATTCGACAATCATGAACAAGTAGTTTTTTGTAACGACAAAGATACGGGATTAAAAGCAATAATCGGTATTCACAACACGGTTTTGGGACCTGCTTTGGGAGGCACGCGTATGTGGAACTATACCAGTGAATGGGAAGCTGTTAACGATGTTTTGCGACTTTCCCGTGGTATGACTTTTAAAAGTGCGGTTACCGGATTAAACCTTGGAGGAGGTAAAGCCGTGATCATAGGAGATGCCAAGACCCAGAAAACTCCGGAACTTATGAAGAGATTCGGGGAATTTGTGCACTCTTTAAGCGGAAAATATATCACTGCTGAAGATGTGGGTATGGAAACTGCCGATATGGATACGGTAAGAGAAGTGACTCCTTATGTTACCGGTATTTCAGAATCAAAAGGAGGCTCAGGCAATCCTTCTCCTGTTACCGCTTATGGGGTATTTATGGGAATGAAAGCAGCCGCTAAATTCAAATTCGGGTCCGATGATCTTGAAGGAAGATCTGTACTTGTGCAGGGAATTGGTCACGTAGGAGAAACCTTGGTCGAGCACCTTACCCAGGACGGAGCTAAGGTATTTATCAGTGATATTAATGAAGAACGTCTGGAAGAGATCAAGAGAAAATACGGAGCTATAATCTTTGAGGAAAGTGATATTTATAGTGCCGATGTTGATATTTATGCTCCTTGTGCGCTTGGAGCCACAGTAAATGACGATACCGTAAACCGCATCAATGCGAAAGTGATCGCAGGTGCAGCTAACAATCAGCTGGCCGATGAGGTTGCTCACGGAAAGATCCTTAGAGAAAGAGGGATTGTTTATGCACCAGATTTCCTTATTAATGCCGGAGGTATTATCAATGTTTATGCAGAGCTTGAGAATTACGACCGTCAGGAAATTATGCGTAAGACAGAGAATATTTACAATACCACGCTTCAGATTCTTGAAAGCGCTGAGAAGAATGATATTACCACGCATTTTGCTGCTCTTAAAATCGCTCAACAGCGAATTGATGACAGAAAAAATCAGAATTTGAGGTAATCAGTTTCAAAAGTTTGATATTTTTGCAGGGCGGAAGAATTTTCTTCCGCCCTTTATAATTTCTAAAAAAGTTCTTTTACAATTATGTTGACCAGAAGACATATCAGGGTTAAAGTAATGCAGTCCCTATACGCATTTAACCACAGCCAAAATGATAAACTAGCTACTGAAGAAAAGTTTCTCCTGAAGAGTATGGAAGAAATGTATGATCTTTTTCTTCTTCAGCTAAGCCTGATACTTGAAATAAGAGAGCAGGCAGAAACTTTTTTAGAAAAATCCCAGCAAAAACATCTTGCCACAAGTGAAGATAAAGATCCTAACAGGAAGTTTGTCGATAATCGTGTATTCGAGATCCTTAGGGAGAACGAAAGTTTGCAGGATGCTTTGGAGCGACGTAAGATCAACCACTGGAAACACGACGATGAATATGTGAGTATTTTGTGGGAAGAGATCAGGAACAGCGAGGTGTATAAAGAGTATATGCAAACCCGCGAATCTGGCTTTAAAGAGGATAAGGATTTTGTGATCACCATCTTTAAGGAAATCATTGCTCCTAACGATAAGCTTTATGAGTATCTGGAGGATAAAAAGCTTACCTGGTTGGATGACCTGCCTCTGGTAAATACTGCGGTTTTGAAAATGCTTCAAAAGCTGAAAGAAAATTCTGCAGAAAAACTGAAGATCGCTAAACTTTATAAGAGTGAAGAAGATAAGGAGTTTGCTGTAGAACTATTCCGTAAGACTTATCTGAACGATGAGATGCTTGCCGAAGAAATGCTTGGGAAGACGCCTAACTGGGATAAAGACAGGATTGCTGAAGTGGATATGGTACTTATAAAAATGGCGATTTGCGAATTCCTTAAATTTCCTTCTATTCCGGTAAAAGTTACCATTAATGAATACCTGGAGCTTGCCAAGGAGTACAGTACCCCTAAGAGTAGTATCTTTATTAATGGAGTTTTAGATAAACTCTCTAAAGAATATAAAGGAGAAAACAAATTAAATAAAATGGGGCGCGGCCTTATGTAGTAAAGTTTTTTTCTTAATTTTATCCGTTAAATATTTAAAACATAATAATCATGAAAAAAGGACTTTTATTAGTAGCAGCGGTAGGGGCACTGCTATTTACTTCTTGTAAAGACAACAATAACGCCTCTGAAAAGGTAAAAGCCGAAAACGTGGACTCTGCAGCAGAGAGAGATGCTAAGGAGACTGTATATCCTGAAATGACTTTTGATGTAACAGAGCATGATTTTGGGAATATTCCACAAGGTGAATCTGTAGAGCACGTATTTAGTTTTACAAATACAGGAAAAGCTCCTTTGGTAATTACTAACGCAAGCAGTTCTTGTGGATGTACAGTGCCAAGTTACCCTAAAAATGAAACCATTGCTCCAGGAGAAACCGGAGAGATGACCGTAAAATTCAATGGTTCAGGTAAAGGTCAGGTAACTAAGACCGTAACAGTATCTGCTAACACCGAAAATGGTAAAGAGCAATTAAAAATTAAGGCTTTCGTAGAAACTGAAGAGAACGCCGGTAAATAATCTATATGGATAAATTAACACAGTTTGCCCCAATTATTTTAATGTTTGTGGTGGTCTATTTCTTTATGATCATGCCACAGATGAAAAAAGCTAAAAAAGAACGCAATTTTGCTGCTGAACTTAAGAAAGGTGACCGCGTGGTTACCAAAAGCGGAATGCATGGAAAAATTGTAGATTTTAGTGAAAAAAACAATGCGGTAATTATTGAAACCGGAGCGGGAAAAATAACTTTCGACCGTTCTTCCATTTCGATGGAAATGAGTCAGAAGTTAAATGCACCTGCCAAGGAAGAGAAAAAATAAGAGCCGATTCTTATAATTAAAAAAAAAGCCTTTCCGTCAGGAAAGGCTTTTTTTCTGCCTTTATCAAAAATCAACAATTCTTGTACTTCTCATACAGGCCTTTTCCTTCTAGGATCATCGGGATGATCTTTTTAAGGCGCTTCTGTTTTGTGGCTTCCTTTTTTGCTTCATTAATATAATCGGCATATTCCCGTTGTTTTCCGGTGGTAAGCTTATCGAATGCTTTGAGTAAAGCAGGATTCTTGTCCAATTCAGCCAAAAACTCCGGCGGGATGATCAGCTTTTTATTGGTGTTTGGCTTGATTTCTTTTCCTTCCCGCTGATTTTGGATCGCTTCGTTTACATAGTTTATCAAAATCTCTGGCCTGATCTTATCTTCTTTTGTAAACTTTATTTGCCGAAGGGCTTTTGTCTTTCCTTCCTGTGCATTTTGAAGCAGTGCTGTGTTTTGCTTTAAAAGCGCTCCGTTAAAGAACCACAGAGCACAATGGTTTTTAAAGGCTGCGATGCCTGCCACATTTTTACCATTAAGGCAATACACCGGGCCGCCCCATTTTATGGTTTCTTCTAAAGGCGTGTCCAGCATCATTTCACGCAGAATTTTCAATTCTTCCTGCCAGTTTGGGTGCCTGTCTATATATTCTTCAACATTCTTTACGGGCATCAGGATTCATATTTTTTGGCGGTTAACTCGGCAATCTTTACGATAACTTCTGTTGCCTTTTGCATATTTTCTACCGGCACATATTCATATTTCCCGTGGAAATTATGACCGCCAGCAAATATATTTGGGCAGGGAAGTCCCATATAACTGAGCTGGGCTCCATCGGTTCCCCCTCTTATTGGCCTTACTATGGGTTTTACATCAACCTCCTTCATCGCTTCTTCGGCCAGGTCAACAATATGCATCACCGGTTCTATTTTTTCCTTCATATTGAAATACTGGTCCTTGATCTCTACCGAAATACAATCGGTTTCGTACTGTTCGCAAATATCTGAAGTGAGGTTCTTCATCATTTCCTTCCTCGCTTCAAAATGCTCTTTATCGTGATCTCTTATAATATATTCCAGCTTGGTCTCTTCTACATTACCTTTAATATTGTTCAGGTGGAAGAATCCCTGGCGCCCCTCGGTATGTTCAGGAGTTTCCAGGCGGGGCAGGGAATTGATGAAATCCTGAGCAATATAAATACTGTTCACCATTTTATCTTTGGCGTAGCCTGGATGTACACTTTTTCCTTTTACGGTAACCACTGCCTGGGCCGCATTAAAGTTCTCATATTCCAGTTCTCCTATCTGGCTGCCATCCATCGTGTAGGCCCATTCAGCTCCGAATTTCTCCACATCGAATTTATGGGCGCCTCGGCCTATCTCTTCATCAGGGGTGAAGCAGATCCTGATCTTCCCGTGAGGAATGTCGGGGTTATCTATCAGGTACTGCATCGCCGTCATTATCTCGGTGATCCCGGCCTTGTCATCGGCCCCAAGTAAGGTGGTGCCATCTGTGGTGATCAGGGTTTTTCCCTTGTAAAGCAACAGGTCTTCGAAATAATCGGGGGAAAGGATAATGTTCTTTTCCTCATTCAGGACGATATCCTTTCCGTCGTAGTTCTCAACGATCTGTGGTTTTACGTTTGTTCCGGTAAAATCTGGAGAAGTGTCAAAATGAGATACAAAGCCTATAACCGGAACTTTATGGGCTACGGTTGCCGGCAGGGTGGCCATTACATAGGCATTTTCGTCTATGCTCACCTCCTGCATCCCCATTTCCTTTAATTCATCTACCAGCTTATTGGCCAGTTCCCATTGTTTTTCGGTACTTGGGGTAGAGTTGCTTTCAGGATCGCTTTGAGTGTCTATGGTAACATAACTGATAAAGCGGTCTATAATATGATGTTTATTGGTCATTTTTGGTGGTGTTTTTTCAAAAATAAACATTCGCTCTCCGGGTTCAAAACCTTTTATGAAATAGGCTGTAATTTTTATGAAATCCTTTACTTTTGCACAAACCAAGCGCTTATGTACAAGTCCTTTATTCGGCCCTTACTTTTCAAATTTGACCCTGAGAAGGTTCATTATTTCACTTTCAGTTTTCTAAAAAAAATCTTTAAAATTCCCGGGGTTAAGTCTTTTCTGCGGAAGAAATTTCAGCTGGAGGATCCTGCACTGGAGCGGGAGGTCTTTGGTCTTAAATTTAAGAATCCTGTTGGTCTTGCCGCAGGTTTCGATAAAGATGCCAAACTTTATAAGGAGCTTTCCGGCCTTGGATTTGGGTTTATTGAAGTGGGGACGGTAACTCCAAAGCCGCAACCCGGAAATGAAAAGAAACGACTTTTCAGGCTAAAACAGGATGAGGCTATTATCAACAGGATGGGTTTTAATAATGGCGGCGTGGAAGAGATGGTGGAAAGGCTGAAAAAGAATAAGGATGTACTGATAGGCGGTAATATCGGGAAGAACAAGATCACACCTAACGCCGATGCCGTGGAGGATTATAAAATATGTTTTGATGCCCTCTATGATTATGTGAATTATTTTGTGGTGAATGTAAGTTCTCCAAATACACCCAATTTAAGGGAGCTTCAGGATAAGGAGCCTTTGACCCGGCTTTTGAAGACGCTTCAGGAAATGAACGAGCAGCGTCCGCTTCACAAGCCTATATTGCTGAAGATAGCACCGGACCTAATAGATGAGCAGTTGCTGGATATTATAGATATTGTAAAAGAGACCCGAATTGCGGGAGTGATCGCTACCAACACTACTATTTCCCGGGAAGGGCTGAAGTCAGATAGCAAAAACGAGATGGGTGGTCTTAGCGGAAAGCCTCTTAAGAACAGGTCTACCGAAGTGATACGTTTTCTTTCTGAAAAGAGCGGAAAAGCATTTCCTATCATTGGGGTTGGCGGGATACATTCGGCAGATGATGCCATTGAAAAGCTAAAAGCCGGGGCCAGCCTCGTGCAGCTTTATACCGGTTTTATTTATGAAGGCCCGGCACTTATCAGGGAGATCAATAAGAAAGTACTTGAGTCTAATCTTTAAGTTTAAAGTTTGGATGAACAAGTAATCCTTTTTTGACTCGTTCCATCCTTCTTACATTTCTTAAGCGTCCGGTATCATTTTATGTTATACTGCGGGGAATCACCAACAGAAATAGGCGCGGATTTTTCGCCTCGCCCGGTCCCGGGAAGAGAATTTGGATGATTTCGGTCTTGTGTTATTTGTGAGGATAGGACTCTGTCTACTTTTTGTGTGAAATTGAAAATTCTTTAATTATTCTGCTATCTTTACGCAAAATCTCAGTTTTTAATGCCTAAAAATGTTATTTTCGATATGGATGGGGTGTTGGTAGACAGCGAACCCTTGCATACAGAACTGGAAGTAATTCTCTTCGAAAAACTTGGCATTAATATCACTTCAGCTTATCACGACCAGCTAAAAGGAATGTCTCCTTTTGGAATGTGGAAAAAGATCAAAAAGGATTTTGGTTTGAAAACTCCTGTAGAAGAGTTTCTTGAGCAGGAAGAACAACTTAAGACTTCAGAGATAAGGAAAAGGGATATTAATACGAATCCCGGTGTATCTGAGCTCGTCAGGAATTTATATGAAAGTGATTTTCGGCTTTCGGTAGGTTCTTCTTCGCCAAGGGAGATCATTAGCTTGTTTATGGAAAAATCGGGACTCACGGCCTATTTTGATCACTTTGTGAGCAGTGAGGATGTGGAGCACGGGAAACCTGAACCCGATATCTTTCTGAAGATCTCAGATCTTTATAAGATAAGTTCTTCGCAATTTGTTGTTATTGAAGACAGTCATAATGGAGTGCTGGCGGCCAAAGCTGCAGGGATGAGCTGCGTGGGATACAGGAACCTAAATTCAGGAGAACAGGACCTTTCTTCAGCCGATCTTGTGATCGATGATTTTGAAGAACTGACGCCTGAGATCCTTCGGAAATTAAATCAGAAGTAAATGGAGAAAGTGAAACTTATAGAATGCCCCCGTGATGCCATGCAGGGTATCCGGGACTTTATTCCAACCGAAAAAAAAGCCCAGTACATTCAGTCACTGTTGCGTTGTGGTTTTGATACCATAGACTTCGGAAGTTTCGTTTCCCCAAAGGCCATTCCTCAAATGTCTGATACTGCTCAGGTGCTGGAGAAACTGGACCTGTCTAAAACCGAAAGTAAACTGCTGGCGATCGTTGCCAACACGCGAGGTGCAAACGATGCCTCGGTACATGAACAGATAGACTACCTGGGGTACCCGTTCTCTATTTCTGAGAACTTTCAAATGAGGAATACCCATAAGACAATTGAACAATCTGTTGAGATCCTGAAAGAAATTCTGGAAATAGCCAATAAGTCTGATAAAGAAGTGGTGGCCTATCTTTCTATGGGTTTTGGAAACCCCTACGGAGATCCGTGGAATGTTGAAATAGTAGGGGAGTGGACCGAAAAGCTTTCGGCTATGGGGGTGAAGATCCTTTCTCTTTCAGATACTATTGGTACATCTACCCCCGATATTATTGAATATCTTTTTTCAAACCTTATTCCGAAGTATACCGAAATAGAATTCGGTGCGCATTTACATACCACGCCTTCCAAATGGCACGAAAAGGTAGATGCTGCCTACAAGGCCGGGTGTCGTCGTTTTGATGGTGCGGTGCAGGGCTTTGGAGGCTGTCCTATGGCCAAGGATGAACTTACCGGAAATATGCCTACCGAGAAGATGCTTTCTTATTTTAACTCCAAAAAGGCCGACACCAATATTAAAATGACCAGTTTCGAGTCTTCATTCAATGAAGCCTCCAAGATCTTTTCTCAGTACCATTAAGCTTGTTTATGGAATTCCAAAACTTCATTATAAAACTTTATTTAAATTTAATCTAAATAAAGTTGCGGCACTGATCATGCCTTTCTATATTTGTTGCCGAATTTTAAACTACTATTTTAAACAAGTCTAAATAAACAATAATGAAAAGAATTCTTTTTGGATTAGCATTGGGAAGTTTAAGCCTTGCATCCTGCTCATCAGACGACGATAACATCAATCCAACCCCGGAACTCAATGTTCCTTCAACTTATACCTTCGAGAGAAATTCAAATTCAACCGTTAGTTATTCAGGCCAGACCCTGAGGTTGAGAATGACAAGTGAGCTTCTTTCTTCCTTCAACGATTTTGACAACCAGACCCAAGAGAGTCTTTCCAATATGTTTTCTAATGAGAACAATCCTTTTTCTGAAGCAGATCTTAACGAGACCTCTAAAAGTGTAAAGTCTAAGGTAGCTGCTTCACAACTTTATTTTTCAACGAATACCGTAGAGAGCAATGAACTGAAAGCTGATTTCGAATCTTATATCGATCAGCAAATGGGAGAAGTCAAGGCAAACCGCAATGAATTAGCCGCAGCGGGACAGGCCGGTCAGATCGCCGATGGTTCCAAGACCCGTTACGTGAATGCTAAAGGGCTGGAGTTGGACCAGGCTTTTGCAAAAGGTCTTATAGGAGCTCTATTAGCCGATCAGATGCTGAATAATTATCTTTCTTCAGCAGTGCTTGATGAAGGTGATAATGTAGAAAACAACAATAATAATGTAACCGAAGAAGGAGCCAGTTATACCACTATGGAACACAAGTGGGATGAGGCTTACGGATACCTTTACGGCGATCCTTCAATTCCTGCTGAAGACCCTAACTCGGTATTGAATGAAAGTGACGACCATTTGCTTTTCAATTATCTGGGAGAGGTTGATGCCGATTCTGATTTTGCCGGGATTGCTGAAGAAACCTTTGAAGCCTTTAAAAAAGGTAGAGCTGCGATAGAAGCCGGTGATTACGAGTTACGTGATGAGCAGGCCAATATCATTAGAGAGAATATCTCTAAGGTGATTGCTGTTCGTGCCGTTCACTATCTTGCCGAAGGAGCAGCATCTTTGGAAGAAGGAAATAATATGGGAAGCACCTTCCACGAACTTTCTGAAGGTTATGGATTTGTGTATAGTTTGAGATTTACCCATAACCCTGAGACCGGAGCGCCTTATCTTTCAGCTGAAACTGTAAAATCTTTCAGGGAACAGATGATGAACGAAAATGGATTCTGGAGTGTAAGTCCGGAAACTCTTGAGGGAATTGCTCAGGAGATCGCTGCCGAATTCGGATTCAGCGTAGAGATGGCTGCAGAATAAATTTGTTGAATTGCTTATATAATAGCCAGGGCTGAAGTATCTTCGGCCCTGGTTTTACTAATATTACGATTATGAAGAACTTTCTGAAATTAATGTTTTTACCGGTACTGCTTTTTGTGGCAGGCTGTAGCAGCAATAGCGATGATACCCCGGGTGGTGGAAATACCGATGATTTTGATCGTGGGGCAATGCTCAAGAATTGGTCAGATAATATAATTATCCCTTCTTTCGAGAATTTTTCTGTTGAAGTACAGACCTTGGAAGAAGTAAGCCTGAAGTTTACCCAGGATCCAACCGAGGCCAATCTTGCAGACTTGCGTTCGGCGTATAAAGAAGCATATATCCAGTTTCAGACGGTTTCGCCATTTGATATCGGGAAAGCTGAAACGCTTAATTACCGGAATAATTTAAACACCTATCCCGTAGACGCTGCTGCGATGGAAGAAAAGATTCAGGCCGGAGAATTCAACCTGGAATTGCCTTCTGCTATGGACGAGCAGGGGTTCCCCGCGCTGGCTTACCTTCTTTACGGCCTGGGCGATACAGATGCTGAAATAATAGCACATTACACTTCTAATGCCAATGCCGCAACCTATAAAAATTACCTGAATGCTGTTTCGGTACGTGTAAATTCCCTTACTTCTGAAGTGCTTAGTGACTGGAAGAACAATTTCAGAGATCAGTTTGTAAATAATACCAGCTCATCAAGCACCGGTTCTGTAGATCGTTTAACCAACGATTACATTATGTATTACGAGAAGTTCCTTAGAGCGGGGAAGATCGGTATTCCTGCAGGGGTTTTCAGTGGAAACCCTGTTCCTGAAAATGTAGAGGCTTATTATTCTGCGGAGCTTTCTAAGCAGTTATACCTGAAATCTGTGGAGACGGTTCATAACTTCTTTGTAGGGAATTATTTTGGAGAGGACAGAAAAGGACTGAGCTATGTGGACTATCTTCGATACCTTAATACCATTAAGAATGGTGATCCGTTAGGAGGCCTTATCAATGGTCAGTTTAATAATATCAGAATGCAGGCTGATGAACTTGATGCGAATCTTGTTAGCCAGATAGAGAGCGATAATACCAAGATGCTTGCAGCATATGACGAATTGCAGAAGAATGTAGTGCTGCTTAAGGTAGATATGGTTCAGGCATTATCAGTAAGTATAGATTATGTAGATTCTGACGGAGATTAATCTCAGAACTTTTTAAATGGGAAGAAGTTTCTCTTCATACCTTAATAAAACCACCGATGCCGCGCCCCTGGCAGTTTTCAGGATACTCTTCGGGCTGATGATGTTTATCAGTATCGTGAGGTTCTGGCTTAACGGCTGGATAGAGAAACTGTATATAAACCCCGATTTCTCATTTTCATATTATTTATTTGAATGGGTGAAACCTCTTGGAGGTTTCACCTATTTTATTTTTATCTTCTGTGGAATTTCGGCCCTGCTGGTAGCTTTCGGGTATAAGTACAGGCTGGCGATCATCGCTTTCTTTCTCAGCTTTACTTATATCGAGCTGATGGATAAGACCACGTATCTTAATCACTACTATTTTATAAGTATTCTTAGCTTTTTGATGATCTTTTTGCCAGCTAATGCCTACTTTTCGGCAGATGCCTGGAAGAACAGGGCGAAGCGTTTTCAGCAGGTCCCTGCCTTGTGCATAGACAGCATAAAACTGCTGATTGCCATAGTTTACATATATGCGGGTCTTGCAAAGATAAATTCTGACTGGCTTTTAAGGGCTATGCCTTTAAAGATCTGGCTGCCTTCAAAATATGACATCCCTCTGCTGGGAGACTTTTTGCAGCAGGAGTGGATGCATTATGCTTTCAGCTGGAGCGGGATGCTCTACGACCTTTTAATTCCTTTTTTGCTTATTTACAGAAGAACAAGATTGCTGGCATTTTTCCTGGTAGTCATCTTTCACGTGCTCACAAGGGTTTTATTTCCTATCGGGATGTTCCCGTATATTATGATCGTGAATGCTTTCATTTTCTTTGATGCCGGGTTCCATCATAGAATTCTTGGGTTTATCTCCAGAATGATGAAGCTGAACAAGGAAAAATTCGACACCGGAATGAGGCTGAGGTTCACTGAAACAAGGCGTAAGCTTAGCCTTTCAGTTCTAGGTGTCTTCTTTGCGATCCAGCTGTTATTTCCCTGGAGATATCTGCTGTATCCCGGTGAACTTTTCTGGACCGAAGAAGGCTTCAGGTTCAGCTGGCGGGTGATGCTGATGGAGAAGGCCGGTTATGCGCAATTCAAGATCGTAGACGGAAAGACCGGAAAGAGGTTTTATGTGGATAATTCCGATTTTTTAACTCCCTTTCAGGAAAAACAGATGGCTTTTCAGCCCGATTTTATATTGCAGTATGCCCATTACCTGGCCGATCATTTCAGAAAAGACGGTCATAAAAATATAGAGGTATACGTAGAAAGCTATGTGGCCCTTAATGGCCGCAAAAGCAAACCCTATATAGATCCTGAGGTAAACCTTCTGGAGCATAAGGATTCATTTAAACACAAAACATTCATTTTACCCTTCAACGATGAAATTAAAGGTTTATAGTTTTTTAATAACACTGGTCTGTACAATCGGACTTGCGAATGCCCAGAACTCGCTTAGCGGGAGGGTGATCTCTGCACAGGATAATTCTCCGGTGGCTTTTGCTGAAATTTACAACAAGACCACGGGTGATCTGGAACTTACCGACGAATCGGGGAATTTCAGAATAGAGGGTCTGGACAACAGTACCTATTTGTTTGTTGTTTACAGTCACCAGTACCAGATCCTGGAGCAGGAGGTTGCGGTTTCGGGGGAAACAGAAGTTACTTTCAGTATTGCCCCGCTTGCCGAAAACCTTTCCGAAGTGGTGCTTACCCAACGCAGGGAAAAGCTGTTCGCGCTTAGGAAATTGAGAAAGGTTGAAGGGACGGCCATTTATGCCGGGAAGAAAAGCGAAGTGGTAGTGATGGATAAGGTTACCGGAAACCTGGCGGCTAACAATGCCCGGCAGATTTACAATCAGGTGGTTGGACTTAATATTTACGATAACGGAGATGCCGGACTTCAGCTGAATATTGGAGGGCGCGGGCTGGATCCTAACAGAACACAGAATTTTAATACCCGCCAGAATGGCTACGATATCTCAGCCGACGTGCTGGGATACCCCGAAAGCTATTACACCCCTCCGGCAGAAGCTTTGAGTGAGATCCAGGTAGTACGCGGAGCTGCTTCTTTACAATATGGAACCCAGTTTGGAGGGCTTATCAATTTTAAATTTAAAGAACCGCCAAGAGATAAGAAATTTGAGCTGGTGTCAAGGCAATCTGCAGGTTCCTATAATTTGTTCACCAGTTTTAACAGTGTAGGAGGAACCATTGGGAAGTTCAGTTATTATACCTGGTATAATTATAAAACCGGAGAGGGCTTCAGACCGAATTCTGAATACGAGTCTAACAACTTCTTTTCTCATCTGGGGTGGAAGTTCAGTGAAAGGACCAATGTAAGCTTTGAGTTCACTTATCTGGATTATCTCGCACAACAGCCGGGAGGGCTAACCGATGAACAGTTTTATCGTAACCCGGACTACAGTAACCGAAGCCGAAACTGGTTTGATGTCAACTGGAAACTGTATGCCCTGAAACTGGAACATAAATTTTCCAAAAAAACCGATTTCAGCCTGAATTTATTCGGACTTGATGCTTCCCGAATGGCTATCGGGTATAGGGAGAATAGGGTGTCTCAACCCGATGACCTGACAGCGCCCAGAGAATTGCTTGCCGATCATTTTAATAACTGGGGTGCTGAAGCCAGATTACTAACCCGCTACGATCTTTTGGGGGAGGAGTCAGTATTGCTTCTGGGGAGTAAATACTATGACGCCCGTAACAAACAGAGGCAGGGGCCGGGAAGTGCCAATGCTGATGCCGATTTCCGGTTCAGGAATGAGCAATACCCAAATTATCCGCGACAGGCCGAATTCGAATTTCCGAATAATAATCTGGCTTTCTTCGGGGAGAATATCTTTAATATCACTAATAAATTGTCGTTGACCCCGGGTTTTCGCTTTGAATATATAGATACCCAAAGTGAAGGTACTTATAAGGATATCTTCACAGACCTTGCCGGGAATGTTTTAAAAAACGAAACTATAACAGATAATCGCCAATTTGAACGAAGCTTCTTGTTGTTAGGTCTGGGGGCAGGCTATAACCTGACGCCAAGCACCGAGATCTATGCAAATTTCTCTCAGAATTACCGGTCGGTTACCTTTAATGATATCAGGGTGATCAATCCGGTATTCCAGGTAGACCCTGATATCACCGATGAGGAAGGCTTCACTTCGGATATCGGGATAAGAGGGCGATGGAAAGATGTGTTGTCCTTTGATGCCAGTGTGTTTGCCCTTAAATATGATAAGAGAATAGGGGAGATCCTGAAACCTGAAGTGCGTAATAATGCCCAGGGAGAACAGGAAGAAACAGGAAGGCTAATCCGTTTCAGGGGGAATATTGGGGATGCTTTTATCTATGGCTTAGAAACCTTTGCCGACTGGAACCTGAGAAATACCTTCTTTAAGCAGAATGAAGATTTTATTGCCGGGGTTTTCGTGAACGCTGCCTTTACGAATTCAGAATATATTTCTTCCCAGGAAACCAATGTTGAAGGGAACCAGGTGGAATTTATCCCGGAGGTAAACCTGAAGACGGGACTGGATTTCGGGTATAAGAATTTTCTAGGAAGCCTTCAGTATACTTACCTGTCAAAACAATATACCGATGCGACCAATGCGCCTCAGGATGTTAATGATTCTCAACGGGGAATCGAAGGGGCGATCCCTGCATATGGGATCCTGGATTTCTCGGCTTCCTATAGTCTTGGGAAATTTAAACTGGAAGCAGGGATCAATAATTTGTTAGATAATTCCTACTTTACAAGGAGGGCTACAGGTTACCCGGGCCCCGGTATCATTCCTGCACAGCCATTAACCTGGTATACAAGTCTTCAGTTTAAGCTGTAAAAATAAAAGATAACATAGAGTTAAATCGGGATAACTCCTTTTATCTCAGTTTTTAGCCTTATATTTGCACGCAATTAAATCTTAATTGCTATGACCGCACACGATTCAAAAATCCTTGGAGAAGGACTTACCTACGACGACGTACTTCTTGTCCCTGCTTATTCAGAAGTCTTACCTCGCGAAGTGGATACCAGAACTAGATTCACCCGAAACATCAGTATCAATGTACCTATAGTCTCAGCGGCTATGGACACGGTTACCGAATCTCGTATGGCTATTGCCATTGCTCGAGAAGGGGGGATTGGAGTATTGCACAAGAACATGACTATCGAGCAGCAGGCCCTGAAAGTCCGTAAGGTCAAAAGAGCTGAAAGCGGAATGATCATAGATCCGGTTACTTTGCCGCTTACCGCTAAGGTGAAAGACGCGAAAGCCTATATGGCCGAGCACAGTATAGGCGGGATCCCGATTATTGACGATGAAGGGAAGCTGGCAGGTATCGTTACCAACCGTGACCTGAGATTCGAAAAGAACCTTGAGAGACCTATCACCGAGGTGATGACCTCAGAGAATCTTGTAACGGTTTCTGAAGGAACGGTACTCGATGATGCCGAAGAGATACTTCAGGAGAACAAAATTGAAAAATTACCCGTAGTGAATAAGAGCAACAAACTTGTTGGGCTTATTACTTTCAGAGATATTACCAAACTTACCCAAAAGCCTAATGCCAATAAGGACAGTTTCGGAAGGCTTCGTGTTGCTGCTGCTGTTGGTGTAACAGGAGATGCCGTAGACAGGGTTGAAGCCCTGGTGAATGCTGGAGTAGATGCGATCGTGATCGATACCGCCCACGGGCATACCAAAGGCGTGGTGCACGTTTTAAGAGAAGTGAAACTGAAGTTCCCGGAACTGGAAGTGGTTGTTGGAAATATCGCGACGGCTGAAGCTGCAAAATACCTGGTTGAAGCCGGAGCCGATGCTGTGAAGGTAGGAATAGGTCCCGGTTCTATCTGTACCACAAGAGTGGTTGCCGGAGTTGGATTTCCTCAATTTTCAGCCGTGCTTGAGGTAGCTGCGGCTATTAAGGGTTCGGGAGTGCCGGTGATCGCTGATGGCGGAATAAGATATACAGGTGATATCCCAAAAGCTATCGCGGCGGGAGCTGATTGTGTGATGCTTGGGTCATTGCTTGCCGGAACCAAAGAATCTCCGGGAGAGACTATTATTTACGAAGGAAGAAAGTTCAAATCTTACCGCGGAATGGGATCTGTGGAAGCTATGGAAAAAGGTTCAAAAGATCGTTATTTCCAGGATGTGGAAGACGATATTAAAAAGCTTGTTCCTGAAGGAATTGTTGGGCGAGTGCCATATAAAGGCGAGATCCAGGAAAGTATACACCAGTTCTTAGGCGGCCTTAAAGCCGGTATGGGTTACTGTGGAGCAGGAAACATAGAAGAGCTTAAGGAGCGTGGTAAATTTGTTAAGATCACCTCTTCAGGAATTCACGAAAGTCACCCTCACGATGTGACCATTACCAACGAATCTCCTAATTACAGCAGATAATTACTTGATCATTTATAACAAAAAAAGCCCGGTTCGATGATCCGGGCTTTTTTTATGTTTATTTCTGAAGCTTTTTTAGTTTTCTGAAGCTTCCGGTTTTGGTTGTTCAGGAATTTCGATCCCCAGCTTTTTCATTACTTTTTCGGTAATATCAAAGCGCTGATCGGCAAAGGCAAGGGCATTTCCTCCGGCGTGAAGTATTTGAGTGAATCCTTCCTCCTTGATCACTTCCAGCATTGCTTTATCGATCTTCTCATATAAGGGCTGAGAAAGTTTATTCCTTCTCATCTGGATCATTACAGAGGCCCTCTGACGGAAATTCTTGATCTCATTTTCCAGTGCTATGATTTCACTTTCTTCTTTTTTTCTTTCCTCATCTGTGAACTCGGTGCTTTTTTCCTGGTAATTTTGAACAAGGCTGTCATACTTTTTTATGGTAGCTTCCATATCGCTCTTAAGGTTAGCGTTGTATTCCTCAATTCCTTTATTTACCTCGCTTATCTCTGGCATTTGAGATAAGATGTAATCGGCGTCAATGGTTCCTACTTTAGTTTGTGCAGTGGTCATTAATGAAAAGCACAAAAGAGCTAAGACTAAACTTAATTTTTTCATTTTTTGTCGTTTTTTGGCAAATATAACAGGGAGAAGCAATTAAACACAGATTTTAATTAAAAAATTGCCAGCAAATTGGTTTTAATAAAGACTTTTTCCGGTTTCAGCAAATTTCTTGAAGTCTTGCATGTATTGGTAAGTTTGTTTCTTAAAAGCGCCGGGCATCAGCCAGCCCATCAATTTCATAAATCCGCTGAATTCAAATTTATTTCTGGAGGTCCACATCGTATGGTTTCGCGGCGTTTCCTCAAAAATGTTTTTCTGGATATTGTAAACCCCTTTGGCATTGTAACTGGCAGATAATTTTAGGGGGAGCTCCTTTTTTGTAATAGTTTCAGTCATTTCAATTTCCCTTTTGCCCATTTTGTAGATAAGCCTGCTCTCTGCACCTTCCTCCCCGGGTTCACCGTTAAGGTGTTCCTTGGAAACAAAACCTTTTTGCCAATGCTTTAGATTATTGGGGTTATATAGTTTTTTAAGCACTTCTTCCCTGGGTAACCTGATCTCTATTTCGGTGGTATATTTCATAATCGGGAAATTTTATCCTATTAAAGATACTTCAGAAATAATAAAACCAGAAATTTATATTTTTACCGTAAGATAATCCTTTAGGCTTTATCTTGCAGAACCTGAACTAATTCTTATTTTTGCTCGCATGTAACGTGTGCCAAAACAGTGATTCTGTTTGGTATATAAATTGCAAGCCAACTCTACAAATGAAGTTGAAATTTAATTTTTATCATCTCGGTTTCCTTTTCCTTGTTCCAATGGTATTGGGCTGTGACTATTTTGAAAAGACGGAGGAACAAAAAGCCGTGGTGAGAGTGAATGATACTTATCTCTATGAAGATGACATCAGAGGGTTGCTTAATGCGAATACTTCAGCACAGGATAGTGCGCTTATAGTTTCTAATTACATTACCCGTTGGGCGACCCAGCAGTTACTTATAGATAGGGCAAAGCTTAACCTGTCGCAGGAGAAGCAAAGGGAGTTCAGAGACCTTGTTGAAAATTACCGCAATGAGCTATATACTAATGCTTATACTGAGGCCGTAGTATCCCGTGAGCTTGATAGTACATTGAGTGAGGAGGAGATCAAGGCTTATTATGAAGAGCATAAGGAAAACTTCAAACTGAATGAAGATTTGGTGAAGTTGCGCTATGTAAAGCTGGATGAAAATAACACCAATATCGACCAGATCAAGAAGCGTCTGGTAAGGTTTGAAGAAAAAGATAAGGATGAACTGGAAAGGAAAGCTCTTCAGTTTAAAAATTACTCGTTAAATGATTCGGTTTGGGTGCGTACCAAATCGGTGTATGAGAAAATAAAGCCGCTGGCTATAGAGGATAGGTCACGCCTGTTAAATAAATCAAACTTTATGCAACTTGAAGACTCTTTAGGAGTATATTTGGTTTATGTGAAGGATGTTTTAATCCGAAATGAGCAGGCCCCGCTGGAATATGCTTCGGCAACCATTAAGCAGATCCTGCTTAATAAACGCAAACTAAATTTAGTAAAAGAACTTGAAAAAGATATTACGAAAGATGCAATTAAAAACAATCAATTTGAGATCTACGATTAAATCAGCGGTATTTATGCTGGGCTTATTTATCGCTTCCGGAGCCTTTGCTCAGGAGGTTGTTGTTACTGACAGCACTGCCATTCAGCCTGAAGAGGAGCTTGCCAAAAGCGTTGAGGAAGAGGATGGGAACCAGCGCCGTAAAGTAGACGGGATTGCTGCCGTGGTCGGAGATTTCATTATTCTGGATAGTGACATCGATATGATGTATAAGGATATGCAGAGCCAGGGAATGTCTACTGCCGATGTTACCGACTGCCAGCTTGCAGGTTCACTTATGGAGAATAAGCTTTATGCCCACCAGGCAATTCAGGATAGTGTAATTGTGATGGATTCCGAGATCAACAACTACATAGATCAGCAGATCTCACAAATGGTGAGCCAGGTAGGTTCTATGGAAAAGGTTCTTGAGTTTTATAATAAAGACAGTGAAGCTGAATTCAGGCAGGAGCTTTTTGAGCTGAATAAACAGCGTCAGTTGTCCAGCCGTATGCAGCAGAAGATCATTGAAGATGTAGAGATCACTCCTGAAGAGGTGAGAGCTTATTTTGAGGATATACCAAAAGACTCCCTGCCAATCTTTGGAGATGAGGTAGAGCTGGCGCAGATCGTGGTTAAGCCTGAGATCCCTGAAAGTGAAAAGGAGAAAGTAATTGAGCGGCTTAACGAATTTAAGGCCGATGTTGAAGATAACGATGCAAGTTTTGCTACCAAAGCTGTGCTTTACTCCCAGGATCCAGGATCGGCTTCAGACGGAGGAAAGATCACTCTTGGAAGAAAAGACAATTTCGTGAAGGAATTTAAGGATGTTGCCTTTAGCCTTCAGGAAGGAGAAGTGAGTGAGCCTTTTGAGACCGAATTCGGATATCATATTATTCAGATTGACCGTATACGAGGACAAAAACTTGATCTTAGGCATATTCTTCTAATTCCGGATGTTACCAATGCTACCGTTGAAGAGGCAAAAGCCAAGATAGACAGCATTAGAAAAAGAGTGAACGAAGGAGTACTTGATTTTGCTGAAGCGGCAAGGGAATTCTCTGATGAAGAGGAGACAAAAAGTGACGGAGGAAAATTAATTAATCCTACTACAGGAGACACGCGTTTTGAACTTTCAAAAATAGACCCTAAATTGTATGGGCAGGTACAAAACCTTAAAGAAGGTGAACTTTCAAGAAGGCTAACCGAAAGGGATCGTACAGGCCGACCGGTCTTCAAGATCATTAAGGTGACCAAAAGAATCCCTGAGCATGAGGCGAATTATACGACCGATTATGCTAAAATTAAAGAACTTGCCCTACGCGATAAGCAACTGGAAGCCATAAAAGAATGGCAGGAAGAAAAGATCCAGGAGACTTATATCAAAATAAATGGTAAATTCCGTAACTGTGAATACAACAGTAACTGGCTAAAAAAATAAATATATAAATGTCTGATGTTGCTTTAATAGAAAATCTTGTCGGGAAGAACCGTCAATTGAAAAATGAGATTGCTAAAGTAATAGTCGGACAGGAAAAAGTCATCGACCAGATATTGCTCTCCGTCTTTTCCGGAGGGCATTCTTTGTTAATAGGGGTGCCCGGCCTGGCCAAGACACTAATGGTGAATACCATCGCTCAGGCTCTTGGACTCGATTTTAAACGCATTCAGTTCACTCCGGATCTTATGCCCAGTGATATTCTGGGAGCAGAGATCCTTGATGAGAACAGACAGTTTAAGTTCATTAAAGGCCCGGTCTTCTCAAATATCATCCTGGCCGATGAGATTAACCGGACTCCTCCAAAGACACAGGCGGCTTTGCTTGAAGCTATGCAGGAACGTGCGGTAACTGTGGCAGGACATCATTACAAACTCAGCCTGCCTTACTTTGTGCTTGCAACCCAGAACCCGATAGAGCAGGAGGGAACTTACCCTTTGCCTGAAGCTCAGCTGGACCGTTTTATGTTCGCCATAAAACTTGATTACCCAAGTTTTCAGGAGGAAGTAGATGTGGTGAAGAGCACAACATCAGATGAACAGGCTGAAATTTCGCCTTTGTTTACGGCGCAGGAGATCACCGATATTCAGCACGTAATAAGAAGGATTCCTGTTGCCGATAATGTTGTGGAATATGCCGTAAATCTGGTGAGTAAGACCAGGCCGGAGGGCGATAAGGCCACCGAACTTATACGCAACTATGTGGATTGGGGCGCAGGGCCAAGGGCTTCACAGAACCTCGTGCTTGCGGCAAAATCTCACGCCGCGGTGAATGGTAAGTTCTCCCCCGATATTGAGGATATTCAGGCAGTCGCTATTGGTATCCTTAGACACCGTATCATTAAGAACTATAAGGCGGAAGCCGAAGGGATTTCAGAAGAAGAGATCATTAGGAAGTTGTTCTAATCCCGGGATTTATCTTATAATTTTCCTAAAACCAGCCTCTTTCGGGCTAAGAACCGGACTTTTTTACTTCACAGAAATCTTAGTTATTATCAAAATCGCAATATTTGCCCTATTTTTTACTTTTTACTGATTTTTTTAAACTTAAAATTGCCAAATAGAAAATTATTTCTATCTAATTTTGAATATTGTCAGTAATTTTTAAAAGTGGTCATAATTTCTTAATTTTGCGAGACTTTTTTAGAACAAAAAATACACTAATATGGCGTACGATATTGATATGATCAAAAAGGTTTACAGCCAGATGGCCGAAAGGGTAAATACTGCCCGTGAAGTTGTTGGCAAACCTTTGACACTTTCAGAAAAAATTCTTTACTCACACCTTTGGGATGGGAAAGCTAAAGATGCTTACCAGAGAGGAAAAGATTATGTAGAATTCGCTCCGGACAGGATCGCCTGCCAGGATGCGACAGCCCAAATGGCCCTTCTGCAGTTTATGCAGGCAGGGAAGGACAAAGTAGCCGTTCCTACAACCGTGCACTGTGATCACCTGATCCAGGCAAAGATGGGAGCTGCTATAGATTTACAGGCTGCGAATAAGACCAGTAGTGAGGTTTTTGATTTTCTGGAGTCTGTATCAAACAAGTACGGAATAGGTTTCTGGAAACCGGGTGCAGGTATTATTCACCAGGTAGTTCTTGAAAACTATGCATTCCCTGGAGGAATGATGATCGGTACCGATTCGCATACCGTTAATGCCGGAGGACTTGGAATGGTCGCGATTGGTGTTGGAGGTGCAGATGCAGTAGACGTGATGGCCGGAATGCCGTGGGAGCTTAAATTCCCGAAACTAATTGGTGTGAAGCTAACCGGAGAACTTTCCGGATGGACAGCGCCTAAAGATGTGATCCTTAAAGTTGCAGGTATCCTTACCGTAAAAGGAGGTACCGGAGCAATTATTGAATATTTTGGCGAAGGAGCCCGTTCTATGTCCTGTACCGGTAAAGGTACAATTTGTAATATGGGAGCTGAAGTTGGTGCTACCACTTCAACTTTCGGTTACGACGACTCAATGGAGCGTTACCTGAAAGCCACTAACCGTGCTGATGTTGCTGAAGCTGCAAATGAAGTTAGAGAGCACCTTACAGGAGATGATGAGGTTTATGCTAATCCTGAGCAGTATTTTGATGAGGTGATCGAGATCAACCTTTCCGAATTGAAGCCTCATCTTAACGGACCGTTTACGCCAGACCTTGCTACGCCAATTTCTGAAATGGCTGAAAAAGCCAAGGAAAATGACTGGCCTATTAATGTAGACTGGGGTCTTATCGGTTCCTGTACCAACTCTTCTTACGAAGACCTTACAAGAGCGGCTTCCATAGCAAAACAGGCGGTAGATAAAAAGATAAAAGCAAAATCAGATTTCGGTATCAACCCGGGATCAGAGCAGATCAGGTTTACTGCAGAGAGAGACGGATTGCTTAAGATCTTTGAAGATCTTGATGCCACAGTATTTACCAATGCCTGCGGACCTTGTATAGGTCAGTGGGACAGGAGTGACCGCAAAGGAGAAGAGAAGAACACCATTGTTCACTCTTTTAACCGTAACTTCTCTAAGCGTGCCGATGGTAACCCAAATACTCACGCCTTTGTAGGATCTCCTGAAATGGTGGCTGCGATCGCGATCTCAGGTCGTCTTGATTTCGACCCGACCCGTGATAAGCTTCTGAATGAAGATGGAGAAGAGGTAATGCTTGATGAACCAACAGGAATTGAACTTCCAACTAAAGGATTTGCTGTAGAGGATGCAGGTTATATTGCACCTAAAGAAGACGGTAGAGATGTGGAAGTGAAAGTTGCAGAAGACAGTGAAAGACTTCAGCTGCTTACTCCTTTTGAGCCTTGGGATGGTAAGAACCTTACCGGAGCCAAATTGCTGATCAAAGCTTTCGGAAAATGTACTACAGACCATATTTCTATGGCCGGGCCTTGGTTGCGTTACAGAGGTCACCTGGATAATATCTCTAATAACTGTCTTATTGGAGCGATAAATGCCTTCAATAAAAAGACCAATTTCGTAAAGAACCAGCTTACCGGTGATTACGACGGAGTTCCTGCTGTACAGAGAGAGTACAAGAAGGCCGGAATTCCTACGGTTGTAGTAGGTGACCATAACTATGGTGAAGGTTCTTCCCGTGAGCACGCGGCTATGGAGCCAAGACACCTTGGGGTGAAAGTGGTGCTTGTAAAATCTTTTGCGCGTATCCACGAAACTAACCTTAAGAAACAAGGTATGTTAGGATTGACTTTCGATAATGAGAATGATTATGATCTTATTCAGGAAGACGATACCTTCAACTTTATTGATCTTGAGGACTTCGCTCCGGACAAGCAAATTACAATAGAAATTGTACACGCTGATGGCAGCAAGGATACCATAAAGGCTAACCATACTTATAACCAGCCTCAAATTGAGTGGTATAAGCACGGTTCAGCACTTAACCTTATCAAAAAGCAGAATGCTGCTTAAGCATTATTGGATATAATTCTTATAAAACTCCCGCATAGTGCGGGAGTTTTTTATTTTGCCTAATTTTGCTGCACATTCGAATTGTTAAGTCTCATAGGATTATTCGTCTAAGTCATCAAACTACTCTTAATGAAGAAGCTTTTTAAAAATCAGTGGTCTAACATCATTTTTGGTGTATTGATCCTTATCCTGATCATACCTCAAACCCGTAAGCCGGTACAGATCTTCGTAAATAAGATCCTTTCATTCAGTCCTTCGGTTACCGAGGAGGAAGACAGGGAGCAACTTGCCGATTATAATTGGGTGCTTGAAAACACCAATGGGAAACGTGTTAATTTTGCTGATTCTAAAGGAGAGGTGATCCTTGTGAATTACTGGGCTACCTGGTGTCCGCCCTGTATCGCTGAAATGCCTTCCCTGCAGAAGTTGTATTCAAAATACGAGGGAAAGATGGATTTCTATTTTGTTTCTGGTGAAGACCACGAAACAACATCTAATTTTATGAAACGAAAGGGGTACTCTATGCCTTCCTACAGGATGCTGAGTGCAGACCCGAAGCCTATGGATGGCTATACCTTACCTACCACATATTTGATCGATAAGAAGGGTAATATTGTTATTCATAAAGTTGGAGCTGCCGACTGGAACAGTGAAAGGACCAGAAGTATCATCAATTCACTTTTAATGGAAGAATAGCCTAGAATCCTTTTCTTAGAAAAGATTTGATGAATTGAAAATTATAAAGGGAAAGCATTATTTTCAGGTCTTCTGAAAAGCTGCTCTCTTCGTCCAGATATGCAAAGATCTCTTCCGGGCTGTTTTTGGTGTAGAATTTTGTGAAAATCTCTTCTCCCAGTTCATTGTTTCGGTAAAGTACATCAAGGAAGATCCTGTCATACCTTCTGAATTTATAGTTGATAAGATTAGATCCCGGGCTCACGCCGCTTTTGATGTTGTCTACTATTTTCTCTATTTTTTTCTCTGTATTTTTAAAGGAATAACCTGTGGAAGCCTTAACCCAGCCCCCACCGGTGCCTATTTTGGTGATCTTGGTTGTATTTCCGGATTCAAAGGGAAAATCGGTCATAGGGATGATTCCCGACTCGGTGCTTAGGGTTTCGTATTTTCCGGGTTTTAGATATTTTGAAATATATTCGTCCAGGAGCTCATCATATATCTTTTCTTCGGTCAGGAAAGGTGTAAAAAAGGTATATTCTACAAGAGCTTTCGTCCGGGATAGGGGAAGAATGTAAGTAAAGCTGGTAGAATCTTTGTATTTGAGCCTGAAATCCATCATTGTAAATTCAGAAGAGTTGAATACGGGTTTTTCAGTTTCGATAAGACGCCCTTTAAAATGCTGGTAGATTCTGGAATGCTTTTCAGTTTCCAGGTAACCGGAAGTGACCCTGCTGTCAAAGAAATGTGTAGCGGTATATTCGCCCTTATCCCCGGTAGCTTTCCGGGTGACAGGGTCTATTTCCTGAATTTCATCTTTTATAAAAGTGATCTCTTCAGATTTCTCCAGTTCCTGTTTTATATAGGTGTAGAAGTCAATAGACTTCAGCATTTTATAATAGTAAGGGGAAAGCTCGAAGTTATGATCTATGTCTTTTGAAATAAACTTACCGCGACTCCATTCGTGGGTGACCAGATGATCCCAATGGCCATTCCCTTTTTCCCAGAAGCACCAGGTTTTATCGTTCTTTTCTTTCGGGTCGGGATCAATTATCGCAATCGATTTGCCCTTGAAGAATATATCCTTGCTGAGTTTTAGCGCGAGCTGTAATCCGGCCAAACCACCACCAACAATAATATAGTAATAGTTCTGGACCATAGAAGAAGGGGTTGTTTTGCCTTAAAGATATTACTTTTTAAAGAACTTGAAGGGCACCAGTAACATTCCGAAACATTCCCCGTCCTCTTTACCGAGATGTTTGTGATGCATTTTGTGTGCTCTTCTTATACCCCGCGCATACCAGTTATTGGCATTTCTAAGAAATTTAAACCGCTGATGGATAAAAATATCGTGAACCGTAAAATAAGTGATCCCGTAAGCAAGGATCCCGAGTCCTATAGGTAGCCCTATCCATAGACCATCATATCTCCAGAGCAGAAAAAAGCTTATGCTTACAATAGCGTAGAAAATAAAGAACAGGTCGTTTCTTTCCCACCAGTGGCTGTGATCTTTTCTGTGATGGTCTTTATGAAGCTTCCAAAGGAAACCGTGCATAATGTATTTATGAGTGAACCAGGCCATCCCTTCCATTCCTATAAAAGTGCCCAGGAAAACTGCTATCCAAAGTAAGGTCTGCATTTTTAATGCTGTTTAAATTAATTTCAGTCTGTAAGAAATATACGATTTTGCCAGGAGACCTGCTTTTTCATAATCAGGCACTCTTATTCTTCGGCTTTTGATCTCTAAAGAAGGTACTTTTTTAAGCTTATGCAAAAGTTTTCGATAATAAATATAGGCGGTGTATACTCCTAATTTCGCTTCTACGGGTAAGTGGGCAATACCTTTTAAACCTTTTTTGAAATCGGACTCTATCTCGTTTATGATTCGTTCTTTACTGTTTTCATCAAGTTCGGCAAGGTTGGCATTAGGGAAATAACTTCGGCTCAGGTCTTCAAAATCTGCTTTAAGGTCACGTAAAAAGTTTACTTTCTGAAATGCGGAACCAAGGCTCATCGCCGAATCCTTTAATTTATCATATTTTTCAGGATCTCCTTTCACAAATACCTTCAGGCACATCAGGCCAACAACATCTGCACTCCCGTATATGTATTCCTTGTATTCTTCTATGCTAAGGTAATTCGATTTATGAAGGTCCAGGCGCATACTTTTCATAAATGCCCTGTAAAGGGATTCGTCAATATTGTATTTATGAACGGTTTCCTGAAAAGAATTCAGGATTGGGTTCATACTTATTTTTTGATTTACGGACTTGTGGAGTTCTTGCTCAAAATCATTAAAGAGTTTTTCTTTGTCATAATCGTGAAAACTGTCCACGATCTCATCGGCAAGCCTTACAAAACCATAGATGTTATAAATATCCTGCCTTATAGATGGGGCAAGAAGCTTTGTGGCGGTAGAAAATGAAGTACTGTACGCATTCGTTACCGTTTTGCTGCAGGACCGGGAAACTAGATCAAAAATTTCTTTCATAGCATTAGTTTTTTGATTGGTGAATAAGCTCGGCTGCCAATTTTCCCGAAATCAGCGAAGGAGGAACTCCGGGTCCGGGAACGGTAAGCTGACCGGTAAAGTAAAGATGGTCTACTTTTTTACTTTTTAGCTTAGGTCTTAAAAATGCGGTCTGGAAAAGCGTATTTGCCAGTCCGTATGCATTTCCTTTATATGAATTGTATTCTTTCTTGAAATCGTTAACGCAAAAGGAGTCCTTGAAGAGTATTTCCTTTTGTACTTCCTGTCCTGTTAAATTTTCCAGTCTTTGTATGATCTTCTGAAAAAACTTCTCTCTAAGTTCCGGGGTGTCCTGCAAGTCGGGGGCCAGTGGAATAAGGAAAATTCCGGCTTCCTTGCCTTCAGGGGCTGTAGAGGCATCTGTTATGGAAGGAAAGCTGGCGTAGAATAGCGGATCATTCGGCCATTTCGGGTTGTCATAAATAGCTTCAGCGTGTTTTCCAAAGTCGGTATCAAAGAAAAGGCTGTGGTGAGCCACGTTCTTAAGCCTTTTGTTGAAACCAACATAAAACAGAAGGGAAGAAGGGGCAAAGTCCTTTTTGTTCCAGTAGGATTCGGAATATTGCCTGCTTTCTTCCGGGAGAAGACTTTCGGTGTGATGATAATCGGCACCGCTTAGAACAATATCAGATTCCACTAACTTTCCATTCACTGTAATAGAGGTGGCCTTTTTGTTATGAAGGTTTATTTTTTCGACGGAAGCATTAGTGGTGAAATCTACTCCCAGAGATTCAGCCAGTTCTTTTATGCCTTTAATTACGCTATACATTCCGCCTTCGGGGTGCCAGGTACCAAGGCCAAAGTCGGCATAATTCATAAAGCTGTAAAAAGCAGGAGTATTACTTGCTTTAGCGCCGAGAAACAAGACCGGAAATTCAAGGATCTGGATAAGTTTTTCATTGCTGAACTCTTTACGCACCTCTTTGGAGATCGTGCTAAAGAATTGTCCGAGTTTGGTAGCCGTTGTTGGAGTGATCAGTTCAAGTGGAGAAACTCCCGGCCTGTATACAAGATCTTTTATAGCGATGTCATAATTTTCCTGGGCCCTCGAAATGAATTTTTTCAGTTTAGCTGAACTTCCCGGCTCTTCCTTTTCAAAAGCCGCATATATCTTTTCAAGACTGTCTTCAATACTTATCGTATTACCATCCTCAAAAAACACCTTGTAGGCAGGGTTGAGTTTCTGAAGGCTGTAGTAATCTTTTGGGGTCTTGCCGAAGTCGGCAAAAAAGCGTTCAAAGACATCTGGCATCCAGTACCAGGTAGGGCCGATATCGAAGGTAAAGCCTTCCTTTTTTAGCTGTCGTGCACGTCCGCCAACTTCCGTATTTTTCTCAAATACCTGCACCTGGTAGCCGTCTCTTGCCAGATAGCAGGCTGCAGCCATAGACGCAAAGCCTGAACCTATTATGGATACTCTTTTTTTCATTTTTGGTCTTATAAACTTTTAATAAAAGGCACCAGGGAGTTGAAAGCTTTAATGTTCGGGGATAGAGTGGATTTATCTATCTCTCTGGCTTTTTTTCCGAAGAGGTAGAATTCTCTTATTTTATCTTCCGAAAGTTCATCGTTGAATTCCTGGAGATATTTGTCCATATCTTCAGGCTGAGTGGTGAGATAACTTATAAAGGCAACATTGTCGTGAAGCTCCAGTAAGTAATTCATATCGCTCAATGGCAGACTGGGGCCTAAGTAAATTGCACTCCTGTTGTGATTCAGTAATTCATAGTATAAATAAAGAATTCCCACATCGTGGATCTCGTTATCCGGAAGAAAAAGTACGAAAAGGGTATCTCCGTTCATTTCTTTCTCTTCTTTTAGTAAGCCGATATTTAAATAGACCTTTTGTTTGATAAGGTCTACGATATAGTGTTCGTGAATGGGTTTTATAGTATCGGTTTGCCATAAGACCCCGATCTCTTCCAGCAGGGGTAAGAAAACCTCCAGAAAGATCTCTGTAAAAGACTTCCTCTTTTTAAGTTCGTTATAAGTCTTGCTGAAAAGAGCCTCATCAAAATTCAGCATTGCAAGCTTCAGGGAAGTTATGGCTCGTGTCTCTTCACTGGAGGAGGTGTTCACCCCGCGAACCATATCTGATATCTCCTCATCAGAGAGTTTGGAGATCCTGGAGATCTTGTATCCGCTTTCATTTAAAAAAGCAATATTCAGTATTTTCTGAAGACTGGAAATATCATAGGTTCTGATATTTGTTGAAGTTCGGTCCGGCGATAGGATATTATATCTTTTCTCCCAGATCCTGATGGTGTGAGCCTTGATGCCACTAAGGTTCTCAAGGTCTTTTATACTGAAGGTTTGCTTTATATATTCCATGTTGTAAATCAAGATAAACAAATCTAAATAATTAAAGCTTTGTAAAACTATACCAATATGTTAAAATGTCTAACATAATAGTTAAAAGATTAAACAAAGTTATTTTAATGCAGAATTGTATGCTGATGGCAAGTGATTTTTATCAAATGCTTTTGGTAAGATGAAGCAGGTGTAAAATGAATAACGGGAATTCGTTAAACAAGGATATTATTGAAACTCAACTCAGAGTGGTTTCATTCAGAATTAAAAGTAAAAATTACAAAATAAGAATTGATAATATAGAAAAGAAGTGCCCGAGGCGGGAGTCGAACCCGCACGCCCTAATGGACACATGGCCCTCAACCATGCCTGTCTACCAGTTCCAGCACCCGGGCGGCTTAAGCACGATTAGAAATTGGATTTCCAAAGGGCTGAATAATAAGTGATTTCAATAAGATTTGAAATATGAACTTAAAAAAGTGATCTGGCTGGGGCTCGAACCCAGGACCCTCTCCTTAAAAGGGAGATGCTCTACCAACTGAGCTACCAGATCGGTTTTTGAAGAATGTATTTAAAGAACTTAAAAAAGTTGTGATCTGGCTGGGGCTCGAACCCAGGACCCTCTCCTTAAAAGGGAGATGCTCTACCAACTGAGCTACCAGATCTTTCAAAAGCACTCAACGTTTCTGCGAATGCGGGTGCAAATATAATATCATTAATTTATTTTTCAAGCCTAAATTGACATAAATTTGTAATTGTTTTTAATTCACCTAAAAATAAGCGTTTTATATATGAAAATTTTTATTGCAGGATATATGGGTTCGGGAAAATCGGTAATTGGAAAGCAACTTGCCGAAGCGCTGAATATCAATTATGTAGATCTTGACAACCAGATAGAAATCATTGAAGGAGAGGATGTTAATGGAATATTCGAGGAGAAAGGAGAGTTGTACTTCAGGAAACTTGAAAGCAGGATCCTGCAGGATATACTAAATGATCCTTCAGATATGGTGGTGTCTCTGGGAGGCGGAACACCTTGTTACGGAAATAATTTTGACGCTATTAAGGATTCAGAAGATACCACTACCATATACCTTAAAGCTTCGGTGGAAACCTTAACGGCAAGACTTGCGTACGAAAAAGTGCACAGGCCGGTAATCAGTCATCTCGAGACCAAAGAGCAGCTTGAAGAATTTATCAGGAAACACCTTTTTGAAAGGGCTTTTTACTATAACCAGTCAGATTACATCATAGATGTGAACAATCTTGACCCCGAAGAAATTGTAGGCAGGATTCTGAAGAAACTAGACTAGTTCTGCCTTTTCTTCATTCTCTCTAAGACTTACTTTTACAGTTTCATTTAACGAGGTAGAAAGTGAGATTCCTTTAAAATCAGCCTTTACAGGATATTTTTTATGACTTCTGTCTACGAGTACTGCCGTTTGAAACTGTTTCAGGGGAACTTCCAGAAAGTGACGCACCCCATAGATAAGAGTGGTGCCCGAGTTTAGCACATCGTCAACAAGAACTACCGACTTATCCTTATAGGTATTTTTCTCCAGAGAAGTGCTTATAGGGTTAAGCGGTTCTTTTTTGTTGATCTTTACTTGGCATAGTTCTATCCTGAGAGGCGAGATGGATTCGAGCTCTTTTTTAAGGAGCTTGGCAAACCTGTATCCGTTATCGGCAATTCCTGCCAGGATGATCTCATTTTCGTTGATATTGCTTTCGTAGATCTGGTAAGCAATTCGCTTTACTTTATGCTTTATCTGCTCGGTGTCGAGAATCAATATATTTTCTTTCATTATTCCGGTTTTCTGAATTTGAAGAAGAGTTCATTTCCCTGTCTTGGAGGGATAGAATTGTAGCAGTCTTCAAAGATCTTAATCTCAAAATCTTCACTAAAATACGTCAAATATTCTTCTTTGCTGCCTCCAAAAGGCGGGCCATCTTCGGTAAGTTCAAATTTGAACAGCACTCCGGCAATTTTAGCTCCGGGTTTTAGTAGGTCGAATACTTTTTTTGCGTAAGCCTGTCTTTTTTCAACGGGTAAAGCACAAAAGAAGGTTTGTTCCAGGATCAGGTCGAATTCGTCCTTGATTTCAAAAAAGTCTGTGTTTAGCATTTGTTCCTCGGGGAACCCGGGAACTCGTTCCCTGAAGTTTTTCAGCGGTTCCTCGGCAATATCTGCAATAAATATATTTTTAAAGCCTTTGTGGAACAGGTATTCGGCTTCATAAGAATTTCCTGCGCCGGGGATAAGGATTTTCAGGTCTTTGTTTTCCAGCTGATCTATATAAGCTTTCAACGGCGTAGAGGCATAGCCTATATCCCAGCCGGTTTGTTGGCTTTTGTAACGTTGTGACCAGAATTCCTTGTTAAGATTCGTCATTTTTTTCCTTTTTTATACCGGGATCTGTTCCTGCATTATCGAACCAGTCATCAATATCCCGCCTGTCCTTTTTGGTAGGCCTTCCGGCTCCTTTTTTTCTGTAGTAATCTTTGGAATATTTTAAAAGTTCCAGTTTTTCAAAGGCCTCTTTGGGAGTGACATCGTGTACATACAGGTTTACCAGTTTGGCGCCCACCCGGCTTGGCGGAAGGTCGAGGACCTCGATCTCGTAATCTATCTGGTTCTTTCTTACCTTAAGTTTGTCTCCCGGAAAAACTTCTTTTGAAGGTTTCATACTATCGCCGTCAAGTTTCACTTTTCCCTGCTTACAGGCGTTGGTAGCTATACTCCTGGTTTTAAAATACCGAACACACCATAAAAATTTATCAACTCTCATATTTGGTCTTTAAAACTGGTTTAATCCTTAAGCAAAAATACAAGAATATTGTATCTTGCGCCCCTAAAAATAAGATACAATGAGATTGAACAAATTTTATATTCTTCTATTAACCGGTCTGAGTCTTTTTTCCTGTAAGGAAGATGACGATACTCCGCAGTTTGAGGAACGGGACAGAGCTGAACAGGCAATCGCCGACGACGAGGCTATCCGTGAGTTCCTGGAAACTCATTATTATAACTATGAGGAGTTTGAGAATCCACCTGAAGACTTCGATTATACCGTAAGATTCGACAGTATTAAGGATGATAATGCCGATAAGACAGCGGTAATAGATTCTGATAAACTGATGGTGAAATCCGTAACCCGGGATGATGTGGAATATAATCTTTATATCCTGAGAGTGCGCGAGGGTGAAGGAGTAAGTCCTAAAATTGCCGATTCCACTCTTGTGAGCTATCAGGGAGAATTATTGAACAATTCTACATTCGATAATTCAACCTCACCTGTCTGGTTTGACCTTACGCGTCTTATCTCTGGTTTTTCTGAAGGAATTGTAGAGTTTAAAGGTGCTTCGGGTTATACCGTGAATTCTGACAATACAGTAACCTGGAATAACGATTTTGGAGTAGGAGCGATTATTATTCCTTCCGGACTTGGATATTTTTCAAGCCCTCAGGAGGCTATACCTTCTTACAGTCCCTTAATTTTTAATGTGAACCTCTACAGGGTGAATGAAGCCGATCACGATAATGACGGGATTGCTTCTTATCTGGAAGATCTTGACGGGGATGGCGTAGTGATGAACGATGATACCGATGAAGATACCAGGCCAAACTACGTTGATAGTGACGATGATGGAGATGGTACACCAACCCGTGATGAGATCATCATTAACGAAGACGGAACAGTAGAATTCCCGGATAGTAATTCAAACGGTACTCCGGATTATCTGGATCCTGATACCTTCCAGTAAGGAACAGCGAAAAGCATAAAAAAAGCCCCGGAATTCCCGGGGCTTTTTATTTTTAATGAACTTTCTGTTATAGCTTGTAAGACAAGCTCAGGATCCATTGTGATGGTCTTGAATCTAAAGTAAACTGCTCTGATGCGGTGTCTACAAAAGCTGTGTTTTCGCTAAAAGCGCCTTCATATCTTACGTCAAAACCAAGTCGACCAAGATCCACTCCGGCTCCAAGCTGGTAACCAACGGTGATATCATCAGCAACATCGCCCACCGAGTAGTCCTCATTGTCAATATCATTGTTCAGCACATACTGGAATGATGGTCCCGCCTTAATATTCAGCGGACCTAATACATTAAGACCTACAAGAACAGGCGCATCGATTTTGTTCAGTTTATATTCGAAATTGGTGTATTCGGTCTTTAAGCTTGTATACATCAGCTCAGGCTGAATAAAGATGCCAAGAAGCTCAAATTTACCGTATGCACCTAAATGATATCCTGTCTTGTTTTCTCCTTCTTCGAATGAGCGCTGGAAATCTGCAGCTCCGTCATTTACGTTTTCATAGTCTCCGGTAGCCCCGTAGTTAAGTCCTCCCTTAAGTCCAAACTCCGCATTCTGGGCGGTCATTGTTGCACCTGTAATTAAAAGGGCCATTAACATCAGTTTTTTCATAGTATTCATTTTTGAGTTAGGTTTTAATAACGTGAATGTACTTACTTTATTTCTGCGGATAAAAAAAGCCCTTCGGAAAAACATCCGAAAGGCCTCATTTTTAACTCTTATTAAGTTAAGTTTTTATTTTCTTTTGATGACTTTCTCGGTCGCCTTGATGATGGCATCGGCGTTAAGACCGTATTTTTCCATCAATTGGGCCGGAGTTCCGCTTTCACCGAAAACATCCTGGGTAGCCACGAATTCCTGGGGAGCCGGGTGGTTTACGGCAAGGGTTCTTGAAACGCTTTCTCCAAGGCCTCCAAGGAAATTGTGCTCTTCAGCAGTTACCACGCAGCCTGTTTTCTTAACCGAATTCAGGATAGCTTCTTCGTCAAGCGGTTTAATGGTGTGGATGTCCAGTACATCGGCACTGATGCCTTTTTCTGCAAGTTGCTCGGCAGCCTGAAGGGCTTCCCAGACCAAATGTCCGGTAGCGATAATGGTCACATCGCTTCCTTCCTGCAGCTGAACCGCTTTCCCGATCTCGAACTTCTGGTCTTCAGGAGTGAAATTGGCAACTTTCGGTCTTCCGAATCTAAGGTAAACAGGCCCGTCGTGCTCGGCGATCGCGATAGTGGCAGCCTTGGTCTGGTTGAAGTCGCAAGGGTTGATCACGGTCATTCCCGGTAACATCTTCATCAATCCAAGATCTTCGAGGATCTGGTGAGTCGCTCCGTCTTCGCCAAGGGTAACTCCGGCGTGAGAAGCACATATCTTTACATTCTTACCTGAATAGGCGATGCTTTGTCTTATCTGGTCGTAAACTCTTCCGGTAGAAAAGTTGGCGAATGTTCCGGTGAAAGGAATTTTGCCTCCAATGGTCATCCCTGCTGCGATGCCCATCATATTCGCTTCTGCAATTCCCACCTGGAAAAACCGCTCCGGATGGTTTGCTTTGAATTCGTCCATTTTTAAAGACCCGGTAAGATCGGCACAAAGCGCAACTACATTTTCATTGCTCTTGCCCAATTCGGTCAAACCGGCTCCAAAACCTGAACGCGTATCTTTTTTTCCTGTATCTGTATATTTTTTCATTGTAATCTTGTTTGTAGGTGAGCGGGCCAAAACCCGGTCACTGAAATCTTTTTAATAGTCGCCTAAAGTTTCCGGATTCTGAGAAAGTCCTGTTTCCAGTTGCTCATCGTTAGGAGCTTTACCGTGCCACGCGTGGGTATGCATCATAAAGTCTACCCCGTGTCCCATTACGGTGTGCATAAGTACACAAACCGGGCGGCCTTTCCCCGTGCGGGTCTTGGCTTCGTTAAGACCGTCAATAACCTGCTTCAGGTCATTTCCGTCAGCGATCTCCATCACATCCCATCCGAAAGCTTCGAATTTTGCTCTAAGATTACCAAGAGGCAATACGGTTTCGGTGCTTCCGTCAATTTGCTGTCCGTTCAGATCTACAGTAGAGATCAGGTTGTCTACCTTGTTGGCGGCAGCATACATAATTGCTTCCCAGTTTTGTCCTTCCTGAAGTTCCCCGTCTCCGTGCAGGGAGAATACAAGTTTTTCATCCTTGTTCAGTTTCTTGGAGAGGGCGGCACCAATGGCAACCGACATTCCCTGTCCTAAAGAACCTGAAGCGATCCTTATTCCGGGTAAACCTTCGTGAGTGGTAGGGTGTCCCTGTAGTCTGGAATCTATAAGTCTGAAGGTGTTCAGCTCCTCCACAGGAAAATATCCGCTTCTCGCAAGTACACTGTAAAATACAGGAGAGATATGACCATTGGAAAGGAAGAAAAGATCTTCGTTCTTTCCGTCCATATCAAAATCTGTATTGTGGTCCATCACTTCTTTATAAAGTGCTGTAAAGAACTCGGTACAACCTAAAGACCCCCCGGGGTGACCGGAATTCACTTTATGTACCTGCCTTAAAATGTCCCTGCGCACCTGGGTGGCAAATTTTTCTAATTCTTGAATGTTTGGCATTACTTAATTGTGTTGTTATTATAATCGCCGCAAAAATAGGTTTTTAAAAAGCTTTCTCAAAGCCAGAAGAGGCCAGTTATCAACGATTTATCTGAAAAAGCTAACAATTTGGCTTTTCAGGTTGCTTTAATTTGATATTTAGTTAAGTATCTTTGCAGCTACTGAAAAAGAACTATGAAATTTGAACATTTAACGACCGATCCGGGCAGCAAAGCCAGGGCCGGGACTATTACCACAGATCACGGAAAGATTGAAACCCCCATCTTTATGCCCGTTGGTACGGTGGCCTCGGTTAAAGGAGTACACCAGAGGGAACTGAAAGAAGACATCAATCCCGATATCATCCTTGGAAATACCTATCACCTGTATCTAAGACCCCAGACCGAGATTCTTAAAAAGGCGGGCGGCCTTCATAAGTTTATGAACTGGGACCGTAATATCCTTACCGATAGCGGGGGCTACCAGGTATATTCACTTTCCGAAAGAAGAAAGATCAAGGAAGAAGGGGTGAAGTTCAAGTCTCATATTGACGGTTCTTACCATACTTTTACTCCTGAAAATGTAATGGAAATTCAGCGTGCCATCGGGGCCGATATTATTATGGCTTTTGATGAATGCACGCCTTATCCCTGTGACTATAAATATGCCAAGCGGTCTATGCATATGACGCACCGCTGGCTGGACCGTTGTGTTAACCATCTGGAAAAGGTGGAGCCTTATTACGGGTACAACCAGACCTTGTTCCCGATCGTTCAGGGGAGCACTTATAAAGATCTTAGAAGGCAGTCGGCTGAATATATTGCTTCGGTTGGAGCCGAAGGAAATGCTATTGGCGGACTTTCTGTTGGAGAGCCTGCTGAAGAAATGTATGCGATGACCGAAGTGGTTACCGAGATCCTTCCGGAGGATAAGCCGAGATATCTGATGGGAGTGGGAACACCTATTAATATCCTGGAAAATATCGCGCTGGGAATAGATATGTTCGATTGCGTAATGCCTACCAGGAATGCCAGGAACGGGATGCTCTTTACGGCCCACGGGACCATTAATATCAAGAACAAAAAGTGGCACGACGATTTCTCTCCTATAGACGAAATGGGGATTACTTACGTCGATACCTATTATTCCAAGGCCTATCTTCGTCATTTATTCACGGTAAATGAGATGCTTGGCAAACAAATTGCTACCGTTCATAATCTTGGGTTTTACCTGTGGTTGGTTCGCGAGGCCAGAAAGCATATCTTAGAGGGCGATTTTACCACCTGGAAGAATAAGATGGTTAAACAAATGGATAAGAGGTTATAGGTTGAAGATACTTGACTGGTACATATTAAAGAGATACCTGGGCACCTTCGGGTTGATGTTACTCCTGTTCATTCCTATTGGGATCACGGTGAATCTTGCGGAAAAGATCGATAAGATCCTCGAAAATGAGGTCCCTTTTATTGAAGTTGCCTATTACTACCTTGATTTTACCATTTATTTTGCCAACCTGCTTTTTCCCTTATTCCTGTTCCTTTCGGTAATTTGGTTTACTTCAAAACTCGCTAATAATACCGAGATCATTGCATTTTTAAGTAGCGGGGTCTCCTTTTGGAGGTTTCTCAGGCCTTATCTTATTGGGGCGACCATAGTCTGTCTGGGGGCGCTTGTGCTTAGTATGTTCCTTGCGCCTAAGGCCAGTAAAGGATTCAACGAATTTAAATACCAATATTTAAAGAAGGGGCAGCAAACCCAGGAAACCAGTGATGTTTACCGGCAGATCAATGACGATGAGTTCATTTATGCCAGTCACTTTCAGCCCAAATCAAAGTCTGCGAGGAACTTTACCCTTGAGCATTTTAACGGGAACGAGCTGGAATTCAAGATCAGTGCTTCCAGGTTGCAATTCAATGAAGAAGACACCACTTACACCTTGACCAATGTCGATAAGCGGATCGTGGGGGAGGATGAAGATATTATTCTGAAGGAAAGAAAACTCGATACCATCCTTCCATTCGAGTTTGATGAGCTAACACCTGAATCTTATATTGCCGAAACGCTGAACTACTCAGAGCTTAACGAATTTATAGAGACCGAAAAACGCCGGGGATCGGGGAATATTAACCGATATATGGTGGTGGCCTATAAAAGATGGAGTATTCCGGTATCGGCATTTATCCTTACCATTATAGCCGTGGCTGTTTCTTCAATGAAAAGAAGAGGGGGGATGGGAGTGAATCTCGCCCTTGGGATCACCCTCGCCTTTATCTTTATTTTCTTCGACAAGGTTTTTGGGACTATGGCAGAGCAATCGGCATTTTCTCCATTGATAGCAGTTTGGTTTCCAAATATAACTTTCGGAATATTAGCCATTTACCTTCTGTTTAATGCTAAAAGATAAGAATTTAAATTTCTGAGAAATTATTGTCGATTCTTGCAAAATCTTCCTTTTAAACTTTCTTATATTTGTAGGCTAACAAAAAACACCCATAACTACTTATTATGGAATATTTAGATTTTGAATTACCCATTAAAGAGTTAGAAGAGCAGTACCAAAGGGCCTGTAATATAGGAGAAGAGAGTAATGTAGATGTTACGGCCACCTGTAAACAGATAGAGAAAAAACTTGCCGAGACCAAGAAGGAAATATATAAGAACCTTACTGCCTGGCAGAGAGTTCAGCTTTCAAGGCATCCTAACAGACCTTATACTTTAGATTATATCAAAGCGATTTGCGGCGATACTTTTCTGGAACTTCACGGAGACAGAAATGTAAAGGATGATAAGGCGATGATTGGCGGTCTTGGAAAGATCGGCGACCAGAGCTATATGTTCGTGGGCCAGCAAAAGGGATATAATACCAAGACAAGACAATACAGGAACTTTGGGATGGCAAACCCTGAAGGTTATAGAAAAGCCCTCCGTTTAATGAAGTCGGCTGAGAAATTTGGTCTGCCTGTGGTGTGTTTTGTTGATACTCCCGGGGCGTATCCGGGGCTTGAAGCCGAAGAACGCGGACAAGGTGAGGCAATCGCGAGAAATATTCTTGAAATGACCCGTCTTAAGGTGCCTATCATCGTAGTGATTATTGGTGAAGGAGCCAGTGGTGGTGCTCTTGGAATTGGAGTAGGAGACAAGGTAATGATGCTGGAGAATACCTGGTATTCGGTTATTTCTCCTGAATCCTGTTCATCCATCTTGTGGAGAAGCTGGGAGTATAAAGAGGTTGCCGCAGATTCCCTTAAGCTTACCGCTACAGATATGAAGAAGCAGAAACTTATTGATGAGATCATTAAGGAGCCGCTTGGGGGAGCCCATAGTAATAAAGAGGAAGCTTTTGCAACGGTTAAAAAAGCAATTTCTGATTCTTATGAAGACTTTAGAAACTTATCACCAGAAGAATTGGTTGAGAAGCGAATGGATAAATATTTAGGTATGGGAGTGTTTAAAGGTTAAGCCCTTTGATACCATATACTGTAAAAAAATCCGAAGCCTGAAGTTTCGGATTTTTTAATCTTATCAACAGAAAAACCGAGTTTTCAACATATTGATTGTTGATTATCGAAGCCCGCAAATTTAAGATTGCCTTAACAAATTTATTTACTTTCGTGATATGGAAAAAATGACCGCCCCCCAAAATTTCGGATACCAGAAAAGTAACGTAATTAATCTAGAAAAAGGAAAAATACCCCCGCAAGCTGTTGATTTAGAAGAGGTTGTTCTCGGGGCTATGATGATAGATAAGAAAGGTGTCGATGAGATTATAGACATTCTTCATCCCGATGCTTTCTATAAGAATGCTCATAAACTTATTTATGAAGCGATCTATAAGCTCTTCGAGAATACCGAGGCGATCGACTTATTAACCGTTTCTAATCAATTAAAGAAAGATGGTCATTTTGAAAAGATTGGGGGCGATTATTACCTGATTCAGCTTACACAAAAAGTATCCTCTTCGGCGCATATTGAATTCCACGCCCGTATCATTCTCCAGAAATATATTCAGCGTAGCCTGATTAAGATTTCCAGTGAGATCATTGAAGAATCTTACGATGAGGGGACAGATGTATTCGATTTACTGGATTCGGCGGAAGCTAAACTATATGAGGTAACCCAGGGGAATATTAAAAAATCTACTGAAACGGCTCAGAGCCTTGTGATCCAGGCAAAGAACAGGATCCAGGAGATCTCTAATAAAGAAGGTCTTAGTGGGGTGCCTTCAGGTTTCGAAAAACTTGACCAGTTAACTTCAGGTTGGCAGCCTTCAGATCTTATTATCGTGGCAGCAAGACCGGGTATGGGTAAAACCGCACTTACCTTGTCTATGGCACGGAACATTTCTGTGGGACAGGGAATTCCTGTTGCGTTCTTCTCACTGGAGATGAGTTCGGTGCAGCTGATCACGCGTTTGATCTCTTCCGAAACCGGTCTTTCTTCAGAAAAACTTCGTACAGGGAATCTTGAAAAACACGAATGGGAGCAGCTTAACGTTAAGGTGAAAGACCTGGAAAAAGCTCCGTTATTTATTGATGATACGCCGTCTCTGTCGATTTTCGATTTAAGGGCGAAGGCAAGACGTCTTGCTTCACAACACGGGATCAAGCTTATCGTGATTGACTACCTGCAGCTTATGACCGCCGGAGGAACGCAAAAAGGCGGGAACAGAGAGCAGGAAATTTCAACAATTTCACGTAACCTTAAGGCGCTTGCAAAGGAACTCAATGTTCCGGTAATTGCACTTTCACAGTTGTCCAGGGCAGTAGAGACCAGGGGAGGAAGCAAAAGACCATTGCTGTCTGACCTTAGGGAATCTGGAGCGATCGAGCAGGATGCCGATATTGTATCCTTCATCTACCGTCCTGAATATTACAAGATCGATGAATGGGATGATGAAGAACGTTCTCCAACCGAAGGGCAGGGGGAATTCATCGTGGCTAAACACCGTAACGGTGGTTTGGAGAATATCCGTCTTAAATTTATTGGACATCTTGGTAAATTTGATAACTTAGAAGAGTTCGATTCTCCTTTTGAGTTCCATTCAAAAATGAATGATGGAGGCGATGACGGGCAGGATTTCGGGTCACAGAATTTACCTAATCCAAGCGCTAACGAAGCCTTTGGAAGCTCAATGAATGATGGTTTTGGCAATGATGACGATAACGACGTGCCGTTCTAAAATATATGGCCGGTACCTGGAAAATGGTGCCGGCAAACTTTCTGCATTCAATTTCAGCCCCCTGAAAGGCCTCTTTTTCTTACTTTTTTTTCTTTCAGCAATTAGCTTAAAGGCTTCCAGTATCCTTATTCCTATGGATGCCGAAACTCAGGTGAATCATCTTAAAGCATACGGGATCACCTATTTTGCTTTAGAACAAAAGCTTGAAGTTCGCTGGTTGCTTAATTATAGAGGAGGTTCCTTTTTAATTTCAGATAATGAGCAATTAAGGCGGGAATGCAAGATTCGCGGGGTTTCCTTTGAAATCATTAGCGATGCTAAGACCGGGGAGATTTTGGAGGAGATCAGTAGTCCTTCCAGAAATATGGAAACAGTGGTCCTGGAGAAGGCCCCAAAGATTGCTGTCTATTCTCCGCAGGGAAATAAACCTTGGGACGATGCGGTGACTATGGCACTTACCTATGCAGAAATTCCCTACGAGACTATTTATGATGAAGCCGTGCTGAATGATGCTTTGGTCTTATATGACTGGTTGCATCTTCACCACGAAGATTTTACCGGACAATATGGAAAATTCTACCGTGCATTCCGGACTACGCCCTGGTATATTAAGGACAAAGAGGAAGCTGAAGCTTTGGCTGCCAAACTTGGTTATGATAAAGTTTCGAAAGAGAAGCTGGCTGTGGCCCTTAAAATTAAGGAGTATGTGGTTGGTGGCGGCTTTATGTTCGCAATGTGCAGTGCTACTGATAGTTTTGATATAGCTCTGGCGGCTGAAGGGACCGATATTGCCGAACCGATGTTTGATGGTGACCCAAGTGAGCCCGGGTACCAATCTAAACTGGATTATAGCAGAACTTTTGCTTTTACCGATTTTATCCTGGAGCGTAGCCCGATGATCTATGAATTTTCATCTATAGATATGACCGCTTCCAGGCAGATAAATCAGGAATCCGATTATTTTACGCTGATGGATTTTTCGGCGAAATGGGATATCGTTCCTACTATGCTTACCCAGAATCACACCAGGTTGGTAAAGGGGTTTATGGGGCAGACTACGGCTTACAACCCTGATAATATAAAGGCTAATGTGCTGGTGATGGGGGAGAATAAGCTGAATGGGGAAGCACGTTATATTCACGGGATAAAAGGGAAGGGGTTTTTTACCTTTTATGGTGGCCACGATCCCGAAGATTATCAGCACAGGGTAGGGGATCCCAAGACTGAACTGGAGCTTCATCCAACCTCTCCCGGATACCGCCTGATCCTTAATAATGTTCTTTTCCCTGCAGCAAAAAAGAAAAAACAAAAGACATAATGAAAATTTTTCAACAGGAAGTAAAGCTGAGAGCCCGTAACAGAGGATTTCATCTTGTTACCGACGAGGTCTTGGAGGGAATACCTGAGATCACGAAAATTAAGACCGGGTTTTTACAGGTGTTTATAAAGCATACTTCCGCAGGGCTTACCATAAACGAAAATGCCGACCCAACGGTTAGAGAAGATTTTGAAAGCCATATGAACAAAATGGTTCCGGAAAATCAGCCTTATTATAAGCATACATTGGAAGGACCTGACGATATGCCCGCCCATATTAAGGCTTCCTTAATGGGAACTTCCCTGAATATTCCTGTTACAAATGGCAGCTTAAATCTTGGAACCTGGCAGGGGATTTATTTGTGCGAGGCCAGAAATCACGGAGGAGCCAGGAAACTGGTACTTACCTTATATGGTGAAGGATGAGTTTCTGAAAATGCTTTTAAATAAAAAAATCCGGTGCGCAAGCACCGGATTTTCATTATAAGAGAGTATAATTAGTTTGTAATTATTTTACTTTTTCTACAATTGCTTTAAAAGCATCTGGGTGGTTCATTGCTAAATCTGCTAAAACCTTACGGTTAAGAGCGATTCCATTAGCTTTTACACCTCCCATAAATTGAGAATAAGACATTCCGTTTGCACGGGCTGCAGCATTAATACGCATAATCCATAATGAACGGAAATTACGCTTCTTTGCTTTACGGTCTCTGTATGCATAAAGCATAGCTTTGTCAACCGCATTTTTTGCTACTGTCCAAACGTTCTTACGACGTCCGAAGTAACCTTTTGCTTGCTTAAGAACCTTCTTTCTTCTGGCTCTCTTCGCAACTGAATTTACTGATCTTGGCATTTCTTTTAATTTTTTTGTAGCAGGCGGCTGCTGATGCAGCACTTCTAAAACCACAGAAAATCACATTTCTGATTCTGTTTTGCCCAACTCCAGGGTTTTTAAATTGTTTAAACCGTTAAGAGCTTCAAATTACTTTAAACGTAATTGAAGTTTAACATTGTCCTTATCTGCATCATGTACCAAAGTACTGTGCGTTAAGGCTAGCTTACGTTTTTTAGACTTCTTTGTTAAGATGTGGCTTTTAAACGCGTGCTTTCTTTTAATTTTACCGGTACCGGTTAGCTTAAATCGCTTCTTGGCACTGGATTTCGTCTTCATTTTAGGCATGCTGTCCTTCTTTTATAATTAACTCTCTTATTCTATTTAGTCTTCTTTGGCGCCATAAACATTGTCATACGTTTACCTTCCAGCTTTGGCATCTGCTCCACCTTTCCGTGTTCTTCCAGGTCTTGGGCTAAGCGAAGTAAAAGTATTTCCCCTTTATCCTTAAATACGATAGACCTACCTTTAAAGAATACGAATGCCTTTAGTTTAGCTCCTTCCTTTAGGAATTTTTCGGCATTACGTTTCTTGAATTCGTAGTCGTGATCGTCGGTGTTAGGTCCAAATCTTATTTCTTTTACAACAACCTTGCTCGCTTTGGCTTTCATTGCCTTTTCACGCTTCTTCTGCTCGTAAAGAAACTTCTTGTAATCCATCGCTTTTACAACCGGTGGCTTGGCTTTTGGGGAGATTTCCACCAAATCCAGCCCCAGGTCTTCTGCGATGTTTAAGGCTTTTTTTACCGGGTAAACACCCATTTCCACATTATCACCTACAAGGCGAACTTCTTCGGCCTTGATCTTATGGTTGATTCTGTGTTGATCTTCTTTAACTGCTCTAAGCGGTCGCTTCGATTTTTTTCTACGTATTGCTATGGCTATCTAATTTTAGTTAAACTTCAAACGCTTTTAGCGTCTTTTTTATCTCTTTATTTATTATTTCGGCAAAAGCTTCAACTGACATACTGCCAAGATCGCCTTCCCCGTGTTTACGTACAGAAACCGTACCATCTTCGGCTTCCTGCTCACCAACGATCAGCATATAAGGATATTTCTGAACTTCGGCTTCACGGATTTTCTTCCCGATGGTCTCATTTCGGTTATCCACCAAGGCGCGAATTTCGTGATTTTCTAGCAAAGTTAAAACTTTTTGGGAGTATTTTTCATACTTCTCGCTGAGCGACAGGATGATAGCCTGTTCAGGCATTAACCATAACGGGAAGTTCCCCCCTGTATGTTCTAAAAGTATGGCTACAAAGCGCTCCATACTGCCAAATGGGGCACGGTGGATCATAACTGGCCTGTGACTTTCATTATCGCTGCCTTTATAGGTAAGGTCGAAACGCTCGGGTAAATTATAATCTACCTGGATGGTTCCAAGCTGCCAGCTTCTTCCAAGGGCATCTTTTACCATAAAGTCAAGTTTTGGTCCGTAGAAGGCGGCCTCTCCGGTTTCCACCACATAATTCAGTCCTTTTTCCTTGGCCGCGTTAATGATGGCGTTTTCGGCCTTTTCCCATACTTCGTCCTCTCCTATGTACTTTTCTTTGTTTTCAGGGTCTCTTAAGGAAACCTGGGCAGTGAAGTTTTCGAAACCTAAGGAATCGAATACATATAAGGTAAGGTCTATTACTTTTTTGAATTCTTCGTCCAGCTGATCTGGGGTGCAAAAAATATGCGCATCATCCTGGGTAAAGCCTCTTACTCTTGTCAGCCCGTGTAGTTCCCCGCTTTGCTCGTACCGGTATACGGTGCCGAATTCTGCAAAACGTTTCGGCAGGTCACGGTAGCTCCAGGATTTGGCGTTGTAGATCTCGCAGTGGTGTGGGCAGTTCATAGGTTTCAGCAGAAATTCCTCTCCTTCATTAGGAGTGTGGATGGGCTGGAAACTGTCTTCCCCGTATTTGGCATAGTGCCCTGAAGTCACATATAGTTCTTTCTGACCAATATGAGGGCTTACCACCATCTCATAACCCGCTTTCTGCTGGGCTTTTTTCAGAAAGTTTTCCAGGCGCTCTCTTAAAGCCGCACCTTTGGGAAGCCATAATGGCAGTCCCTGGCCAACTTTCTGGGAGAAGGTGAACAGTTCCAGTTCTTTTCCCAGTTTTCTGTGATCTCTCTTTTTTGCTTCCTCAAGCAGTTCAAGATATTCTTTTAGTTCTTTCTGTTTAGGGAAAGAAACTCCGTAAACCCTCGTTAATTGAGGTTTGTTTTCATCACCGCGCCAGTAGGCTCCGGCAACGCTCATTAGTTTTACCGCTTTTATGAAACCGGTGTTCGGGATATGTCCTCCGCGGCAGAGGTCTGTAAATGTATCGTGATCACAAAAAGTGATCTCTCCGTCTTCAAGGTTTTCGATTAGTTCTACCTTAAAAGGGTTGTTTTCTTGCTTGTAATAGGCGAGCGCGTCAGCCTTGGAAACCTCACGCATTTTAAAATCGTGTTTTCCGCGGGCGATCTCAAGCATTTTCTTTTCGATCTTTCCGAAGTCGTTTTCAGAGATCTTATGTTCTCCAAAATCAACATCATAATAGAATCCGGTCTCAATTGCGGGTCCTATGGTAAGTTTGGCTCCCGGATATAGTTCCTCAATAGCCTGGGCCATAACGTGAGAAGTAGAGTGCCAGAAGGCTTTTTTACCTTCCTCATCTTTCCATGTATATAAGGTAAGGCTGCCATCGGTGGTAAGTGGGGTGGCGGTTTCAACGATCCTGTCATTGTATTTCGCCGAAATCACGTTTCTGGCCAGCCCTTCGCTAATGCTCCTGGCAACCTCCATAGGAGTTGTTCCCTTTTCGAATTCCTTGATACTGCCGTCAGGCAAAGTTACCTTAATCATGTGTTCTCTTTCGTTTAATTTAAGCGACAAAGATAAGATGTTGAAATTGGTTGCGCAATATGAAGCCTGTATAAAAATAATAGTTTGGGCGTTGCCGTTCCTTAGGGTCACGGCCGGGCTCTTCGCTGTATCTTATAGCTGAAAAGGTCTTTTGGGAGATGGTTTGAAAAAGAATACTTATACCTTATTATATAGGCGCAAAAAACAAACCGCTATAAGGATGCCGCTGCGATCCCTAACGCGGTAAAAAAAGTTTAGTTCTAATTGGTGTTGAATCAGGCTTTTAAAGATTAACCAAAAATAAACTTAAAGAAATCTCAAATTAAAGCTTGCCAGAGTAAAAAAGCCTTGTATATTTGCAGCCGCTTAGGCGCTGAGGGCTTGCTCTCGGGGGTAAGGCGGAAGTTCATTGAGAGTCTTGTTTTTTTCGGATAGTAGGGGTGATTTGCTCTGAAAAGTTCTTCAAAAATTTTCAAAAAAAGTTTTGCGGGATTCGAAAAAAAGCCTGTATATTTGCACCCGCTTTGCGCGGCAGCAAATAAGGCTGAGCGCAGGGCGCCACGTTCTTTAAGTACTGTAATTTTTT
>NZ_JBHTLI010000002.1:0-409270 GCF_042678405.1 Salegentibacter chungangensis | reverse complement strand
ACAGAGAAGTTAAGCCCGTTAGCGCAGATGGTACTGCTATCTTGTGGGAGAGTATGTCGCCGCCTTGTTTTTGAAACCCCTTCAGGTTATCCTGGAGGGGTTTTTTTATACCCCTGTCCCAAAAAAGGATCTTTACAAAGTCGACAAAAACACCTAATAAAAAAGGCTTAGCCATACGCTAAGCCTTTCTTATTTTTTATGAGGATGTATTATTTAATCGAATAAGGCCTTTATAACCGTCTGAATTCCTTTAAACATTAAATAAATAGCCGCAAAAAAGGCAATCAAACCAAATATAAGAACCGCAATGTACAGCGGATGCTCCTGATTCTTAAATGCACTGAATAGAACAACAGGTCCTATTGCGCTAAGCGGTAAGGCACCTGCCAGGTATTTGAGTCCTTTAAATAATATTTCTTTGTTCGTGTGTTTCATTATTCAACGGTATAAATTGTGGTGTCAGTCTGTGATAATCTAAAATAACCAAAAGCATAATTTTGCCGGTTCGTTTCATTAAGGATGTTTCCTTTCACTGTAGCAGGTTTAGTCTCAAAAGGCCCGCCATTGTTTCCTCCAACCTGAGATCTTAAAATAAAAAGATACTCATAATAGGCCTTAGAAATTCCCGCCATTTCAATATTTATCTCGTCTCCCTGCTCGATATCTTCGTTGGAGTAATAACCAAAAATAAGATTTCCGTCGGTAAATTCATCCTCATAGATCTCCAGGGTAGCTTTATCGTCCCGGAAAAGGAAAAGGTAATAATTCCTTTCGTCTGGTGGATCTTTATAAAACACCTTGATCTCTATATCGTCTCCGTTAAATCCGCCATTTTTCGTTTGTTCAATATATTCTATATCGCTTACCGGGACCATAGTTTCTGAAGCTGAATAAACCTGGTCCTTATATTCAATTTCCAGCCGGTATTCCGCATTTAATTCAGGCCTAAAGTTCTGATTGATATAATGGCCATCCATATTATGGACAAATTGAAATTCTTCGCCGTTTTCTGAATAAACACTTACCTGTGCATCTTCTACAGGCGGGTTACCTTCGTTATAGAATGGGGAAGTCGTAGAAAGCTTTATTTTCTGCACATTGCCTTCGGTCCCTTTTTCCCAAAGGAGCGATGCTTCAACAACAAGCCTCGGCTCAGAGTTTTCCAACGGAATGTCCACAACTTTTTCACAAGAGGTGAATACCAACGTAGTAATTAGAAATATGTAGCGCCTGAACTTCATTAAAACTCAAAATTATAGGTTACCGAAGGAATAATCCCGAAAAGAGATAAACGAACGGCTTCATTAATACCGGTATCACTGTTCTCTCTGAAACTTATGGAATAGGCATTATTACGATTATAGACATTATAAATCCCAAAATTCCACGAAGATTTGAATCTTTTTCCGGAATTCGGTTTAGGTACAAAATTAGCTGAAATATCCAATCTATGATAATCAGGTAGGCGATTTGAATTTCGGTCACCATAAACCGGGATAGTTATGCTCTCATATTCGTATTGCCCAACGGGATATGTGGTGGCCAGCCCGGTTTGATAGGCGAAATTGGCGTTGAATTGCCACTTTTTATTCAATTGGTAGCTTGCAGTAATGCTCAAATCGTGAGGTTTGTCGTAATTGGAATTATACCAATGCCCATTGTTTATTCCTGTTTCCCTTGCAGTACGGCCGGGGGTTCTTTGTTCAGATTTGGAAAGAGTGTAAGCCAGCCATCCTGTAAATCTTCCTTCATTTTTTCTGAAGAGTAATTCAAGGCCGTAAGCTCTTGCCTTTCCCGGTAATATTATCTGTTCTATCGCATTGTTTGCGATCAGGTTGGCTCCGTTTATATAATCTATTCGATTCTTAATTTTCTTATAGAATCCTTCAATTTCTAATGAATATTTATCCTGATGTAAATTTCTGAAGTAGCCAATTGCATACTGGTCTAGGAGCTGTGGCTCTATAAAAGGGCCGGAGGGTGCCCAGACATCTAAAGGTGTAGGCGAACTGGTATTTGAAATGAGGTGGAGATATTGAGCCATCCGGTTATAACTGGCTTTAATTGATTCATTATCGTTGAAAGAATAGGCCAGAGCCAGCCTTGGCTCGAGATTAGTAAAAGATTTCAGTATCTCAGACCTTTTATCTACACGACTCCCTGTGGGTTCTGCTTCTGAATAAATATCGAGCTCTTCATTGTAGATTAATGCTTCACCATTCTGATAAGTGTTTAAGCCGTTCTGGCCGAGGCGGAAAAAATTGCTAAGACGCAAACCATATTCTGCTGAAAAATTCTTGGTGATATAGTGTTCAGCCGAAATATAAACGGCACTTTCCAAGGCATATTTATTCGTGAGTTTAAAATAATTGATCCCTGATTCCTCATTTATGGGCTCGATCTCCCCCGGGTTAAATTCGTAGTAAGTATTATGAAGACCGTATTTCAAATTCAGGTCATCATTAAGATAATGATTGAAGTCGTATTTTAAATTCAGGTTCTTTATCCCGCTATCCCAATTGAAGCCTACAAAATCAAGGGTTAATCCATAATAATAGTCACTATAGATCACCGAAAGATTGGTGAAGATATCATCGGTCATCACATGATTCCACCTGAGGTTTAATACCGCATTACCGTAAGTATTCTGAAAATTCTTGTTGATGTTGAAAACATCTCTTCCAAAATAACCGGAAAACAGCAGCTTGTTGCTTTCATCAAGCCGGTAGGTAAGTTTTGTGTTCAGGTCATAGAAATAAGCCGAATTCTCATTATCTGTAAGTTTCAGAAAAAGATGGGCATAGGAACTTCTTCCGCCAACCAGGAAAGAGCCTTTATCCTGAACAATCGGGCCTTCTGCAAGTAATCTGCTGGAGATCACACCAATTCCGCCTTTAGCCTTAAACTTACGACTGTTCCCGTCCCGTTGGTAAATATCCAGAACCGAAGAGACTCTGCCTCCGTACTTGGCCGGGATACCTCCTTTGTACAGGCTTAAGTCTTTGATGGCATCGGGATTAAAAACCGAAAAAAGTCCAAACAGGTGGGAGGAATTAAAAATAGTGGCTTCGTCAAGGAGAATTAAATTTTGATCTACCGCACCACCCCTCACATTGAACCCGGAAGAACCTTCCCCAGCATTGGATACACCCGGAAGCAATAGCAGGGATTTGACTATATCTACTTCCCCGAAAATTACCGGTAGCTTTTGAATGGTGTTGATCGAGAGTTTATTAACGCTCATTTCGGGTTTCTTGATACTGAGCTTCTCAATATCACTGCTGATCACTACCTCATCCAGGTTTTCAGAAGTCTCATTAAGACTGAAGTTCAGCTTTGTGTCTTGACTGACCTGTACATTTCTCTCTATAGTTTCATAGCCGAGATAGGAGACAAGCACTCTGTATTCGCCCTGGGGAATCTTCAGGGCATAAAATCCATATTCATTTGTAACGACCCCGGTCTTGAGGGAAGGGATAAGAATATTTACGCCAATAAGCGTTTCGTTACTGGATTTGTCGGTCACGGTTCCGTTCAGAATATAACTCTGAGAACTCACAGACCAGGATAAACCAGCAAGAAGTATTAATAGCAGTAAGTACCGGATGTTCAATTTTTTAGTAAATATACAAGACCTGGTAGTGATAAAAAAGTTCAATTTTCTGAATTAGGTCCTGTTTACTGCTATTTTCCGCTTTTCCTTTACAGAAAAACGCATTAACAGGCCAAAACTAACCGAAAGGCACATTAAAAGAATTACGGCCAGGGGCAGAACACTTGAGGTGTGGAATAAACTAATCGCAAATGAAGCCAGTGCTCCAAGTATCATTTTAAGACTTCCTATTAGCGCTGATGCCCTGCCTGCTTTGGTTGCGAAAGGTTCCAGAGATAACGCAGTTGTGTTTGGATTTTGAAAGCCTAAGAGGAATAGTATTGAAAATAATAATCCTACAGTAGCGTAAAAATTCGGACCAATCAGGCTGTTCACCAGGAAAAGGGAAGCAAGACCGACCAATACAATACTGTTAAAAAAGGTGATCTGAAATGTGGTAAACCTTCTTAAGAATAACCTGTTTATCTGGCTGCCGAGTATTAACCCGGCGGCATTTATGCCAAACAACATTCCGAACTCCTTTTGAGAAAGATCAAAATTACTCATAAACAATCTTGGGGCATCTGAGATATAGGCGAACATTGCTCCAATGGTGAAACTCCCGGCTATGGAGAAGCTCCAGAATTTTTCGTGAGTAAGAATACCGAAATATTTTCGGAGCACTTTATTCAGGTTCAATTCCACCATTTTATCGGGTTCTATACTCTCCGGTAGGAATCTGTATACACTTAAGATCATTAGGAATGAAAATAAGGCCAGGAAGAGGAAAATGATCTTCCAGCCCATTCCTTCAATAATGAAGCTTCCAACGGTAGGGGCGATAATTGGAGCACCTCCCATTATGAGCATCAGTACTGAGATTGCTCCTGCCACTTCATTTACCGGAAAAATATCACGTACAACTGCTTTTGCAGCTACCATCCCGGCTGCAGCTCCTACAGCAAGGAAAAACCTTGAAATGATGAGCCAGGTTAAGTTTGGGGAAAGGAAGCAGCTGATGGCTGCCAGGAAATAAATTCCCAGCCCTATCAATAAGGGTTTTTTTCTTCCAAATTTGTCCATTATGGGGCCATAAGCAAGTTGCCCAAGGGAGATCCCTATAAAATAACTGGTAAGGGTAAGGCCTACATTGGCTACAGAAGTATTGAAGTCTTCGGCAATTCTTTTAAAACCGGGCAGGTAAGCATCTATAGAAAAAGGTCCAAGGGCGATCATTGTGCCCAGAACCAGTAATATTATAGCTTCTTTCTTTTTATTTCTTCCTTGCGGAGTCGTATTCATCTTGCAAATTTCGCAAATGAATACAAACCATAAACCCATAAATGAGGGTTTAACGAAAGATTAATATGGGGTTATGGATGCCATAATTTTTAGTTGAAAAAAATGAGGAGTCCGTAATGCGGGTGTTACAAAATTGAAGATTTCTCAGGTGGCTGAGCTCTTCAGGTTAGATGAAATGCGAAAAAATAAAAAAAGCTGCCGGATTCCGGCAGCTTTTTGATTCAGTATAACCTGATAATTACTTCAAAATGCTGTTCAGGGTCTTACTTGGCCTCATTGCTTTCTTTGTAAGTTCCTCATCAGGAAGATAATATCCGCCAATATCTACTGGAGAGCCCTGAGCATCGATCAACTCCTGGTTGATCACTTCTTCGTTTTTCTTCAACTGCTCTGCTACAGGGGTGAAGTATTCTTTTAACTGAGCATCTTTATCCTGTGCTGCAAGAGCTTCTGCCCAGTACATAGCCAGATAAAAATGGCTTCCGCGGTTATCAAGCTCATTCACTTTTCTTGAAGGCGACTTTCGGTTTTCAAGGAATTTATTGGTTGCATCATCAAGCCCTTCTGAAAGGACCATAGCTTTTGGGTTATTGTATGTTTCACCCAAGTGTTCCAGTGAAACAGATAATGCAAGAAATTCTCCAAGGGAATCCCATCTTAAGTGGCCTTCTTTTACAAACTGCTGAACGTGCTTAGGAGCAGAACCTCCGGCACCGGTCTCAAACAATCCTCCCCCGTTCATTAAAGGAACAATGGAAAGCATCTTTGCACTTGTACCAAGCTCCAGAATAGGGAAAAGGTCGGTAAGGTAGTCTCTTAGTACGTTACCGGTTACCGAGATCGTATCTTTTCCTTCTCTCACTCTTTCAAGAGTGAATTTTGTAGCTTCTACCGGAGACATAATTCTTATATCAAGGCCTTCGGTATCGTGCTGCGGAAGATACTGGTTCACTTTTTTGATGATCTCTGCATCGTGAGCTCTGTCTTTATCAAGCCAGAAAACTGTTGGCATTCCTGTGGCCTTTGCGCGATTCACGGCTAACTTCACCCAATCCTGAACAGGAGCGTCTTTTACCTGGCACATTCTCCAGATATCTCCTTCTTCTACTTTATGTTCAATCAGGGTTTGTCCTTTAGAGTTTACCACACGTACAACTCCATTTGCAGGAATCTCAAAGGTTTTATCGTGAGACCCGTATTCTTCGGCTTTTTGGGCCATAAGACCGACATTAGGAACAGTTCCCATTGTGGTAGGATCAAAGGCTCCGTGTTTTTTACAGTCTTCAATGGTCTCCTGGTAAACTCCGGCGTAACTGCTATCAGGAATTACAGCCTTGGTGTCCTGAGTTTCATCATTTTTATTCCACATCTGTCCTGAAGTCCTGATCATTGCAGGCATAGAAGCATCAATGATCACGTCACTAGGTACGTGCAGATTGGTGATTCCTTTATGAGAATTCACCATAGCGATATCCGGACCATTTTCAAGATCAGCTTTGATATCAGCCTCAATCTTTTCCTTTTTATCGGCAGGAAGTTTTTCTATGGCACTAAGTACGTCTCCAAGTCCGCTGTTTGGATCAGCCCCTGCTTCTTTAAGTTCAGTTCCGTATTTTTCAAATACATCTTTAAAGAATACCTTCACCGCGTGACCAAAAATGATGGGGTCTGAAACCTTCATCATGGTAGCCTTCATATGAAGAGAGAAAAGCACGCCTTTATCTTTGGCGTCTTTAATTTGCTCCTGAAGGAAAGCTACTAAAGCTTTCTTGTTCATTACAGTAGCATCTATGATCTCTCCCTCTAGAAGATGTACTTTTTCTTTTAATGTTTTTTTATCGCCTGAATCTGAAGTGAATTCAATGCTAACATCACCTTCTTCAGAAAGTGTAAGCGATTTTTCGTTAGACCTGAAATCGCCGTGATCCATTGTAGCTACGTGAGATTTAGAGTCTTTGCTCCATTCTCCCATTTTATGCGGATGTTTTTTGGCGAAGTTCTTAACCGCTTTCGGAGCTCTTCTGTCAGAGTTTCCTTCCCTAAGCACGGGGTTTACGGCACTACCTTTTACTTTATCGTATTTTGCCTTGAATTCTTTTTCTTCTTCGGTCTTTGGCTCGTCCGGATAATCAGGAAGATTATATCCTTTTCCTTGTAATTCCTTGATCGCTGCTTTAAGCTGCGGAATGGAAGCACTGATGTTAGGAAGTTTGATAATATTGGCTTCCGGTTTCTTTGCAAGTTCTCCAAGTTCTGCTAGCGCATCAGGTACTTTTTGATCGTCTTTTAATTGCTCCGGAAACTGGGAAAGTATTCTTCCGGCAAGGGAAATGTCTTTGGTTTCAAGTTCGACGCTGGCTGCTTTGGTGTAGGCCTGGACAATCGGTAAGAAGGAATATGTCGCTAGGGCAGGGGCCTCGTCGGTTTTGGTATAGATAATCTTTGATTTCTGTGTCATTTTTTAATTTTTTGATTGTAATTAGAGCCAATAAAGCCCCGGCAAGACCAGGGCGAAAAAGTCCTGCGCAATATAAGATTTTTCAGGCGTTTATCATAGTTACAGGGTGGTTAAAGCTTGTTAATAATTGCTAAGAAAGCAATAAAAAAAGCCATTTCATCTTAGCATCTAAAATGAAATGGCTTCTACTGAAATAACACGTTACCGCTAGACAATATACATCCTAAAGGGATTTTATCCCAGTGTGTGTTATTTCACTTGAAACGTTTTAAAACCTTAGAAAGATTCTAATTCGTTCCAAAAGTGGTTTTCATCCTTCAAACTATTTTTGACCTGGCAAAAAATGAGCGTTATATAGAGGCTGAAAACCATATGTAAAGAACTTAACTCTACATCAAAATTATGCAACTCTCTGAGAGAGTCGAAATTTGATACTTCAATTTAAGCAATTTTACTTTTTGGTGAAAGCTTTTTAACTATTTAATTAGATGATATTTATCAACAAAAAAGCCACCTTTTTCAGGTGGCTTTTTATGATAGTTATAAAAGATCGAATTATCTTTTAGCTTCTTTAATACGGGCCTTTTTACCGGTAAGACCTCTGAAGTAATAAATACGTGCTCTTCTAACTTTACCTCTTTTATTAACTTCAATCTTTTGGATTGCAGGTAAGTTTAGAGGGAAGATACGCTCTACACCAACTGTACCACTCATTTTTCTGATGGTAAAGGTTTGAGAAGCTCCAGAACCTCTCTTTTGAATTACTACCCCTCTAAAGAACTGGGTACGGGTTTTCTGACCCTCTTTAATTTCGTAATAAACGGTGATGGTATCTCCAGCCGAAAACTGAGGAATATCCTTCTTAGCAACGAATTCGTCTTGTACGTATTTAATTAACGATTCCATAATTGTTTGTTTAAAATATAACCCGGAACAACATTCACGGTTTTCGCCAGAGGTTGTTTCAGAATGGCTGCAAAATTAAGAATTTTAATTTTAATTACAAGCAGTTTATTTATTTTTCTTCCTCGTCTAACAGGTCTGGCCTCAGCCTTTTAGTGCGCTCATAAGACTGTTCTTCTCTCCAGGCTTCGATCTTTGGAAAATTACCTGAAGTAAGCACCTCGGGAACCCTCCATCCTTTATATTCTGCAGGTCTGGTGTACACAGGCGGTGCTAACAGGTTGTCCTGGAAGGAATCGGTTAGGGCAGAGGTTTCATTGCCAAGTACGCCCGGTATAAGCCGTATAACCGCATCGCAGACTACCGCAGCTCCAAGTTCTCCTCCGGAAAGCACATAGTCGCCAATCGAGATCTCCTTTGTGATGAAGTGATCCCTTACGCGCTGGTCTACACCCTTATAGTGGCCGCATAGGATAATGATATTCTCGGCAAGAGAGAGCTTGTTGGCAGTTTTTTGCTCAAACCGTTCTCCGTCGGGTGTCATATAGATCACCTCGTCATAATTGCGCTGACTCTTAAGGTTGGTAATGCATTTGTCTATAGGCTCTACCATCATAACCATTCCTGCACCGCCGCCAAACTGATAATCATCAATTTGCTTATAATTGTCGGTTACGTAATCCCTTAAGTTGTGAAAATGGATCTCCACAAGCCCTTTTTTGATTGCTCTTTTTAAAATGGAAGCTTCAAACGGACTCTTAAGCAGGTCTGGAACTACGGTTATTATATCAATGCGCATTTTGTTGTTCTTTTAGGCTCGCAAAGATGAGGATTTAAGACAGATGATAAATCTAACTGTTGTTTTTGTTTTTCTCATCCTGCAGCATTCTTCCAAGCTTTTGCTCTTTTTCAAGAGATTTGGCACGGTAAGCATCAAATTCAGCTTCGGTCTCCTTTAGCCTTTTGTTAGCTTCTTTCGTGGTAGCATTGGAGTTTTTGAATTTGTATATAAAAATAAGAAGGGCAGCTACAAGCAGGCCAACGATCCCCCACATTAGAGCCATATAACTTCCTTTGCTGAAAGGCATTCCGAGGAACTCTATAGCATCTTTTTCGGCATTTACCTTTTCAAGTTCTGCTTCGGTAGACTCCAGTTTTTCATTAAGTTTTTCAATTTGTTCCGCCTGCTGATCTTCGGTGTTCTTTTGAACTGTTATCTCATCCTTTAATTGCTGGATGTACTGATTGGTACGATTCTTCAGGCTTACCAGTTCTTCATAGTCTACAACTTTATAGCCCTGGTAGTTGTTTGAAGTCTCGATTAGTTCATTGAACTCCTGTTGAATAGGGTTGGAAGTACTCAGGGAGTCCTGAGCATTTACATTCAGTCCTGCCACAAAAACAAATAGAAGTGTAAAAATAGTTTTGTTCATTTTTTAGGGGTTTTCAAATTAATACACACAACGTCGCGGCAACAGACATATTGTTAATTCGGATTCTTTATTGCGTCCGGTTCAAATAACCGGTTTGTAATTAGATTTTTAGGTGTGCAAAATTAAGAGAATAAAATAAAAAACCCGCCTAAAAGACGGGTTAAAATTTCAGAAGTTTATTCCTTTCTAGTAATAGGTGAATCTCCTTACTTTTGCAATATACTTTGCAAGTCTTATCACCTGGTGGCTATAACCATATTCATTGTCATACCAGATGTAAAGAATAATATTCTTGCCATCGTTTGAAACAATGGTGGACTTACTGTCATAAATAGCCGGAGCTGAAGAACCGATAATGTCTGATGATACCAGTTCGTTATCTATAGAATATTTTATTTGCTCTACAAGATCGCCTTCCAAAGCATATTTTTTCAGAATAGAATTCACTCCATCCACTGAAGTTTCGCTTTGCACCTCAAGGTTCAGGATCGCAAGAGAGCCGTTGGGTACGGGAACTCTGATCGCATTCGAGGTAAGTTTGCCTTCAAAGACCGGTAGGGCCTTAGCTACCGCTTTTCCTGCTCCGGTTTCAGTGATGACCATATTTAATCCTGCGGCACGACCACGGCGATATTTGCTGTGCATATTGTCTACCAGGTTCTGGTCGTTGGTATATGCGTGAATGGTTTCAAGATGTCCGTGTACTACTCCAAGTGAATCTTCAACCGCTTTAAGAACAGGAGTGATGGCATTGGTGGTACAGGAAGCCGCTGAAAAAATGGAGATCTCATCAGGATTGTATTCCGTATGATTTACGCCGTGTACTATATTAGGGATTCCTTTTCCTGGGGCTGTAAGTAAAACTTTTGCTGCGCCTTTTGCTGAAAGGTGTCGTTTAAGAGCTTCCTCATCACGGAAAGCCCCGGTATTATCAATAATTAGAGCATCCTCGATACCATATTCGGTATAGTCAATATCTTCCGGCTGATTTGCCGAAATGATGTGCACCGTAGTTCCGTTGATGATCAATGCAGATTTTTCAACATCTACGGCAACAGTTCCTGAAAATTCTCCGTGAACAGAATCGCTTCTTAAAAGAGAGGCTCTTTTTTCAAGTACATTTTCGTCTACTTTTCCGCGGGTTACCACGGCACGAAGTCTTAACTGGTTTCCTTTTCCGGTCCTGGTCATCAGTTCCCTGGCAACAAGCCTTCCAATTCTTCCGAAACCATAAAGCACAACATCTTTTGGCATAACCGTTTCAGTTTTTTTGGCATCCTTAAGCTTGTTAGAAACAAATGCCATTGCATTGCCGTGCTGTTCATCTTCAAGGTGGTACTCGTAAGTAAGTTTTCCGATATCCAGTTTTGCAGGAGGCAGGTCAAGGTCTTTAATGGCTTGAGCGATCTCAACAGAATCAAAGATCGAAATTGGCTTTTGCACAAATTCACCTGCATATTCGTGCAAATTAAGAATATCGCTTACATTTCGGTTAATTAGCTGGTTTCTGAAAAGTACCAGTTCTATGGATTTGTCATACCACAAATCACTTACAATTTTAATGAATTCTACCGTGGCCTTTCTTCTGTTGGCCTGAAATGCAAGCTCTTTTTCGTAAACTTTGTTAAAGCTCATTTTTGTTATGTTGTTTGTTTAGAATTGGCGCAAAAGTATATATTTCAAACGTTTTCGTAAAAGTTTTTTGAATAAAAAAACTCCCTCTTAATAAGGGAGTTCAGACTCGATTTTGATAAAAAACGTTTTACCTCCATACAAGGCGCTGTTTTTGCCCAGACTTGTCTATAAAGGTTACCACAATAGGTTCAGTACTGCTTCTTGCTGCAAATATTTTTTGAACATCCCTGATGCTGGATACCTGCTGATTATCGATCTCGGTAATAATGGTTCCTACCAGTTCGTCGGCAGGGAGACTTTTTACCAGGGTTCGGCTAATCTTAACCCCGTGCTCGGCTTTGGCCTTTTCCAATTCGGCTTTTGTGGCATTTGCAACCTCAAGGCCTATCGCCTGAATCTGGTAAGAATCATACTTGGTAAGCTTTACGTTCACTTCTTTTTCTTCGCCATCTCTTAAGATCCTTACCAGGACTTCATCATTGGGCCTTTTGGAGTTGATATACCCCGTTAGGTCTGAAAATTTCTTGATCTCGATATTATCTATTTTCCTGATAACATCTCCCGGTTTCAGGCCTGCTTTTTCAGCTCCGCTGCCGGTGGTCACATCTGCAACATAAACTCCCTGTGAAGTACTAAGGTCGAATTCTTCCATCGCCTGCTGATTAATGCTTCCCCCGCGAATACCCAGGATTCCCTGTTGTACATCGCCATACTCCATAATATCTTCAACGATCTTGCGTGCATTGTTAGAAGGAACGGCAAAGGCATAGCCAATATAGCTTCCGGTTTGAGAAGTAATTGCGGTATTGATTCCTATAAGTTCTCCGTTAATATTAACCAGTGCACCGCCACTGTTTCCCGGGTTTATCGCGGCATCGGTCTGGATAAATGATTGAGGGGTTGCATCCCTGGTATTCAGGTCCCTGGCTGTGGCACTAATAATGCCGGCCGTAACCGTAGATTTTAGGTTAAATGGGTTACCGACAGCTAAAACCCACTCGCCGAGTTTTACATTATTGGAATCTCCAAAAGGGATATATTGAAGATCTTCGGCATCTATTTTAATTAGAGCAATATCAGAAATTGGATCTGTCCCTATGACTTCAGCGGTATAGGTTTCATTATTGTTAAGGGTGACTTCAATCTCACTGGCACCTTTTATCACGTGATTATTGGTGACTATAAAACCGTCAGGAGAAATAATGACTCCTGAGCCTGCTCCCTGAAGTGCCCGACCGCCCTGATTTCCGCGGAAATAATATTCCCACGCATTTCTCGGGCCTTTAAAGACGGCTACGTTTTTTACGTGAACCACGGCGTGTACGGTCTTTTCGGCAACTTCGGTAAAATCGGCATTGGTCCCGTAAGCCCTGGTAGAAAGGTCGGCAGGGATAAAATTATTTTGAGCGGAAGTATCCTTGGGCAGAGAAGGTATTGTGTTCTGATCTTCGAAAAAAAGTTTATAGCTTCCCAGGGTAAGGGCTCCTCCTAAAACTGAAACGATAAGTAAACTGGCGAATCTCTTCATTTTAAGTAGAATTTTTAATTAATCAACTATATATATTATAAATTTAGTATGTGTTCCTTGGAACTTTAACGACCATTTAACACCCCGAAAATCTGCTTGTTTATTGTATATTTGTGCCACTCAAAAAGTATTGGATGAAATTGACATTTTATAAATATCAGGGCACCGGAAATGATTTTGTGATGATAGATAATCGTCAGGAAATTATTTCCAAAAATAATACCAAATTAATCAGTCGCCTGTGTGACCGTAAATTTGGCATAGGTGCTGACGGTCTCATTCTGCTGGAGCATCCGGAGAGAGCTGAAGATGACTTTAAAATGGTCTATTTCAATGCAGACGGCAACCAAAGCAGTATGTGCGGGAATGGAGGAAGATGTCTGGTGGCTTTTGCCAAATTCCTGGGAATCATTAAGGAGGAAGCTTCTTTTACGGCTATAGACGGGCCTCACAAGGCAAAGACCAATAATGGCCTGGTAAGTCTGCAAATGCAAAACGTAGATGAAGTTAATCAAACCGGGAATACTTCTTTCCTTGATACGGGTTCTCCGCACCATATCGTGTTTACCAAGAATGTGAAAGATCTGGATGTAAAGGTAGAAGGAGCCACGATCAGGTATTCTGAAGAATACCGAAACGGGGGCACCAACGTAAATTTCGCTGAACCCGAAGAAGAGAATACCTTTTTAGTGAGAACCTATGAGCGTGGTGTTGAAGATGAAACGCTTTCCTGCGGTACCGGTGTGACGGCTGTCGCTATTGCGGCAAACTCTTCGGGACGGGCCAATGGGAATAATATTAAGCTTATCGCTCCGGGTGGTGAACTCTCGGTTTCTTTCGAGAAATCTTCTACCGGTGCTTACGAAAATGTATGGTTAACCGGGCCTGCAGAAATGGTATTTAAAGGAGAGATGGAATGCTAACTTTAAAAGGAGAGAAAATTTACCTTAGGGCACTGGAGCCTGAAGACCTGGATTTTGTTCATTGTATAGAAAATAAGGAAGATCTTTGGGAGGTTAGTGCTGCGCAAACTCCTTATTCCCGTCACCTGATAAGACAATATCTCCGCAACTCTCATCGTGATGTGTATGAGATGAAACAGCTTCGCCTTGTTATCTGTAACCTGGAAGGAGCCCAGGTGGGTTTAATAGATATTTATGATTTCGATCCTAAGAGTCGCCGGGCAGCTTTGGGAATCATCATAGCAGAAACTTCAGACCGGAAAAAAGGCTATGGAGCCGAAAGCCTTGGCCTTATCTGTAAATATTGTTTTAATCACCTTGATCTTCACCAGGTTTATGCTAATATTGGCGAGGATAATCTCGCCAGCAGGCGCCTTTTTGAAAAACAGGGCTTTGAGAATACCGGCATAAAAAAAGACTGGAACCTGGTGAACGGTTCCTTTAAAGATGAACTTTTATATCAGCTTATAAATAATGTACATTAAAAAAATCTTAGTGGCTGTGGCTTTGCTTGGGATCATAGCTTTATCAATTTTCAGCTATTACATCTATACAAGTATCTTTTCAGCAAATACCGCTTTTTCAGAAGAACAGGCCGTGGTGCTGGTGCCTACCGGAGCCGACTACCAAATGGTCTTAGATAGTATAAGACCCTTGGTGGATGATCTTGAGTCCTTCAATATCGTGGCTCAGAAGAAGGCGTATGATCAAAATATAAGGGCGGGGAGATTTATCCTGAAGAAAGGGATGAACAACAACGAAATGGTGAATACTCTTAGGAGCAGGAACATTCCTTTAGATGTAACCTTTAATAATCAGGAAAGGCTCGAAGATCTGGCGGGGCGGGTTGCTGTGCAGATAGAAGCCGATAGCGCTTCCTTGTTGAAAGCTATGAAAGAAGAGAAATTTCTCAAGGAGAACAAACTTTCTGAAGCCCGGGCAATGGCAATGTATATCCCGAATAAGTATGAATTTTTCTGGAATACTTCAGCCGAAGAGTTCCGTGAAAGAATGAAAAAGGAATACAACAGATTCTGGAACGAATCAAGATTGAAGAAGGCCGAGAGCATAGGCTTGAGTCCCGAGGAAGTGTATACTCTGGCATCCATTGTTCAGAAGGAAACAGCAAAAGTGGACGAAAGGCCGCGGGTAGCAGGAGTCTATATAAATCGTTACAAGAACGGGTGGAAGCTCGATGCCGATCCTACCGTGATCTATGCTATAAAAGAAAGGACGAAGAAATTCGATACCATTATAAAAAGAGTGCTCTATAAGGATCTTAAGCTGGATTCTCCCTATAATACTTATATGTACAAGGAATTGCCTCCCGGACCCATAGCGATGCCCGATATTTCATCTATTGATGCGGTCCTTAATTATGAGGATCACGATTACTTCTATTTTGTGGCAGACGTGAAGAATTTTGGCTATCATAAATTCGCCAAAAACCTAGCTCAACATAACAGAAATAAGCAGGAATATGTGCGTTGGATCAACGAAAAAGGCATCAAACGATAAAATATTTTCAAGGACTTTTCTTTAAGAAAGCTCTAACTTGATCATTAGCTGTTTCTTATAGTTTCGTTAAGCTTGCTGTAACTTTTGGTTTTTGTTTAACAGGCTGTATATCAAATTATTAAAAATTGTTGTACATTTGCTGCCGCAATTTGGAGAGGGTTTAAAACCTTTATTTTAGGCTTAGACCGTTAACTCTTCAGAAACTAAATGTAATGAGAAAGAAAATTGTAAAATTTTCAATCTTGCCTGTTTTTGCAGGCTCAATGCTTTTTAGTTTTTCAACTAAGGAAGCGGCAAAACTGGAGGCTTTTTCTACAGCAAACCTGGATCTTGATTATACTGTTTCTCCGGAGATTGTAAATGAGATCAAAGAACCTCAGATTATTGTTTCTCCACGTCTCGGAAAATCCTATTTGGGTTTTAAAGAAGCTGTAGGTTTTAAAGAATCCCGTGGGGACTATAAGACCATCAATGATTATGGTTATCTCGGAAAATACCAGTTTGGAAAAGGAACCCTGGAGCTTATTGGAATTTACGACACTCAGGAGTTTCTGAATTCTCCAGAATTACAGGAAGCAGCATTCTATGCCAATGCTTCTCGAAATAAATGGATCCTAAAAAGAGATATAGACCGTTTTGTAGGGAAAGTGATAAACGGGGTAGAGGTGACCGAATCCGGAATTCTTGCTGCTGCACACCTTGCGGGTCCTGGTAGTGTGAAGAAGTATCTTAGAAGCTGGGGCGCTCAGGCCTTTAGTGATGCGTTCGGGACTACTATTAAAACCTATATGAAGCGATTTAGCGGGTATGATACCTCCTTTGTGAAGCCTGAAAGACTACCAAGAGTATCTCTAAACTCCTGACCTAAATTTCTTTTTGAATAATAAATATAGCCGGTCTTTTATGAAGATCGGTTTTTGTCTTTTTCCAGTCGGCTATTGGCTGGGTTAAGATGAATTCAGTTGGTAATGTGAGATCACAGGCGATACAAAGTCTTGTGGCCGGATGAAGGTATTGTTTGAGATCCTCCAGAAGTTTTTCATTTCTGTAAGGGGTTTCAATGAATATTTGCGCCTGATTTCTTTCGGCCGAAATGCGTTCGAGCAATTTCAATTCCTGTTTTCTTTCTTTTTTATCTATTGGTAAATATCCGTGAAAAGTAAAACTTTGACCGTTCATTCCGCTGCCCATCATTGCCAGTAGAATGGAAGATGGTCCAACAAGCGGAACAACCTGGATTCCCTGTTGGTGAGCCAGCTTCACAATTTCGGTCCCTGGATCTGCAACTCCCGGGCAACCGGCTTCACTGATGAGTCCTATATCATTTCCCTTTCTGCATTCTTCAAGAAAAGATGGTAATTCACTGATCTCTGTAAATTTGTTCAAAGCATATAATTTCAACCGAGACTGCTCTTTGGAAGGGACCAGTTTTTTGATCCTTCTCCTGGCGGTCTTTTCGTTCTCAACAATATAAGTGCTGATTCGTTCTACGGTTTTTTGCACCGGTGCGGGCAACACCTCAAGTGGTTCTGTTTCGCCCAGAGTTGTAGGGATAAGATATAACTTACCGGAATATTTGTAGGGCGAACTGCTCATTATAATCTTATTTCTGTCTTAGTTTCTCTGCGATGATCTCGCAGGCTTCTTCTAGCATCTGGTAAACATTCTCGAAGCCGTGATCTCCTCCAAAATAAGGGTCGGGAACATCCACATTCTCTCCCGGGAAGATCTCATTGAGGATAAGTTTTACTTTTTCCTTTTCTTCTTCAGCTTTAGCAAGCGAGATCACATCTTTGTAATTGGAGTTATCCATTACATAAATATGATCGAATGCATCAAAATCGGAAGCCTTGAATTGCCTTCCGCGCTGGTCAGTGATATCCAGATTGTATTTTCTGGCAATGGCAATAGAGCGTTTATCAGGTTTTTCATCTATATGATAATCCCCCGTTCCAGCCGATTGCACTTCAATTTCGTCAGAGTTTACTTTCGATTTCAGAATTCCTTCGGCAAGAGGCGATCTGCAAATATTGCCTAAACACACCATCAACACCCTGGTTTTCATAAATGTCTTTTTATATCGTCAGTTTCTTGTTGAGGTCTTCAACAAATTTTTTGAATTGTTTATCCGTAGATGAAAGGTTGTCTACCGTTTTGCAGGCGTGAAGCACGGTAGCGTGATCACGATTGCCAATTTGCGTCCCGATACTCGCCAGGGATGCCTTGGTGAACTTTTTAGAAAAGAACATCGCAAGTTGCCTTGCCTGTACGATATGGCGTTTACGGGTCTTAGACTGCAGGGTTTCCACATCCATCTGGAAGTAATCGCTTACTACTTTCTGAATATAATCTATGGAAACTTCCCGCTTTGTATTCTTAACGTAGTTATCAACAATCTTTTTAGCCAGTTCAAGCGTCACATCTTTTCTGTTGAAAGACGAGTGTGCGATAAGGGAAATGATTGCTCCTTCCAATTCCCTGATGTTCGCTTTGATGTTGTTGGCAAGGAATTCAATAATGTCTTCCGGCATTTCAACTCCATCGCGGTAAAGCTTATTCTTGATTATGGACACTCTAGTTTCAAAATCAGGGTGCTGTAATTCAGCTGAAAGTCCCCATTTGAATCTTGAAAGCAAACGCTGTTCAATATCCTGCATATCTACCGGTGCCTTATCACTGGTAAGAATCACCTGTTTTCCGTTCTGGTGAAGGTGGTTAAAGATATGGAAGAATACATCCTGTGTTCCTGCCTTTCCTGATAACAACTGAATGTCATCAACTATAAGTACATCTATAATCTGGTAGAAATGAATAAAATCGTTACGATTATTCTTCTTAACAGACTCTATATATTGTTGTGTGAATTTTTCAGCAGAAATATAAAGGACCGTTTTCTCAGGATAATTATCCTTGATCTCAACACCAATTGCGTGAGCAAGATGGGTTTTACCCAGTCCAACTCCTCCAAATATCAGTAGAGGGTTAAAGGAAGTGCCTCCTGGTTTATTCGCCACGGCCATACCTGCAGAGCGGGCAAGCCTGTTGGAATCGCCTTCAAGGAAATTCTCAAAGTTGTAACTCGGGTTTAACTGAGATTCAATTTTTACATTTCGGATTCCCGGAATAATGAAAGGGTTCTTTAATTCGGGATTCTTATTCTTGATAGGAACATCTACCTCCTGAGAAGACATATTTGTACGCTGGGTACTCGGAATTTTTTCAGTGAACGGAAGTTTATTTCCGTAGGTGTTCTCCATTTTAATAACATATACCAGTTTTGCCTTTTCTCCCAACTCGCGGGTAAGGGATACCTTTAGTAATTTAACATAGTGTTCCTCCAGCCATTCATAGAAAAATTTAGAAGGTACCTGTATGCTTAATGCACAATCGGTAAGTTTTACTGCTTGTATAGGTTCAAACCAAGTTTTGTAGGCTTGAGGGGTGATGTTGTCTTTTATAAAAGCTAGACAGTTATTCCAAACTGATTGCGCAGTTTCTGACATGCTAGATTGTACGTTATTTAGTGATTAGTAGAAAGTTACAATTGATGTACGAAATTGGTTTTTTTCGTACTTCGGTGGAACAAATATGTGAACAAAAAATGTAAAAAAAAAACCATTTTGGGGTTGAATTTTAAGAAAATTTTATGCATACTTAATTCCGCTTATGAAAGTACAAAACCTCATTCACTTATCCGATAAAATTGCCGATGAATTCTCATATTTCTTTTGTTAAAGTGCGTTACGCCGAAACCGACCAGATGGGGGTGGTGCATCACGGAAATTATGCGCAATACCTTGAAATTGCGCGTATTGACTGGCTTAGTGAGCTCGGTATCTCCTATAAGACTATGGAGGAAGAGGGGATCATGCTGCCCGTATTCGAGATGAGTTTTAAGTTTAAAAAACCGGCGGTATTCGATGATAATCTGAAGATTGAGACCCGTCTAAAGCAGCCTCCAAATGTTAAAATTGAGTTTGAGTATCTGATCTATAATGAGAAAGGTGATTTATTAACAACAGCCTCCACTGTTTTGGTGTTTATGGATGCAAAATCCAAACGTCCTGTAAGGTGTCCTCAGTATATAATAGATAAGTTGCAGGCTTAATCTTCCAGTCTTTTGATCTCTACTTTATAGGTAGTGTCAAATTTTTCGAAGATCGCATCGGCTTCTTTTTTTCTTACCGATAAGTAAATTTTGCAATCCAGTTCAAGTTTCTGGTCGATTACATTCAGGTCGTTTTCTTTGATGATCCGCATTACCGTATTCATCTCTGGATAGTCAAATTTTACCACAAAGGTTTCGTCTATGGTTCTTTTAACGATATTGGAGTTTTCAAGTGCCATTTGCGCAGCCGTCTTGTACGCGTTAATAAGGCCGCCAACTCCCAGCTTTACTCCGCCGAAATATCTCACCACTACTATAAGTACATTGGTGACATCGAAACTCTGGATCTGTCCGTAAATAGGCATCCCGGCTGAGTTTGAAGGTTCCCCGTCATCATTGGCGCGATATTGCGGATCGGTTTTTCCGAGCTGCCAGGCATAGCACCAGTGCCTTGCTTTATGGTGCTTCTTTCTCAGGTCTTCCAGGTGGGCATTGGCTTCTTCTTCAGTTTTCACCGGAAAGGCATAACCGAAAAACTTAGAATTTCGGTCTTTGAACAGAACTTCTTTAGAAGGCTTGGTTATGGTTTTATAAGTATCTTTCATAATTAGTGCTTTCTGTTATTCCGCCCAGGGAATTATGAGTTCGCCACCAACAGAATTCCTATTACGGCCAGGGCGATCCCTATCCAGTTTTTCCTGATTAGTCTCTCCCTGAAGAGCGTTATCCCTATGAGGGTGGAGGCAAGGACGATCCCTACGTGATTGATGGTGAAAAGAACTGAGCTCTCGAAGCCCGGACTCCTTAAGGCCATCACGAGAAAATATATCGAAAAATAATTTGGTATTCCCAGGGCTATCCCCCCAAGGATGTTCTTTAGGTTCAGTTTTAATTTTCCTAAAAAGGCTTGTATTATGAGAATGCAAACTCCTAGGCTGCCCGCGATCGCAAATATGGTCGAGGAGAACAGGCCTACATCCTGTTCAGAGACGTAGGAGTTCTCCAGAAAGTTAATAGTGGTGTCTATGATCCCGCTGCCAAGGAATACCAGCAGAGGGAAGACCAGGTTCTTTTTTTTAATACTGATGCCTTCTTCACTTTTAATAGAGGTAAGGTAAACAGCTGCTAAAGCCAAAATAATCCCTATGATCTTAAAGGCTCCGGTGCTTTCGTTATACAGGAAGATCCCGCAAAAGACGGGGATGGCTACCGACATTTTTGTTGCAACCGAGACTACCGAAAGTCCGCTGCGCTGTGTAGTAAGGGCGGCAAGGTAAAATACGCTGATAAAAAGCATTCCTAAAATCAGGGTTCCCGGAAACCAGGATTCCTGAGGGATACTTGTGATATCCAGGTTCTCGATATACCCGAAAAAACCAACGGTGCAGGCTACAAAATAATTCACTATGATGGCCTGCAGGGTGTTAACGCCATATTTTCTGTAGAGTTTGAAGACCACAAAAATAATGCTCGAAGAAAGTATGCTGAGGAGAATATAGATCAAAATAATTCTTTTTTAGCGGTGAAAAGATCTATAACATCCTCCCGGGTAGGTTCAATATTCCAGGTGTGAAGGCCTAGCTGCGCTGCAGCTTCAGTATTTTCTTTAGTGTCATCTATAAAAAGGCATTCCTGTGGCTGCAGCTCGTGCGTCTCCAGGACGAACTCATAAATATTGGCATTTGGTTTTCTGAAGTTGATCTCGTGAGAAAGATAAAAGGCGTCAAAACATTTTTTGAAGTCTTCAAAGAACGGAACATTCTTTTTTATCCAGTCGATATGTATCTCGTTGGTATTGCTTAAAAGTATTAGGTGATAATCCTTTTCTTCAGATAGCTTCTTTATGAACTGGTAGCGATATTCCGGAAAATCGATCAGGATGGCATTCCACGAATTCACGATCTGTTCGCTTTCCAGATGAGGGAATTCCTCACGATAAAAACCGATGAACTCGTCGGAGCTGATAAGGCCTTTTTCGTATTCCAGGTTCTTCTCCAGGATGACTTCCGGGAACTCCGAAACTTTCAAGGCCTCCATCTCTTTTTTGGTTGCGGCCTTGTCGAGATTAACAAATACATCTCCAAAATCGAATATTATGGTCTTAATCATTAGTATATATCTTTAACTTATCGTCTTCAATAGTTTGTTCCTTAATCAGGTTTCCTTTCAACCGGGGAGCCTTCACTCCGGTTTTAAACTGAATATTACCTGTGAAAACCCGTGCCTCATCCCAGAGCCCGGCATCTATAAAACCTTGAATGCTTTGGGATCCGCCTTCGATTATTACAGATTGCAATTCGTATTTGTATAAGATTTCGCAAATCTGTTCAGGAACGTTTTTGCTAAAATCAATCCTTTCAAATTTTAGGTTTTCAGAATTATTTAATCCCGGTTCTTCACAGATCACGATAGTTTTTATACTCCCGTCAAATACAGCCGAATCCTTCAAAATTCTATGGTTTCTGTCTATGACTATTCTTACAGGGTTGGGACCTTCCCATAGCCGCGTGTTCAGTTTAGGGTTGTCGGCCACAGCAGTATTAGTGCCAACAAGTATGGCTTGCTCCTCGGCCCGCCATTTATGGACCAGCTGTTTGGAGTATGGATTCGTGATCCATACCGGTTCTCTTTTATCCTGTTTTTCAGGCGCTATAAAGGCGTCTTCGGTTTCAGCCCATTTCAGAATAATATAGGGCCTTTTCTTTTGATGAAAGGTGAAAAAACGCTTGTTGAGCTCGCGGCATTCTTCTTCCAGAATTCCTACTGCAATCTTACATCCGGCGTCCATCAGTTTCTTAATGCCTCGTCCTGCCACTTCAGCGAAAGGGTCTACCGTGCCTATCACCACCTTTTTTATACCGCGGGCAATGATAAGGTCACTGCAGGGTGGGGTTTTTCCATAATGACTACAGGGCTCCAGGCTTACATAAATGGTGGCGTCCTTTAAAAGCGAAGCATCTTCTACCGAATTGATCGCGTTCACCTCGGCGTGGGCTTCCCCGGCTTTGTAATGCCAGCCCTCGCCAATTATTTTGTTTTTATGAACAATAACGCTACCTACCATAGGATTTGGATAGGTGGTTCCAAGGCCGTTTCGGGCCAATTGTATACAGCGTTTTATATATTTTTCGTGTATCTTCACGCCACAAAAATAGGATTAATTAGCAAGAATGGAGACTTTAAAAATTCGCGAAATTCAACCGGAAGACAATCAGCAGGTTGCCGGGGTGGTTCGAAGTGTGTTGGTGGAACTGGGCGTGCCCAAAGTTGGAACTGCTTATGAAGATAAAGCCCTGGATGATATGTATGCCACTTATGATAAGCCCAGAATGAGCTATTTTGTGGTTGAAAATAAAGGAAAGATAATTGGTGGCGCCGGAATTGCACCCTTACCCGGGTTTGAGGATGAGGTTTGCGAATTGCAAAAAATGTATTTTCTTCCGGAAGCCCGAAACAGGGGAGTTGGGGCACAAATGATGAATACCTGTCTTGAGTTCGGGAAAGCCAATGGCTTCAAAAAATGTTATATAGAAACTCTTCCCTATATGGAGGGAGCAAAGAAGCTATATAAGCGTACAGGTTTTGAAAACCTGGAAGAACCCCTTGGAGATACCGGCCACTATAATTGTACCGTTTGGATGATTAAAGATCTATAATTTAAAACCGCAAAGCCTGAGTTTTGAAATTAACCGATCTTAAAACCGAATTTGTTGAACACCTAAAAGGAGAATATCCTTTGGAAGAGGTGAATTCATTTTTCTACCTCTTAAGTGAGGAGTATCTGAATTTGAACCGGCTCGATTTTGCGCTTGAACCGGGAAAGGAGCTTTCTGAAGCTGAAACTGTGCTATTCAGAAAGTCCTTGAACAGGCTTAAACAGCATGAACCGGTCCAGTATATTATAGGTGCTACGGAATTCTTCGGAATGAAATTCGAAGTAAATAAAAATACGCTCATCCCGAGACCGGAAACCGAAGAACTGGTTCAATGGATCTTAGACGATCATAATTCTGAAGAAAAAGAGTTGAAGCTGCTCGATATTGGAACAGGTACAGGATGTATCGCTATAAGTTTGGCGAAACACTTACCAAAAGCAAAGGTTTCTGCTATGGATATTTCAAAAGATGCTCTGGAAACAGCCCGGAAAAATGCCGAATTTAATGAGGTTGAGGTTGAATTTTTTCAGCAGGATGTTCTGGAGCTGGAAAAACTAAAAGAGCACTACGATATTATCGTATCTAATCCGCCTTATGTTCGCGACCTGGAAAAAAAGGAAATGCACGCCAATGTGCTGAATTTTGAACCAGAATCGGCACTTTATGTAAAAGACGACGATCCTTTATTGTTCTATAACAAAATCACGAAATTAGCACGACAGGCTTTAAAGCCGGCAGGAAAGATTTATTTCGAGATCAATCAGTATCTGTCGGAAGAAACTGAAAAGCTTCTCAAGTCTGAAGCTTTTGAAACTGAGCTCCGAAAAGACATTTTCGGGAATTACAGAATGCTTAAAGGAAGTCTGTAAAGGAAAAAAAAATTTATATGAGAAGTATAGCGGTTTTTTGCGCAAGCAGCGACGGGAATGACCCTCAAATTATTAAAAAGGCTTATCAACTGGGTGAGACTCTGGCTGAAAAGAAGATTGGTATTGTTTACGGAGGTAGCAAGTTAGGACTTATGGGGCAGGTGGCCGAAGGAGCCCTGAAGAATTCAGGCAAGGTTACCGGTGTTATCCCTGATTTTCTGAAAACCAAAGAAGTGGTTCACGAAGAACTTCCTGAGCTTATCACCACCAACGATATGCACGAGCGGAAGCTTAAAATGCAGGAACTAAGCGACGGGTTTGTGGCTCTTCCGGGTGGATTCGGCACATTTGAAGAGCTTTTCGAGATCATTACCTGGGCTCAGCTTGGACTTCACAGCAAGCCAATAGGCTTGCTGAATATTAACGGCTTCTATGATGACCTTATCGCGATGCTTAAAAAGATGGTTCGGAAAGGCCTGTTGAAAAAGGATAATTTCGACATTCTGTTAATAGCTGAAGATATTGAGGAGCTTCTGGAGAAAATGCATAATTTTAAACCGATGCCGGTTCCAAAATGGATGAATAAGAACCAGGCTTAGAACCTTAGATTTCAGGAGAATGAAAATAGAAAGATTAGAGATATATTCTTCAAAAGGTCAGGAACAATTGAGATTCTACCGGGATCTTCTTGGTCTGGAAATTCAAAATCACAAAGAAGATTCATTCGAGGTGAAGCTCGGCTATTCCGTTCTGAAATTTAAACGCGCAGAGCAATCTACTCCTTACCATATCGCGATCCATATTCCCGACAAGCAGGAAGAGGAAGCGCTTAGGTGGCTAAAGGAAAGGGTGGCGATATTGAAGAATAATACCGATGAGATCGTAGACTTCAGCAACTGGCAGGCCAAATCGATGTATTTCTATGATAAGGAGGAGAATATTATGGAGTTCATCTCCAGGCGAAATTTCAATAAGCCTGAATCGGCTATTTTTTCGGAGAAAAGTCTTTTGGGAATTAGTGAAATTGGCCTTGCAACAACAAATATCAGGGAAAAATTCAATTTTCTGCGTGAGAATTGCGGGCTGGAAGTTTTTGACGGCAGTTTCGAGCGCTTTTGTGCCATCGGTGATCCCGAGGGGCTTATCATAACGATCAATAAGAAATTAAAGGACTGGTTTCCGACAGGGGATAAAGCTTCCGCCTCAGAATTCGGCCTTCAAATTAGTCATAATGGCAAAACTCATCATCTAAAATTCGAGAAGGATGAGCTTAGTTTTGTATCAAAATAATATCAAATCTTTTCAGATTAAATGGACATCGAAAAAAGGATAAAACAACTTCGCGAAGAATTACACCATCATAATTACCTGTATTACGTTCTCGATAAGCCTGAGATTAGTGACTACGAATTTGATATGAAGTTGAAAGAACTTCAGGAACTCGAAGAAAAGCATCCCGAATTTGAAGATACTAATTCACCTACGCTAAGAGTAGGTGGTGCGGTAACCAAGAGCTTCGAGACCGTGCAACATGAGTTCAGGATGTATTCACTTTCCAATTCTTACTCTAAAGAAGAGCTGGAAGACTGGGAAAAGCGGGTTAAAAAACTGGTGGACGGGAAACTTCAGTATGTATGTGAACTTAAATACGACGGAGCTTCCATCAGCCTTAGCTACGAAGACGGAAAACTGAAGACTGCTGTAACCCGTGGTGACGGATTCCAGGGGGATAATGTGACCAATAATGTAAAGACCATCAGGTCGGTCCCATTAAAGCTGAACGGAGATTATCCTGAAAAATTCCATATCCGTGGGGAGATCGTGCTGCCATATGAGGGCTTTGCCAAAATGAATGCCGAGAGAGTGGAAGCCGGGGAGGAGCCTTATGCGAATCCGCGAAATACCGCTTCCGGAAGCCTGAAGTTACAGGATAGCGCTGAGGTTGCCAGAAGGCCGCTGGATTGCTTGCTTTACAGTCTTGTAGGGAATAATCTTCCGGTGCACTCCCAGGCCGAAGGCCTTGAGAAAGCGAGGGAGTGGGGCTTTAAGGTGCCGCCCGAAGCCGAATTGAAAAACAGTATTTCTGAAGTGCTGGATTATATAAATTATTGGGATGAGCATCGTCATGACCTGCCTTACGAAACCGACGGGGTAGTGGTGAAGGTGAATGATTTCAGGCAGCAGGAAGAATTGGGATATACAGCAAAATCCCCGCGTTGGGCCATCGCTTATAAATTTAAGGCCGAGCAGGAGAGCACTATTCTTAAGAAGATCACTTACCAGGTAGGCCGAACGGGAGCGATCACCCCGGTAGCAAACCTAAAGCCGGTTCAGCTTGCCGGAACTGTTGTGAAGCGGGCTTCCTTGCATAACGCCGACCAGATTGAGAAACTTGATGTGCGGGAAGGCGATACCGTTTATGTGGAAAAGGGAGGGGAGATAATTCCCAAAATCGTTGGGGTAGATTTTACCAAGCGTGACCCTGATTCTGAACCTACAATATATGCCACTAATTGCCCGGAGTGCGGAACAGAACTGGTTCGCAAGGAAGGGGAGGCACAGCATTACTGTCCTAATTATAATGGATGTCCGCCACAAATAGTCGGGCGTATTCAGCATTATATTTCGCGAAAGGCTATGGATATTGAAGGCCTTGGGGGAGAGACCGTGACCCTGCTGGTTAACGCCGGATTGATAAATAATTACGCTGACCTGTATACCCTTAAAAAGGAAGACGTGCTTCCGTTGGAAAGAATGGCTGAAAAATCGGCTGAAAACCTTATCCGGGGAATCGAAAAGTCTAAGGAAATTCCTTTTGAGCGTGTGCTTTTTGCGCTTGGGATCAGGTACGTGGGAGAAACCGTGGCTAAAAAGCTGGCAAAACATTACAAAAGCATAGATGCCCTGGAGCAGGCTTCCGAAGAGGACCTGATGAATATCGAAGAAATTGGTGGAAGCATCGCCAGGAGTGTGATCGACTTCTTTTCTTCAGAAAAAAACAGGGAAATCGTGGAGCGATTGAAAGAATATGGGGTTCAGCTGGAAATTTCAGCAGAAAAACTGGCAAATCAAACCGATAAGCTTTCAGGGAATACGTTCGTCATCTCCGGGGTTTTTGGAAAAGTTTCCAGGAATGAGCTGAAAAAACTTATTGAAGATAACGGCGGTAAGGTCTCCAGCTCCATTTCTTCAAAAACCAATTACCTGGTTGCTGGAGAAAATATGGGGCCAAGCAAGCTTGCCAAAGCTGAAAAACTTGGCACGACGATGTTAAGTGAAGACGAGTTTCTTGAAATGGTGAATTAATTAAACACTAATACTGGCGCCGCCGGTTTCAATATTGTTCTTGTGATCCAGGTAGAAGTCTATCCGGCCTAAATAAAGCCCGTAACAACCTACCTGGTTCACCAATACCTTTTTGCCGGCCTTATTGGTTTCGATGCTTGGCTTTTCCAGGAATGTATGAGTGTGTCCGCCAATTATAAGATCTATGTCTTGGGTAGCTCTGGCTAATTTGAGGTCTGAGATCTTTTCTGAATCATATTCATATCCCAGGTGAGAGAGGCAGATGATGAGGTCGCAATTGTTCTCCTTCTTCAGGATGCGCGTCATTTCCTGAGCGGTTTCAATGGGGTCAAGGTATTTGGTTTCCTTGTAGTTCTTTTTACTCACCAATCCTTCGAGTTCAATTCCCAGCCCGAAAATCCCAATTTTCACCCCGTCTTTCATAAAGATATTATACGGCTTGGTCTTGCCGTCCATAATGGTATTGCTGAAATCGTAATTAGACGAAATGAAGTCGAAATTAGCGTGTGGCAGTTGCGCATATAAGCCGTCAATCCCATTGTCAAAATCGTGGTTCCCGATGGTAGCCGCATCATACTTTAGCTTGCTCATCAGTTTAAATTCGAGTTCCCCTCCGTAAAAGTTGAAATACGGGGTGCCCTGGAAAATGTCCCCGGCATCCAGTAGCAGGGTGTTGGGATTTTCTTTTCTTATCTGCTCTACAAGGGTTGCTCTTCTGGCTACTCCACCCATATTAGGGTATTTGGCGTCATCTATTCCGAAGGGTTCTATGTGGCTGTGCACATCGTTAGTGTGCAGAATGGTGATGTGTTTCTTGTAATTTGGTTCGAAAGAAAGGGCAGAGAGCCCGCCTAATCCAAGAAATGCAGTTGCCGCAGTGGTTTGCTGAATAAAATTTCTCCTCTTCATAGCTTATTTTTTCTGGATGAAACGTCCGTCCTTTTCGGCTTTTATGGTATCGGTTTTTTCGAAATAATCTATAATCGCATTCCTCAGTTTATAGTCGGTATGGTAAAGCCCTACCGGATCCTTGAAGAAATTCATGTTATCTCCTCCTTGTTGCAGAAAGTCTGAAGTGGCCACCATATAAGTTTTAGTGGTGTCGATCTTTTTGTTGTTGATAAGTGCTTCAGTGATCTTATAGTTTTTATCCATTATAATCCTGATCCCGCTCACAGGATGCGCGGTTTTAGCTTCTTCCAGGTAGCTCAGCATTTCTTTCATCTTTTTTCCGGATAGCTCTGCCACCACAATTTCATTTTCAAAAGGCATAAGGGCATAGGCGGATCTCGTGCTTAAACCACCCCTGTTCAGGGTAGACCTTATACCTCCGTGGTTAAGGAGCACCATATCTATATGTTTTCCCGTGCGATTTTTGACTACCGAACTTGCCTGCTGTATAACGATGTCTGCCATTAAATTTCCAATGGCTGTTTCCAGGTGGCCGTCCTCTTTCGACAGGTCTTTAGGGTTGTAGGCTAAGGTGCTGTCCAGGGTCTTGTTGAGGTGCTCTTGGTATGGATCAATAAAATTCTGGATGGAAGTATCTCCTTCTGTAGTAGAATCGATTGCTATTCTTTCAGCTTCTATCTCTGCCGGAGAAAATGGAGTCTTGCCTTTACAGGAAATCAGAAGACTGGTAAACACCAGAAAAATGCCTGTGACCTTTAGAAAATTCATTGCTTGATTTTTTCGGCAGCAAATATACAGACTTTTTTTGGGGTGGGTTTGAGTAGTTTCATCGAGTAAATTATCTGTTACATCGAAAATTCCTACAAATACTGCGTTTTTTTGTAAGAGTACACGTTATTGTGTGTGTCAAGGACTTACGAGTTTTTTATATTAGAGCTCATTAAGAAAAATTCGATGAAATTATACAGGTACCTTCTTTTAACCGGGCTGCTGCTATTAATGTTGAATATTTACGGGATTGTTTCCAGTACGGACTGGCTGGTTTTAGCTAGCCGCTTGTTATTTTACGTAGGTTTGATAGGGTTTAAGATGTCTTACCTTAGAATTTCCAATCTTAACCTTAGTGCTTTTTTTAGTTTTTTTATAATCGCCGAAATCGTTTCCTATTTTAATGATTATTGGTACCTGGGAATGGTTGGTTTGCTTCTTTATATGGCAGCCTATATCTTTTTGAGCAGAGAGGCCGTGCTGCATACCGAAAGGTCATCTGCCAGTAAATATATGCTCCTGTATTTTGTGCTGGTGATTCTCGTGAATGCCTATCTTATGCTTTTGCATGTTCTGGAGCTTCAATTCTATGTTTCCGGGTTCTTAAATTACGGACTTTATCTCGTCTATTATATTAATTTGCTCGTACTGGGAGTTGTAGGACTTGTCTATTACCTGAACTCGTATTCAAAAAAATCTGTTTTTTTTATCTCGCTCGCACTGGCCCTGATCTTTGCTGATGTTTTTAGGGATATGACAGCTTTTTATCTTGAAGAGCTGGGAGTGCTTGTTCTTGAAAACTTTCTGAGGCTGGCAGCCATCACCCTGGCCTTTTTCTTTTTTGCGACCGAAGAAAAGAAGCTTCGCCTTCTTAATATGGTATAGGCAGCTACTTAAATATTCGGTTCATTTTTTACAATACAATTAAACTTGTTAAATATGAAGATAAGGGCAAGGAATAGCTGTTATTCTCTTCTCAATTCTCTGCAATTATTATTTACATTTGCGCTTTCAGAAAGACTGATTTTTGCAGATTCTGAAGAAAGGCCTGAAGAACAGGCTTAGACGAATCAAATAATTTGGAAAACTAAATATAATATAGAATGGAAGCATTTACAGGAACAGGAGTCGCTTTGGTAACACCCTTTAAAAGCGATTTATCAGTAGATGTAAAAGCTCTGGAAACCCTTGTGGAGAACCAGGTGGAAAACGGAATAGATTATCTTGTGGTGCTTGGGACAACCGCAGAAAGTGCTACCCTTACAAGGGAAGAAAAGAAATTGGTGCGAGAAACGGTTATCGCGGCAAATGCCGGGCGTCTGCCCTTGGTCCTTGGGATAGGAGGGAACAACACCGCTGGTGTAGCCGAAGAACTGAGATCGGGAGTTTTGGAGAAGTTTGATGCAGTGCTTTCAGTATCTCCGTATTACAATAAGCCCACCCAGGAAGGGATTTACCAGCACTTTAAAGCGGTGGCCGAAGCTTCCCCAAAACCCGTGATTCTATATAATGTGCCTGGAAGGACAGCTTCAAATATACTACCTGAGACCGTGAACAGGATAGCACGTGATTTTGCCAATATCATTGGGATCAAGGAAGCAGCCGGAGATATGGTACAGGCAATGAAACTGATAAGCCTTGTGCCGGAAGATTTTCTGGTGATCTCCGGAGATGATATGATCACATTGCCAATGACACTTGCCGGAGGGAAAGGCGTGATCTCTGTGATCGCACAAGGATTCCCTGCGGAATTCTCCAAAATGGTAAATCTTGGGCTTGAGGGGAAGGCTAAAGAAGCCTATAAGATTCATTATAAAGTGGCCCCTTCCATAGACCTGATCTTTGCTGAAGGGAACCCTGCAGGGATAAAATCTTTGCTGACTAAAAAAGGAGTCATAGATAACAACCTGAGACTTCCGTTAGTAAAAGCTTCAGAAAGCCTTGATGCAATGATTGGAGATTTTGTAGCTGCTTTTTAGATGAATTCCGATCACCAAACACGATCCCGGTGCCTTTGCGCCGGGATCTTTATTTTACCTGTTTATTTAATGTCCTGAAACCGGGCAATAAATAAGGCTTTATCGGGTTATTCTTGTTCGAACGGAAAGTTTTTTTTATAGTTCAGAAAAATGTATTTTTGCCAGATGTTTTTACAAATGATGAAAAAAGGAATTCTATTAGCAGGCGTTTTCTTTCTTACTCTTTCCTGTAGTGAGTATCAGAAGGTGGTTAAGAGTCAGGACGCCGGTTTAAAATATACTACTGCCGAACAGCTTTATAATGAAGCCAAGGAAGAGGATAGTAACCGCAAATTTAAAAAAGCCTTAAGGCTGTTTGAGCAAATAGTGCCGCAGTTCAGAGGGAAGCCTCAGGGGCAGAAGGTGAGTTATTTGTATGCAGACACTTATTATCAGTTAGAGGATTATTATCTGGCTTCTTACCAGTTTGAGCGTTTCGAGCAAACCTATCCTGATAGTGAGAAAGCTGAAGAAGCTTCTTACAAAAAGGCAAGAAGTTATTACGAACTTTCTCCGCGATACTTTCTTGATCAGGCAGATACCGAAAAGGCTATCGTAGAGCTTCAGAATTACCTGAATGCCTATCCTGATGGGGAGTTTGCTGAAGAGGCAAACAAAATGGTGAGTGAGCTTCAGGTGAAATTAGAGAAAAAAGCCTACGAGATCGCCAAACAATATCATCATACCGAAGATTATAAAGCGGCCATAGTTTCTTTCGATAATTTTATAGCCGATTACCCGGGGTCTCCGTTTAGAGAAAAAGCCCTATATTATAAGTTCGATTCGGCTTATGAATTGGCAATAAACAGTTACAGGGTTTTAATGGAAGAGCGTTTGAACACAGCGCACGAATATTATAAGAATTACCTGAAATATTTTCCGCAAGGCGAATTCCAGGAGCAGATTGAGGCTTCTGATGCAGATATACAAACAAGGTTACAAAACTTTTAATAATAATAGTTGAGCAATGGATATTAAGAAGACTGAAGCACCGGTAAACACTACTACGGTTGATAAGAACCTGGTAGATGCGCCAACCAACAATATTTATGAGGCTATCTCGGTAATAGCAAAAAGAGCTACCCAGATCAATTCTGAGATCAAAAAGGAATTGTTGGAGAAGCTTGATGAGTTTGCTACTTATAATGATAGTCTTGATGAGATCTTTGAGAATAAAGAGCAGATTGAGGTTTCTAAGTTTTATGAAAAACTGCCAAAGCCTCATGCGCTTGCAATTCAGGAGTGGTTAGATGACAAGATCTATTACCGCAACACCAAGAATTCTCAAGAGTAGACTATATTATTATGTCTGTACTGAAAGGGAAGAAGGTTCTTCTGGGCATTACCGCCGGTATTGCCGCCTATAAGACGGCCTCTTTAGTAAGACTATTCATTAAAGCCGGTGCCGAGGTGAAAGTCCTTATGACGCCGGCTTCCAAAGACTTTATAACTCCTCTCACCTTATCTACTTTATCTAAGAATGAGGTTTTGTCCTCTTTTACTCAAGAAGGCGATGAAGATTCGGTTTGGAACAATCACGTAGAACTCGGCCTATGGGCCGATTTTATGGTTATAGCCCCTGCTACGGCCAATACTCTTTCTAAGATGGCCACGGGAAAAAGCGACAACCTGTTGCTGGCTACCTATCTTTCGGCTAAATGCCCTGTGTTTTTTGCCCCTGCTATGGATCTTGATATGTACAAGCATCCATCTACCCACGAGAATTTTGAAAAACTGGAAAGCTTTGGGAACATTATGATCCCGGCGGTGTCCGGCGAACTTGCCAGTGGCCTGCACGGAGAAGGCAGAATGGCAGAGCCGGAAGATGTCATTAACTTTATTGAAGAACATTTTTCGGCACAGTTACCTCTTAAAGGTAAAACCGTTCTCATTACTGCCGGTCCCACCTACGAGGCGATAGATCCGGTAAGGTTTATCGGGAATCATTCCAGCGGAAAAATGGGCTTTGAGCTGGCGCATTCAGCTTCAGCACTTGGAGCGAGGGTGATCCTGGTTTCGGGGCCAACACATCTTCAGCTGGAAGATGTTAATGTGAAGCTCATTCGGGTAACCAGTACCCAGGAGATGTACGATGCCGTTCACGAGCATTTTGGTTCGGCAGATGTGATGATCGCGGCAGCCGCGGTTTCCGATTACAAGCCTAAGAACGTAGCTGATAAAAAGATCAAAAAAGAAGCCGAAAACCTTCAAATAGAATTAACCAAAACCCAGGATATTCTGGCTTCGTTGGGTGAAAAGAAAACGCATCAAAGCTTAATAGGCTTTGCACTTGAAACCAATAACGAAGTAGAGAACGCCAAATCCAAACTGAGGCGTAAGAACCTCGATTTTATCGTGCTGAATTCTATGCAGGATGAAGGTGCCGGTTTTAAGAAAGATACCAATAAAATAAGCATTCTCTATCCCGACGGGCATAAAAAGGACTTTGGGGTGAAACCAAAATCGGAAGTTGCACGCGATATTTTAAATGAAATCGTACATTTGTTACATGCGTAAGATTCTAACACTAAGTTTTTTACTGTTGGGGCTTGGGTTCTTAAATGCCCAGGAGCTCAATTGCGAGATCGTGATAAATGCCGAGCAAACAGGGCAAAGTAACCTCTCGGTATTTAAAACCCTGGAGCGATCGCTTTCAGAATTCGTGAACCAGACCACCTGGACCGAGAAGCAGGTTGAAGAAGAGGAGCGTATTAATTGCAGTATGTTCATCACCATCGTTCAGTTTGACGGGGAGTCTTTTGCTGGCAGTATCCAGGTGCAGTCTTCACGCCCGGTTTATGGTTCTACTATGATCTCGCCCGTTTTTAATTTTAATGACGAGCAATTCACTTTCAATTACCGCGAATATCAGCCGCTCAATTACAGCCAGAATTCTTATAGTTCGAACCTTGTTTCGGTAATCTCATTTTATGTTTATACCATACTTGGCCTTGATGCCGATACGTTTGCCCCAGAGGGCGGAACACCTTATTTTGAAGAGGCTAACAGGATAGTGAATACTGCGCAGCAGGGAAATGCTAAAGGCTGGAAGGGTTCGGATGGGAACCGATCAAGATACCGACTGAATACAGATCTTCTTTCGAATACTTTTGCCGAGTATCGCAGTGCGATGTACAAATATCACCGTCTTGGCCTGGATGTGATGTATCAGGATGCTGAAGCGGGTAAATCGAGTATTGCTGAGGCCCTTGAAGCAATGGTGCCTATGAACAGACGCCGTGCAAACTCACTTTTGGTAAGGACATTCTTCGATGCCAAGGCCGAGGAGATCTCACAGGTATTTAGTGGCGGACCGGCCATTAATAAGCCGGGGCTGGAAGAAACACTTAATAGCCTGGCGCCCCGATATTCCAAAAACTGGAGAAACCTGCAATAAAGATTCTTATCGGTTGACCGGGAATAATTTCTCACGTATATTTAGGCTCAAATTTCAAAGACATTGCTGACCGCTTTATCCATAAAAAATTATGCCCTTATAGAGGATATTAATATCAGTCTTCAGGAGGGTTTTACCATTATTACCGGGGAAACCGGGGCCGGAAAATCCATTATGCTTGGCGCTTTGGGTTTATTGCTGGGGAATCGTGCCGATTACGGATCTATACGTGACTCCCAGAAAAAGTGCGTTATAGAAGGCAGCTTCAATATTTCCAATTATAAACTGAAGGAATTCTTTGAAACCGAAGACCTGGATTATGAAGCCAATACCATAATCAGAAGGGAGATCCTTGCTTCCGGAAAATCCAGGGCCTTTGTAAATGACACACCTGTTAATCTGAGTTCACTGAATGCCCTGGGAGAATATCTTATCGATATTCACAGCCAGCACGAAACCTTAAGCCTAGGAAATAACGATTATCAGTTCCAGGTGATAGACACCATTGCCGGGAACGAAGCGGCGATCCTTGAATATCGTCAGAATCTGAAGGAATTGAAAAAACTTCAGAAGAGGGCTTCCAACCTGCTTGAAGAGCAGGCCCAGGCAACCAAAGAATATGACTATAACCTATTTCTTCTTAATGAACTGGATGAGGCGAAACTTCAGCCGGGGATGCTGGAAGAGCTGGAAGAGCGTTACGAAGAACTGAATAATGTTGAAGAGCTTACCGAAAGATTGGGGGAAGCCTTTAATTTTGCCAGCCAGGAAGAGATTGGTAGTTTGTCTACCCTTAAGGAGATGCGGGCAAGCCTTGCAAAGATCACTTCATTTTCATCCAATTATGAAAAGCTGCACGAGCGGGTGCAAAGTGTCATCATAGAACTTGACGATATTACCGAAGAAGTTGCCTCGGCTATGGACAGGGTAGAGGCGAATCCTGAGGAACTTGAGGCTACCAACGAGAAACTTCAGCTGATTTATAACCTTCAGAAGAAACATAATGCCGGCACCATTGAAGAACTGCTGGAAATCACAGAAGAACTCAGAGAGAAAGTTTCTGTAAGTGAAAATGCCGAAACTGCACTTTCTGAGATCAATGAAGCTATAGGAAATAAGAAAACCGATCTGGATAAGATCGCAGACAGGCTGCATCAAAACCGGAAAAAGATCATTGCCCCGTTTATAAAAGAAACCGAGAAGATTCTTGCCGAACTGGGAATGCCTAATGCGAGGCTAAGGATCGATCTTGACAGCCAAGAGGAATTCTTCGTGAACGGGAAAGATCAGCTTTCCTGGTATCTTTCGGCCAATAAGGGTGGAGATTTCAAGGAGATGAAAAAGGCCGCTTCGGGAGGGGAGCTGTCCAGAATTATGCTGGCGGTTAAAAGTATCCTGGCCGCACAAAGCAATTTGCCAACAATTATATTTGACGAAATAGATACGGGGGTTTCCGGGGATATTGCGCAGAAAATGGGAGAGATCCTTCAGAAAATGGGAAATTCGATGCAGGTGATCGCCATTACACACCTTCCGCAGATTGCCGGGAAAGGCAGCAGCCACTTTAAGATCTTCAAGGAAGATTCAGCTGATGCTACGGTAACCAGAATAAGAACTCTTGAAAGCGAAGACAGGGTAGAAGAACTGGCAATGATGCTCGGCGGGAATAATATCAGTGAGTCGGCAAGGGCGCACGCCAAGGCCCTTCTCAATTAAAGAATAAGGAACTGCCTGAAAGTTATTTTACTATCTTTACGGGCTCAACAACAACCAATAAAATATAACAACATGTCATACAACCTGCTAAAAGGAAAAAAAGGAATCATTTTCGGTGCTTTGGATGAGAATTCTATCGCCTGGAAAACTGCAGAGCGTGTACACGAAGAAGGTGGAGAATTTGTATTAACCAATGCGCCTATAGCGATGAGGATGGGAAGCATTAAAAAACTGGCCGAAAAAACCGGTGCCGAGATCATTCCGGCTGATGCTACCAAAGTTGAAGATCTTGAAAACCTTGTGGAGAAAGCCCAGGAGATGCTTGGAGGAAAACTTGATTTTGTGCTTCACTCTATCGGGATGTCTGTAAATGTGCGTAAAGGAAACCACTATACCGATATGAATTACGATTACACCGCTAAAGGCTGGGATGTATCGGCTGTTTCTTTCCATAAGACAATGCAGGTCCTTTACAAAAAGGATGCGATGAACGAGTGGGGAAGTATCGTGGCCCTTACCTATATGGCTGCGCAACGTGTATTCCCGGATTATAATGATATGGCCGACAATAAGGCGTATCTGGAATCTATTGCCCGTAGCTTCGGGTATTTCTTCGGAAAAGATAAAAAAGTACGTGTGAATACCATTTCACAATCTCCAACTCCTACTACTGCAGGACAGGGTGTGAAAGGCTTTGACGGGTTTATCGCTTATGCCGATAAGATGTCGCCGCTGGGTAATGCAACCGCCCAGGACTGTGCCGATTATACGGTGAGCCTGTTCTCTGATCTTACAAAAAGAGTTACTCTTCAGAACTTATACAACGATGGTGGTTTCTCCAATATGGGAGTAAGCCAGGAAGTAATGGAGACTTTTATGAAAGACCAGGAGTAATTTAAACTCAAACCTATACAAAGCTGTTTAAAGAAGAACGCTTAAGATTCTTAAAGCCCTTTTTTAAACAGCTTTTTTGTTCACTACCTTTACAAAATGAAGCTGGATTATTCCTTTGTGATTCCCGTATATAACCGTCCCGATGAGATAAGGGAGCTCCTGCAAAGTATGGAGAAGATAGCCTTTGACAGGGATTTTGAAATAGTGATTGTAGAAGACGGATCTGATGTCCCTGCCGATAAGGTGGTGGAAGAGTTCCGGGATAAACTTCAGATCAGTTACTATTCAAAGCCTAATTCCGGCCCCGGAAGCTCCAGGAATTACGGGATGGAACGCGCAAAAGGGAACTACTTTCTTATTCTCGATTCCGATGTCATCATGCCGCCGGATTATCTTGAAAAGGTAGACTCTTTCCTGAAGGTAAATTACAGCGATTGTTTTGGAGGTCCGGATGCGGCCCATAAGAGCTTCAGTGATATCCAGAAGGCTATAGACTTTAGTATGACCTCCTTTCTGACTACAGGGGGAATAAGAGGAAAAAAACGATCGATCAATAAATTCCAGCCCCGAAGTTTTAATATGGGGATTTCCAGGAAGGCCTTTGAGAAGACCAAAGGTTTTGGCAGGATTCACCCTGGTGAGGACCCAGATCTTTCTATGCGTATCCAGAAGGCAGGTTTTCATACCTGTCTTATAGAAGGGGCAAGAGTTTTTCACAAGAGGCGCATTGACTGGAAAAAATTTTATCAGCAGGTATATAAGTTCGGGTTGGTGAGGCCAATCCTGAACTGCTGGCACAAGGGATCAGCCAAAATCACCTACTGGTTCCCAACCCTGTTCGTCCTGGGATTTCTGGTGTCATTGATATTTACGTTAATGGGCTTCTGGATCTTTTCCGCTGCTTACCTTTTTTATTTCCTGATTATTGGGCTGGATGCTGCTATGAAGCATAAAAATCTTTATATTGGATTACTGGCCATATTGGCCACTATAATTCAGTTTATAGGTTATGGTTATGGGTTTCTGAAATCGTACTGGCACATTTCAGTTCTGAAAGAGAACCCAGAAAAACAATATCCAAATCTTTTCTTTTCAGAATGAGTCAAAAACAGGGAAATAGAAGTATCGGCTTTAAAAAAGGGAACTTGAAGACTTTTAGTTTCTTTCTGATCTTTTCAGCAGTGATCTGGGTCTTTGTGCAGTTCTCAAAGGAGTATACACAAGTAGTGCAAATACCGGTGAAGTATGTAAATGCGCCCCTGGATAAAAGTATATCTGAAGACAAACCCCGGTTTCTTGAACTTAGGTTGCAGGATAACGGATTTGTGATCTTCTGGGACTTTAAGATTTTCAAGCCTTCACTGAGTATAGACCTGAGCACTGCATTGGAAAAGAATGGGCAGCTGATATATGTGCTGGAAAATCACAGGGACACCATTGCGGAGCAACTGGGTATCGATTTTGAAAAATCCAGGTTTCTGACCGATGAGATCGTTATTGATTTTCAGCTTAAAAAGGAAAAAAAGATTGCTGTAATCCCCCAAACCGAACTTAGCTATGCCGTGGGCTACTCGGCCGGGGAACGGGTTAGCATCGACCCTGACTCGATAAAAGTAAGCGGCCCTGAAAATGTTATTGATACTATTAGCCGGGTAAAAACACTTCCGCTTATACTTAATAATATTAGCAAAGACCTTAGCGGGGAAATAGCCCTGGATACTACCAACCTGGGAATGCTAAGTTTTTATAAGAACAAGGTGAAGTATTCCCAAAAGGTGGAGAAATTTACCGAAGGTAAGATGAAAATAGATGTGGAGGTGCTTAATGTGCCGCCGGAGATTAATCTCGTGATCTTTCCCAAAGAGGTTGTTGTGTATTACCAGGTTAATCTTGAAGATTACGAAAAGGTAAATGCTTCAGACTTTGAAGTGATCTGTGATTACGCCAGTTTGCAAAGAGGGGATGACTTTATGATCGCCGAGATTGTTAAGAAACCGGATTATGTAAATAATCTTAGGCTTAACGAGCGTAAAATTCAATTTATTATTAAAAGGTGATGGTGATTGGGCTTACCGGCGGGATTGGAAGTGGGAAGACCACTGTAGCCGGGTTTTTTAAGGAACTGGGGGTCCCGGTTTATATAGCAGATAAACAGGCCAAAGAATTGATGGAGACTTCAGAAGAGATAAGGCAGGGCATTGTTGATCTTCTGGGGGACGAGGCTTATAATGGTAAATTTCCCAACCGAAAATTTATAGCTTCAAAGGTTTTTAACAACACCGAAAAACTGGAAAAGCTCAACTCCATAATCCATCCGGCTGTTGAAAATGATTTTGTGCAATGGAAGAACAAACAATCTTCAGCATATGTGATCTATGAAGCAGCCATACTTTTTGAAAAGGGGGGGTATAAAAAATGTGATTTCAATATTTTGGTGACCGCTCCAAAGGAAGATAGAGTTAAGAGGTTACAGAAAAGAGACCAGAGTTCCAGGGACGAAATTGAAGCCAGGATGAATCACCAGTGGAGTGATGAAAAAAAATCGGAACTCGCCGATTTTACTATAGAAAATACGAATCTTACCCAAACAAAAGAACAAGTAAGAACTTTGCATAGGATTATCTTAAAGTCAGGCAAAAATTCTTAATAGTTTTGTTAACATTTGGTTAAACCACCTGAAGCCTAAATGTTAAAATATTACTTTTGAGCACATGAACAAGAAGCTTTTTTTCCTCCTCGTAGTCCTGATGAGCTTGTCCCTAATTGGAATCATTTTCGTTCAAGGATACTGGATAAAAAGCACCGTAGATGATAAGGAAGAGCAATTTTCTACAAATGCAAAACAGGTTCTAATAAAGGTTTCAGACCAGATCCAGAACAGGGAGATCGAGAATTATTATTTCCAGTTTAAAGATGTAGATAGTACGGTGGGTCAGTTGCAGGGAGGTACCTTAACAGAATACTTTTATGTTAATCATAATAACTACAGAGACGAGACTTACTACATGTCTGAATCTATTTTGGAGGAAGACTATAAGGTATCTTCTGGTTTTCTGAAATCGACCAATGATGACAGTATTCAGTTTACGAAGCTCATCAATAAGAAGGTCACTAATATAATAAAGAAGAACAATCTTGACGGGAATGATCTTACCGCAGAACAGCGAATAGAGGAGGTGGTAAGAATGGATGAGGTCGAGAAGGAGATCCTGCGTTCGGCTATTTCAGAATACACTGAAAGACTGCCTGTGCACGACAGGGTTTCGGAAGAGACTATAGAGAACTTACTGGAAAAAGAGCTTAGCGACAGAGACATTCAGACCGGCTTTGAATTTGCCGTTTACAATAATTCTATCGCTACCAATCTGCATTCAGATGATTTTTCATTGGATCATCCCGCAACATACGGGGTGCCGTTATTTCTGGATTCGAAAGGAGTAAGCAACTACCAGTTACTGGTGAATTTTACAGGAAAGAAACAGGTGGTTTTGTCTTCAGTAACGCTGATGGCCGCCCTTTCAATAATATTTACACTAATTATTGTGATCGCATATTCCAGTGCGCTATCGCAGCTTATAAGACAACGCCAAATCTCCCAGATAAAGACTGACTTTATCAATAATATGACGCACGAATTCAAGACACCTATAGCCACTATTAATCTTGCACTGGATGCAATTAAAAATCCTAAGATCATTAATGATCAGGATAAGGTGTCCAGGTATCTTAAAATGATCAGAGACGAGAATAAAAGGATGCACGCCCAGGTAGAGAATGTACTGCGAATTTCTAAACTGGAGAAAAACGAACTGGACCTCAAGAAGGAAAGACTTCAGTTACACGATCTGATACACGAAGCCATAGCCCACGTAGAGTTGATAGTAGAAGACAGAGAAGGCTATATACAGACCCATTTTGGGGCATTAAGATCGGCGATCCTGGCTAACGGAGATCATTTTACCAATGTTATAGTCAATATCCTGGACAATGCCATCAAATATTCCCAGGACGCACCAAAGATCGATATCTATACGGAGAATGTGAAGAATTATATCGTGATGAAGATAAGGGATCAGGGAGCGGGAATGAGCAAAACAGTTCAGAAGAAAATATTCGAAAAATTTTATCGTGAACATACCGGTGATATTCATAATGTTAAAGGTCACGGCCTTGGCCTGGCTTATGTGAAGCGTATTGTGGAAGACCATCACGGCCAGATTTATGTAGAAAGCGATAAAGGAAAAGGAAGCACATTTACTATTAAATTACCTCTAATATCTTAATATATGGAAACTGAAAACAAGAAAATTCTATTAGTAGAAGACGATCCGAACTTCGGGACTGTCTTGAAAGATTATCTGGCAATGAATGACTATGAGGTCACTCACGCCAAGAACGGAATGGAAGGATTCGAAAAGTTCAAAAAAGACGATTTCGATCTTTGTATCCTGGATGTGATGATGCCTTATAAGGATGGGTTCACTCTGGCTAAAGAAATAAGAGAGAAGAATGAAGAAATCCCGATCATCTTTCTAACCGCCAAGGCGATGAAAGAAGATGTACTGAAAGGTTATAAAGTGGGGGCAGATGATTATCTGAACAAGCCTTTTGACAGTGAAGTACTTCTTATGAAAATCAAGGCTATTATGCAGCGCAAGGCTACCGATAGTGTTGCTGATAGTAAGCAGTTTGAGTTCGAAATTGGAGATTTCCACCTGAACTCTAAACTTAGATTCCTGACCTATAAGGATGATGAGCCACAAAAACTGTCTCCAAAAGAAAACGAATTATTACGCCTGCTGGCATTGCACGAGAACGATCTTATGCCTCGTGAACTGGCATTGACCAAGATCTGGAGAGATGATAACTATTTTACCTCCAGAAGTATGGACGTGTATATCGCCAAATTGCGTAAATACCTTAAAAAAGACGAAAACGTGGAGATCCTGAATATCCACGGAGAAGGCTTTAGACTGGTTGTTAAGAACCAGGAGAGCACTGAAGCTTAACTGCTTCAAACTTTCAGTTTCTTAGTGAGACTTCCGTTTCAAATCTTTTCTACAGGGTTTGAAACGGTAAAGTCTGACTAAATCTTCACATCCATACTGCAGGAATTATTTTCTTCATATCTGCCTGTATAATAATTGATTGACTTTTCATTTTTGGAAGTTTAAGGCATCATTCTATAACTTCCGTTTAGACTATATTAGATAGAACTTAACAATTCGCGGGGAGCACTTGTTGGTCTAATACGTATCTTTATCGCATACTGTGAACTGAATCTTTAATGGGAAACCGCTATAACTGGAGCATACCGATGTTTATAAAGAACAAACCGGCAGGAGTTTTTTTACTGGTGATGGTACTCTTTTTTTTCTTTCCAGTAAAAGGTCTTGCCCAGAATGGGGTAGAAATCACAAGTCCTGAACCCGACCCTACTTCGGCTGACCCGATTCCTATTAATATAAAGTTTGAGGATGGAGTAGATGTTCTGAATGTATCAGATTTTCAGGTTACAAACGGGGAATTACAAAACCTTGTAAGGGAAGATCCAAATTATTCTTTATCTGATGATGTTTATGATCTAAAATACTTCGAGTTACGTTTAGGCCTTTTTGATTTTCTCGATAACAAGGATCGAATAGGGGAGTTTTTTAAAGAGCAACTTGGTGATGCGGTGGTATCCATTTCCCAATTAAGTGATACTGAAATAATTTTTTTAAAATTCAATAATGGTGTAGAAATTTTAGATCTGACTGATGGTTCAAAAAATCAAGTTCAGGGTATAGATGGTTCCAATATGGAGTCTCCATTAGATATAGAGGCAAGCTTGCCAACCGCAAATCAAGAAACATATATAGCAGATAAAGATGCACAGGTCATAAGGGTGTATGACAATAATTTATTATCTAGTGGAACACTTCAGCCTTTAGATAGTGATGCAAGTGAAGATTTCGGACCTACAGGAGTGGTGACTGATGAAGTTGGAAACTTGTATACCACTATAGCCTATACAGGATCTTCTTCGCAAACTAGTGAAAGAGTAGTGGTTTTTGATTCTAATGGAAACATAACTTATGAATTCCCTCCAAAGAATTTGGCAGAAACTCTAAGGTCTCCATACAGGCTGGCCGTAGATAAAAAGGAAAGGGTATATATAAGCGATGCAGGGGAAGACGGTAAAGGCAGAATCCAGGTTTATGAATTCAACGGCTCTTCTTATACCTTAATTCATTCCATAAAAGGGGAGGATGACAATATAGGTTCACCCGGAAGTATAGTGGTGGATGATTTTGGATACATATATGTCATAGACTATGAAGATGATATCTCTTTCAGCGGAATCTTTCAAAACCCGATGGATTTTATAGAATCTTATGATGAGATTTCTAATAAATCCTATTCCATAAATGTATATGATTCTAATAATGGATTTCAATATGTGACTGAATTTAATGGAGGACTGAATCTCCCAATAGATTTAGAATTGGATTATTGCGGAAATATTTTGGTAAATAATCTGGAATTAAGCGGAGAAGGGGTAGAAACTACTTACTTGGAGGAATATGGTACCATTCCTTTAAGCGTAAATGTCAACTTTAACTTTCAGCTTAAAACCTTTACTCGAAATGATATTTTTTCAGCAGAATTAGTGCCTCAATCTGAAGGCCTGATAGAAGTGGATCTTCAGGATGCCGACCTTTTCAAATGTGCACCGCCGGCCAATGATCATTTTGAGATCGTTTATGAAGCCGCTAGTCAAAATACAGCTCCAGAAGCACAGGATGATTCTTATCAAACCGACCAGGATCAAACCCTGACTAAAACTGCGGCGGAAGGTGTTCTTGTCAATGATACCGATCAGGATGGCGATGATCTCACTGCTGAGCTTATAGCAGACGTAACCGACGGGACCCTGACCCTAAATCCTGATGGCTCTTTTGAGTACATTCCAGATGCCGGATTTACGGGAACTGATGAATTTACCTATGTAGCCAATGACGGGCAGGAAGATTCGAATGTAGCTACCGTGACGATCACAGTTAATGCCGTGGAGCCTGAAAATACTGCTCCCGTAGCACAGAATGATTCTTATCAGACCAACCAGGGCCAAACACTGGCTAAAACTGTGGCGGAAGGAGTTCTTGTCAATGATACCGATGAGGATGGCGATGATCTCACTGCTGAGCTTATAGCAGACGTAACCGACGGGACCCTGACCCTAAATCCTGACGGGTCTTTTGAGTACATTCCAGATTCCGGATTTACGGGGACCGATGAATTTACCTATGTAGCCAAGGACGGGCAGAAAGATTCGAATGTAGCTACCGTGACGATCACCGTTAATGCCGTGGAGCCTGAAAATACTGCTCCCGTAGCACAGGATGATTCTTATCAGACCAACCAGGACCAAACCCTGACTAAAAACGCGGCGGAAGGAGTTCTTATGAATGATACCGATCAGGATGGCGATGATCTCACTGCTGAGCTTATAGCAGATGTAACCGACGGCACCCTGACCCTAAATCCTGACGGGTCTTTTGAGTACATTCCAGATGCCGGATTTACGGGAACTGATGAATTTACCTATGTAGCCAATGACGGGCAGGAAGATTCGAATGTAGCTACCGTGACGATCACAGTTAATGCCGTGGAGCCTGAAAATACTGCTCCCGTAGCACAGAATGATTCTTATCAGACCAACCAGGACCAAACCCTGACTAAAAACGCGGCGGAAGGTGTTCTTGTCAATGATACCGATCAGGATGGCGATGATCTCACTGCTGAGCTTATAGCAGACGTAACCGACGGCACCCTGACCCTAAATCCTGATGGCTCTTTTGAGTACATTCCAGATTCCGGATTTAGCGGGACTGATGAATTTAGCTATGTGGCCAATGACGGCCAGGAAGATTCGAACGGAGCTACCGTGACGATCACCGTTACCGCGGAAGAAACCGGACCTGAGTTTCAGGACTGTCCGGTAGATATGGAAATGGATAATGATCCGGGGGAATGCGGGGCTACCGTAAACTTTGAAAAACCAACCGCTACCGACGAAAATGGGGAAGTAGAAGTAATTCAAACTTCAGGACCGGCTTCAGGAAGCCTTTTTCCCGTCGGGGAAACAGAAATTGTCTTTGAAGCGAGAGACGGCCAGGCGAATACGGAGGAATGCAGGTTTACAGTCACTGTGGTCGATAACCAGGGTCCAGTGGCAGTATGCCAAGACAAAGAGGTTTGGTTAGATGAAAATGGAGAGCTTAGTGTTAATGCAAGCGAACTGGATGGCGGCTCCTATGATAATTGTGGAATAGCTGAAATAAGGCTGAGCCAAACAGAATTTACTACAGATGATATCGGTGAGAATGAACTTACCTTTAGTGTTGCAGATCTGGCCGGGCAAACTACAGTTTGTGCAGTTACTTTAACCGTCAGGGCTTACGATCCTGATCCTGAAATTAATTGCGTTGAGGATTACAGTCTTCAGCTCGATGAAAATGGAGAAGCAGTTTTAAATGTTTCCGATTTATATACCGGAAATCCCGGAGATGCGGAATTTAGCCTAAGCAAGAGCAGTTTTGACTGTTCAGACCTCGGGGAGAATACGGTAACCCTGTCTTATTCGGGATCAAATGTTGGCGGCAGTTGTGAGGTTAAGCTTATTATAGAAGACAATATAGACCCGGTTGTTAACCTGAAGGGGGCTCAATTGGAGCTTGATGAATCTGGAAGTGCCAGGCTTACTTCGGCATATGTTAACGCCGGAAGTACCGATAATTGTAGTACGAACCTTAACTTCAGCTTTAGTAAAACAAATTTTAGTTGTGAGGATGTTGGAAGTAACCAGGTTGAGGTAACTGTTACAGATGAAAGTGGAAATTCGACTTTCTCAACAACAACTGTTTTTGTTAGCCCTAACCCCGGGGTTTGTGATGCAGAAGAGACCGAAGTGGAGTATGTGTTTTTGTACCCTAATCCTACCAAGGGAGAGTTTTCTATTGCAGCCCCAGACGATCTTACCATTTACAGGGTTATGATCTACGATGCCCGTGGAAGGTTCATTAAAGAGGTTGTTTTTTCGGGAGAGGAAACCAGCTACAACCTGAAATTACTGAATGTGAGAGATGCAGTTTATTTTCTTAGGCTGTATACCAGTGAAGGGCGAAAGACTGAGAGGCTTATCATCAATAATTGATCTCTTTGTCAAGGTAATCTGCTATTTCTGAAGCAGGAGTCTTATAATCGAACCATTTAATGCTTTTGTCTTTTCTAAACCAGGTTAGCTGTCGCTTGGCAAATCTGCGGGTATTTTTTTTGATCTCTGACACCGCTTCTTCAAGACCTATTTGTCCATTTATATAACTGAAGAGTTCTTTGTAGCCCACAGTGTTCAGTGCGTTTAGGTGTCTTTTCTCAAAAAGTCTTTCAGCTTCCTTTTCCAGGCCTTCTTCCATCATCAGATCGACCCGTCTGTTTATTCGGTCGTAAATGATCTCACGGTCGGCGGTGAGTCCAATGCTTATGCTTTCAAAAGTCCTGCTTTCTTTATCCCTGTTCAGGAAAGAGGAGTAAGGTTTCCCGGTGCCTCTGCATATTTCGAGCGCACGGATGATCCGGTGAGGATTTTCAATATCGGCCTTGGCGTAATATTCAGGATCGGAACCTTTAAGCTCTTCCTGTAGTTTTTCCAACCCTTCTTTTTCCAGGATTTCATTCAGGTCTTTCCTGATTTGCGGGTCTACCTCCGGGAAATAATCCAGGCCTTCGATTACGCTTTTTACATAAAGGCCACTGCCTCCAAGCATAATTACCACATCCTTAGTTTGAAACAGCTCCTCTATTTTGGCCAGGGCTTCTTTCTCAAAATCCCCAACCGAATAATCATCTTCCACAGAAATATGCTGAATAAAATGATGAGGTGCAGCTGCCAGTTCTTCATCTGAGGGAACAGCGGTTCCGATCTTCATTTCTTTAAAAAACTGTCTTGAATCTGCTGAAATGATCTCGGTATTATAATGATTGGCCAGTTTAATACCCATTGCCGTTTTGCCTATGGCAGTGGGGCCAACCAGGTTTATGAGGTACTTCTTCTTAGTCATTGAGCTTATATCCGCATTTATGACAGTATTGGGCCTTATCTGGATGTTTGTCTTCAGCGCAATTGGGACAAACCTGAGTGTTTGTTGCCGGCTTTGGCTGCATACTTTTGGAGTATTCTGCGCTGACTATTCCCGTAGGAACGGCAATTACACCGTAACCAATGATCATAATAATAGAAGCCACGAACTGACCCAGAGGAGTTACAGGATGTATATCTCCAAAACCAACGGTAGTTAGGGTAACGATACACCAGTAAATACTCAACGGGATACTGGTGAAACCGTGTTCAGGACCTTCTATCATATACATTACCGTTCCCATAATAACCGTAATTACCAATACCGCAAAAAGAAAAACAAAGATCTTAGCCTTGCTGTTCTTAAGAGCGCCCACCAGTTTATTGGACTCTCCCACATAACGACTGATCTTCAGAATACGGAAAATCCTTAACAGCCTTAAGGCTCTTACCGAAAACAGGAAGTTGAAGCCCCCCATAAAGAAAGTGAGGTAGCTGGGAATGGTTGAGAGAAAATCTATGATCCCATAGAAACTGAAGATATAGTGCCTGGGCCTGTTAATGCTGATGATACGCAGTATATATTCTATACTGAATATGATGGTGATCACCCATTCAGCGATATAAAATGTATCATGATATTTTGAGTATAATGAAGCGACGCTTTCCAGCATCACCAGGACAATGCTCAGAAGGATGATGATGAGCAATACAATATCGAATAACTTACCCGCAGGAGTGTCTGCTTCATAAATGATCTCATGAAGTTTGGATTTCCAGTCGGGTTGTGTTTTTGGTGTTTTTTCCAAGCGCCTGAATTAGGGATATCCCAAATTTAACTATTTTCTCTGATTACCAAGAGCGATTGGTTTTGAATATCGATAATGGTGTTATAAAACTCTTTAAGGTAAGGATAAAATCCGGCTATATATAAGGACTTTAATAAGGCAACCCTAAACTGAACCTTAACCCTATTGTCTGCGGTTTGTTCTGCTAAAAACTGAATTCTCCCGCCGTTTTCGGGTAAGCTGATGATCTTTTGCTTCGGTATTTCCACAATGCTGTAATTTTCCGGGATTTCGATTTCCACTCTGTAGTTAAACACTTTTTTATAGCCGAAATCTATAGGATAATTGCGTTCTGCCAGTTTAAAGGGGTTGTCTTCTATGAATTTATAACTGAAGGGGTTAAGGTAGATCTGGTCGTTTATCTTCTGGGAGGTATTTTTCAGTTCCTTGGTCGCCCTGAATTTTTTTGAAGGCTCGTCTTCATTTTCATAAGCGGTGGAAAGGGTACTAGTATAATCGGCAGATATGGCGATAGCACTATTGCTTCCGTTATGCCTTTCCTTCTCCAGGAATTTTCTCGCATCAACAGCCTGGTACCCGGTATAGACCTGGTCTGACTTGCCCTGGGCCGTTCCGTCGGGATTCAGTGTAAGTTGGTCTATAAAAGAGATACTGGAGTAGGTAGAAGGTTCTAGGGTTATCCAGCTGCTTCCGTTCTCGAAATCCATTAAGCGGGCGTGCTGGTTAAGCGCTTTGAAAGGGATAATACCGAAATCCAGAAATTTATCGGTGGCATCCAAAAGATATTCTTTGTCATCCTGTTTTAACTGCACCATCAGGTAATTAAATTCACTTAAAATGGGGTACAGTTTGGTGAGAAACCCGTTATTCCTTGTGGAACCTAAAACAGCCAGAACATCAAAGCCTTCCTCTTTTAATAGGTTGTGTAAGAGGATGTTGATGCCTGAAATGTTTCCGGCTTTGTCTCTTATAACATCCTTAAGGTTCATATCCCTGAAAAGTGCATAATCTCCATTCCATTGATAGTTGTCGCGCACAAACCTGTAGATCTCCCTGGCTTTTTCCAGGTTGTTGGGTTTAGCCTTAATAGCTTCCGGGAGCACATCATCCACCTGGCTGGTGCGCTTCAGTTGTTTACCGATGCTCTTATCGTCTTTTATCTCCTTATCTACATCTTCCCAGGCCTTGGTGAATTTCTGTACATAGCCGTCCAGTCTCGCATACTCCTTTAATTCAAAATCGAGCCGGGAGATGTAATTATATTTCGAGGTCATATACTCTTCCTCGATAAATGCCGGGATATCGTTCATTTCATATTCAGAAAGCACGCAATACCCGGGCTCGTCAAGGATAGATTTAAAGGAACATTTTTCTATAAGTTCACTTTCGTTCTTGTCCAAAGGGAGATTCCCGATGATCCTGATGTTGTAATTGTAATTGGTGGGCAGCTTTGTGGTGAATTCACTGTGCAGCTTCGGAATGTCTTCCTGAAACCACCAGGTCTCCAGGTCAAAATAAAAAGGGGACTCCTTTTGGTAAGAATATACCAATACCGAACTGGGCTTGACATCGGGAAAAGTGAAGCTCACATAATCGGCGTGTTCATTTTCCTCAGTATAGATCTTACTGGGTTCGAGTCTCCGGCTGTAGATCTGGTCATTTTGCAGGTGATAGGTATAGGCTTTTAGATCGTGTATCTTCTCTTTCCGGTCTTCATTCTTGCCTAATCTTATTTTGATGACAGAATGATCGTAGCCATCCTTGTTCAGGATCTTGATCTTGGCGACATAATTGGTGAGAAGGTTATAATCTCCGCCGTCTTCAAACTGGCTGTAACCTTCCTCGTAAATATAAAAGGCATTGGCGGTGGAATCCTGCGGAAAGCTGTTAAGGCTAAGGTCGGCTTTGGTTACTTCAGAACTTTCAGTATTATATTCCTGGGCGATGGCAATGGTTCCGGCCGTAAAGCTTAAAGCCAGAAATAGTAAAAATCTATTCATTCAGAGAGAGTTGGATTATTTTCAGTTTTTTATTTTTTCTCAGATAAGACTGGATAATATGCTGGGCATCCCGGTTGTTATCCATAGGGGTGATAATAGAGCGGATAATGTCTATATGGTTTATCTGGTGATTTAAATTAAAATAACCTACTCCTTTAAACTCTCCTTCTTCAATGAGCAGGGCACTTTTCTCGTCAATCTCTCTCCCGCGATCAATCACCAGCATATGCTGGTTGTCATAAGAATGACTGTCGATGAGCTGCTGAACTCTTTCATTATATTCTTCAGGCGACTCCTTCTCTATACAGGCCCCGTGGCAGCTTTTAATAGTATAGCTGAAGCAGCTTCCCGAAGTGCCGTCAAGTCCCGCCAGTCGCTCGCAAAGCTGGTAATCTTCCACCCATTTTGCCAGGATGTTCTTTCCCGACCTTAAATTATTGAAAGTGGTGATATTCTTCTTTCGCGGATGCGCTTTTCCTATCTTCAGATTGATATAGCCTTTTTCATCGGTAAACTGATATAAAGCGTGGCTGAAAATATCTCTTTTTAAGGCACGGTTATATTTGGGCTTATTCTGTTTAATTTCCTGGTTTTCCTTCAGCAGGGCGATCAGTTCATTCCCGGTAGCTTCATAGGAAACCGAAGCCACTTCCTTTTGCATTTGCCTTGCCTTTGGGTGATCGTTGGTGAAATGCTGGTTCACCCTTTTCTTGATATTCTTGCTTTTCCCGATATAGATGATATCACTGTTCTCGTTGTGCAGATAGTAGACCCCGGTAATACTGGGGAGTTCTTCCAGTATATAGACCAGTTTTGTGTCCAGGCTTTTTTTGGGTTCTGCCCGAACCATATCTTTTAAGATGTCTTTTTCCACATCTTTATCCATCAGCATTTTAAAAAGCTTTACCGTTGCCTGGGCATCTCCGCTGGCACGGTGCCTGTCGCTAAGAGGAATCCCCAGGGCACGTACAAGTTTTCCAAGGCTGTAGGATTGCTGGCCCGGAATCAGTTTTTTCGAAAGCTCCACCGTGCAGAGGGAGCGCCTTTCAAAATCGAAGCCCAGTCGCCTGAATTCCGTTCTCAGGATCCTGTAATCGAATTTTGCGTTGTGGGCCACCAGCACACAATCTGTGGTGATCTCCACAATGCGTTTGGCGACTTCGTAGAATTTCGGGGCATTGCGAAGCATCTCGTTATTGATCCCCGTAAGCCCAACTACAAACGGCTGGATAGGCTGCTCGGGGTTAACCAGGCTTATAAACTGGTCTACCACCTTGTGCCCGTCATACTTATAAATGGCGATCTCGGTTATTCCTTCTTCATTATACTTGCCACCCGTGGTTTCTATGTCAACTATTGCGTACAAAAAATCTTCTCCTTCTAATTATAATTACGTTCCCCAAAAATACTGCTGCCAATCCTGACCATAGTACTGCCCGATTTTACTGCGATCTTATAATCGCCGCTCATTCCCATCGACAGTTCTTTTATAGCCGGGTATTTTTCAGCAAAACCATCAAACACTTTTTTAAGATAATCGAATTCAGATTTCACCTGTTTTTCATCATCGGTGAAAGTGGCCATTCCCATCAGCCCGATGATCTCGGTATTTTCCATTTTAGCATAAGCTTCAGATTTCAGGATCTCTTCGGCTTCATCGGCCGAAATTCCAAACTTCGAATCCTCTTCTGCGATCTTGATTTGCAGCAGGCATTTGATGCTTCTTTCGTTCTTTTTGGCTTGCTTATTTATTTCCTTTAATAACTTCAGGCTGTCCACTGCATGAATCAGGCCAACATAGGGAGCCATATATTTCACCTTGTTACGCTGAACATGGCCAACCATATGCCATTCGATGTCCTTGGGCAGGTCCTCCCATTTATCGGTCATCTCCTGGATCTTGTTCTCTCCAAAAATGCGCTGGCCGGCTTCATACGCCTCAAGAATGTCGCTTTTGGGCTTGGTCTTGGAAATAGCGACCAGTTTGACGCCTTCAGGTAATTCGGCTTTATATTTCTTTATATTCTCTGAAATGTTCATAATATTTCTTTTATGAATTTATATGAATTGCTCAGTTCGCCTTAGCTTCTGTATTATTTTCTAAAATTCATATATCGTAAGGCCGCTTCGCAGCTTAGGTTCAATATAAGTACTTTTTGGGGGCATCGTCAAATTTTCTTCAGCGATCTGTTTGATCTCCTCTATGCCTAATGGCAGCATTCCGAAGCCAACCGCAAATTCTCCTTTGTCGATCCTGGTCTTGATCTCGATAAGGTCATTCTTTCCGTGAACATAAGAGATCCTTTTGTCATTTCTCAGGTCTTCGATGCCTAAAACGGGCTTCAGGATCTTCTGGTAAAGAATGTAAGGATCTAATTTACTTAAAGAATCGGTAAACTCGTAATTGGTCTTTCTAAGATACAGCGAATAGAATTCCCCGTCAAGATACATATTGAAATGATGCTTTTTTGATGGGGTATAGGCATCATACCCGCGATTTTCTATCCTGAACCATTCATCCAGCAGGATCAGGAACTCCTCCTTGCTGTGCCCGTTGAGGTCGGTGATAAGCCGGCTGAACTCGTAGATCTTCAGGTTGCTTTCTGAGATCAGGTAGCTCATAAAGAAGTTATAGGGCTCCTTTCCGGTATGCTCCGGGTTATTTTTCTTGCTTTCTTCCGCGAGTAAGTAGGAGGAAGCACAACGGTGATGTCCGTCGGCAATATAAAGGCAGTCCATTTTACCGAATTCTGCCTTTATCTGTTCAATCACTTTAGCGTTTTCGATCTTCCAGAGCTTATGGGTCTCTTTATTATAGGTGGCAAATTCATATTCAGGCCGGTCTCCCTGAACCTCTGCCATCAGATTATTGATCACCGAATTATCCTTGTAGGTGAGCAATACCGGTTCGGTATTGAACCCGACCACTTTCAGGTAATCCTTAAAAAGGATCTCGCGGTGCGCGATAGTGTCTTCGTGCCTTTTAATGACATTCTTTTCATAATCCTCGGCACTGGCAGCGGCAATGATCCCGCAATAGGAATTCTCCCTGGTCTCTATTCGGTAGATATAAAAGCAGGGCTTTTCATCCTGGATAAAGATGTTCTCTTCCCTGAACTCCAGGTAGCGGTTCTTTACCATCTGGAAGCGCTGCTCGCCCTTTATCCTGTGCTGAAACTTATAACCGGGGTTGATAATGTGTAAGAACGAATACGGGTTGTACTCAAGTTGCGCGGTAAGTTCTCCCTCGCTGTAATCTTCATAAGACCGCGAAGCCACCAGACCTGCTTTGGCCCGCTCGGGACGTACCGCTTTAAAAGCTTGGATTTCTGCCAAATTGAAGGAATTGATAAAACCGGGCTATCGAAGACCTGCTCCGTAAGCCCGGATACTATTTATGAGTTAAATTGTTCTGAAACTTTCTCGGCCTTTCTGCTTTCTGAATAATCATAAAAGCCTTCGCCCGACTTCACACCCATTTTTCCTGCACGCACCATATTGGTAAGTAACGGGCAAGGGGCGTATTTTGGATTCTTAAAGCCGTCATACATCACTTCAAGGATGGAGTGACAAACGTCAAGACCAATGAAATCTGCCAGTTGAAGTGGTCCCATTGGATGAGCCATTCCCAGTTTCATTACGGTGTCTATTTCGTAAACTCCGGCCACGCCGTTATATAGGGTTTCGATCGCCTCATTGATCATTGGCATTAGGATACGGTTGGCTACAAAGCCCGGGTAATCGTTCACTTCCACCGGAACTTTGTTCAGTTCTTCGGAAAGTTCCATAATGGTTTTGGTAATCGCATCACTGGTATTGTAACCTCTTATGATCTCTACCAGTTTCATTACCGGCACAGGGTTCATAAAGTGCATCCCGATAACGCGCTCAGGGTTTGAAACCACTGAAGCGATCTGGGTGATGCTGATAGATGAGGTATTGGAGGCAAGAATGGTGTCTTTTGAACAGTTCTCGTCCAGTTGCCTGAAGATCTTAAGCTTCAGGTCTTCATTTTCGGTAGCTGCTTCCACCACAAGATCAACATCTTTTACACCTGAAGGGATGTCGATATGCGTAGTAATATTGTTCAGGGTTGCTTCCTTGTCGGCTTCAGAGATCTTCTCCTTGGCAACCATCCTGTCCAGGTTCTTGGAGATGGTTCCCATTCCTTTTTCAAGGCTTTCTTTTGAAATGTCGATAAGGTTAACCTTATGACCAAACTGAGCGAAAGTATGGGCGATTCCGTTCCCCATAGTTCCGGCTCCTATTACTGCTATATTCTTCATCATTTATGTTTTTAGATTAGTTGCTGAAATTTGCTATTACCTGATTGGCAACCTGCAGGGCCTTTGCTCCCTGTTCAAGGGTTACTATCGGGGTAGTGTCATTATTTATGGCTTGGGCGAAAGTTTCAAGTTCGTCCAGGATCGCATTGTTCAGGGTCACATCGGGATTGTCAAAATAGATCTGCTTTTTGACGCCTTCCGCATTCTGAAGGATCATCGCAAAATCATCCGGTTCTTTTGGTGCGTCTTTCATCTTCACCACCTCGCATTTTTTCTCCAGAAAATCTACCGAAATATAGGCATCCCGCTGGAAGAATCTCGATTTTCTCATATTCTTGAGCGAAATCCTGCTGGCGGTAAGGTTTGCCACACAGCCATTCTCGAATTCTATGCGGGCGTTGGCAATGTCGGGGGTTTCACTGATAACTGAAACGCCGCTGGCGTTGATGCTTTTTACATCAGATTTCACCACGCTTAGTATCGCGTCTATATCGTGGATCATCAGGTCCAGAACAACCGGCACATCGGTTCCCCGCGGATTGAATTCCGCAAGGCGGTGGGCTTCGATGAACATCGGGTTTTCTATTCGGGAGACCACAGCCCTGAAAGCCGGGTTAAAGCGTTCTACGTGACCAACCTGGCCTTTTACCTCGTGCTTTTCGGCAAGAGCGATAAGTTCTTCGGCTTCTTCAAAAGTGCTGGTGATAGGTTTTTCGATAAAGAGATGCTTGCCTTTGGTGATCACCTTTTTGGCAACTTCAAAGTGAGAAAGGGTAGGGGTTACCACATCTATCACATCGGCGGCTTCAATGAGCTCGTCCAGATTCGAATATTTCTTATACCCGAATTCCTTCGAGACCTTTTCCGCGTTTTCATCATTGGCATCATAGAAACCTATGAGCTCATATTCTTCAGATTGCTGTAAAAGTTTTAAATGGATCTTTCCTAAGTGTCCTGCACCCAGTACCCCTGCTTTGAGCATATTTTTGCATTTTTCACAAAAATAGCATTTTGATTGTAAATAGTTTATAAGTTTCTGTTATAATCCGGCCGCTTTTACTTGGGGGCAATACCCATCTTTCCCTATTTTTATGACCTGAAAAAATTGCAATCTAGTTGAAGGATACATACAGACATAAGGGGAAGAGACAGCAGCTGGTGAAGACCGTGATGAAAAAGGGGATCACCGACCGAAAGGTTTTGGATGCCATTGGTAAGATTCCACGGCATTTGTTTATGGACAGCAGCTTTGAAGATCACGCCTACCAGGATAAGGCATTTCCTATTGCTGCAGATCAGACTATTTCGCAACCCTATACCGTGGCTTTTCAAAGTGAGTTGTTAGAGATAGCTAAGGGAGAGACCGTGCTGGAAATCGGGACGGGTAGTGGATACCAGACCGCAGTTCTCTGTGAGCTGGGAGCAAAGGTCTACAGTATCGAACGCCAGCGCGAACTGTATAAAAAGACAAAGAATTTTCTCGCCAAGATAGGCTACAGGCCAAAATACCTGAGTTTTGGTGATGGTTATAAAGGCCTTCCGGAATATGCGCCTTTCGATAAGATCATTGTGACTGCCGGAGCACCTTCGGTACCCAAAGATCTTTTGGGGCAGCTGAAAGTAGGAGGAAGGCTGGTGATCCCGGTGGGACAGGATGTGCAGACGATGACCCTTTTTGTAAGAAAGTCACCCAAAGAATTTGATAAAAAGGAATTCGGACAGTTCAGGTTTGTGCCTCTACTTGAAGATAAAAATTAGGGGAACCTATACTTATAAACTAAAAAAGCCCGGTGATCACCAGGCTTTTTGTTTTTTCTGACTGAATGATTATTGCGTTTTGTCCACAACAATTCTATCCTCACGGTTTACGATCTCCCAGGCGGTAAGGAATACCAGCTTGGCCCTTTTTGCAAGCGCCTCATAACTGATCTTTTCAACAGTATCTGTCGGACGGTGATAATCATCGTGCACGCCGTTAAAGTAAAAGATTACGGGGATGTTATTTCTCGCAAAATTGTAATGGTCGCTTCGGTAATAGAAACGGTTAGGATCATCAGGGTCGTTATAGGTGTAGTCGAGATCCATTTTCATATAGGTATCATTCACTTCTTCGCTAAGTTCGTGAAGATCAGCACTTAGTTTGTCGCTGCCTATCAGGTAAACATAATTATCGTTCCCGGCGTGAGCTTCGTCTATCCTGCCGATCATATCCATATTCAGGTTGGCGACGGTATTTGCTAAAGGAAATACCGGGTTTTCGGTATAATATTTAGATCCCAGCAGTCCTTTTTCTTCTCCTGTAAGGTGAAGGAAAAGAATGGAGCGTTTAGGAGTATAACCATCTTCCACAGCTTTTTTGAAAGCTTCGGCGATCTCTAGGATCCCTACGGGACCTGAGCCGCCGTCATCGGCACCATTAAAAATATTTCCCTCATCATCTACGCCAACGTGGTCATAGTGAGAGGAGATTACAAGCACTTCCTCAGGTTTTTCGCTTCCTTCAATAAAGCCCAGTACATTCTCGGTATCATTGAATTTGCCATTGAAATATTCACTTGGAATGGTCTGGTAATAATTGCTCATTCCTTCAGGGTGAGAAATACCTGTTTTCTGATATTCGTTCACGATATATTCCGCAGCCTTTTTCTGACCCGGTTCTCCTGTATCGCGCCCTTCAAATTCGTCACTTGCAAAAATATAAAGGTGGTCCTTTAATTCGGAAGAAGTTATGCTGTTGGCATAATCCATAGGATCTGCATTCTCCGGATTTTTCTGATGGGCCCCACAGCTTAAAATTCCTGCTGTGAGAAAGATGATAAATATCTTTTTCATTTTATGCTTTTTTAAGTTTTGCCAAGATAGCGGTTTTAAAGTACACCTGTCAATACCGGTTTAATTTTTAAGGGCTTTTTCAATGGCCTCCTTAGCCAGTGGCTGCATTAAACTGTAGGCTTTTTTATTTGGGTGTACGCCGTCTTCAGAAAGTTCAGCTCTCATTCCATTCTCACTGTTCTTCATATGGCTGAAGTAATCCAGGTAAATAAAATTATTCATTTGGGCATATTCCCGAAGCCAGGTGTTAACAGCCGCAATTTTTTCAACAGGCTCCAGCCCAGGTCTCCAGGGATAGTCGGCAACCGGAAGAATGGAGCTTAGCACTACCTCGATGTTATTTGTTTCGGCCAGCTGGGCCATTGCTTTAATATTGTCGGTGATCATATCTACTGAAGCGTAGCCGGTATTTCCGGCAATATCATTAGTGCCGGCCAGGATCACGACCACTTCAGGCTGAAGATCGATTACATCCTGCATAAACCGAAGCAGCATCTGCGGACTCGTTTGCCCGCCGATCCCGCGACCGATATAATTATTTTCTTTGAAGAAACCGGGGCTTGCATTTACCCAGCCCTCGGTGATGGAGTTTCCCATAAATACCGCAACCGGTTTAATATCTTTAGCTTTAAGTTTTTTATTAGCTTCCCGATAGGTCTTTAACTCGGCCCAGTCCTGGTCCATAATTTCTTTGTATTTATTGTTTTGTGCCCGCAGGCCGAAGATCGTAAAAAGGAAGGAGAAGGCCAGAAGGAAACTTTTCATAAGCAGAATTTAAGAAGATAAGTGTTCAGATTAAATTACAGCCAAGATAAAAAAGAAATGAAAGAATCTGATTTTTAAAGAATTGGAAATTGCCGAAAAAAACTTTTAAAATTAGTTGTGCGTATTTGAAAAAGCTTATTATATTTGCATCCGCTAAGCAGGGACGGCGTTAAGGAATCTGCACTTTACTGGAGGAATGGCAGAGTGGTCGAATGCGGCAGTCTTGAAAACTGTTGAGGGTCACACCTCCGGGGGTTCGAATCCCTCTTCCTCCGCAAAAGAAACCCGCAATTTTTATTGCGGGTTTTTTATTTCCTGAATATATAGTATTACCAATAGGCATTATATTTTTAGTTGATATGGTAAGACTTGTTTAATCCGTAATTGAGGTTTTCTGTTAATTTGATTGAGTTATTGAACGTAGCTTGAGTCTGTTTAGTTTTATAAAAAATAAGGGTGTTCCCTTCTACTTATTCTGCCCCCTGCTATTTAGATTTATAGTCTAATTCCCTGCAAAGATCCCCTCTTTAAATCCCCTTTTAAAATACCTGGTAAAGAAAGATCGATGTGAAATCTTCTTAAAAGAAGGCTCTTTCGATTCCAAACCTAAGCCAATTCGAATTTTAAAATTTTTTAAAGATGAAACGTTTAATACTTAAACCAATTATTTGGATAGTAGTAATTTCAGCTTTCTCGATTAAAACTATCAATTCACAAAATTTAGAGTTTAATACCGATGGGCTTTATAATGCGGAGCTTTTAGATAATATCTTCAGAGGGCATTTTGAAAATATTCAACTGAATCGTGATGACACGGAATTCTTCCAGCTTTATGCCAAATACCTTCGGGTTTATGGAGAACGATGTGATAAATACCTGCCAACTGACAAGGAAATGATAATGGATGATGTTTGTGATATGTGGAAGGTACAATATAACGGATATGGAGTTGAAATTAACAGGTACTGTGTTCAGTGGAATAAAGAACCATCAAACATATATGCGCGTCGTGACTTATATGAGGCCCAGCTGGAGTTGGAAAGCTTTTTGGGAGTTAATTTTTTAAGAGAACTATCATCCACGATGAATGACCAAAACGCCATTGGCAATTCGGTTGATAAACTACATAAGGCTAAAGCATTATTATATGATATGTCCCGAATTCTTAGCATAAACCCTTGTGATAGCCCGGGATTGAGAAGATTTGAAGAAAACCTGAAGGCATTTGCGCTGAACATGCCCTCGATTCGGATGGCGGGGGAGAGTAAATATACAGCAATGAAGAAGTCCGGAGGTCCCACAGGCCCCCAGGACTTTAACAGATTAATAGATGACTTGGTGACTGATCAGGCAAGAACCTGGGCATTTAATCGCTACAGGCAGGGAAGTATTAATGGAGTTAGCATATTATCTGAAGATAACCAAGGAAGACCCTTAGCCATAAAAGCAGATTATCGATATTCGGGTTTTGGTGGCGATAGTGGGGGATGGGTGAAAATTACATTTTCAAACGGTTTGCCTAACGGAATATATTTTTTTGATTTTCCGAATAACAGAAAGTCGCCAAGCAGCAGTATAGTGGCTTCCTATGCTCAAGGGGAATATGGAAAATAAAATTCAAACAATTAGAAGAGGAATCGCTAATTGAATTAGTCGTTAAATACAGAGCTTTATTCAGCTTTTTATGAATAAGTAAAGAAAGTATAAATGGGCCTGTAAACTTCCCTTTTGCTTAACAAAAAACAGCAATGAAATTGCGGGTTTTTAGTTTTTAAACAAACTTCAAACCTCCTTCGCTTTCAACTCCACTTCATAGGGAAATGCAAAATTTGAAACTTCGGTTCCTGAAAGCCAATTAGAATGGTCTGCCTTTTTCAGCAAAACGGGCATTCGTTTTTTATGGTTATGGATCTCGCTCATTAATTCGTTTGCTTCAGTAGTAAGAATAGAGTAGGTGTTTACCAGGTCTTCTGTTTCCGGGTTGGTCCAGGAAGAATAAATTCCGGCGAAGGCGAAGATTTCCTGATCTTTAGGAACTATCAAATACTTTTGTTTTTCCTTTCCTTTAGGATCTTTCCACTGCCATTCATAGTAGCCGTCGGCAATAATAAGACAACGGTTTTTCACCGAATTCCGGTAAGCGGGTTTTTCGGTTACGGTTTCGATCTTGGCATTCAGGGTCATTTTTCTGATCTTATCATCTTTTGCCCAGAAAGGGATCAGCCCCCAGTTATACATTTCTATTTCTCCCCGGTTTTCATCGGTGATCACCGGAGTTTTGGGAAAGCTGAAGCCGTTAATTGCCTCGCTGGGCTTATAAGTGCCGGGATCGATAAATTTTGAATTGAATGTTCTTTGAATAGCATCCAGCCTGGAACTGAGTTTCGTATGATAACACATCGGACAAAATTTTCCATTAATTTAAAGCTTTCTGCTGAATTCTCATTCTGCAGGAGAGGCTCCATTAGCCTAATTTTTAATTGATGCCTCTATATTATCAATAAGCCTGAAATATAAATGACCGAACCCACTAACATAAGGATGAGTGTGTACGGTAGAATCTCCCTGGCCTTTAATCTTGTTATGGCAAGTAAAGGCAGCGCCCAGAAGGGCTGAAGCATATTCGTGATCTGGTCACCATAGGCGAAGGCCATAATAGCTTTATTTAGCGGAACACCAAGTTTGGTAGCACTTTCCAGTACTATCGGCCCTTGAATGGCCCACTGGCCGCCACCACTCGGCACAAAGATGTTTACCAGGCCTGCGCTGAAAAAAGTATAAACCGGAAGGCTTACCTCTGTGGCAATGCTGGAAAAGAATCCCGCAATATCGCCAACAATACCTGTTTCTTTCATAATCCCCATAATCCCGAAATAGAGCGGAAATTGTATAAGTATTGCTGCTGCACCGCCAATAGCTTCATCCAGTGCTCTCAGGAATGAAGCGAAGGATCCGTGCATCAGGATGCAAAGCCCTAACATTAAAAAATTGAGCATATTTGGGGTCAGATTTCCTATAAGTAACTGGTCATAAAAACTGGCGAAAAAAGCAGACAGTAAGATAAGCCCGAACACAAGGTTTAGTAATCGGGAATGGTCCAGCCTTTCGGCACCGGTGATAAGCCCTGTTCTCTTCATTTCTTTTTCTTTGGGCAGGTCTACCTTTCCTGTTGCCGTGGCTTTGGATACGAAATACAGAACCAGAGGAACTGCGATAAGGAGTATCCCGAAAAGGCTGAGATTCCAGCTTGAAAATATGGTAGTATCCGTAGGAATTGACCTTGGAAGTCTGTTTAATAGATCTGTGTTATTGGTTTCTGAGAAAAGTCCGGGAATATGGCCGTTTTCGGCTGCTTTCAGGGGAGCGCTTCCGCTTATTCCTGCGTGCCATACCATTAAGCCCACATACCCCGAAGCTCCAACAAGCGGGTAGTTAATGCTAAAACCTCTGTCGCGTGCTGCTTCCCCTACTTTTCTGGCCATAATGGCGCCAAAAATGAGCCCCAGGCCCCAGTTAAAAAAGGCAACCAGCATCGTGGAAACCGAAACCATAATGACCGCGCTGGCATTTCCCTTTACCAGGTTGGTCAGTTTCTGGGTGAGCCGGGCCATAGGTTTGCTTAGTACAAGCACGTGCCCCAGGACAAGAATAAGCATCATTTGCACTGCAAAGACCAGAAGCGCAGGATTCCACATTCCCTCCTGCCAGTACCTCAGGATGTTTACAGCCTTATTTCCTTCCGAAGCCCCGGTAAAGAAAAAGGCGATAAGCATTGTTAAAAATGTAAGCAAAACCGCCAGGGTAAAAGGGGCGGGGATGAGTCTCTTGAAAGTAAGTTCTATGAACCGGGAGGCTTTCATATGATCGGTATAATTCTTTTTATAAAACCTGAATCCCCAATCCGTATCATCCTGATTCTTTGAAGATGAAGCGGGTGAGGTTTCACAATATTAAAGAATTAAATATAAAAGACCTTTCAGGTTACCAAAAATATAAAATGATGCTTTTCATATTTGGGGTCGGCAAGAATTTGAACCGGCAGATAATTTTATTTCAGTGTTCGCGTTTCGGAAAGAAAAAAAACCGGCAATGGCCGGTTTTAATATAGTTGTTGTTTGTTTTAATAGTTAATTCTGTACCGAAATACCGAAACAGAATTTTTTGAAGTCCCGATCCCTTTATTTATGAAGCAATAGACTTCAATACCTCACTTCCGTTAAAATTACGGCCAGATTGGTTGAGCAAGTTCGCTATCAATGCTCCAATGGCATCCTGGCGGTCTTCGCTCTGGGTCATAAACTGGATCTTGCTCCAGCCCCTGATGTCACATACCATCATTCCATTGGCGTCACGAACGCTTTGCCCGTCACTGTCATAATACACAGGAAACTCTATGGTCTCCATCGCCAATTTTAATTTTTCTGCTGAATTCATATCATTTTTAGATTATAATTCGGGTGCAAATTTAAGAGCAGGGCTTGGTATTCAGGTTAATAGGAGATTAAGACTGCCTCAATAAGTTTACCTGTTTGTTAAGTTTTACCTCAATTTTGCAGAAAAACTGCTTCATAAATTTTCATTCTTATGACTTCGGTCATAAACCGGGAAGAAGTGATAGGTTAATTTTGATCCTGACTAACTTTTAATCTGAAAACAATGAATAATTTAATAAAGACCCTTGTTTTAGGAGTAATTTTTCTGGGCGTAGTGGCCTGCGGTGACTCTGAGAAGAAAGAGAAAGAAGAAATGAAACTGGGAGATTATTCTTCAGAACCATCAAAGGCAGCTGAAGGAGAAAGCAAGGCAGCAACAAAAGACCTGTCTAATACAGGGATTGGTCCGGTTAAATCTATTGACCTGGCAAATGATGTAGACCAGGATATGGCTGCAAGAGGAAAAAGTATTTTCAATAATATGTGTTCTGCCTGTCATAAAACCGATAAAAAGTTTATAGGCCCTGCGATAGAAGGCGTAACCGAGAGACGTTCACCGGAATGGATTATGAATATGATCCTTAATCCTGAAGAGATGATAGCCAAAGACCCTATTGCCAAACAGCTTGTAATAGAATCTAATATGGCGGTGATGGCCAATCAAAATCTTACCGAAGAAGAGGCCAGGGCTGTGCTCGAATACTTTAGAACTTTAAACTAACCAAATATGAAAACAAGAATCTATTTACTACTCGTTTTTTGCGCTATGCTGGTTCTTTCTTCCTGCAAATCAGACCAGGGTAATGAGAAAACTTCAATTACAGAAAATACCGGTACTGCTGTTAATACCGAAAGACAGGGACAGGCTTTTATAAAAGATGATGAGTCAAGGCCAACGGTTCTCGATATTGCTATTGGCTCGGAAGATCATACCACTCTTGTAGCTGCAGTACAGGCTGCCGAGCTTGAGAATGCTTTGGTGAATGCAGGCCCGCTGATGGTCTTTGCACCTACAAACGAGGCTTTTGCTGCCCTTCCTGAAGGCACGGTAGAAGATCTGCTAAAGCCCGAAAACAAACAAAAACTTGCATATATCCTTAAGCATCACGTTACCCCGGGGAAATATGATAAGGAGTTTTTAAAAAAATTCAAGAAACTGGGTCAGGCTAGTGACCAGAGCGTAGAAGTTACTGTTGAAGGTGAAGATGTATATATTGGCGGATCCAGGATCCTTGGAAGTGTAGAGGCCGGTAATGGGATTGTACATGTAGTGGATAAGGTGATCCTTCCTGAAAATTAAACCTATGCGTATTTATTAGTTGGTTTTTTTAATAGGTAATAGGGTAAAATAGCCGATGGAGACATCGGCTATTTTTTATTAATGACTGTAAAAACTCCTCTCTTTTACCTTGTGTCCCTTTTTGGATTAAAAACCGGAGTTCCTTTAAAATAAAGACCTTCTCAATTATTTTTCTCTTATGACTGAGGTCATAAACCAACCCCGGCTTATGGGGTACTTTTATCATGTTATAATTTTTAATCCAAAAATCATGAAAAGTGTAATAAAAAGTAGCTACTTAATTTTTTTACTCCTGCTGGCAACGGGATGCGGTAATTCTGAAAAGAAAGAAAAAGAAGAAATGAAATTAGGAGACTATTCTTCTATTGAAACCAAAAAAGAAGTAAAAAAAGAGAATAAATCAGAAACAAAGGATCTTTCTAATAAAGGAATAGGCCCTGTTCAATCTTTAGACGTTCCGGAATCCATAGATCAGGAGATGGCAGCTCACGGCCAGAATGTGTTTAAAAATATGTGTTCTGCCTGCCATAAAATGGATAAAAAATTCATTGGTCCTGCCCTTAGCGGAGTTTCAGAAAGACGCTCCCCGGAGTGGATTATGAATATGATCCTTAATCCTGAAGAGATGATCGCTAAAGACCCTATTGCAAAGCAATTGGTGATAGAATCTAATATGGCGGTAATGGCAAATCAGAACCTTAGTGAGGCAGATGCCCGGGCTGTTCTGGAATATTTTAGAAGCAATGATAATTAATGATGACGGCGGTCATATTTAAACTTATTCTTCAAGACTAAATTTGGCTCCCAATATACACTAACTCCTTTTTAATTATAAATATTAATCTTATGAAAAGAATTCTTCATTTAATCGCTCTTGCTGTGTTAGGTCTGTTCCTTCAGTCCTGTAACTCAGAAGAAAAAGGCGAAAAAGAAAAGTCGGGGGCCTTAGCGGCCAACGCCGCCGAGCGGGTTTATGTAGCCCCAGGTGAGCACGATGAATATTACGGTTTTTTCTCCGGAGGTTTCAGCGGACAGCTTTCTGTTTATGGGCTGCCATCTGGCCGGTTGCTAAAAGTGATTCCTGTATTCTCACAGGATGCCGAGAAAGGCTATGGATATAACGAAGAGACCAAAGCGATGTTAAATACTTCCTTTGGATTTGTTCCCTGGGGAGATTCTCACCACCCTGATATTTCACAAACCAAGGGGGAGCTTGACGGGCGCTGGGTTTTTATTAACGAGAACAATACTCCTCGTATAGCCCGAATAGACCTAACTACTTTTGAGACCACAGAGATCATTGAAGTTCCGAATTCTGCCGGAAACCACAGTTCTTCTTTTGTGACCGAAAATACCGAGTATGTGGTGGCCGGAACCCGATTTGCTGTTCCAAGCCCTCAAAAAGATATGCCTATCAGTGAAATGAAGGGTAATTTTAAAGGGCCTCTTACCTTTATTTCTGTACATCCTGAAACGGGAAGAATGAATATTGAATTCCAGATTGCAATGCCTGGTTTTAACTATGACCTTTCTCACCCGGGAAGAAATAAATCTCACGGCTGGTTCTTCTTTACTACTTATAATACTGAAGAAGCTCACAGTTTGCTGGAGGTGAACGCATCTCAAAATGATAAAGATTATATAGCTGCCATCAACTGGAAAAAGATCGAGGAATATGTAAAAAATGGTGGGGGAGAGAAGATCAAAGCAAAGTATGCGCACAATGTTTTCGATGAGCATACCCAAACCGCTACAACCACAATGAAGGAAGAAGTGGTTTCCGTAAACCCAACTGATGTGCCGGGAGCCATTTATTTTCTTCCGATTCCGAAGTCTCCTCACGGATGTGACGTGGATCCTTCCGGAGAGTACATTGTGGGTGCAGGGAAACTTTCAGCAGACCTAACCATACACTCGTTCTCTAAGATGCTTAAGGCTATCGAAGAGGAGAACTATGCCGGAGAAGCTTACGGAGTACCGGTGCTGGATTTTGAAGCCGTTCGTGCCGGAAGTGTGAAACAGGCAGGATTAGGACCACTGCATACCGAGTTTGACGGAAAGGGAAATGCTTATACAACATTCTTTATTTCTTCTGAAGTGGTGAAATGGAAACTGGATACCTGGGAAGTGGTAGACCGAAAACCAACTTACTATTCTGTGGGTCACCTTATGATCCCTGGTGGAAACTCCAGAAAACCTTTCGGGAAGTATCTGGTGGCGATGAACAAGATTACCAAAGACCGTTATCTTCCAACAGGACCTGAAGTGAACCATTCGGCACAGCTTTATGATATATCGGGAGAGAAAATGGAACTTTTACTTGACTTCCCAACCGTAGGGGAGCCACACTATGCTGCCGGTATCGAGGCCAGTATCGTAAAAGAAAACTCTAAGAAGATCTACAAGCTTGATGAAAATGAGCACGAGCACGCGGTCAAGAATGAAAGTGAAGCCAGGGTAGAACGTAATGGTAATGAGGTTCACGTTTATATGACGATGATCCGTAGTCACTTTGCGCCAGATAACATTGAAGGTATCAAAGTTGGGGATAAAGTATACTTCCACGTGACCAACCTTGAGCAGGACTATGATGTACCACACGGGATTGCGATGATAGGAGCTAACACTTCAGAACAGTTAATTATGCCTGGTGGTACCAAAACCTTTATCTGGGAACCTAAGAGAGAAGGGGTATGGCCATTCTATTGTACCGACTTCTGTTCAGCATTACACCAGGAAATGCAGGGTTATGTTAGGGTTTCAGCTAAAAACTCCAATGTGCCTCTTACCTGGGGATTAGGTGAAGATTAATAACGATTTAATTAGTTGAAAATCGGTTGTTTTCAGATGACTGAGAAGGCGGGGGAGCCCCAAAACACTGCCCCCGCTTTCTCTTCTAAAACATTACAAATGAAAAAGTCAGGACTATTAATGATTATCGGATCCCTTTTGTTGCTGGGCCTTTTCTATTTTCCGCTTTGGAACATAAGACTTGGTGCCCCGCAGTATCCGGATCCTATGGGAATGAATATCTATATAAGCGGAATTGAAGGAGAAGAGGAGTTTGATATTCAAAATATAGACGGGGTTAACCACTATATTGGTATGAAAAAGATTCCAACTCCAGCCGAAATGTGGGAATTCAGAATATTTCCTATGGTAATTGGGGGAATGGCTGCTCTTGGTGTTTTTCTTGGCGTATTTGGCCTTTTGGGAAAAATAAGCCCGTACTGGTTTCTTGGCTGGTTTATTCTAATGCTTGTCCTAGGAACCCTGGGAATGATGGATTTTAATAACTGGCTTCTGGATTACGGGACAGACCTTGATCCTAAAGCGATTATCAAACTTACCGATGAAGCCGGGAACCCCCTAAGCTATAAGCCCCCTTTATTCGGGACTGAAAAGATATTGAACTTTACGGCTCATTCTTATCCGAGGGCCGGAGCATACCTGATGTTTTTAGGGATGCTGCTTACCCTGGGAGCGTTCTTCCTGGGTAAAAAGGAAAAAAGAAGTTTTTAAATTTCATAAGCTATGGAAAAGACATCTAAAATATTCCTTTTGCTGCTGTTTAGTCTGAGCTTTCTTTCCTGCAGCCTGCAGCCGGAGCCAATAGTATATGGGCAGGATGCATGTCAGTATTGTAAAATGACCATAGTAAGCAAGGCCCATTCAGCACAAATAGTAACTTCTAAAGGGAAACAGTTTAAATACGATGCCATTGAATGTCTTGTAAAGGATATTCTTGAATATCAAAATGAGAATGACCTGGCAAAAGTGATGGTTGCTGATTATTCTGATCCTGGGACTATGCTGGAAGTCAATACTGCTGTTTTCATCATCAGCGATGCTATAAACAGCCCTATGGGAGCAAATCTGGCAGCCCTTAAAAATGCTGACGATTTTAGCGACCCCGGTAAATCAGCCGTATTTAAATGGCAGGAACTAAAGGATCATTTCCTTTTGGAAGACTCCATTTCATTGAAAGATAAGTCTGCCGAATAATGAGAAATCTAATATTCTTTCTTTTTAGCCTTTATGCTTTCACGGTCTCGGCTTCCGAAATTGAGGTCTGTAAATCCTGCAGGATCACTTCAATTCAGGATGCTGTGAATATAGCCGAAAACGGCGATACCATAAGGATAAGGAAAGGGATTTATAAGGAATATGACATCACTATTATAAACAAGTCTCTTCACCTTACAGGGGAAGCGGGAGCCGTAGTAGACGCCGGAAATAAGGGGACAGCCTTTAGTATAAGAGCAGAAAACTTCAGTATTCAGAACCTTAAGATCATTAACGTTGGCAGAAGTTATTTAGAAGAATTTGCAGGGATTCTTATTGCAGGCTCAAAGGATTTCAGGATAGAGAATATTGAAATGGAAAATGTATTCTTTGGTCTTCTCATAGAAAAATCCAGTAACGGGGTGATCCTGGAAAATACTATACAAGGAGAGGCAAATGAAGAAGCAAATTCCGGTAACGGAGTTCATTTATGGCATTGCAATAATATCAGAATAGACAATAACCGGGTTAAGGGAATGCGTGACGGAATTTATCTTGAATTTGTGAATGAATGCAGTATTTCCGGTAACCTCTGTAAAGATAACCTGCGTTACGGATTACATTTTATGTTTTCCAATCACGATAGGTATATAAATAACACCTTTGAGAATAACGGTGCCGGGGTTGCGGTAATGTTCTCTAAGTTTATTGAAATGACGGGAAATCATTTTAAAAAGAACTGGGGAGCTGCATCTTATGGCCTGTTGCTGAAAGAGATCACCGACGCCGAATTAAAGCATAATGTTTTTGAAGATAATACCATCGCCATTAATGCCGACGGGACCACCCGTATGGACTATGTTCAGAACGAATTCTTTAATAACGGCTACGCCATAAAGGTGCACGGCGCCTGTTATCAGAATGTATTTTCAGAAAATAATTTTCTCTATAATTCATTTGACCTGGCGTATGCAGGGCATATAAATGAAAATAAGTTCGACAATAATTACTGGAGCGATTATTCCGGTTATGATCTTGATAAAGACGGAATAGGAGATGTGCCTTACAGGCCGGTGAAATTGTTTTCCTACCTGGTTAATAAGACCCCGGAAGCCATTATCCTGCTAAGGAGCATGTTTATAGATATATTGAACTTTTCGGAGAAGGTTAGTCCCATTTTTACTCCGGCCGAACTTGTTGATGAGAACCCCAGAATGAAAAAAGTACAATGGTAAGTATAAAGAACCTACATAAAGAATTCGGATCTCAAACCGTCCTTGACGGCCTTGACCTGGATATAGATCAAAAAGGGATTATTGCCGTTCTTGGACCTAACGGTTCGGGTAAAACCACCCTTATTAAAAGTGTCCTTGGGATGGTAGTGCCCCAAAAAGGAGATATTGTGGTTAACGGACAGGCGGTAAAGAACAATTGGAAATACAGAAGAGAGATAGATTATCTGCCTCAAATAGCCAACTTTCCAGGTAACCTTAGCGTTAAAGAACTAATCGGAATGATCAAGGACCTCAGGGGAAGGAAACCTCAGGACGAAGGACTTATAGAGTTCTTTAAACTTCAGCCATTCCTGGATAAGAAGCTGAACAAACTTTCAGGAGGAACCAAACAAAAGGTCAATCTGGTGCTCACTTTTATGTTCGACAGCCCTTTAATAATTCTGGACGAGCCTACCTCCGGGCTGGATCCTATTTCCCTTATTCGGCTTAAGGAGCTAATTCAAAGGGAAAAGGAGAAGGGAAAAACAATCCTGATCACCAGTCATATTATGAGTTTTGTAGAGGAGATCTCGGACAGGATCGTATTTCTACTGGAAGGGAAGATCTACTTTAACGGTAGTATCTCTGAACTTAAGACAAAGACGGGACAGGAAGATTTTGAACACGCTATTGCAACTATATTAAAAGACAATAATGCTTAAGATATTAAAATACAGTTTTTACGATCTTTTCAGAAGCCGCTGGAGCTATGTGTATTTTTTCTTCTACCTGCTTCTCGGAGTGACCTTACTATTTCTAAACAACGACCTTTCAAATGCGGTGATCACCCTTATGAATGTGATAATAATCCTGGTGCCTTTAATAGGGACAATCTTCGGGGTAATGTATTATTATAATTCCAGGGAGTTCACCGAGCTGTTGCTTGCCCAGCCGGTAAAGCGAAGTTCGGTGTTTCTTGGTCAATATTTAGGTGTGGCGGTTTCCCTTTCCATGAGCCTGGTCCTTGGGCTGGGTTTACCCTTTGTTTTGTACGGACTATTCCAGTCGGCAGTGATCTGGAATTTTATCTCTCTGCTGGTAACCGGGGTGTTACTTACCTTTATTTTTACCGCCCTGGCCTTTAACATTGCCCTATCCAACGAAAATAAGATCAAAGGTTTCGGCTATGCTATTCTGCTTTGGCTTTTTCTGGCGGTGGTTTATGATGGAATTTTTCTTCTTTCTCTGGTCTATTTTCAGGATTACCCGTTAGATAAATTTTCACTTATTGCCAGTATGTTAAACCCCATAGACCTGTCCAGGATACTTATCCTCCTTAAACTGGATATTTCGGCTTTGCTGGGTTATACGGGAGCGGTATTCAAACAATTTTTCGGGACTTACCTGGGAGCCTTGACTTCCTTTGGGATGCTTATCCTGTGGGTGCTTTTACCGGTTTTCAGAATCCTTAAGGTTTCTTCGAAAAAAGATTTTTAGTTTATGAGCAGGCTCATAAAAATTGATGCGGTACTGCCTGATCTTTACACCTGTAAACTTAAATAAATTAAGCGATGGAGACATTAAGAAACAGAACCGTTGCCGACCTGGTTACCGAAAATATCAAGACGGCACACATCTTTAAAAAGCACGGGATAGATTTTTGCTGCGGCGGAGGTATAAGTATTGAAGAAGCCTGTAGAAAAAAGAACCTTGATCTCACTGAAATTGAAGAAGAATTAGTTAATGTAAATGGCAGTACCGACAGGAATCTTGACTACAATAAATGGAAAATAGATTTTCTTACTGATCATATCGTAAACGTACACCACTCTTATGTGGAAGAAAGCATCCCCTTGTTGCTGCAATATACCGCCAGGGTTTCTAAGGTGCACGGGGAACGTCATCCTGAAGTTGTTGAGATCGAAAATCTTTTCCATCGTGTAGCCAGGGAACTCGCCAGCCATATGAAGAAGGAAGAGCTTATTTTATTTCCCTTCATCAAAAAAATGATTTCGGCAAAAGAGGAGGAAAGAGAACTGCAGCGTCCTGCTTTTGGTACAGCCGAAAACCCTATAAAAATGATGGAAGATGAGCACGAGACCGCCGGAGACCTGCTGGCGAAGATTGCCGAATTGAGCAATAATTATACTCCGCCTGAAGGCGCATGTAACACCTACAGGGCAATGTATGCCAAATTGGATGAGTTTGAGACAGATCTGCATTTACATGTACATCTGGAAAATAATATCCTTTTCCCGAAGGCTCTGAAACTTGAGAAGGAACTTTTTAATTAATCATAACTAACCTATAGAAATAAAAAGGTCGCTGTTTGAGGCGACCTTTTTATTTCTTAAAATTTAAATTTTTTAAATTGGAATCCTAATATGGTAGATATAAAAAAGCATATTCTGGTTGGTCTGGGTTATTTTCTGCTGGTCGCTGTTTTGGGGCTTTTTCTTAGACTTTTTTTTATAGCAGATCTGCCGGCAACTTTCAGGTTTATTGTGCATACGCATTCGCATATTGCATTACTGGGGTGGGTGTTTGTTGCAGTAACCGGTATTATTTATCACTTATTTCTAAAGGATGCCGGAATAGTAAGATTATACCGCAGACTATTCTGGTTGGCACAAATCTGTATCCTTGGAATGCTTTTTAGTTTTCCTTTTCAGGGCTATGCTATGTTTTCTATTATTTTTTCGACCCTCTTTTTAATAGTGAGCTATTTCTATGCGTGGTTTTTTATTAAATATATTCCTGAAAGATTTAAAAATACTGCCTCCTGGAAGTGTATAAAAGCTTCTTTATACTACATGGTGATTTCGAGCATTGGTCCCTGGGCCCTTGGCGCCATTATGACCACTCTGGGGAAAACTTCTATTTGGTATAAACTGTCCATCTACTTCTATCTACATTTTCAGTACAATGGCTGGTTTATAATGGCATTATGTGGATTCCTGCTATACTACCTGGAGTCTAATAACCTTAATTTAAAGCCTTCTCATTTTAAACGATTTTTTCTTTCAGTGAACCTGGGTATCATCCTGAGCTTTTTTCTTTCTTGCCTGTGGCTGAAGCCGTCTGTAGTAATCTATTTACTTGCAGGTGCAGGAGCTGTTGTGCAGGTAGCGGCCTTTTACTGGTTTTTTGATATGATCAGGCCTACTTTGGAGCAACTGAAAAGCCTTTCGGGGGATTTTGGTTTTAAGCTGCTTAGAATTGCGGGAATTTTTCTGATGCTGAAGATACTTATGCAGCTGCTTTCAGCAATTCCATATTTTGCAGAACTGGCCTATAAAACACACGATTTTATTATAGGTTATTTGCACTGGACCTTTCTAGGAGTGATTTCACTTGCCTTATTGGTATTTTTGCATTTCTGGAGGTTGATTGCTTTATCTCCGCTTTTAATGAGGCTATACCTGCTGGCTTTTATAGGCTCTGAGGCATTACTCTTCTATAGAGGGCTGTCCGTCTGGCTGGGATTACCAATGTTGGAGAATTTTCATTTATACATTTTCCTCTTCAGCGCTTTATTTCCGGTTAGTCTTTCAGGTATTTTTATCCGAAATCTTAGCGGTAGATCTTTCGCTTAGAGATCAGCACCTCATTTTTCTTTTCAAGGGATTTTGTTGCCCTGATAACTGTCTCTACCCGTAATCCGGTGAGATCTGCAATTTGTTGCCGGGTAAGGTCTACTTTAAATGAGAATGGTTCCTTTAACTGATGAACATATTTTTTTAGATAATCCAGTAATCTCAGAATACGATGCTCAGGTTCCTGGGTGGAAAGCTCTGAGGCGATTATAGCCTTGTAAAAAAGTCGGCTTGCAAGGGTTTTGGTGAGTTCAAGATGGATTTCAGGATTTGCTTCAAGTAATTGAAAGAAGTGGGGCTTTGCAAGTTTATAGAGTTCAACCTCGGTAATCGCCTCTGCATTGGCTGGATATTTCAGGTCTCCAAAAAGAGGAGGTTCACCAAAACTCTGACCCTTGTAAAAAATTCCCTGAACAAACTCTTTGCCGTCGTAATTGTAATTGTTCATTTTTACCTCCCCGCTGATGATCTGAAAGTAGCATTTGGCCAATTCTCCCTCACCGAAGATCAGTTCCCCTTTAGGGTACCAGGATTTCCGGGCACCAAACTCCATTAAAACAGATTCATCTATCATCTTAAAATTGCCTTAGAGACAAAAATGAACATATCACCTCCAATTAAAAATGACCTTCGTCAGGTTTGGAAAATTCCTCTTCTTAAATTGGAAGACTTGTAAGGATAGTTGTTTGTTAATGTGAAGTTTAGGTATTTTTGGAGAATGGCTTCAAAATTCTACTTCATTAAATAACAGCTTGATTACCAGATTTTAGTCATTCACTTCATTTCCTTCAGAACAGGGGTTTATCTGGGTATATTCGGGTATCTGATTGATAAAAAGATCAGTGCATTAATCAAAAAACGAAAGTATAATCCTTTAATCCTTAACATTATGAAAACCTTAATCATTTCAGCACTATTAGTGTTTCTGGCCTTTTCAGGAAAAGCCCAGGAGATCACCCAACTTGAAGAAGCAAAAGTAATTGTGCCAAGTTCCGTTAAACTGAGTACCAACCTTTCTGAATTGACCTTCAACGTTGAAGAAGACTACGCAGGAGAGTTCACAAAAGACCCCATTAAGTTTATGAAAGAAAACTTTGATATTCAAAGCGTAATAGATCAGACAGGGGAAGAGTATGACAGTTATGTGGTTACCTTTTTAAGCAGCAAGGGACATCTTAAAGCTGACTTTGATAACGACGGCGAATTGGTTCGTACTAATCAAAAACTTAAGAATATCATGTTACCTCTTGCCGTGAGAAACGAACTTTATAATAGCCACAAAGGCTGGACTATGGTATCCAATAAATATGTGGCCAGCGGTAAAAGTGACCGAATAGACAGGGCTGTTTACCGTATAAAACTTGAGAACGGTAATAAGACCGCAAGGGTGAAAATAGACCCTATGAGACTTGAAGGTATAGCTGTAGCGAATAACTAGGAGCTTAAACCCTGAACTGAAGAACCCCGGTGAGAATCCATTTTCTCACCGGGGTTCTTGTATTTTAACCCTGGCTTTATATACTACCGGATAGACCTTACGAAGCATTTCTGGATGATCTGTAAACCTATAGTTAAACCAATCTTGGTGTTTAAAAGAGGCTCTTATTTAATATAAAGTAGTTTGTCTTCTGGAAGAGTAGCAGAGCGCCAATAAACAACCAAAGAAACTCCTTAATATTAATCCTGAATAACTTCAGCGGTAATCTCTGTATTGCTTTTGGGCTTAACTCATTTAAGTAGGAGTGAAGATTGTATTCAGAAACTTTCTCGAACTGAACCTGATGTCCATAGGGAGGATATAAATAGCTCTATTTGGAAATGATAATGGGATTGTTTTCAGGTGAATTTAAGCCTGGATCAGTTCTTTTTAGGAAGCCTGATGATGGTCTCCACGCCAGTACCGTCAGGTTTGTTCCTCATTGTAAAACAATCGGTATTGGGATAAAGGTTGGTAAGTCTTTCTTTCAGATTTGAAATGCCTACGCCTTTATCTATAAGGTGTTCCAGTTCCTGGGAGATCGGTTTTCCGTCATTTTCGACCTTCAGAATAATATGTTTGTTATCTGAAGTGACGCTAATCACGATCCTGAGATCGGTATGATCGTAGGAATAACCATGTTTGATGGAGTTTTCAACTATGGGTTGAAGAATTAAGGCAGGAATCCTGACGTTCATAAGGTCCTTGTCGATATGCTTTTCAATTATAAGATGATCAGAGAACCTTACCTTAACAATATTCAGGTAGTATTCCAATACCGTTAATTCTTTCTCCAGGCTAATGAACTTAGAGTCACCGTGATAAAGGATCTCCCGCAAAAAATCGCTGAGGTCGGCAATGGTGTCCCTGGCCATTTTAGTGTCAAGATCTATAAGGCTGGAAATACTGTTCAGGGTGTTAAAAAGAAAATGAGGCTGCAGCTGAGATTTAAGCATCTTCATTCTGGTGTTAAGCAACTGGGCTTCCAGCAGACCTCTTTTTTCTTCGGCTTCGCGAACCTGCTGGATATAGTAGTAAACGTAAATTATAAAGATCATCGCGAAGTAGATGAGGAAGTTAAGATCCAAAACATACATATAGCGGGTGATATTCTTTCCAATATCTATATCGCTAAAGCTCATTTCCCCTATAAGCAGGCTGTAGAGCATAACCGTGGCCTGGATAATAACCCCTATGAACAGCGAAAGAACAAGATGGAGTAAAATGATCTTTTTCCAGGGCACCTTTTTCACTATGAGCCGTTTGGTGCTTACCGCGATCAGGGACATGTAAGCTATTACAATAATATAGTCTATGAGATAAACGTGGAGAATAAGGTAGATTAAGGAATAGTGCACCTCTTCATATTCGTAGGTCCTCATATAACTTAACTTGAGGAGAAAAACTATGTAATAAAGGGTGTAAAAGGCAGCTAACAGAAGGATGAGTCTGCCGTCTATATACTTTCTTTTAAATTTTAATAGGTTCATCTTACATACCCAATTGGTGCAGAAAATCTTTTTTATTCGATTTGCTAACACGTATTAATTTATTGTCCTTCATTCTCACATCTATTTCTGAATAATCTGAATGCACAATTTCCTTGATGTAATCTATATTGACTATCGCGGAGCGATGCACCCTGCAGAACTTTTTTTTATCCAGTAATTTGATGAGGTTTTTCAAAGATTCCCTTAACAGGTATTTCTTATCCTCGGTAAATATTTCAGCGTAATATCCCGATGCGCATATATACTTGATCTCTGAAGGATCTAGTAAAATGGTACGGTGACCCTGTTTTACCGGGAGCCTGAAAGAGGAGTTTTGGGATTCATTCTTCTGTGCGTTCAGTTTGAAGAATTCCTGCATCTTCTTTTCAAAGTTTTGATCTATCTCCGGCTGCGACAATTTCAGCAGCTTATCTATAGTTCTGTAAAATCGGTCATCGCGATAGGGTTTCAATAAAAAATCGAAGGCTTCAAAATCGAAGGCTTTCAGAGCATAATGGTCGTACGCCGTAACGAAGACCACTATGGGTTTGGGCGAGATGTTCACGTTCTGAAGCACTTCAAACCCGTTCATGTCTTTCATGTTGATGTCCAGGAACAGGAGATCCGGTTTTAATTTATTGATCCTTTCTATAGCCGTCTTGCCGTTGGAGCATTCTTCAATAACCGTGATCTTATCTACACTCGTCAACAGGTTTAAAATTCTTTTCCTGGCCAGAATTTCATCATCAACAATAAGTGCCTTCATAATTTTGTAGTCCTTGTATGCAAGTTAAGCATATTTTACCTCTAATGTTTTGAAACTGAAGTAGCTCACTGCACGAACCGGCAGTTTTACTGCATTAGCAGGGTTGTTCGATAACTTAACCTGGCTATTCGCAGAATAATTACATTTTTATACAATATTTGCCTGTTGCTGCAGTTTGCTCTGGCATCCGTAAAAAACCCGTCCTTTTCGTGACGGGTTCTTTTTAATCGGCTGGTTGTTTTTTAATCTTCTTCTCTTTCCAGTTTACGCTGAATTTTTTCGATCGCGTTCTGAATGGATTTTTCCGGTTCTATAATATTATTACTGCCCCAGAAGTCTACATCGGCAAAGCCTGAAACATCATCTACCATCACCACAGACGGCTTGATGAAAGATTTGTCCTTTTTGATCTTATCTTCCGAAGTGTTTTTCCAGTCGGTCACAGCCATTTCACTGTTTACCTTGTACCTGGAATTGAAGATCTTGCGCTTCCAGTTCACCACGAATTCCAGCTGGGCATTGCCATAACCGTAATACCATTTGCCGTCGGCTTTGCGGTAATCTACCCGGTAATTTACCTCCACGGGATAGACTTTTACGCCGGAAGGCTTTTTACTCACAAAAATATCGCCCGCGGCTTTCCTGTTATCTACATTCAGGCTGTATGTAGCTTTAACCAGGGTAAGGCTTTCGGCATCAATGAAAAGTTTTCCATAATACCAGGGCAGATTTCGGTTGATCTCCTCAAAATCTACCACGTATAAATACTGATCGTTGATCCTTGTTGGCTTGTTAAAGCTGAATTTGAAATTATCCAGGCTGTTCTCATCAAAGAGAAACTCCGGATACTTCATCACATCTATATAAAGGGTGTTATACGGACCTCCTCTCAACTTCAGGGCCACGGTGTCAAGGCGTTTATAGTCCGTGCTTTTTCTGGCTTTGATCAGGGCCACATCATCTTTTTTCGCCGAGCGGTTAGGTTGCTTGTAGACCTCGGCCACGGCTTCAGATAAAGAGATGTTCCGTCGGCCTTTTTGAATGGTTTCCCTGTAAAATGCCGTCATCAGCGTTTGATCATTTAAATAGTTCTCGCCCCGCTTTTTCAGCATCTTTTTTACCAGGGAATAGGCATTGGTGGAGGTGAAGAGGGCAACCTCATCCAACTCCTGCACCGATTCGTCCAGTTCTATACGCGTTCCGCTTTCTTTAAAATAGCTTAAAGGAAGACTCTTGCTTTGGTAGCCAAGATAAGAGACGGTAACTGTGGCTTCCAGCATATCCACGGGAACCTTCAGGGAAAATTCCCCATCAGAATTGGTGACACTGGAAAGATTGGTGTTATCAACCACAAGATAGGCCGATGCCACCGGGTCTCCCGTGCGGCTGTTAACTACTTTTCCTTTATATTCATTGTATTCGGCTCCATTAGAAAGTCCGTGAAGGTCTGTCGCTCCCAGGGGTGCCGCGAATCCTAAAATGAAAAGGAATAATACTAGGCCTGCCCGGGACTTTTTAAAAAAATCTGCTCTCTTCTTCATGCGTTGAGGTTTTAATCAAAATTAAATCTATCTAAAATACTGAAAAATAACCATATATGTCAGAGGCCGGGAGGAATTTACGCTTAGAGCTGAAAAAAAATTGACAACCCATCGTTTTCAGGCAGGTTGAATGAATTTACTGACAAGTTTGGATTATTGGAAGTATCCGGGAACCTATTGTTGTAATATAGATAATTTACCTGGTAAAGGCACTGGAATTTAGGCAGGAACAGCCATAGGAATGCTTCTTAAATCAGGACGAAAATCAATAAAATATGGAACTGGCTAAATTCTGTAAAAGATGAAATACGACTTGTTGGTGATAACTTGCAGAAGGCTTTGTTTAAAATGTTTAAGATTTTAATACATTTGTTAATTATTAAAGGAAGTTTGCTGTAAGTTACATATAAAACTTCTGGTCCCTACACTATTGCTTCTGTAATTTAATGCGCTGCCACAGGCAGGGCCTTAATCCGAACCTAAATGAGAAAAAAGCAAAAAATATCGATCAAAGATATTTCGAAGGAGTTAGGGATCTCTATCACCACCATCTCTTTTATCATCAATAAGAAAGCTGAGAACAAAATCAGTAAAGAGGTCATAAAAAAGGTAGAGGACTATATTGAAGAAGTAGGCTATAAACCTAATTCAACTGCCCAGACCTTGCGAACCGGAAAATCCAAGACCATAGTCTTTATGGCTGAAGATATTTCTGACCCGTTTTTTTCAGCCATTGCAAAAGAGATGGAGGAAATTGCATTTGAAAACGGGTATAAGATCATTTACTGCAGTACAGAAAATAAAAAGGAACGTGCCCTGGAATTGCTCAGCCTTTTCAAGGACCGGCAGGTAGATGCTTTCATTATCACTCCTCCTGAAGGATTCAGAGATGAGATGGAAAAACTCGTTAACGAAAAGAAACAGGTGGTAATGGTGTTTGACAGGTACTATAACGATCTTGAGCATAATTATGTGGTGTTGGATAACCTGGACAGTTCGAAGCGCGCAACACGATATCTGCTTGACAGCGGATATCAGAATGTAGGCTTTGTGGGACTTAAATCTGATATTTCGCCAACTCAGGAAAGATTGCAGGGGTATCAGCATGTGGTTGCTGCCAATGGTCAAAAGGATCGTTCTGTTTTAATACCTTTTGATGATGTAAAAACCGCGGAAGGAAAAGAGATGATACGCGAATTTCTTAAGAGAAATCCGCAAATTGATTCTTTACTCTTTGCGACCAACAGCCTTGCGATAAGCGGGCTTAAGGTATTAAAAGAGGAGTCCCTTAGAATTCCCGATGATGTCTCGGTGCTAACCTTTGACGACCGGGACCTGTTTGAGCTTTACTCTCCATCTATCAGTGTAATTTCCCAGCCGGTAAGCGAACTGGCCAATGAACTTATTAAAGGAACCTTAAATTTACTCAAGTCAGATTTTAAAGAATCTGTTAAATTTCAGAAAGTTTTGAAGGGTAGATTGATAGAACGAAATTCATCTCACCTTATTTCTGAGAATAATTCAATTTAAATTCTCCTTTTTAATCATCATTCAATAGAAATAGCCTTTCATCTGCCATAATAGTTTGGTAAATAGAAACATGATGTATATATTCGCTACCTAGTAAAACGATTTACTAAAACGTTTTATTGATCGGGCTGCTGTTAATGCCCGTCATCACTAAAACGATATAGTGAGCAGCTGAATTTTGAAGTTTGTTTGATGAAGAGCTTAGGAAAAATTTAACACTAATTAACTATGACATCCAATTACCGAACTTTACAGTTTTTATTGATCCTGACAATCTTGGGGGTTCCATTTACAGGTTTTTCCCAGGAACTGGATTTAGAAGTTGCCGGAGATGAGGAGTCGGGTTATTATGTAAAGGTGCTGGAGGCTGGGAAACCGCTGTTGTCCGGGGATGGAGAATTTTCATTGAAACTTTCCAATCTTGATCTAAGTGTTGAGGATGAGATTAGAGATTTTCGTGCTTCTTCATATAAGAAGACAGAGACAGGAATAAGTCTTCAAAAGGATATTTATCTGGATGAATTTGATTCAAATTTATCGGTAGAGGTTAGGTACCATCAGGTAAGTTCAAATCTTATAAAGAAGACCGTGAAACTTTTTCAGCCTTCAATACCTGCTCTTTATTACAGTCTTATTCAGAAAAATGTTCCGGCAATAAGTCCGGAGCGTTACGTGACCTTTGAGCACGAGGATTTTCCCGGTGGCCTGGTTCATGAACTATATCCTTCGGCAGGATTTATAACCCCTGAAGGAAATGTGGTTGGGTTTTTAACAGACCCAGGCTATAAAAATCACTTCACAAGGACAACCCGAAGAAGATTCTCCGGCCGTGGCGGCGGGATGATCGGGATGAGGGTGCTTCCTGATGCCCGTCTTCTTTCCGTAGCCACTCAAAAGGAGCAGGGCTCGGGAAAAGATTATATACAGTATACTTTCGGGGGTGTGGATGTTCTTGACAGGGGCTCGGCTGAAAAGCTTGAGCTGCCGGAAACCTTCTCAAAAGTGGGGAATCTTGAAGTTGAGAGAAAGGACAGTATAACTGAACTTAAATTTAAAGACAATAGCAAAGCGGGGATTGAACTAATGACACCTATGAGGGACCAGAAGGTGTATACTGTTTCATTCCTCGCTAAAGCTAATGCTCCCGTTTCCCTGAAATTATACAGGGTGAAAAACGGTAAAAGAACCAAAGAACTGGAACACGGGATCAAATATATTGATAATTTCCCTGTAAATACTGAGGAATGGACCCGGTTTAAAGGAAGTGTTCTTGTTCCATACATCGAGAAGGACAGTATTATGATGTTCGTAGGTGTAAATAATCCGCAACAGGTTACATTAAAGCTAAAGGATCTTGAAATAGCCGAAAATCAACCGTTTGAAAAATCCTATAATAAGCTGAATTTAGGAGAGCCTGTGGAAAAGGTGACCTATATTTTTTCGGAGCCCTGGAAAGATCAGAAACAATTTAAAATATCAACAAAGACAAGGCTTGCTGAAGGAATGGGCTTTAAAGGCTCTGAAGTTGAAAAGATGCTTTATGCAAATTTTCAGATGATGACCTGGATTACTTCGGTTGAAGATTTTACGCCTTTTAATGTCCCTAATATGAATTACTCGCCAGATATGTACAACAGAGATTCATTTTGGTCGGTGATTTCAACCCATAATAAGGAGCTCAATCTTTCTATTTGGGATCAATGGGCTAAAACCCAGACCCCTCGCGGCGCCATAGGCACTATCATCACTCCTTATATGGGCTCGATAGAAGCTAAGGACAATGAGGCGACTATAGAGTGGCTTGTTTGGGGATTGTTGAATAAAAGACGTTTCGGTGCAGAACTGCCTCAGGAAAAGATTGAGCTTGCGGCTGACTATATTCTCAATGAATTTGATGAAAATCGTGATGGGATATGTGCTTCTCACTTTTCTATGAGCCAGATAGATGTGATGGATTACAACCCGAAAACGCAAAGAATGGCTGCCAACCAGGGGATGTTCGCTGTTGCCCTGAAGACCATTAAAGCTTTGGGAGTAGCGATAGATGAAGGTTATATTGCAAAGGCTGAAAAGGAATATCTGAATTTTTATGATGAGGAGCGAAAGCATTTATTATTTGATAAGGACTATCCAGATCTGATAAGTTTTACCGATCTTATACCTGAATTTCTGTCCCTTTGGGTTTTTGATGAACCTATGCTGACTGACGAAATGGTGCAAAACCACCTTGATCAAATCCCGGCCCTGAACAAAACCCAAAATGCTCCTTATCCCGAAATTGGAACTACAGCGCCTATTTGCATCAGGCTAACAGATGATGGGTATACCTATATGGATGCCGAGTATCAGCCTTTCGGGGAGTTTGGTGAAAATAACTACGGGAACCACGCCCGGGACGGATATTACTATAATGGTGGTAGCTGGTTGCGTGCCGAATACACCGCATATGTTACCGGTCTTAAACACGGTTGGGAAAAAGCCGAAAAACGAATGAAGAATCGGTTATGGGCAGAGATTCATCTCAACCCGAACTGGCCCTATAGCAAAGAATTTATTCCTACCAAATGGAATGATTATGACGAGTGGTGGGATTCTACAAGAGGCCTGAGTTGGAACGTTTTTGTGTTGATGGCTAATGAGTTTGCCGGCCTTCGCGATCCGGAAATGGATCCCGATTACGGGCAATAAGAAGAATGATAAGAATTTTCAGCGCAATACGGAATTATGAAGTGTTTAACCTGAAAACCTAATAAAATGTTTAATAAGAATTTTTAATCGATAAATAGCATGACAAAAATCAACTTTATTACTAATCTTTTGAAAGGTTTATTATGATGAAAAAAAATATGATTTTCAGCCTGTTGATGATATGGGCTGTATGTACGGGAGGCGCAGTTTATGCGCAAACGGTTACAGGGGTGATTACCGACGCCAGTGGTGCTTTACCCGGGGTTTCGGTTGTGGAGAAAGGCACCTCTAATGGTACCGTTTCAGATTTTAACGGGGAATATTCTATTGAAGTTTCCGGCAGTGATGCGGTTTTGGTTTATTCCTATGTGGGATACCAGACCTTTGAAGTAGCGGTTAACGGACGTAATAGTATAGATGTAACCCTGAAGGAAGATATAGCAGAACTTGATGAACTTGTGGTGGTAGGATATAAATCCCAGAAAGAGTCTACCATTACCGGAGCTATTTCTTCTGTAGATGTTGGTAAACTGGAATCCAGAAGGGTTTCAGAAGTAACACAGGCCCTGCAGGGGCAGGTGGCCGGGGTGAACATCACCCAAAGTACCGGAGCTCCCGGAGATGAGATAGAAGTAAGAATAAGGGGTAACGGAACCATTGGGAACAACAACCCGCTATATATTATTGACGGGATTCCCAGCCGAGAGATATCTTTCCTTAATCCTACAGACATCCAGTCGATGACGGTTCTTAAAGATGCCGCAGCGGCTTCCATTTATGGTTCCAGAGCTGCCGGTGGGGTTATTGTTATTAAGACCAAGGAAGGTAAGCAAGGCGGCCAGTTTAAAGTAGATTATTACGGAGGTATCCAGAAAGTAATCAACCTGCCTACTATGCTTAATACCGACCAGTATATGCAAACCGTTGAGCAGGCCTGGAATAATGCAGGTTATGACGGCACCAATCCTTATACCGAGGACATTGGCCGTTCAGACTTTGGTGATGTAGATTACCTTGACGAACTTTTCGAACTGGGGAGAACACATAATGTAAATGTTTCGGCTTCAGGAGGAAATGAAAAAACCAATTACATGATCTCCGGAGGTTACTTCAGCCAGGACGGTACAGTAGTTTACGGGAACGATAAATTCAGAAAATTGAATTTACGTACTAATATCAGTTCTCAGGTGCTGGACCGTATAAAGGTTGGAGCTAACGTACAGGTGTCTTATAATACTCAGGACAGGATCTCCTCTAAGGGAGATGCCCCGGGGATCATCAGGCACGCGTTTTTAAGACCACCGAATATTCCGGTATTCAAGGATCCTTCAGACCCTACTTACTCTGAAGAAGATCCTTTTACCGACCTTCCTTTTTACAAGGGACCAGACAGTTATGAGAGCAGTAAATATGAATACAGCCAGAACCCTATAGCTTTGGCTTACTTTACCGATGATAAAACATCTACTTTCAAGACCTTCGGAAATGTTTTTGCCGAATATGATGTCCTGAAGGACAAGTCGCTAAGATTTAAGACCAACTTTGGTGCAGACCTTAACTTTTTCCATTCCAAAGCCTTCAACAGAAACTTTGGAGATGACGACGGAAACGGGGCGGCTATAGACCAGGGGCTTGGAAGACAAAATCGTCCAAGTTCATTATCTGAAGCAAGGGGTCAGGACTTTACCATCACCTGGAACAACAGCCTTCATTTTGATAAGGAATTTGACCAGCATTCGATAAGTGCTCTTTTAGGTACAGAATTTATTATGAATGAATCTGCTAACCTAAGCGCTTCAAGGTTAAGATATGACTTTACAGACCCTAATTTCAGATATATTGATTTTGGAGGTACAGACCGTGATCTTTGGAATGGTGGTCTTGCTGAAGAATGGGCATTGTTCTCATATTTCGCTTCAGCAACTTATGTGTATGACGACAGGTATATGTTAACGGCCAATCTAAGGGCAGATGCTTCTTCCCGTTTTGCTGAAGAGAATAAATGGGGGTATTTCCCGTCGCTTTCTGCAGGGTGGATGATCACCGAAGAAGAGTTTATGCAGGATACCGACTGGCTTTCAGAATTGAAGCTTAGAGGAAGCTGGGGGCAACTGGGTAACCAGGAAATCCCAAACTATGCTTACCTTACACTTTACAGAAGGGATGCCGACAGGTACCTGATAAGCAGGTATGGAAATCCTGACCTTAAGTGGGAGACCACCACGCAAACCAACGTGGGTATCGATTTCGGACTGCTAAAGAACAGAATTTATGGTAGTGCAGACTACTTCAAGAAGAATACTTCAGATATTCTGTTACCAATTTCCCTGCCTCAGTTTGTAGGTGATGTATCACCAACTTACCTTAATGCGGGAGAAGTGGAGAACAGTGGGTTTGAATTCGCTCTTTCTTACAGGAATTTTGACAATCCTCTTAAGTTCGAGATCAGTGCAAATATGGCAACCCTTAAGAACGAGGTACAGTCTTTACACTCAAACCTGCCGTATATTAACGGAAGGGTGACAAGAACTCAGGCCGGGCATCCGCTAAATGCATATTACGGATTTGTTCAGGAAGGGATCTATCAGAACCAGGCTGAAGTTGATCAACATTTATCTGGAACTGCTAACCCACCACAACAACCGGGAGATATCAAGTTTAAGGATCTTGACGGGAATGGGATCATTAACGATAACGACCGTGATTTCATAGGAGACCCTAATCCTAAGTTAACCTACGGGATGAACCTTAACCTGAATTACAAGGCTTTTGATTTTAGCATGTTATTTCAGGGAGTAGAAGATGTAGACAGGTATAACGACCTTAAAAAGATCATTGATTATGACACGCGTCCGTTCAATTATTCAGACAGAGTACTGGATGCGTGGGACGGAGAAGGCTCTACCAACACCATCCCAAGAGTGAGCTTTAGCGATAACGGAAGCAGTAAAGTATCTGATATCTTTGTGGAAGATGCCTCTTACCTGCGCCTTAAGAATGTGGAATTAGGGTATAGCCTTGATGCCGATAAGTTATCAGGTCTCGGAAATATCAGATTCTACGTTTCGGGACAGAACCTGCTTACATTTACAGATTACTCAGGTCTTGATCCAGAATCTACAGACCTGATCGATATGGGAACATATCCGCAGTCTTTAACCGTATTGTTCGGTGTAAATGCACGCTTCTAAATCGAATTAATCAGAAACAAAAAATTGAATATAATGAGACATATTCCTAAAATATTAATAATTGCTTCAGCCGTTTTGATCAGCGGCTGTGACTCCTACCTGGAGAAAGAGCCGATAGGGCTTATCACACAAGAGCAAATAAATGCAGAACCAACCGCATCTTCGGTTACTTCCAGTGTAAACTCAACCTATCAAACCCTTTCCAGTACCCTGAATATTATTGGGGAGTGGAACTGGGATGATGCTACTGTTTTGAGAAACGATTTCATTCTTCAGGATATCGCTTCCGGAGATATGGAAAAGAAATGGAATCCTGACGGAGACCAGGCCTGGATGGATCAGATCGCGGCTTTTAACTTCACCTCTATGAACGGGGCCTTTAATGGCCAGTGGAGTTACGATTACGAAGGTATTGCCAGGGCAAACCAGGCGATAAATATCCTTGAACAGGATGAGGTGATCGCAAATATAGATATGGATGCGGCTACAAGAGACCGGCTTCTTGGAGAAGCTTATTTCCTTAGAGCATTTTATTATTTCGACCTGGTGAACAACTTTGGTGATGTACCATTGTTGACCGAGCCTCTGGAGAATTTTTCTGAAGCCTACGAGGTGACTACCAGAACTCCAAAGGCCGAAGTGGTAGAATTTATAAAATCAGACCTTGGAATGGCGGTTTCTATGCTGCCGGAGCAAAAATACTCAAGCGCTTCAGAGCCGTGGAGGGTTTCTATTGGAGCTGCCAAAGCTATGCAGGCAAAAGTAGCTTTATATCAGGGTGAATGGAACAGTGTGATCTCTCATATTGATGAGCTTCAGTCCTGGGGCTTCTATTCCCTGAATGATAATTATTTCGATTCTTTTGATGTAACCAAAGAATTCAGCGAAGATGAAGTGATCTTTGCCTATGACCATAAGCAGGGTGTGAACCCAAGTAAAGGTAACGGGCTTGCTGCTCTAATGGGATGGGGTTTTGTTGCTCCTTCCGAAGATTTTGTGGCGGCATTTGAAGAGAACGATCCGCGTCTGGGATATACCGTAGATGTGGAAGCTCAGGAGGTACATAAGCTGTTAGGTTCTACCGATGGAGCTTTCAAAGGGAATGCAGATTCTCCCGGGAACAAGATCTACATAAGATATGCCGACGTATTGCTATGGAAAGCCGAAGCGTTAATTCAGCTTGGGCAGGTGGAAGAAGGGCTTGCCATTGTAGATGAGATTCGTGAAAGAGCCAGAAATACTCAGACTGTAGACGGAAGTGAGACTCCGGCCGGTGCTTTACCGCCTTATTCAGGGCAAGGCTTATCTCAGGCCGAGGCTCTGGCAGCACTTATGCACGAAAGAAGAGTGGAATTAGGATTCGAATCCCAAAGATTTATGGACCTTAAGAGATGGGAGATTGCAGACGAAGTGCTTACCGATCTTGGGAAGAACTTCCAGGACTTCAATTACCTGTACCCAATTCCACAAGGGGAGATCGATAAGTCTGGAGGACAAATATCTCAGAATCCAGGATACTAAAAAATCAATAAATCCGGCTGCCTTCGGGTAGCCGGAAAAATGAAAAAATATAGAAATATGAAAAGATTTAGCTTATTAAGTGTAGCCTTACTGTATGTGTTTTGTATTAGCGGCATTCAAATGGTAGGGCAGGAAACCAAAGAAAAAGAATGGATGCTGGGGCCGTTCCAGCGATTCACCCAGGGCAAACCAATTATTTCAAAAGACACCCTTTCTACTTTCAACGATCCTATGACAGGAAAAGTAGTGAACTGGGAATCTATGGCAACTTTTAACCCTGCAGCCATTGTTAAAGACGGAAAGATAAATGTGTTTTACAGAGCTGAAGAAAGAGTGGGAGAAGATGGTATAGGAACCCATACCTCAAGACTGGGACTGGCAACTTCGGAAGATGGTGTAACCTACATCCGAAAAGAAAAGCCGGTTTTTTATCCTGATAATGACGATCAGAAAAAATATGAATGGACCGGGGGAACTGAAGACCCAAGAATTGTAGAGACCGAAGACGGGAAGTATATATTGACTTACACACAGTGGAACAGGGACACTCCCCGTTTGGCTGTTGCAACTTCAGATGACCTGAAGAACTGGGAGAAGCACGGCCCGGCTTTCGAAGATTACAAAGACGGGAAGTACAATGATATGAGTACCAAATCCGGAGCTATTGTAAGCAAACTTAATGAAGACGGGAAGCTGGTTGCTACCAAGATTAACGGGAAGTACTGGATGTATTTTGGAGTGCCTCATATCTGGCTGGCAAGCTCAACAGACCTTGTGAACTGGGAGCCGGTAGAAGATTATGAAGGAAATATCTCTCCGGTGCTCAGTCCGCGTCCGGGCTATTTTGATTCCTGGTTAGTAGAAGCAGGACCACCGCCAATTCTTACCGAAGACGGGATCGTAGTACTTTACAATGCCGGTAATTCAAAGAACATTGGTGTGGAAGAACTCGGAAATAGAATATATACAGGAGGACAGGCTTTATATGATGCCAATGAGCCCTGGAAGATCCTTGATCGTGCCGATAAACCATTCATTAAGCCGGAATTGGATTTTGAGAAATCGGGGCAGTACAAAGACGGGACTACTTTTATTGAAGGCCTTGTGCATTTCAACGATGCCTGGTACCTGTACTATGGTACAGCCGATAGTATGGTTGGCGTAGTAAAAGCCGAAGATAAGGAAGACAAAGAGGACCACGAAGAAGATAAAGACGAAGACGATCAATAACAGGCTGGTAGTCTGCACAATCTAAGATTTTAATGGTTTTAAAAAAGAAGTTACTAACCGGAGCTATAGTCTCCAGTTTAGGCGGGCTTTTATTTGGTTTTGATACCGCAGTGATTTCGGGAGCCGAACAGGGGTTAAAGGTTTATTTTGACCTGGACTCCTTCTCTCACGGATTTACAAATTCCATTGCATTAATAGGAACTATTGTAGGTGCATTGCTGGCTTTTATGCCCGCACAAAAATGGGGTAGGAAGAAATCCTTGCTGGTTATAGGAGTATTTTTCGGACTTTCGGCGCTCGGCTGTGCCTACACCGAAAGCTGGGAACTGTTCCTGTTTTACCGTTTTCTCGGTGGCCTGGGAGTAGGAGCCTCCTCAGTGATCGCCCCTATGTACATTTCAGAAATATCTCCTTCAAATTACAGGGGGAGATTGGTAGGCCTGTTCCAGTTCAGTATCGTATTCGGAATTTTACTGGCCTTCCTTTCCAATTATTTTCTAAAGCTCTACATCCCAACAGACGCCTGGCGGTGGATGTTGGGAGTAGAAGCTGTTCCTGCTTTTTTATTCTTCCTGCTGATCTTTAAGATACCAAGGAGCCCAAGATGGCTCATCCTGCAAAAGAGATTTGAAGAAGGACAGGAGGTGCTTCGCCAGATCGGGGACAGTTCTCCAAAAGAGACCCTTGCAAATATCAGAAGGTCGCTGGAGGAAGATAATAACAATAAAGAAGGACTATTTAAACGAAAGTATCTGCGACCTATCATTCTGGTCTTCCTGATGGCAACATTCAATCAGTGTTCAGGGATCAATGCGATTATGTATTATGCTCCCCGGATATTCGAAATGTCCGGTATTGCTGAAGATTCTGCCTTTTTACAGGCTGCCTCGGTAGGATTCGTGAATATGTTGTTTACCATCCTCGCGATGAATTATATCGATAAGGTTGGGCGTAAAAAGCTGATGTTATTGGGAACCATAGGGATGATCTTAAGTTTGGTGACTACCGCGTATCTCCTAAACAGTTCAGCTGTTGGTTCTACATTTTTAATTGTTCCGATATTGGTCTTTATAGCGAGTTTCGCCTTTTCGCAGGGAGCCGTGATCTGGGTGTTTATCTCAGAGGTTTTCCCGAACAAGGTTAGAGCCTCCGGCCAGTCTTTCGGTACTTTTGTACACTGGGCCTGGGCTGCAATTTTAACCTGGATCTTCCCGGTGGTAACAAGCTTGACCAATGGAGGGACCTATGCATTCGGTTTCTTTGCCTTTGCTATGGTGCTGCAACTGATTTTCGTATTAAAATATTTTCCTGAGACCAAAGGGAAATCCCTGGAAGAGAAAGTGTAAATTCCTTCCGTTTGTTTTTGAACCCTGCCCTGGTTGAAACTTTGGCAGGGTTTTTTATGTGTATTCGTATGTATTTTTGAGGAATAATGTCTTTAAAATTTTTTGATTTTTTCGTAAATTTAATAGGCACTCATCTCCCGGAATTCCTTTACCTCAAAAAAAAAATGCGATATGGAAACAAAATTACCCAATCATTTCTATCCTCCCGAAGAAGAAAGATTTAACGTGCTTTCTCACGGGTTTGGATTTGTGCTCAGCATTATCGGGTTGGTACTCCTGGTGATGCGGGCAAACGAACTGGGAGAGATCCTTCCAATGGTAAGCTTCAGTATTTTTGGAGCCAGTATGATTCTTTTATACGCAGCCTCTACCTTTTATCACAGCGCGAAAACCCATAAGCTGAGATACAGCCTGAATATTCTGGATCACGCTTCTATTTATGTGTTGATCGCCGGAACTTATACTCCTTTTGCTCTGGTGACCCTTAACGGGGAAATTGGTTGGCTGATGTTCGGAGTGGTGTGGGCAATGGCCCTGGCAGGGATTATTTTAAAATTATTCTATACGGGAAGATACCAAAGGATCTCAACATTAATGTATGTCGTAATGGGATGGATCGTGATTCTTGCAATAAAACCACTTGCAGAGAATCTGCCTACAGCGGGACTGACCTGGCTTTTTGTAGGCGGTATCTCCTATACCATCGGTGCTATATTGTTCAGCCTTGATAGGATAAAATTCAATCACGCGATCTTCCATATGTTTGTGCTTTTCGGAACATTCTGTCACTTTCTTTCTATCTATTATTACGTGTTACCGATTAATTAAATTGAACCTTGTAAAAGCTTAGTTTTTCACCTCCTTTAAGATTGAAAAGTTTTAATAACTTTAGAGCCCTTTATCAATCTTAATTATGAAGAAAATCTATTTGCGCTCACTTATGTTGAGCATTTTGCTATTTAGCTTTAGTCAGTTTATTTCGGCTCAACAGGGGCTTAGCGAAAGCCAGATAGACAGTCTGGTCGAAAAGACAATGAAAACCTTTAATGTTCCCGGTATCGCAGTTGCGGTGCTCAAGGATAATAAGGTGGTGCACAAAAAAGGTTACGGTACCCGTTCTCTTGAAAAAGGAGGGAAAGTGAATGAACATACGCTGTTTGGAGTGGCCTCCAACACCAAAGCCTTTACCAGTGCAGCCCTTGGGGTGCTTATAGACCAGGGAAAACTGGAATGGGATACCCCGGTTACCGATATTATTCCGGAATTCAAATTGTATGATGCCTATGTGACCCGTGAATTCACGGTTAGGGACCTGCTTACTCACCGAAGCGGACTTGGCCTTGGTGCCGGAGATATGATGGTTTTCCCGGCATCGAATGTGCTGAAGAAGGATGAGGTTATTCATAATTTGCGTTTTTTGAAGCCTGTGTCTTCCTTCAGATCGAAATACGATTATGATAACCTGCTGTATATTGTTGCAGGCGAAGTCGTGGAAAGGGTTTCCGGGCAGGAGTATGAAACCTTTATAAAAGAAAACTTCCTGAAGCCGCTCAATATGGAGCGAACGGCTATGTCCTGGCACAGGATAGAGGATTATTCAAATGTAATTGATGGTCACGCGCCGGTAGACGGGGAACTTATCCCAGTGGGCCTGAGCTTTACCAAAGTGGCTAATGCTGCTGCCGGGATCTATTCTTCGGTAGAAGATATGAGCAAATGGGTACAGGCCCAGCTTAATCACGGGAAGTATGGAGAAGACCTTGAAAGGGAATTGTTCAGCGAAAAGGTACATGAAGAGATGTGGACTCCGCAGACCATTGTAAGAGCGGGCAGAAGTCCATATAATACTCATTTTACGGCATACGGGCTGGGCTGGTTTTTAAGCGATGTGAAGGGACATCTTCAGGTTACTCATACCGGTGGTCTGCTTGGAATTGTAAGCCAGGTGACAATGATCCCCGAAATGGACCTTGGGATCATTGTGCTTACCAATCAGCAATCTGGTTCAGCGTTCAGATCCATCACCAACTCCATTAAAGATTCCTATTTTGGTATTGAAGGCGAAGACCGAATTACCCAATATAATGATGCCAGGCTGAAAAGGGAAAAGAAAGCCGATTCTGTGGTAGCAGCGGTTTGGGAAAATATTGAAAAAGCTCAAAAATCCACGAAAACCGAAAAGATTAACCTTGACAATTATACAGGGGTTTATAATGATCCTTGGTTTGGAAAAGTGAATATCACTAAAAAGGAAGGCAAACTTTACTTTGAATCGGAAAATATCGCCGATTTTAAAGGAGAAATGAGCTTTTATAAAGGAATCACCTTCGTGGTGAAATGGAATGACCGCACCCTTAAAGCCGATGCCTTTACCATTTTTAGCCTTGATAAAGAGGGAAGGGCCAAAGGCTTCAGGATGGAGCCGGTCTCACCGCTAACCGATTTCAGTTTCGATTTCCAGGATCTCGATTTCAGCAGAATTGAGAAAGAATAAAACCAAAAAAGGAGGCAAGTGCCTCCTTTTTTTATCCTTTAACTTCCAACTGACTGTAACCCTGTCCGTTGCGCTGCAATCGAATTTGTGTTGCAATGCGCTCCTTCAGAGAGTCCACGTGGCTGATGATGCCTATCATTTTTGAGGATTCTGCCTGTAGTTTTTCCAGGGTGTCCAGTGTCTGGTCCAGGGTTTCGGGATCCAGCGTACCAAAACCTTCGTCAATAAAGAGACTGTTGATCTCCACATTTTTGGAAGCCAGGTCAGACAATGCTAAAGCCATCGAAAGGCTTAGAATAAAGGTCTCTCCTCCCGATAGTGTTTTTACAGATCTTCTCTGGCCGCCCATATGTTCATCTATAGCCACAAGCCCGTCATCTTCATCCTCTGCAGGCTTATCGATCTTATAACGGTCACTGAGGCTCTGCAATCTCTTATTCGCAAGGATGAGCAATTGCCCAAGGGTGAGGTCCTGCGCAAATTCATTGAACTTCTTACCCTGCGAATCTCCTATCAGCTCATTCAGCAGTCTCCAGCGCCGGGTTTGTTTCTCCTTTGCGGCAATTCCAAGCCGGATATTTTCCAGGCGCTGCAGGTTTTCATTGTGGTTGTTCAGCTTGCGGCGAAGCTCCTCGCACGCAGATTTTATACTATTGAATTCCTTAAGTTTTGCATCCAGTAATTCCTCCACTTCCTCTTTGGTTTTTTCGGAATCCTGTTTTTTAAGCTCCCCTAATTGTGAAGACAGCAGCTTTATGGAAGCCTGGTGGTTTTCTATCTGTCTGCGGAATGTTTCACGTTGAGTACGAAGCGTATTGTACCTGGCATCGGGCATTAATGCTGCCGAAGCCGCCTTCAAATCTTCAAAGCCCTGTTCCCTGATCTTCGGTAATGTTTCTGCTTCAAGTTTGCTGATTTCTTCTTTCCTGCTCTTGGTCTTATCCTGAAGTTCTTTTTCCCGTTCTGAAATGGTTTTTGCTTCAGTGGTAAGGCGGTTCCAGGAATTCTGAAGCATCCTGCTGTCCTGGTGAATACCCTGTCCTTTGTAAACAGAGGAGAGTTGCTCACTTATTTTTTTCCCCTCTTGCATTAGCCCGAAAAGCTTCTCCATTAAAGGGATTCCGGAATTCAAGGCCTTCAGGCTGTTTTTTTGTTTTTCAAAAGTTTCCAGCCCTGTAACCTCCTGTTCCCAGCGGGAACAAAGTGATCTCCAGTCCGGGGTTTCTCCTGTTTCATAGAGCTTACCGTACTTTTCATTGAAAGCTTTTCTGCCTGTGGTCTCTTTATTCTTTAGCTCTGAAGTTGCCTTTTTTAGCTCTTCCAGGCGATCCTGCTGATGTTTCAGGTTTGTCTTGGCGCTTGTATACTGCTCATTGAGCAGTTCGTATTCTTTTTGTTTCTTCTTGATCTGGTTTTCAAGGGAATCATCTTTTTCCGGAAGGTCTTCGGCAAACGGATGGTGAATCGATCCGCAAAGCGGACAGGCTTCCCCATCTTTAAGATTCATACGATGTTCTTCCAGGCTGGCCCTTAGCATCTGGTTTTGCTTTTTAAGCTCCAGGTTGTCGAGATCCTTTTTTGAATGGCTTAGTTTATTTCCTGTTTTTTCTATCAGCTCCGGAAGACTTTCTGATTTTTTGCGAATTTCAGCCTCTTCCTGTGTTCTCTTATCCAGCTCCTCAGAAAGTGTGTTCAGCTTTTCTGATTCCTGCAGGGCCTCTCTTGCCAGGCTTAGTTTTTTCTGAAGCTTTTGCTTTTCCTCGGTCGCGTTTTCAAGTTCGAAATGGGAGAGCTTATTGCTTAAATCTTCAAACCTTTCCCAGGAGGCTGTCGAAAGCTGTTTCAGTTCAGCTATTCCTGCTTCAAGGTTGTGTTCATTCAGTTGAAAATTGCTGTCCCTTAATTCCGCTTTTAACTGCGTGCGGATTTGGGCATATTCATTGCCCTTCTCTTTTCGCTGCTCCTGCAGGGAAGTCACCTTGTTTACAAACTGTTGCAGTTCATTTTCAAGGTTTTCTGAATGTATATCCTTTCGGATAAAACCCGAAACTTTTTCTATTAGTTCCTGCTGCTGTTTTGAATTCTGCTCCCTGTTCTTTCCTGCCGTTTCAAGTTCCTTAATAAGCTCATCTCTGGTCTCTATTAACTGCTGGTGTTTGCGAAGCTCATCAGAAAACGGCTGAACTTTTTCGTGTTGTTTTAAGGCTTCCCCGTTCTCATCCTCAAATTCCTTCAGGAGTTTTTCAGCCTTTGAGCTTTCTTCTTCCAGCTCGTGGATCTTTGCTGACTGGACCTTGATATTTTTTTTCAGCTCAAGACTTTTAGAAAGGCTTTCTTTTTCCTTTTCCAGTAGCTTTTCTGAAGTTTCCTTTTCTTTCAGATCGGTTTTGGTTTGTTTCAGCTCTTCTTCGCTTAGAAGCTGTTTTTCGATGATCTCACATTCCTGCTGCTCTCTCTGTATGTCTTGATTTACTAGTTTATTTTTTTCATACACTTTGCTGCCTAATTGTCTATAAATGCCGGTTCCTGTTATTTTTTCAAGCAGTTCTCCCCTCTCACCTTTTGAGGCTTTTAAAAACTGAGCAAATTCACCTTGAGCCAATACTACAGATTTTATGAACTGATTATAATTAAGACCTATGAGTTTCTCATTCTTCCCGGGAACTTCAGATTTTTTTGATTCTATCAAATCGCCTGTATCCGCATTGAAAATATCCATCTCGTGATCCCTAAGGTTCCCGTTTCGGTTTGTTGATATACTCCAAACTGAAGAGAATTTCCCAGAAGGTGTTAAATAAGTGACCTTGGCATAAGCTTCTTTTTGATTTCTAGTTAGGATTGCACCAGTTTGCTCAATTTCATTTTTAGATACTTTACTAAGCCTAGGGATTTTATTAAATAACGCCAGGGAGATCACATCCAGGATGGTACTTTTTCCGCTTCCGGTCGGACCGGTGATAGCGAACAGGGAGCTGGCCCTGAAGGGCCCGGAGGTGAAATCAATTTCGTGTTTCCCTCGCAGGGAATTGATATTCTTGAATTCTATCTTAAGTATCTTCATAACCTAACCTGCATTTTGCTGATGTTGTACTTCTTCCAGGATCTCATCGAAAGCACTCATAATCTCTTTTTTGGTCTCCTCGTCATATTCGTGCCCCGCAATAAGTTCGGTAAAGACATCCTTCGGTTTAAGATCTTCCAGTTGCTGTTGTTCATCATAGAGTTCAGAGGCCCCGCTTAGTTTTTGCTTAAAACTGGCCCTGTGTTTAACGATCTCGTATCCCGGCTTATGGAAATTGGTGACCAGTTCGTCCAGCTGATAGATCTTATGGGCGTCATACTGGTCTTCAATAAGCTCAACCTCGATTAGCGAATCCAGGTGACCTTCGTCTTCCAGGAATTCCAGCTTGTGTTTCAATTGCCCAATACTCCCGGTTACTTTCAACAGTCTTCGGAAAGGAGGAATAGCAACACTTTCGGGATCCCAGCCTTTTTCGGTATCCAGGATCAAGACTCGTTTTTCGTCACTGCGTTCACTGAAGGATAACGGAATAGGGGAGCCGCTGTAAAATGCAGGAACCGCTGCATTTACCCGCTGAGGCTTGTGAATATGGCCCAGGGCGATATAATTGAAGAATTCTCCGAATCTTGAAGCCTCAAAAGCGGCCTGGTTTCCTATCTGGATATCCCTTTCGCTTTCCGAGGGTTCAATGCCGGCGGTATACAAATGGCCCATTGCCAGGGCTGGAATTCCGGGATATTCTCTTTTACAAATATCGCCGGCACTCTCAAAGGTGTTTTGAATCCCCTGGCGGATCGCTTCAATTCTGTCGTCATAGGTAATGCCTTCGCTGGCTCCGCGCAGGTCGGCATCCCGAAGGTAGGGTAGTGCGGCGATTAGTATCTCCGTCTTCCCTTTTTTATTCTGAACAGGGATGATCACTTCTTCCAGGTTTTCAGGAAGCCCGCCAATTACGTGCATATCCAGCTCCCGAAGCAGTTCTTTTGGTGCATCCAGCATTGCCGGGGAATCGTGGTTCCCGCCGGTGAGGATGATCTTGCAGTCAAGTTTTCGAAGGGCCATCAGGGACCTGTAATACTGGCTCCTGGCTTCTGAAGACGGATTTGCCAGGTCGAACACATCTCCTGATACAAGCAGGAGGTCTATCTCTTCCTCTTCAATGGTCTCGCAAAGCCAGCCTATAAACAGGTCAAAATCGGCGTAGAGGTCGTGTTTTTGAAGTTTTTTGCCGATATGCCAGTCGGCGGTATGTAGAATTTTCATTTGGAATTTCTTCGGTTGGAGGATTAAAATAGTATTTCAGGGAATTAAAAGCAATAAAAGAAAAGCTTCATTTCAGGAAATCTTTTCTCGGGCTATTTCAGCTTCGACCACTTTTTTTACGCCCTCCCGATAAGGCGTGGGTTTAAAACTGAAAGCCTTTTCAAACTTATCACTTCTAAAGATATAATCCCGGTCGTACTGGTACATCATTTCGGGCATTTCTCTCATAATTGGAATAAACAGGCCAATGATCTTTACCATCCATTTCGGGACGGCCTGTACTTTGGCTTTGGTATTCAGTTCATTTGCCACCATTTCTGTCCATTCCTTACCTGTTGGAGGCTCACCAGCGGTAGGAAGATGCCACACCTGATCGTAAGCCTCTTCTGAGTTCCCGAGCAGGGCTACTGCCAGGGCAGCATCAGGCGTATAGGTGAAGGAGTGCTTATAATGTGTTCCGCCAAGCCAGTTCGCTTTTTTGCCTTTTATCATCGGTTTGATGACCGTTTCGGTGAGCATACTGGTTTTCACCCCCGGACCATAGAAATCTGCCGATCGTGCAATAAGTGCTTTCAGATTCCCTTCTTTTACCTCCTGCATCAGCATTTGGGCAATCTCTGCCCGAACCATTCCTTTTTTGCTGGGCGGATTTATGGGAGCGTTTTCGGTCATATTTCCCATTGCGCCCTTGTCGTACATATAGACATTATCAAAAAATACTAACCTGGCATTTTCTGCTATACAGGCACTTATCACATTGGCCATTATTTTCGGCCAGCTTTTCTTCCAGATTTTAAAATTATATTCCAGCCCCGCGCACAGATAGACCACGGCAGAACCCTTCACGGCCTTTTGTACCATTCCCGTATTCTGAAGATCGGCGGGGAAAAGTTCGTCGTTTTCATTTACCGCTTTCGGGTGCCTGCTTACCAGGCGAATATCATTGGTGTATTCACTTAAGGCTTTCGCCAGCTCGGTTCCGATAGCCCCACCGGCACCAAGAATAGTCTGTTTTAGATTTTTCATAGGAATAATTATTACTCAAATTTAATGGTTTTTGAGATAAACTTTGTTTCATTTATAAGTCTGGGTGCATTTGGGGTGAGTGGGAATGATAATAAAATTGATAGCTTTGCAATGATCGAAATTAAATCCGGATGATTGCGGTGACCACTGAAATCTTAAAACTCTACCCGGAAACTAAAGCAACTTAAAATTGATATGATGAAGAAAATCTTGTTATTCTCGTTCCTGTGCCTTGGCCTCTACAATATGGCCATTGCCCAAAAACTTGAATCGCCCGATGGCAACCTTGAAATGAACTTTTCCCTGCAGGAAGATGGTATCCCTGCCTATAGCCTGGACTATAAGGGGAAAGCTGTAGTGAAGACCAGTATATTAGGCTTTGACCTGAAAGAAGAGGCAGACCTGCTTTCGAATTTTGAAGTGAAAAATACAAAAACTTCCAGTTTTGATAATACCTGGACCCCGGTTTGGGGAGAGCAGAAAGAGATACGCAATCATTATAATGAACTTGCAGTTACGCTGAAACAGAAAGATTCTGGAGGCCGTGAAATGATCGTTCGTTTTCGCCTTTTTAACGATGGTCTTGGCTTGAGATATGAGTTTCCACAGCAAAAGAAGCTGGGGCATTTCGTTATAGATGATGAAAAGACCCAGTTTGCAATGGCAGGAGACCATACTGCTTTCTGGATTGCAGGAGACTATGATACCCAGGAGTATGACTATACCGAATCTAAACTTTCCGAAATAAGGGAGAAGATGGAATCTGCGGTTACCGCAAACCTTTCCCAGACTTCCTTTTCTCCAACAGGAGTACAGACTTCTTTAATGATGAAGTCTGATGATGGGTTATACATCAACCTGCACGAGGCAGCGCTTGTGGATTATCCGGTGATGCACCTTAACCTGGACGATGAGAATATGATCTTTGAATCCTGGCTGACGCCCGATGTTAACGGGGACAGAGCTTTTATGATCGCCCCTAGGCATACACCGTGGAGAACCATAATAGTAAGTGACGATGCCCGTGATATACTTGCCTCTAAAATAACCTATAACCTTAACGAGCCATCTAAGATAGAAGACACTTCCTGGATAGAACCTATGAAGTATGTGGGAGTATGGTGGGAAATGATCACCGGGAAAAGCACCTGGCATTATACTGATGAATTTTCTGCGGTAAGACTGGGAGAGACCGATTTTGAAGCTGCCAGGCCCAATGACACTCACGCGGCAAATACCAAGCACGTGAAGGAATATATAGATTTTGCATCCGAGCACGGATTTGACGGCGTATTGGTAGAAGGCTGGAATATTGGTTGGGAAGACTGGTTCGGGCATTCTAAAGATTATGTTTTTGACTTTGTGACCCCATACCCCGATTTTGATGTGAAAGAGATCCAGGAGTATGCCGAAAGCAAAGGAGTGGAAATGATTATGCATCACGAAACCTCTTCTTCGGTAAGAAATTATGAGCGTCACCTGGACACGGCTTACCAGTTTATGAAAAAGTATGGTTACGATGCCGTAAAAAGCGGATATGTGGGAGACATCCTTCCAAGAGGGGAAAACCATTACAGCCAGTGGATGGTAAACCATTACCAGTATGCGATAGAAAAGGCTGCCGAATATGAAATTATGGTGAATGCCCACGAGGCCGTAAGACCAACAGGACTCGCCAGAACCTGGCCTAACCTTATTGCGAATGAGTCTGCAAGAGGAACCGAATACCAGGCCTTTGGAGGTTCAAAACCAAACCACGTTACCGTACTTCCGTTTACCAGACTTATTGGAGGGCCTATGGATTATACACCTGGGATCTTTGAAATGGATATCAGTAAGCTGAACCCGGACAATAATTCACACGTGAACAGTACTATTGCCAATCAGCTTGCATTATATGTAACGATGTACAGCCCGTTGCAGATGGCTGCCGATCTTCCTGCCAATTATAAAAGATTCCCTGATGCTTTTCAGTTTATCAAGGATGTGGCAGTAGACTGGGATAAGAGTATTTATCTTGAGGCCGAGCCCGGAGATTATATTACCGTGGCCAGAAAGGCTAAAGACAGTGAGAACTGGTTTGTTGGGAATGTGAACGGAAATGAGGTGAGAACTTCAAAGATAAAATTCGATTTCCTTGAAAAAGGAAAGAAATATATCGCGACTATTTATTCAGACGGAAAAGACGCGCATTATAAAACCAATCCGCAGTCTTATGATATCCGCAAGGTGATCGTGGACAGCAAGTCTAAATTATCTCAGAAATCGATGCCCGGTGGCGGATATGCCATAAGCATTATGGCTGCAGGTAAAGACGAAATGAAAGGACTTAAGAAGCTTTAATTCTAACCTGAATTTCAGTACAAATAAAAAAAGCGGCAGAATTTCTGCCGCTTTTTTTATTTGATGAGCACTCAAAAGTTAATACTGTTCCAGCAGGTACCGAATTACATCTGTAGTAGTGACAATACCTACAAGGTTGTCGTTATCCACCACCGGTAATGCGTGAAAATCCTGCTTTGTAAAGATCTCTGCCACCTCTTTAATCGTGGTTTCGGGAGAAATACTTATCACTTTCTTGGTCATCACACTTTCTATGGAGAACATATCATATACGGTGGTCTCTATACTTTCCCCATCATCATCTATGGCATCTGCAAATGAGATCCGCATCAGGTCATTATAACTAAGCATTCCTACAATATGTTCGCCTTCAACCACCGGCAGATGCCTTATTTTATTTTTTTTAAAAAGATTTTCTGCCACCGAAAGCTCATCTTCAAGGTGTAGTTTAATGAGGTTTCTGGTCATTATTTGGGAGACTGGTACCTTCTTTTTCATAATGATTTGATTTAGGTATGGATCATATCTAATACATTGGGTAAAGCACTTTAAAAATACGACAATAAGCGTTTAAATGCACATAATTCCAAAGTTTTATGAGAGCAGTATGACAGGAATCAGTTATTAATAACCGACAAAGGGCATCAGGTTTGATTAAACCCGGAAGGATTAATGAAAAACAAAGTCACTTAATACTTTTAAGAAATTTTATCAGAATTTAAGATAAATAAGGAGAAATACTTTTAGTAAGATGTTTTTTTAAAACAAATTCAACAAATTATTAACTGAGCCTTGGCACATATTGGACTAATCTGAACCTAATTTTGTTTTAAACTTTAAAAACTCCCTCGGTTTGAAACTATTCAGGAAACAGCTTTTTGAGCAAAGATTATCAATAGGAAAATGTTTGTTTATGGCAGGTGGAATCTTTTTGACTGCATTCACCACTTCCTGTACCACACAACTGGAAGGGCCTGCACAGCCCGATATTAAAAATGAACAGCTCAAGGATTCTGTAAAAGAGGCCTTCAGACTGGAAAAGGCTGAACCAAAGAAAATGCGTCCTAAGGTGAATTACCGTATAGACAGCCTGCTTACCAAAGCCAAAATTGACAGTTTTAATAATAGATATTCCGAAGAGAACAGGAAGATCATCTATGCTTTGAACCGTATAGATAAACACAGGGTGAGGCCAAATACCAGCCTTGTGATCCCCGATACCCTGTCAAATGACCTTATGACCTATAGTCCTTTCCCCGAAGAACTGGAGATCCTGGATTCCCTGCCACAGGCGGTGCTTATTGCACAGCGCATCCAGGCTTTTGCTTTATATGAAAATGGGGAATTGATAAAATGGGGTCCTGTGAGTTCCGGAAAACGAACAACCCAAACCCCAAACGGGCTCCACTATGCAAACTACAAAGCTAAAAGAAAAGTGAGCAGTGTTAATGATTCCTGGATCTTGCCATATTATTTCAATTTTATGAACTTTGAAGGGGTGGGAACACATCAATATGCACTGCCAGGCTACCCCGCAAGTCACGCCTGCGTGAGAATGTATATGGACGATGCCAAGTTTATTTATAACTGGGCTAAAATGTGGGAAATTGAAAGAGGCCAGATTAAGAAAAACGGTACCCCTTTTATGGTCTTTGGTAGTTATGATTTTGAGAATATGAAGCCCTGGCAAAAACTGCCCGAAGATATGAAAGCCAATGACCTTAATGATGAAGAACTGGAAACATTAAAAGATTACGTAAAGCAGTATTTGGATGATCCTAAGAACTTCAGAGAAGAGCCGGAAGCGGTAGAAGATGCTGAAATGATCGTTTAGGCCCGTATTCCCGCAAACCTGTAGCTTTTTATTATATTAGTTGGGAACTAAAACCTATCAATATGTTCAAAAAAGCAATTTTCTGCCTTATCTTGCTTGGCTCAGGTTTTGCCTGCGATAATAACAAAACTGAAAAGACCGAAAAGAGCCTTAGTGAAATAAATAAGGAGCGTGATCAAGAGATCAAAAGAAGTCCGAAAGCCATTCAGGATGCGGTTCTGGAAAGTTATCGTGCCTTCAGTTTTAAGGAAGGAAGTAAGCCCGATTATAAGGATCTTAGGTCTAAGTTCACCTCGGCAGCACAGGTAGCCTTTAAAAGAGGGGACAGCTTAATGAGTTTACCGGTTGACGAATATCTGAAATCTCACCAAGAGAACGTGGAACAGGGTAATCTAAGGGCCCTGGAGGAAAGGCAGGTCTTTAGTAAGACCGAATTCTTCGGGAATATAGCTCACCACCTTAGTACTTATGAAGCCAGGATCAATTCGGAAGACAGCATTGCCGAGCGCGGAATTATTAGTTATCAGTTGCTTAAAAAGGACGATAAGTGGCTGATTCATTCTATGATATGGGATAGCGAGAAAGAAAACCTGCCGATTCCCGAAGAATACCTGAAAAATTAAACTGAATTTTACACTAATCTTGATTAAATGAAATTTAAAAATAACCTTTTAGTTCTTTTTAGCCTGTTTTTGCTACTTTCCGGAACTCAGCCTATGAGTGCTCAGGAAACGACCAAAGTAATGGTAAGGGCTAAGGCGAAAGACGCAAAATTTATAGGCAGTTCCATAGGCGGAGCCAGAATACTGATCAGGGACGCACAATCCGGAGAAATTCTTGCAGAAGGGACTACTGCAGGGAGCACGGGGGACACCAAACGTATAATGAAGGAGCCTCAAAAACGCGGGCAGGATCTTTCGGATGAAAATACGGCGGGTTTTGAAGCCGAGCTGGAGCTGGAGGAGCCTGTTTTTGTAAGCGTTGAAGCATATGCGCCCAATAACAAGAGGCAGGCCAGGGTGCTTAGCAGTACGCAGCTGTGGCTGCTCCCGGGGAAAGATATTTCGGGAGACGGGATCGTGCTTGAGGTTCCCGGTTTTGTAGTGGACCTGCTTTCACCACAAACCCACGAAAGAATTACTTCAGATAAGCCAATTGAAATAAGAGCCAATGTGGTGATGATGTGTGGCTGCCCGGTAACACCCGGCGGCATCTGGGACGCTGATCAATATGAAGTGAATGCAATGATCAGCAGCGAAGGAAAGCAGGTAAGGGAAGTACCTTTGAAGTTTGCAGATAAAACCAGCACATTTTCGGTAGAGACGAAGCTCGAGCCGGGCTTGTATGAAATAGCCGTCTATGCTTATGATCCCGAAACCGGAAACACCGGCCTGGATAGAACCAATATCATTATTAAGTAACTAAAAAAAGCCCCGGAATTTCCGGGGCTTTTTTAGTTATTCCGTAGGCTTAGTTGAGCAATCCCAGGTCTTCAATGGTCCTTAAGACGCCATTCTCATTGTTGGTGTATTCGGTTATATAGTTGCTGGCTTCCTTGATCTCGGGATGTGCGTTCTTCATAGCGTAGCTATACTTCGCATTTTTCATCATCTCAAGATCGTTCAGATAATCCCCGAATACCAGGGTCTCTTCAGGAGAAATATTCAGTTCCTTCTGAAGTTCTTTAATGGCGTTCCCTTTATTGGCATCAAGCGCGGTAATATCTATAAAGACCTTGGCCGCGATAGCCACTTTAAACCTGTCGGTATAGTTCACGAAATGCGGGTAGGTATGATCTTCAACCCCATTCCAGTTGCAAAGCGTAACCTTTAAGATCACATCTTCTACCCTGGTAAGGTCTTCAACTACTTCCAGCTTTTTATAGAACTGCGAGATTTCAGCAATAAAATCTTTATCGTTATCTTCAACATAGGCCGAATTCTTTCCGCAGAGCACCAGTTTGGTATCTTCCAGTTTACGCCCCATCTTGATGAAATCCAGCGCTGCCTGGTGATCTATAGGGTTTACGTATAGTTCTTTCCCTTTATGCGATACATAAGTTCCGTTCTCGGCAAAAAACATCATTCGGTGCTTGATCTGTTCGAATTTAGATTCCAGGTTGTAGAATTGCCTTCCGCTGGCAACCGAAAACATTATCCCTTTTTTAGTTAGGCTCTCTTCAATCTTCCAAAAATCGGGGTGCAGCTCGTGAGAATCATTCAGGAGTGTCCCGTCCATATCGGTTACTATAAGTTTGATCATATTCTTCCTTCTCATATTAAGAGGTTAAATATAGAAGATTTGATCATTGTGAAGGTCAAATAAAGATCAAATTTAGTTATGGCCCAAGTAGGGCAGGTTATAGGAAAATCGGGAATGCCGGATTTTAAAACAAAAGACTATCTACAATAGCTCCGACCAGTGCCAGGGCAACGGCAAGCCACACAGAAGGCAGAAAGCCCACTGTTTTGAAATCTTTACTTAGTTTATCTGCAATTTCGATTATGATGGCATAGGCGATGATCCTGATAATAAAGCCAAGCCCAAGGAAATAGAAGATCCCAAGAGTTGCGATGTTCAGAATTACCGTAAGTAACCAGCTTAAAAGGAAGCTTAAAATCCCGATCAGCAGGGCAATAAGCAGCGCTGTTTTAAAGCCTTTTAGCCGTACACTGGGCATAATATTGGCAAGTGCCAGTAAAACAAGTGCATCTACGACCAGGTGAATAAGCCAGGTGAACATAAATTTAGGTTTTGTTGGAGGTTTAAATATAAGAAGCTTTTCAGTTACTGCTGATCCTTTTTTCCAGACTGCCCGGTTTCTTTTTTAGCAGAATCTCCCATACCGCCTTGAAATTGGCCAGTTTCTCCCTTCTTTTAATGCGGTTATCCGGCTGATATCCCCCGGCGGGGGCTGCATAACCAGAGTAATTAAGGCCCAGGTTTTTGGCTATAAATACCGCCCTTGGGAGGTGGAATCTTTGGGTAACTATTATTCCGTCTTCTATTCCAAAAACTTCACCAGACCTGTACATACTGTCATAGGTGTCTATACCGGCGTGATCCAGGATAATACGATCTTTGGGAATTCCTTTCTCGGTAAGGTAGTTGCTCATTGCACTCACTTCATTATAATCGTCGCGCCTGTGGTCTCCGCTTACCAGAAACCTGTCTATTTTATTGTTTTCATAAAGGCTGATCGCTGCATCTACACGATCTTTTAAAATAGGAGAGAGCTTGCCGTCAGAATGAACACTGGCACCAAGAATAATGGCGGTGTTGGTCTCTGGTACATTTTCAATTTCCTCATAAACAAGTGCTGCGGTATCCTGCTCAATATAGGCCTCCAGGCCGAGGGCTATTAAAATAGCCACGATCAGGCTTAAGCTTAATGCGAGGATCGCCTTCTTGATCTGCTTCATATTCGCCAATATTTTCTTTATCTAAGATAACTAATATAATTTGGTGTATTGGTACTTTTTATGCTTTAACGCGGGTACTGCCTTTTACATTGCTTAAATTTGTAAAATAAATGAAAAGATAGTGATTATGGGAAATATTAAAGCATTGGAATGGCGTTATGCCACCAAGAAATTTGATGCTGAAAAAATCCTACCGAAAGATAAGTTAGAGGTGCTGAAGCAAGCCTTTAATTTAACGGCTACTTCGTACGGCCTGCAGCCTATAAAAATGGTTGTTGTTCACGATAAGGAATTACAGGCGAGATTGAAAGCCCATTCTTATAACCAGGATCAGGTTAGTACGGCTTCACATCTTCTTGTTATTTGTATTGAGGATAAAATAGATCCCGACTTTATCGAACAGTATTTTAAAAGGGTTAAACACATAAGGGAAACTCCCGAAGAAGTCCTGAAACCATTCAAGAATTTCCTGATGGATGATTTTAAGGCTAAACCTAAAGATGAGATCACACGCTGGGCTGTGAATCAGGCATATTTGAGCCTTGGAACCCTGCTTACGGTTTGCGCGACCGAAGAGATAGATGCCTGCCCTATGGAAGGTTTTGAACCTGAAAAATATGATGAATTACTTAATCTTGATCGATATAATCTGAAATCGGTACTGGCACTTCCCGTTGGCTACAGGGCCAAAGACGATATGTTCTCCAGCTTTAAAAAAGTGAGACGTCCTTTAGAAGAAGTAATTATTGAAATAGACTAGTAGTTTACATATTCGGTAATTTCAAGCCCGTAACCTATCATTCCCACACGTTTGGTCTGTCGGGTATTTGATAGCAGCTTGATCTTATGGATCTCCAGGTCGTGAAGGATCTGGGCCCCGATACCAAAATCTTTATTGTCCATAATCACCGGCGGAGCTTTTACTTCGCCTTTCTTTTGCCGTTCCTTTAATTCGTGCAATCGGGTGAGCAGGTTTAAGGACTGTGTTGCCGGATTGATAAAAACGATCGCGCCGCGGCCTTCTTCGTTGATGGCCTGGAACATACTATCCAGTTTTTTATCGGCATCATTGGTCAGGGTTCCCAAAATGTCATTATTGACAAGGGTAGAGTTCACTCTAACCATAATTTCTTCATCAGGTTTCCACTGACCTTTGGTAAGGGCCAGGTGAACCTGGTTATTGGTGGTTTGTTTATAAGCTCTTAGTCTGAAATCCCCGAAACGTGTCTTGATATCGAAATCTTCCTTTTTTTCTATAAGTGAATCGTGCTGCATTCTGTAAGCAACAAGGTCTTCTATAGAAACCACTTTCAGGTCAAAACGTTCTGCAACTTCCAGCAACTGGGGCAGGCGGGCCATAGTCCCGTCTTCATTCATTATCTCAACGATAACACCGGCAGGTTCAAAACCTGCAAGCCTTGCAAAATCTATAGCGGCCTCGGTATGTCCCGTTCTTCTAAGCACTCCTCCGGTCTTAGCTTTCAGCGGAAAAATATGCCCGGGGCGGTTGAGGTCGGTAGATTTTGTTTCAGGATCTATAAGTGCCTGAATGGTTTTTGCCCTGTCTGCAGCTGAAATTCCCGTAGTCACACCTTTTCCCTGCAGGTCTACTGAAATGGTGAAGGCCGTCTCCATAGGATCTGTATTCTTCCCTACCATCATTTCCAGTTTCAGGTCTTCACACCTGCTTTCGGTAATGGGAGCACAAATAAGCCCGCGGCCGTGAGTGGCCATAAAGTTGATCATTTCGGGGGTTACCTTTTCGGCTGCCGCCACAAAATCTCCTTCATTTTCACGGTCTATATCGTCAACAACAATAATAACTTTACCGGCGCGAATATCATCTATTGCTTCGGTAATACTGTGAAGTTTTATAATGTCTTCTTTGGTTCTTTTCTGGGTCATAATTGCTGTAATTTCAGGCTGCAAAGGTATTTAATCTATTTCGTTTTTTTCCTGATAAGGCCTGCTTTTTTAAGTACCTTCCTGACAGGATTTATCAGGTTGTCGAATACGAACAGACCCTGGTCTGTTGTTGCGCGATAAGTGAGGAATATCCCGAGGGGTAACATAATGATCGTGGAAAGCCAGGTTGCCCAGAACGGACTGATACTCCCGTCTTCAGCCGAGTTCTTGGCAAAGATCCCTATAAAATGATAGGTGAGGAACAGCAGGATCGCAACTACCATAGGTAGTCCCATTCCGCCTTTTCTGATGATCGCTCCAAGAGGTGCTCCTACAAAGAACAGCACGATACAGGCCACTGCCAAAGCATATTTTTCGTGCAGTGCGATCTCGAATTTATTCAGTTGTTTAGCACTTTTTTTAAACTCGCTTTTTTTCAGGATAATGTGCGAAATTGCTCCGTTTACCGACCCCAATGCCAGGTTAACGATTTGCTGAGCCTGATAGGTGTCGTATTTTTCAAGAATACTGTTTTTGATCTCCTGTACAGAGTCTGAAGGATTCAGGTTGATATCCATAGAGGTGACTCCGCTGCGTTTATACATATAGCTGGAGAAATCCTTTACCTTCTTGTTATATTCGGTAGAGAAAGAGTCTATACTTTCGTTTAGTTCAGAGATCTTAAGCATTCCCTGGGTATTGCTGTAGTTCTCATCTTCAAGGTCCACATTATTAAAGTTGGAAAGATCCATATTTATAGTGTACTCCCTGAAGTAACTTTTAGCAAAAGGCTTGTTGGGTTTTTTTCTGTAATCTGTAGGCTGGATCTCATCGTAATAGTTCCCGTCCTTCAGAATGAGCGAAAGCACATCAGAATTAGTGCTTCCCACCAGTTCCCCTTTATTGGCCTTCATTACGGTGAAGTTTCCTGTACGATCGGTCTTCTGGTGAATGATCACGTCGGTAAGATACTGTCCGTTGTCACCGCTTTTATCTTCAACTTTAATGTTAATATTCCCAACCTCATTAAAAACGCCTTCGGTAATGGCCATCGCCGGCTTAAGCTTGGCGATATTTTTTCGAAGATTGATCGATTTATATTCGGCCGCCGGGATCACATTATTGGCGAAAAAGAAAGCAGTCAGACTTACGAAGAGGATAAAAACAGTAAGCCCCCGCATTGCCCGCTGAAGGGAAATTCCGGAGGACTTCATAGCCGCAAACTCATAATTCTCTGCAAAATTCCCGAAGGTCATAATGGAGGTGAGCAGAATGGTAAGCGGTAGTACCAGTGGCACCAGCTTAGGGGAGAAGTACAACAGGAATTTAAAAATGACCTCGGCATCGAGGTCTTTTCCTGCAAGTTCACCTATGTACAGCCAGATGGTCTGGAGTACAAAGATGAACATCAGGATTATAAAAACTGTAAAAAAGGTTTTTAGGTAACTTGTTAATATGTACCTGTCTAGTATCTTCAACTTAGTCTAAGCGGTTAATGTAGTAGTCTTCGTATCTGTCTTCATTAAATGTAAACAGATTCTTTGCGATAGGCTGATTGGTCTTGAAACTTTTTACCGTAATGGTGATCTTGGTTCCGTTATCCTGGGTCTGGATTAGGTTATAGATATGCTTGGTCTGGCTGTCTATTCCCAGGAGAATATTCTTCACCTCGGCCTCGCTGTCTTTAGGCGTTAATTTTATATACTGGATCTTGCGACCTTTTACATCCTGGGTAATGTCCCATTCGTAGTTATATCCTTCCTCATAAAAAGAGAACATTTTAGAAGGTGTAATGCTGTTGTCGTCTTCCTCAACATAGGTAGAGATGTTGATCTCTTCATCTTCAGGGATAATGGTGTATATTTTTTCGCCGTCAAACATCTGGGTGGTTCCCATCAGGTTCAGTACATATTTGTCTCCTTTGATGCTCACATCCCCGCGGGTCTCCTGTTTCACGTTCTCGGCAGTATTTTCCAGGGCATACTTGAAGTCGATGACCATATTGTCATAACCTTTAACTTTGGAAGAGACTTCATCCAGAAGTTTTTCGGCCTTTTGTGAATTCTGTGCCTGAACAGTAAGTCCTATAAAAGCGAATACTAATAATGCTAATTTTTTCATTTTGATTTTTTAATTGTTTGGTTCTTCATTTAATAACTGATCTAAGGCTGCTAAATCGGTCACTAAAACCTGGCGGGCTTTACTTCCTTCAAATGGTCCTACCACTCCGGCTGCTTCCAGCTGGTCAATAATACGTCCTGCACGGTTGTAGCCCAGTTTTAATTTACGTTGTAGCAACGAAGCCGATCCTTGTTGTGCCGTTACAATCACTTCGGCGGCTTCACGAAAGAGTTTATCCCTCTCGCTCACATCTATATCAACTCCTGTGCCACTTTCCTCACTTTCGTAGGCCGGTAACTGGTGGGCATCGGGATAGGCTTTTTGAGAACCAATGAACTCGGTGATCTTGTCTACTTCAGGCGTATCCACAAAAGCACACTGCAGTCGTTTTAACTCGTTCCCCTGCGTAAACAGCATATCCCCGCGGCCAATAAGCTGATCTGCGCCCTGGCCATCCAGGATGGTTCTTGAATCTATCTTGGAGGTTACCCTGAAAGCGATCCTGGCAGGGAAGTTCGCTTTAATGATACCGGTAATTACATTCACCGAAGGTCTTTGTGTGGCAATAATAAGGTGAATTCCAACGGCCCTTGCAAGCTGCGCAAGCCGGGCAATAGGGGTTTCTACTTCTTTCCCCGCTGTCATAATAAGGTCAGCAAACTCATCTACCACCAGTATGATATAAGGCAGGAATTTATGACCGTTCTCAGGGTTCAGTTTTCGGGCCTTGAATTTTACATTGTATTCTTTAATGTTACGAACCATTGCATCCTTTAGCAGTTCGTAGCGATTGTCCATTTCAATACAAAGTGAATTCAGGGTGTTGATCACCTTGGTATTGTCGGTAATAATAGCGTCTTCGGTATCCGGCAACTTGGCCAGGTAATGTCTTTCTATCTTGTTGAAAAGGGTCAGCTCAACTTTCTTAGGGTCCACCAGCACGAATTTCACTTCTGCCGGGTGCTTGCTGTAAAGTAAAGAGGTAAGGATGGCATTCAGTCCTACCGATTTCCCCTGTCCGGTAGCCCCGGCCATAAGCATATGCGGCATCTTTGCGAGGTCTACCACAAAAGTCTCGTTAGAAATGGTCTTACCAAGGGCCATTGGCAGTTCCATTTCGGCATTCTGGAATTTCTGCGATGCGATCACCGATCTCATAGAAACGATGGTCGCATTCTTGTTCGGAACTTCAATACCAATGGTTCCGCGTCCCGGGATAGGAGCGATGATACGAATTCCTAAAGCCGATAAGGAAAGGGCGATATCATCTTCCAGGTTCTTGATCTTGGAGATCCTGATACCCGCTTCCGGCACGATCTCGTAAAGGGTAACCGTTGGCCCAACGGTCGCCTTGATCTGCGCGATCTCGATCTTATAGTTTTTGAGGGTGTCTACAATACGGTTCTTATTCTCCTCCAGCTCTTCCTGGTTTACTGTAATCCCGCCGCCATAGTCTTTTAATAGTTCGAGAGTAGGGAACTTATAATTGCCCAGCTCCAGTTTCGGGTCAAATTCGCCGAAATCCTTAACAAGTTTATTGCTGAGGTTATCCTCATATTCTTCTTCCTCTGGCGCGGCTTCAACCTCCATTGCCACATCGTCCTTAGACTCCGGTTCTTCCGGTGGATTGTTCACTTCAACTGAAATATTCTTTTTAGGCTCCGGTTCTTTCTTTGGTTCCGGTTTGGTGTCAAAATCTATTTCAGCAGCTTTTTCTTCTTCCCTGACCAGGGCCTTTTCTTTCCAGGACAGTTCCTCTTCGGTCTCCGTGATATTTTCGCCCCCTCCTTTAAACTCTTCGTCGATGTCTTTTTTTCTGGTTCTGATATAACTGCCAATAAGTTCAGGAGTAAGCTTGAGTCTTATGGCCAGATATGCTGTAAAAAGGAAGAGCAGGAGCAGGGCTGTGCCGAAAAATCCGAGGTAATCCTGCAGGTAATCATTCAGTTCAAAACCAACCTTTCCTCCCAGCAGCGCATTGCTTCCACTGAAGAAGCCAAAAAATACGGAAAGCCATATCATTACCAACACCCCCCAGAACCAGATGTTCTTAAGGCTTTTGGAATTTATTCCGAAGAAAAGATGAACCCCGCTAAAGGCTACTAAAAAAGCAAGGATAAAAGAGGCAACCCCAAAACCATCATAAATAAAGAAGTCGCTTACCAAAGCTCCAAACTTACTAAGCCAGTTGCGTGCTTCCACTTGTCTTTCTGCAAACTGGTTAAGTGTACTCTGGTCTGCCTGCCAGTTAAAGAGAAAAGAGATAAAGGCGACGATAAGAGCAAGGCCGAAAAGCATCAGGAAACTACCCAAAACCACTTTCTGTTGCCGGTTAAGCTTTAAAGAAGGTTTTTTTAACTTCTTAGATGTGGTTTTTTTAGTTGAGGTCTTCTTTTTGGCCATATATGCTTTTGTGATTTGGGCAAAAATACAAATTAGGTACTTCTAAAATAAGTAAAATAAAATTCAATTTAGAAACCTGTTTGTTTTAGACCAAAACGGGAGTTTTTTGCGCTTATTTTGTATGGAATTAAATCTTAGCTACAGATCTGGGAAAATATAAGGCAGATAGATGAAGGCAGCAATGATTACCGCGGTAACGGCTGTGATAAATACTGCTCCTGCAGCGATATCTTTAATATGGCCAATCTTGCTGTGGAAATCGGGGTGAACAAAGTCGGCCATCGCTTCTATGGCGGTATTGAGCCCTTCGGCAGCCATCACAAGGCCTATGGCGGTAAACTGAAAAAGCCATTCGGTTTTTGTGATTTCAAAGAACCACCCGGCAATACTTACGAAGATGGCAATAGCAAATTGCACCTGGATACTGGGTTCGTGCTTTAGCAACAACCAGGCGCCTTTAATTGCATAGCCTCCTCCTCTTATGCGTTTTCCGAGGAAACTGTCTCTCATTATAAAAGTGTTTTTAGAGCCGCAAGATAATCAGGTTCATCGTCAATATCTGCTACCTGCTGACTATGGATCACTTTCCCCGATTCATCAAGTACGATCACCACACGGGAAAGCAGGCCTTCCCAGGGACCATCGATCATTTCAACCCCATAGTCTTTCCCGAAATTCCGCTCTCTGAAATCGGACAGATTGATCACATTTTTCAAATGTTCCTCATTAAGGAATCTGCTTTGGGCAAACGGAAGATCGCGTGAAATACAAAGGACAACCGTATTTTTAAGGTCTGCGGCCTTTTTGCTGAAATTTCTGACCGAAGTAGCGCAAACACCGGTGTCTATACTGGGGAAAATATTCATTATAACGCGCTTACCCTTGAAGTCTTCAAGAGTGGCGGTGGTGAAGTCAGCTTTCAGGAGCTCAAAATGAGGTGCTTTCTCATCTTTTTCCGGCAGGGCGCCGTAAGTAGTAACTTTTTGGCCTCCGAATTTTATTTGCGACATCGGTTTTTCAGAATTGGTTCGTACCTGATAAATTTAGGATTAAACTAACTGAGATTTACTAAAATTATCATAAAACAAAAAAAGGCTGCTTTCCTCGAAAGCAGCCTTGTGTTACTTGATTTCAGTGATAAAATGCTGGCCTATTTATCTATAGATCCTAACACTTTTTTCACAAATGTATTTGCAGCGTCGGTATCTTTCATACCCTCATCTACCATTTTCTGTACTTCCACCGCCCCGCAAAGGTTGGTGATAAGCTCTCCTACCACATCCATTTCCTCTTCGGTTACGGATCTGTGCTCGGTAAAGCTTTCCAGTACTTCAATGGCGTGCTGAAGTTTCTCAGCATCATTATTACGCTGTAAATGCTTAATTACTGGTAACTTCATTTACTAAGTCTTTTAGCGGGTCAAACTTGTTGGTTTGAACCTGGTTAACGAAATCTCCGTTCTTGAAAGTCGCGAAAGTCGGAAGGTTATCTACCTTAGCCAGCTTTCTTGATTCCGGATATTTTTCAGCATCAACCATCAGGAAAGTAGCATCTTCATTTTCAGAAGCAAGTTTTTTGAACTTAGGCTTCATCAGTCTGCAGTTACCACACCATCCGGCCATATACTGAACCACAACGGTATCATTACTTTCTACGATTTCGCTTAAATTATCTTTTTCTAATTCTTTTACCATAACAAGTCTTTTCCTTTTTTTAGTTTAAGCTTAAGTATGAAGCAACACCGTCACGGTCTGCATTCATAGCCTGCTTACCTTCTTCCCAGTTTGCAGGACATACTTCACCTTTTTCCTGTACGTGGGTGTAAGCATCGATTAAGCGTAAAAATTCTTTTACGTTACGTCCAAGTGGCATATGGTTCACACCTTCGTGGAAGATGGTTCCTTCCTCGTCGATAAGGTAAGTGGCACGGTAAGTTACGTTATCTCCTTCAAGAGTAACTTCTCCGGTTTCCTCATCGTAGTGCTCTGCAGTGATATCAAGGATACCAAGTCTTGAACTTAGGTTTCTGTTAGAATCGGCTAAGATTGGGTATTTAACGCCTTCAATACCTCCGTTATCTTTTGGAGTGTTTAACCAGGCGAAATGAACTTCAGGAGTGTCACAAGAAGCGCCGATTACCATAACGTTTCTTTTTTCAAATTCTTCCATAGCTTCCTGAAAAGCGTGAAGTTCGGTAGGGCAAACAAAGGTGAAATCTTTTGGGTACCAGAACAACAATACTTTTTTATTGTTTTTCTGAGCTTCTTCAAGGACATTAACCTTGAAAGTGTCTCCCATTTCGTTCATCGCGTCTACGCTTAAGTTTGGAAATTTTTTTCCTACTAATGCCATATTATTTTTAGTTTTTAAAAGTTATTATTTCTTCTGATTCGTGTGCAAATTTACAGATTGAATGCAGTTTTTAAACACATTCAAATTTTTAAAATTTATCTAAGTATAAATTTTAGCTATGTTAGGTTTAAAACTTCATAGAATTGTTCTATTTGGTCTTCTTAAGCCGCCTGTGGTGCAGTATCCTTTGTGCTGAGCTCTTTGATTTTAATACTGAAGGCCGCATATAAAAGCGTCATAAACGGACTCAGATAGTTGAAGAATGCATATCCGAAATAGGAGGCTACCGGTACTCCCAGAACTCCGCTGTGGTATGCCCCGCAGGTATTCCACGGCACGAGTACTGAAGTTACCGTACCCGAATCTTCAAGCGTACGGCTAAGGTTTTCTGGAGCAAGACCTTTATCGCGATAGGCTTTTGAGAACATTTTTCCTGGTACCACGATGGCCAGATACTGGTCTGAAGCAGTCGCATTCAATGCAAGACAGCTAAATACCGTACTCGCAAAAAGACCGAATGTGGTGTGAAAAAGATTCAATAGTGCCTTGCTGATTCGTGAAAGGGCTCCAATGGCTTCCATAATTCCACCAAACACCATTGCGCAAATGATCAGCCAGATGGTACCGAGCATTCCGGCCATTCCTCCTGAAGAGAAAAGGTCGTTAAGGCTCTCATTGTCTGTTTCTACAGCCGTGTCTACCGTGATGGCGTTCATAATTCCTTTGTATCCGCTAACAAGATCAAGTTTCTCAGTACCGGCTATATCGGCAATAACTCCGGGCTGAAAGATAAGCGCTGCGGCAGCTCCCAGTAAGGTTCCTAAAAGAAGGGCGATAAGTGGCGATACTTTTTTCACTATAAGGCCTATTACGATCAACGGGATCAGGAAGAGCCAGGGAGTAATATTAAAAGAAGCTTCTATGGATTTCAGAATGGCCGAAGTATCGGTAGTTCCTGTGGTATCAAGGTTAAAACCAATTACCACGAAGATCAGGATAGTGATTATGATTGTTGGTACGGTGGTAAGGGTCATATACCTGATGTGGGTGAAAAGGTCGGTTCCTGCCATAGCCGGAGCAAGGTTAGTGGTATCACTTAAAGGAGATAGTTTATCCCCGAAATAAGCTCCTGAAAGGATGGCACCGGCAGTCATTCCTACCGAGATGCCCAGGGCTTCGGCAATACCTATTAATGCGATACCAACTGTAGCCGAAGTGGTCCAGCTACTTCCGGTAGCTACTGAGATCACCGAGCAGATGATCACACAGGCAGCCAGAAAGATAGTGGGGTTCAGGATCTGAAGTCCGTAATAGATCATTGTAGGGATAATGCCGCTCACCAGCCAGGTCCCTGCCAAAGCACCAACCATAAGAAGAATGAGGATGGCGCCGGCGGTACTCTGGATGTTCCCGGCCACCTCATCTATCATTTTATTGTATTCTACTTTGTTGAAATAGCCTACTATCGCGGCCACAGCACCACCCATAAGCAGGATGAACTGGTTGGAACCGCTTAGCGCATCATCTCCAAATACAAATACGTTAAAGGCGAGCATCCCTATGAGGGAAAAAACGGGAATCAGGGCTTCCCAGATATTTAACTCTTTATTGCTTACAATTTTCTCATCCTGATGGGTATCGGCTTGGTTCTCCATTTATCTGGTGTGGGTTCGTTATTTCATAGAAAAAGAAAACCTCACAGGTAATTGCCGTTTTTTCAGTCAATTATTCTGCGAGGTTCATTCTATGAATCATATATTCTTGATTATTTCATTTATTTTGGCTTGTAATGTTACGATTTTACTTAAAAGTATGCAAGAATTAGACAAGCTCAGCTTCAAGAAGTCCTGTTTTTACCATACATTCTTTCATTCTTTGATAGGTGCGCTCTATATCGTTATCCAAACCTATGGAGAACCTTATCAGCCCGTCGCTTAATCCCATTTCCCGTTGTTCCTCTTCCGGAATCTCAGACGAGGTGGAAGTTCCCGGTGCACTGAAAAGGGTTTTGTAAAAGCCTAGGCTTACCGCAAGATACCCAAGGTTTTTTTCCTGCATAAGCTCCATAAGCTCATTGGCCTTATCAAGGCTGCCTACATCAAGCGTCAGGATTCCGCCGAAGCCATAATCCTCGTTCATCATTTTCTTGTAAAGTTTATGACCGGGATGGGATTTTAGCCCGGGATAAACCGTCCTGAACCCGTCTGCTTCAAACTTTTCAGCTAAATAAAGCGCATTACTGCTGTGCTGTTTCATCCTGATATGAAGCGTTCTCAGGTTCTTTAATACTGAAGCAGACCTCAGGCTGTCCATAGTTGGGCCAAGCAGCATTCCTGCGCCGTCATTTACGTTCCTTTGGGCATTGATGAATTCCTGGGTGCCGCAGGTCACTCCGCCAACAGTATCGCTGCTGCCGTTGATGAATTTCGTTAAGCTGTGGATCACGATATCGGCGCCAAGTTTTTTCGGGCTTAAAGAAAGCGGAGAAAAAGTATTATCCACCACCAAGGTAAGTCCGTGATTTTTGGCAATTATGGAAAGGCCTTCGATGTCGGCCACCTCCAGCAAAGGATTGCTTACAGATTCGCAATAAAGCACTTTAGTGTTCTTGGTGATCGCGGCTTCTACAAGTTCGGGTTTGGTGATATCCACAAATGTAGTCTGTACATTGAATTTTGGAGCGAAATTCTTCAGAAAAGCATAGGTCCCGCCATAGATAGTACGGCTTGAGACAATATGGTCTCCCGCCTTGCAAAGCTGTAACAGGGTAGAGGTAATGGCACCCATTCCCGAGGCGGCCACGTTGGCGGTCTCGGTACCTTCCATAGCGGCCAGGGCTTCTCCAAGGTAAAGATTGGACGGGGAGGAATGCCTTGAATAAAGGTAACAACCTTCGGCATTGCCTTCAAAAGTGTCGAACATCGTTTTTGCCGAAAGGAAGGTATAGGTCGAAGAATCGGAAATTGACGGGTTTACGCCCCCGAATTCTCCAAAGTATTGTAGATCCTGAATATTATCTGCCGGTTTGTATTTCATCACGTATAGTTTTTGAGTTTGATTATTCCAAATGACGCGAGTATCTGAATAAAAGTCAATGATTAATGTCATATTCAGAAAATAAAACTATTAATAGTGATTAATTCAGATTTTAAATCTGATTTGTTCTATTTTTGAAATTGTAACCTGAAAAATATTCGGCTATGAAACTTGATAAATTAGATCTTAAGATCCTGAAACACTTGCAGGAAGACAGTAAAATGACCAATAAGGAATTGTCTAACCTGCTTGATCTTTCGGTGACAGCCGTTTACGAACGCATAAAACGACTGGAGCGGGAAGGGGTGATCTCCAAATATGTGGCCCTTGTCAATCCTGAGAAAGTGGATAAAGGCTTTATGGTCTTCTGCCAGATAAAACTCATTCAGCATACCAAATCTTACCTCACCAAATTTGAAGAGGAGGTGACCCGGCTTTCGGAGGTGTTGGAATGTTATCACGTAAGCGGGGAATATGATTATATTTTGAAAGTTCTGGTAAAAGATATGGAGGAATACCGTGAATTTATGGTCACAAAACTGACCAATCTTGACCACATAGGCAGTACTTTAAGCACTTTCATCATTAGCAAGGTCAAGAATACTTCGGCGGTGAACCTGCTTTCTTAAAAAATTATGAAGCCTTCAATATCACATTGGTCATTGTATAGAATAGTCGTACTTTTGTCTCCAATTTGTTACAAATTCAACATAAAAACATAGTATTATGAGTACATATGATGTTGCAGTTATAGGTTCAGGTCCCGGAGGTTACGTGGCTGCCATACGCTGCGCGCAACTGGGAATGAAAACTGCAATCATTGAAAAATATTCAACTCTGGGAGGTACCTGCCTTAACGTAGGCTGTATCCCGAGTAAAGCTCTGCTTGACTCTTCACATCATTATCACGATGCCGTGAAGCATTTTGAAGATCACGGGATCGAAATCCCGGGAGAGGTGAAGCTTAACCTTGAGAAAATGATGGAGCGTAAGGCTTCTGTGGTGAGCCAGACCTGTGACGGGGTGAAATTCCTGATGGATAAGAACAAGATTGATGTTTATGAAGGGGTTGGTTCTTTTAAGGACGCCACTCACATCAACATACAAAAGAACGATGGCGAAACCGAAACCATAGAGGCGAAAAAGACCATTATCGCAACCGGTTCCAAACCTGCCAACCTTCCTTTCATCGAACTTGATAAGGAAAGAGTGATCACTTCTACCGAAGCTCTAAAGCTGGAGGAAGTGCCAAAGCATATGATAGTTATTGGAGGTGGGGTAATCGGCCTGGAATTAGGCCAGGTTTACTGTCGTCTTGGAGCCGAGGTTACCGTAGTTGAGTTTATGGACAGGATCATCCCTACGATGGACAGTGCGCTTTCTAAGGAACTTCAGAAAGTTCTTAAGAAGCAAGGCGTGAAGATCCATACCAAGACTAAGGTGAAATCTGTTGAGCGCAACGGAGACGAGATCATTGTAAAAGCTGATGATAAGAAAGACAAGGAGATAGAGATCAAGGGAGATTACTGCCTGGTATCTGTAGGACGTCGTCCGTTTACCGACGGGCTTAATGCCGACGCTGCCGGAGTGGAATTGGACGATAAAGGCAGAGTGAAGGTGAATGGAAGCCTTCAGACCAATGTAGAGAATATCTATGCGATTGGAGATGTGGTGAAAGGAGCTATGCTTGCTCATAAGGCGGAAGAGGAAGGAACTTTTGTTGCTGAAACCATCGCCGGACAAAAACCGCATATAGATTATAACCTGATCCCGGGTGTTGTTTACACCTGGCCTGAAGTTGCCGCTGTTGGTAAGACCGAAGAGCAACTGAAGGAAGAAGGCGTGAAATATAAAGAAGGAAAATTCCCGATGCGTGCTTTAGGTCGTTCCAGAGCCAGCGGGGATATAGACGGAATGGTGAAGATCCTTGCCGATGAGAAGACCGATGAGGTTCTTGGCGTGCATATGATAGGAGCCCGTACCGCCGACCTTATTGCTGAAGCGGTAACCGCTATGGAATTCCGCGCTTCTGCTGAAGATATAGCAAGAATGAGTCACGCTCACCCAACTTACGCTGAAGCTGTTAAGGAAGCTGCACTTGCCGCTACCGATAACAGGGCTTTACACGTGTAAGTACTGTAATAGAATATAAAAAAAAGCCACGCGCTTGCGTGGCTTTTTTATTTGATCCTGGAGTTGCTGATCTTTATATCTGAATAAGCCCAGCTTTCCTTCAGCAGCTTTTCGGTTTTTGCAAGATTCTCTTTATCCCCAAGCTTTTGATAAGCCATTCTAAGCCCGGTATAGGCCCATCCGTTTTTCGGTAATTTTTTGAGGTCTTCTTTGTAAGTGGCTATGGCGTCCTGATATTTTCCGGCTTCATTTTGAACCGCTCCCAAATGGTGTCTTACCGAAAAGAACCAGTCCGGCGGTTCGTCATAATTCAAGGCATCTTCAATGGCCACCGCCTCTTTCAGCAGAGCAATGCTTTCTTGATAGTTGTTTTCTGAAGCGAGAATTTCAGCGTTCAGGACTTTTGAAGCGATCTGCACCAGGTTGTCCACGGTATTGATCTCCCATACGCTTACTTCCTTTAGACTTTCATCTTTGCCCAGCTTTTGCAGCGATTTTAATTCGGCTTTGGCCTTCTCAGGCTGCTTTTCACCCAAATAGGCCATTCCGCGGGCATAGTGTTTTACGGCTTCGGGATAAGGCAGACCATAGGTTTTCATTCCGGAATTCAGAATACCGTCCCAATCCCCCAGTTTCACCATTACGTATAAAGGGATCACATAATAGTGCTGAAGAGTTCCCCAGCCGGGCTCTTTCATCAGGTCCGGATGTACGAGCTCAGAAACCTTATTGGCCCCGAGTTCGGCATATTTCCTATTGCCTTCCAGGGTGGCAGTAGCGGCCATAAAATGATAGTTATGCGGGTAGTAGGCGAGGGGATAGGCTCCTTGCGCGTGGCAGAGCGTTACATAGTTACTGTCGGCTTCAACCGCCCTGATATTTGCCAGGGTTCCTTTGTGATAATCCCCGGTTCTTATGTATACGTGAGAAGGCATATGTACCAGGTGCCCCGCTCCGGGCACGAGGTCATCATCGAATGCCTTTGCCGATTTATAGGCCCGCTCCGGGGTGTTTGAAGCTTCTACCGCGTGAATGTAAAAATGGTGTGCCCCGGGATGCTTAGGATTCGTTTCTATAGCTTTTTCAAGCAGGTTTACGATCTCCGGGGTCCATTCTTTAGGTCTGCCTTCCTTGTCATAGAGGTCCCAGGGATGCATATCCATCAGGGACTCCACATACATTGCATAGATGTCGGGATCATTTGGAAAATTATCACTTACCTTTTTCATAGCCTTGCTGTAGGCGAGGTCCAGGTCAGTACGGTCTTCGGGAGCTTCTTCGGTGTATCTTTTGGCCATAGCTTCTATAAGTGCCTTCTCCTTTTTGGTAGTATTAGCCGATAATTTTCTGGCTTTTTGAATGGCATCGTAGGCCCTTTCATAATTACCGGCTTCCATTCCGGCGTTATAGTTTGGCCCCAGTACATAGGCGTACCCCCAGTAACACATCGCACATTCGGGATCCAGTTTGGTAGCATAGTAAAAGGACCGGGCTGCCTCGGCGTGATTGAAGCCATAAGCCAGCACAAGTCCCTGGTTAAAGTACCTTTGGACTTCCTTGTTTTTTGTGCTTATCGGAAAATTCACGGCGTTAAGCCCGTCAAAGAGCGGGGCTTTCCTGTCCTGGCTGTACCAAAGGGTGTCGGTAACCGCAGGCACACAGGAATACTTTGAAGTCGGGGCCTTCTTAACAAGAACTTTTTCCTCCTGCTCCGGCTTATCTTTACAGGAAAAAAGAAGTGCTGCTATTAAAACGGAAATAAATAATGAAGATCTCATAGCTGTAAGTTTAAATTGAACAGCGGGAGGAGACCAGTAAAAATACGAAATTATTGGCTTTAAATCCCTTTCCGGGATAGGTGTAAATAATTGACTTTTATACTGAAACATTTACTACTTTTAGAAGTTGAATCCTAACACTTGGAAATTATGGGAAAAGAAAAATCACCTTCGAAGAATTCGGCTAAAAAAGAGCCGGTATTAAGTCTAAAAGAGAAGCGCGCGGCCAAGGCAGCAAAAAAGAAACTCAGAAAATAAACCTGATTCAGATCAGGAACAACAACTCCCGCAATTTAGCGGGAGTTGTTGTTTTAAGGCAATATGTGAAAGATTAATGTTTCTGAGCATCCTCAAACTCTATGTCTTTATCTACTGTTCCTCTGAAGGCATCAATCCAGGCATTTTCAAAAATATTAAAGATGGTTGGTAAGACCCCGGATTTCACGTTGTTAAGATCTCCTTCCAGAGGTACGCGTGTTGCCAGGGTATCGGTACCCTGGTTTTTAAGCACGAACTTGAACAATCCTACAAAGCCTTCCCACAGTTTTTTGAAGATCCCGCCTTCATCATTTTTTTCGATAAGTTTGGTGTTGATGAACATAGGCTTGATGTAGCCTTTCAGGTAAGCATCGGCAATGGCCACTTCACTGTAGAGTTCAAAAGTACCGCTTTCAAAATCCACTCCTGCATACCTTCGGCTCAGGTCATTTATGGCGGTGACATTGGCTTTTTTCAGGGCGAACTCCATATCCATATCGGGGATCTCTTTCAGGATGTTCAGGTTTCCACGCAGGCTAACATCACCTCCACCCATAGAAACTGCGGTAAGATCCAGGCGGGAAGGTAATTTCTTTTCCCTGTTCACCACATTGCTGAGGTTCGTGGCCTCCAGGCTTATTTGCTCCAGGAACATACTTATTTTAGGATCGGAAGAAAGCTCGACGAAATTCGCTTTTCCATTATGGACGGTTAGCTTGTTAATGTCTATGGGGACAAGACTGGTAAGCGCTTTCGTCCAGTCCTCCACATCTGCCTCCTGTGGTTCCTTTTTGTCTTCAATAAAAATATAATTGAATTCAGGATTATGCAGTTTAATGACACTTACTATCCTTCCGTCCAGAAGCGCGTCCCACTGGATCGAGATATCAGAAGTCGGGAAATTCAGCATTGGTTTATCTGAACGTGAATCTTCCTTTCTCAGGATCAGGCCTTCGATCTTATAGGCCCCGCGCCATAGCCTCACATCTACATCTTCAACACTGGCAGAATACCCGGGAATATTGTTGAGTGTTTTGCTAACATAATTCTCCAGTACGTATGGAAGGGCAACCCTGGCAGCTATAACCAATGTGATGATGATTATTGGCCAGGTATATCTTTTCTTCTTATATCTTCTCCTGGATTTCCTGTTTCCCATTTGAATAATTTTCGTAAAAATGAGAATATTTCGGAGCTATTAAGTTAAAAATGAGCTAAAACAGAGAATTTTGACAAAAAATTAAAGAATGGAAATAGTGTAAGCTGCCTCAAAATCCTCTCCGCTTTCCAATTCAATAATGCCTTCTTTTGTCTTTAGGTTTTGATCGGTTCCTTCCACATCGGCGATCCCCAGCCAGGGTTCTATGCATACATAGGGTGCGCCGGGTTTGGCCCATAATCCCAGGTTTTTGAAGTCCTGATATTCGAACTTCAGGACCGGGCCTGTTTTTTTGCTTTTAAGGAATACTTTTTTCGAAGGAATGTTCTTGAAGATTAGAGCATCTTTTTCAAATAGCTGGTTGTGTAGTCTTATTTTATCTTCATTATCCAGGATTCCTTCGGTTTGCTCACTAACGAGTCCGGCATCGCTAAGGACGTAAGTTCTGAGATCCATTTTCTGATCGAATTCCAGGTAATAATCTTCATAGGATTCTCCTTCGTTTAAAGGAGCATTGAATGCAGGATGTCCTCCAAGCGAAAAATACATAGTCTTATCATCAAGATTGGTCACTTTATGAGAGATCTTCAGGCTGTTTTCTTTCAATTCGAAGCTGATCTCGAAGTTGAATTTAAAAGGATAGATCTTCAGGCTTTCTTCAGAATATTTTAATTCAAAACTGAGTTTTGAGCCGGTTTTTTCTTTTAGGCTGATATTCTTGTTGTAGCGTACGAACCCGTGTTTGGGCATTTCATAAGCCCTGCCTTCATAAAAATATTTTCCGTCCTTAAGAACGCCTATAACCGGAAAAAGGTTTGGAGCGTGACTGGCCCAGATCTCAGGATTTGCCTGCCATAAATATTCCCTGCCGTTGGTTTTGTCTTTAAAGCTGCATAATTCGGCTCCTTCATCCTGAACCGAGATGCTGAGGTGATCATTACTGATGCTGTATATTTTCAAGCCTGGTGGTTTTTAGATTCAGGAATTAAAGATACAATTCTTGAAGCTTCCCTTTAGCAGGCTTTATAAAAGAATAACATTTCTGCAGGCTTGGAAATTTTAGGTATTTTTGGAAAAACCAGATCTGAAGATGAAAAACATCCTTGCCTTTGCCGGCTCCAACAGCAGTACTTCCATCAACCAACAATTACTTGAACATATAGTAAATCGCATTAACGGGCATAATATTAAAATGCTCAAGTTAACCGATTATGAATTTCCGATGTACAGCGCCGATCACGAAAAGGAAAAAGGGATTCCTTTAAATGTTCAGATCGTGAAAAACCTTATTAAAGAAAACGATGCCCTGATCATTGCCGTGAATGAGCATAACAGAACGGTTTCGGCTTTCTTTAAGAATGTGATCGACTGGCTGTCGCGCCTGGACCGGAACTTTCTTGAAGGTAAACAGATCTTGTTGATAAGCACTTCTCCGGGTGCCCGTGGTGCTGCCTCTTCTTTGGAGTATACCAAGAATATCCTGCCGCGTTTTGGCGGGAAGGTAATAGAAAGCTTCAGTTTCCCTTCTTTCAGAGATAATTTTGAGGACGGGAAGGTACTAAACGAGGTACTGGATATGGGAATTGAGGACGTCTTGACTACCTTTGCACACCAAATTGAAAGTTAAGTGCGTACCACAAAGATATTTTCTTTAGAAAAGCCCGAAGAATTTAAGGAACACTTGTTGGAATGGAGCCGGCAGTTCGACGAAATTGCCTGGCTGGACAGTAATCAACACCGCCCGGAAAGCAGTGCTTATGATGCGGTTTTAGCCCTGCAGGCCTTCACAGCAGTTAAGACCGACTACCATAATGCTTTTGACCAGTTGCAGGAATACCAGGAAACCACTCAGGACTGGATCTTCGGCTATCTTTCCTATGACCTGAAGAACGATGTAGAAGTTCTTACCTCGGCTAATTTTGACGGCTTGCATTTTCCCGAACTTTATTTCTTTCAGCCTCAGAAACTATTTTTACTGAAGGGAGATCAGCTGGAAGTGCAGTATCTTAGGATGGTCGATGATGAGATTGATGCAGATCTTGAAGAGATCCATCAGCTAAGTGTCCCGGAAATTATTGAAAATAAAGAGGAAGGAAAATCCCCGATTTTAGCTCGTATCCCGAAAGAAGCTTACCTTGAGAAAGTCAGGGCAATGCTTGCACATATTCAGCGGGGCGATATCTACGAAGCCAACTTTTGCCAGGAATTTTATGCCGAGAACCGTGATATTGATGCTTTTGAGGTTTTTAAGGAACTCAACAAGATCTCGGTGCCGCCATTTGCCACCTTCCTGAAACTGGAGGGTCATTATCTGCTTTCAGCTTCTCCGGAACGCTATATGAAAAAGACCGGAGAAAAGATAATGTCCCAGCCAATAAAGGGAACCGCAAGAAGGTCGGCGGATAAAGAAGAAGACCAGGCCATTGCCGAAGCTCTGGCGAACGACCCTAAAGAGCAGTCAGAAAATGTGATGATCGTGGACCTGGTTAGAAATGACCTGTCTAAGATCGCGAAAAGGGGAAGTGTACGCGTAGATGAACTTTGCAAAGTCTATAGTTTTGAGCAGGTGCACCAGATGATCTCTACTGTCACGGCGACACTGGAAGATGCGATCCCACCCGTTGAAGTGCTGCGTTCTACTTTCCCGATGGGCAGTATGACCGGGGCGCCTAAGATCTCGGCTATGAAGATCATCGAAGAGCTGGAGGAAAGCAAACGAGGGCTTTACAGCGGCGCTGTTGGATATTTTACGCCAGACGGAGATTTCGACTTCAACGTGGTAATAAGAAGCATTCTCTACAATTCCAGGGACAAATACGTTTCTTTTTCAGTAGGCGGGGCTATAACAGCGCAATCTATTCCTGAAAAGGAATACGAGGAGTGTCTGTTAAAGGCTAAGGCTATGAAACAGGTATTGAGTTAAGGCCGAAATCCAGCTTATTATAAGAGTTTTCTGGGCTTCTAATTTAAGCCTGCTTTCGTATCTTTGGTCTTCTATGGAAAAAAGCTTTAAAAATCTCATAAAAACCAGGTTCCCCTACTTTATACAGAGCAGGCTCTTGCTGGCTGTAAGCGGGGGAGTGGACAGCGTGGTCCTGGCCAGGCTTTGTGAAAAGGCCAGGCTCGATTTTTCCATTGCCCACTGTAATTTTAACCTGAGAGGTGAAGAAAGCGATAAAGATCAGCAATTTGTGGAAGATCTGGCTGAAGACCTGGATGTTGCAATGTATTCGCAGAATTTTGATACCGAAAAATATGCTGAAGACAAAGGCATCTCCATCCAGATGGCTGCGCGTGAGCTCAGGTACGACTGGTTTGATGAACTCAGAAATCTTTTTAAGTTCGATTATGTGCTTACCGCTCATCACGCGAACGATAATCTGGAGACTTTTCTTATCAACCTTGTACGCGGGACCGGTCTTGAAGGTCTGAGCGGAATAAAAGTGGAGAACAATAAGATCATCAGACCCTTGCTGGAATTTACCAGGAAGGAGATCGAAGAATATGCAAAACGCGAAAATATTGACTGGCGGGAGGACAGCAGTAATGCTTCCACAAAGTATATGAGGAATAAGATACGCCACGATATTGTTCCTGCACTGGAAGACCTGAACCCGCAGCTGCTGCAGAGTTTTGCCCAAACCCAGTCTCACTTAAAGGAGAATCAGGACCTTGTCGAGGATTATATTAGTCTTATTTATCCCAAGATTGTCCGGAAGGATAAGTATGGTTATTCGCTGGACATTAATTTCCTGAAGAAAATTCCGCATCCAAAATCGGTGCTGTATCAGCTGCTGAAATCTTTTGGTTTTACAGAATGGGACGATGTCTTTAATTTGATGGAAGCACAGTCCGGGAAGATGGTCTTTTCGGGGACGCACCGGTTAATAAAGGACAGGGAAAGCCTGATCCTTACCGAGATCATTCCGGAGAATAATAATTCGACATTCAGGATAGAGGAAGGAGAGGATTTTGCGATGCTGCCGGCGGGTACTTTTCATATAAGCGAAGTGAGCGAAATTGAAGAAACCGGGCCCTCCTGTATATATGTTAATAAAGAGAAACTTGAATTTCCTTTAATCTTGAGAAAGTGGAAACAAGGCGATTACTTTTACCCTTTCGGTATGAAAGGAAAGAAAAAGCTGAGCGACTTCTTTAAGGACAAAAAATTATCTTTGCCAGAGAAGGAAAACAGCTGGCTGCTGTGTTCCGGAGAAAAAATAGTTTGGGTGGTTAATCAAAGAGCCGACGACAGGTTTGCCATTAGCGCTCCCGATCAAAAAATCTTAAAAATTACCTGCAACCAATGAAATATCTTTTAGGCCTGGCCATATTTCTGTCTTTCCTAAGCACCAATGCGCAAGTTTTTAATGAAGTTTCCGGGTCGCAATATGCCGATCCCGTAAGTTGGGAAGCCGAATTCGAACAGGAGAATGACAGTATCTATAATCTGATTTTTAAAGCAGACCTGGAAGATGGCTGGCATTTATATTCCCAGCAGGAAGCAGAGATGGAAATTGCTCCAATTCCCACCTCCTTTACCTATAACACTTCCCCGTCAACCTATGAATTAATAGGGGAAACCGTAGAACCTGATGTGGAACCGGTATATGATCAGGTGTTTGAGGCCAATATCATTTATTTTGAAGAAGAGGCAGTGTTTACCCAAAAAATAAAGGTGATCAATCCTGAGGACCTGGAGATCACCGCCGAGATTTACTATTCGGTTTGTGATGATGAGAAATGCCTTCCGCCTGAAACCGAGAAATTCACTATTTCTCTGGACAACAATAAGGTTACCGAAGGTTTTACAGGTCTTGAGATAAGCGAGAAAGATAAAACGCTCACTCAGGAACTGAAACTTGACATTAAAGGCGCAGATAATTTTAAGATTGAAAATGAAGAAGAAAGTTCTTTTCTCAGTATTTTTCTTTTAGGCTTTATCGGTGGACTTATCGCTCTGCTTACGCCCTGCGTTTTCCCAATGATACCTTTAACCGTTTCCTTTTTTACAAAGGGAGCCAGGAACCGTAAAAGAGGACTGCTTAATGCCATACTTTATGGGTTCTTCATTTTTGCGATTTACCTTTTACTCAGTTTGCCGTTCCATTTACTGGACTCTGTAAACCCTGAGATCCTTAACAATATTTCCACCAATGTGGCCCTGAATATTATATTCTTTATCATCTTTATCATTTTCGCCTTTTCTTTCTTCGGATATTTTGAGATCACTCTTCCGAGTTCGTGGAGCAATAAGATGGATGATAAAGCCTCCAGTATAGGTGGAGTGATCGGGGTGTTCTTTATGGCACTAACCTTAGCTCTGGTTTCCTTTTCCTGTACCGGCCCAATACTGGGGTCTTTGCTGGGAGGTTCCTTGACGAGTGACGGGGGTGCGATGCAGCTTTCTTTTGGAATGGGAGGTTTCGGTCTTGCATTGGCTTTGCCTTTTGCTCTGTTCGCACTATTTCCAAACTGGCTTAATTCCCTGCCAAAAAGTGGGGGCTGGCTCAATACGGTTAAGGTCACTCTTGGTTTCGTTGAACTGGCGCTTGCCTTTAAGTTCTTATCGAATGCCGATCTGGTGGAGCATTGGGGGCTTTTAAAACGTGAGATCTTTTTAGGGATCTGGATATTGGCCGGTCTTGGGTTGGCGGCCTATCTTTTCGGATTTATAAGATTCCCTCACGACGGGCCTAAACAAAAAATAAGCAAAGGTAGATTTGGAGTCGGGGTTTTTAGCTTCCTCTTTGTACTTTACCTGTTACCGGGATTAACAAATACCAGTTATTCAAACCTTAAACTATTAAGCGGATTCCCACCGCCTATGTTCTATAGTGTTTATGAAAAGGATACCGAAGCACCGCTTGGCTTAAAGGCCTATAAGAATTTGCAGGATGGTCTGGAAGCGGCGCGGGAGCAGGGCAAACCCATAATGCTCGATTTTACTGGCTGGGCCTGTGTGAACTGTCGTAAGATGGAGGAACAGGTGTGGAGCGAACCAGATGTTTATGAGACCCTGAAAAATGACTATATCCTTATTTCTCTGTATGTTGATGACCGTGAGGAATTACCTGAAAGCGAACAATTCAATTTTGTACGGCCTAACGGAAGCATTAAGAAAATAGAGACTATTGGCGATAAATGGGCAACTTTCCAGACGCTTAATTTCAGGAATAATTCGCAACCCTTCTATGTGTTGCTGGACCCCGAGTTGAACCTGCTTGCCAAGCCTGCAGGTTATACCCCAGATGCGTCAGAATATCATAACTGGCTGGAAACCGGTCTTAGAAAAAAGGAGCAACTGGCGAAAAAGTAAAAAATCTTTAGGTTTAAGAGCCGAATTTCTATCTTTAGGGACTTTATTAAAATTCCTATTGAATGAAATTATACAGATTTTCTTTACTTATTGTTTTTGCCTGGCTGATCAATATTCCGGTTCACGCCCAGGATACTTTAGAGTTTGAGGTTTCAGAGCACTATACCAAGCAGGAGGTGGATATCCCGATGCGCGATGGGGTTAAACTGCATACCACCATATATACTCCCAAGGATACCTCTAAGGAATATCCGATCCTTATGCAAAGAACACCTTATAGTTCCAGGCCATATGGTAAGGATCAGTTCCGGTCTAAGATAGGTCCTAATGAATTCCTGATGAAACAAGGCAATATCATAGTATATCAGGATGTTCGCGGAAGGTGGATGAGTGAAGGGAAATATGATAATATGCGTGCCTTTATTCCGAATAAAAAAGGAGATGAGATAGATGAGGCCAGCGATACCTACGATACCATCGAGTGGCTTGTGAATAATGTTGAAAATAATAATGGAAGGGTAGGTACCTGGGGGATTTCTTATCCCGGTTTTTATTCTACTTATTCGTTGCTAAGTGGTCACCCTGCACTAAAGGCGGCATCTCCGCAGGCGAGTATAGGCGATTTCTTTTTTGACGATTTTCATCATAACGGGGCTTATCTTTTAAGCTATTGGAGAGTGACCGCATTATTCGGATACCAGAAAGATGCACCAACTACAGAGTCCTGGTATGAGTTTCCCGACCTGGGAACCGAAGATCAGTACCAGTTCTTTCTGGATGCCGGGCCATTGAGCAATCTTGATGAATATTATAAGGAAGACAACGAATTCTGGCAGCAACTGAAAGAGCATCCTAATTATGACGAATTCTGGCAATCGAGAGGGATAGTACAGCATATGAAGGATATTAAGCCGGCGGTGATGATCGTAGGCGGTTTGTTTGATGCAGAAGACCTTTACGGGCCATTCAATATTTACAAGAGTATAGAAGAGACAAGTGATAATTATAACACATTGGTTTTCGGGCCCTGGAGTCACGGAGACTGGGCAAGGGAAACCGGAAGACAGGCTGTGGGGAATGTCTATTTTGGAGACAGTATTTCAACTCATTTTCAGAGAGATGTGGAGACTAAATTCTTTAACCAATTTCTGAAGGGGGAGGCAAACGGAGAGACCGGGCTGCCTGAAGCACATATCTACGATACGGGTCTTAGAAAATGGGATTCTTTCAGTGAATGGCCTCCAAAGGCAGCTGAACCAAAGACTCTTTATCTTGGCGATCATCAGAAGCTTACCGAAGCACCTACCGATAATCAGGAGACTTTTATCAGTGATCCGGAAAAACCTGTTTCTTATAATAATGAGATAAAAACCGTATTTACTCCAAGAGAATATATGACGGGCGATCAGCGTTTTGCGGGAAGAAGACCGGATGTGCTGGTATTTGAGACCGAAGTGCTGGAAGAAGATATGAGCCTTGCGGGACCTATTGAAGCTTTGCTGGAGGTGGCAACCACGGGAACCGCTGCCGATTGGGTGGTAAAGATCATTGATGTTTATCCGCCGGATGCCGAAAATTATGAAGAAACTCAGCCGCATTTACATATGAGCAATTATCATATGATGGTGCGTAGTGAGGTGATGCGTGGAAGGTTTAGAAACGGGTTTGAAAAGCCTGAGCCCTTTGAACCTAATAAGAAAACGTCGGTCAACATCAAATTGCAGGATGTAAACCATACCTTTAAAAAAGGTCATAAATTACAGATCCAGATACAGAGTACGTGGTTTCCGTTAATAGACAGGAACCCTCAGACCTTTGTTCCGAACATTTTCGAGGCCGAAGAGGAAGATTTTCAAAGGCAAACCCATACAGTTTACGGGGATTCGGCAATAAAATTTTCAGTAATTAAAAAATAAGTACTTATGTTGACCAGACTTAAAACAGGAACGATCCTTCTTGCATTTCTTGGAACCATTTCCTGCAAGGAAGAGGATAAGGCATATACCCCTGAAGAAAAGGAGAAAGCTTCAACTGAACTTAATAAGTATTTTGAAAAGGAATTTCAGAAGGAAGTAGACGAATCGCCTATGCTTCAGACTCAACTGGGGGATAAGACCGATTATGGGAAATGGGACGATTTTACCACTCAGAAGTATACCGAAGACCTGAATCAGGCTAAAAAACGGCTGGAATACCTTAAAGAGGTGGATACAGAAGCTTTGAATGAAGAAACTTTTTTAAGCTATAAACTTTATAAGCGTCAGCTGGAAAATGAAGTGGAAGACTACGATTACCGTTTCTATAATTACCCGATGAACCAGATGTTCGGATATCATTCCCAGCTTCCGGCGTTTATGATCAATATGCACAGAATAGATTCGGTGGCAGATGCGAAGGCTTATATCTCCAGACTTAAAGGGATGGAAAAGGCTTTCAATGATATTACCGAAGGCCTCAGGATCAGGGAACAGAACGGGATTATGCCCCCGAAGTTCGTTTATAATATGGTTCTGGATGATTCCAGGAATATCCTAAAAGGAAGACCTTTTGTAAAATCTAATGAGAGCAGTGCATTGCTGGAAGATTTTAAAGAGAAGATCGAAAAACTGGAGCTTTCAGGGGAGGAGGAAAAGGAACTTGTCTCGCAGGCCGAACAGGCGCTGGTCGATAATGTAAAACCAGCCTACGAAAACCTGATCTCTTTTCTGGAAAATCAACAGAAAAGGGCTACAAATGAAGCCGGAGCCTGGAAATTTCCTAAGGGGGAAGCCTTCTATAAAAACGCGCTGGAAAGATATACCACCACAAATATGACCGCAGAAGAGATTCACCAACTGGGACTTAAGGAAGTGGCGCGTATTCACGGGGAGATGGAAGAGATAATGAAAGAAGTTGGTTTTGAAGGTTCCCTTCAGGACTTCTTCGAGTTTATGAGAACCGATGAGCAATTCTATTATGAAAATACCGAAGAAGGCCGTGAGAAGTATCTTGCTGAAGCCCGGTCTATAATCGATAATATGAGAGGCAGACTGGATGAGCTTTTTCTGACACTTCCGGAGGCAGAGATCGTTGTGAAAGCTGTAGAGCCTTTTCGTGAGAAGAGTGCAGGAAAAGCATTTTACCAGCGTCCCGCTATTGACGGTTCGCGACCCGGTACTTACTATGCCAACCTTTATGATATGAGTGCGATGCCTACTTACCAGATGGAAGCTTTGGCTTACCACGAGGGAATTCCCGGGCATCACATGCAGCTGGCTATAGCCCAGGAGCTTGAAGACGTTCCAAGTTTCAGAAAATTTGGAAGATATACTGCTTATACAGAAGGCTGGGGGCTTTACAGCGAACTGGTTCCAAAAGAGATAGGTTTTTATAAAGATCCTTATTCCGATTTTGGAAGACTTGCTATGGAATTATGGCGTTCCTGCAGGCTGGTGGTAGATACGGGGATCCATGCTAAAAAATGGACCCGCGAACAGGGGATAGATTATTACAAGGAGAACACTCCAAACCCTGAAAGTGACTGTGTTAAAATGGTGGAAAGACATATAGTTATGCCAGGCCAGGCCACTGCCTATAAAGTTGGGATGAACAAGATCCTGGAATTGCGGGAAATAGCCAAGGAAGAGCTTGGAGATAAGTTTGATATTCGTGAATTTCACGATGTTATTCTGCTTGATGGCCCCTTGCCATTAACAGTGCTCGAAGATAAAATACAAGCCTGGATCAAGGCTAAGAATGCATAAAATAAAAGCTATTGAATAAAGTGAATCCCGAAGACCTTAAGATTATAAGGCTTTCAAATAAAAACCAGACCCGGCTTGAGATCCTTAACTACGGGGCGGCTATCCTTAGTTTCAGGATTAAGGATAAGACCGGGCAAAAGGTAAACCTTATCGTTTCTCCAAGGTCTGAAGAATTCCTTAATTCTGAATATAAAGAGTATAATAAATGCTTTGGTGCCTCGGTTGGACGCTATGCGGGAAGAATCTCTAACGGCAGTTTTGTGATAGATGATGAGGAATATCAACTTCACCAAAAACACGGAGTTCATCTGCACGGCGGGGATGAAGGTTTTCAGTATAAGCTATGGGAAGTGGAGGAAGAGGCTTCAGGCCCAGATCCCTATGTGATCCTTACCTACTTTAGTAAAGACGGGGAAGAAGGATATCCCGGAAACTTAAAGGCAAAGGTAAAGTATACGCTTACCGAAAATAACGAACTGAAGATAGAGTATTCGGCTACTACCGATAAGAAAACTATCGTGAACCTGACCAATCACGCCTATTTTAATCTGAACGGAAGCGGCAGTGTTAGCGATCACTTTCTTCAGATAAATGCCAAACAGATCCTGGAAGTAAATGAGCAGTCTTTACCCACTGGAAATCTTAGGAAACTGAAAGGACTGCCTAAAAATTTTGAGGAAAGCAAGCTCATTGGCAACCGCCCACTGGATGACACTTTTGTACTTGCATCTGCTGAAGGTGAAGTTGCCGCACAACTGTTCGCGCCGCTTACGGGAATTAAGATGAAGGTGCAGACCAATCAGCCTGCTCTGGTGGTCTATGCTCCGGAAGAACTGCCTGAAGAGCTGGAGTACCAAACAGAAATAAGCAATGCATATCCTTCGGTTTGTATTGAAGCGCAGATATTTCCTGATTCGCCGAATTTCAGGAATTTCCCTTCAAGCTTGCTGGAGCCCGGAGAGAATTACTATAACAAGACCACTTATACATTTAGTGTGAAACAATAATTGGTCTGCGAGAGAAGATGACTTCGATCGTTTATGTTTAACAAAAATTTCAGATTTAGAAATTGGGAGAAAGCCCTGCATTTTTCCATTCTGGCTGAAAATAAAAACCTGCTTAAGCCTTTTAAGCAGGTTTTTTTATTTCAAATCCCTGGTTGTCAGAGAGATATTTCCTGTGTAGCCAAAACCCTACTTTATTTCTTAAAGAAATCATAAAATTTTATGATTTAGGATTTGGATTTTAACATATAATTATAAAAATTACATCTGCAATCAACCGAACAAAAAATCTGTCAAGATGGAGAAAAATTACAATAGGAGAGATGTGTTGAAATCGCTTACCCTTGGGTCTGCGGTTTTAAGTATAGGTGGCGTAATGTCTTCTTTTGCAGCTATTAATATGATCGATGAAAGGACGATCTATCACACCAAGGGAAATATCAAACATTCGGTATGCCGTTGGCCATACCAGGATATTCCTTTAGAGGTTTTCGCGGCCAAGTGCAGGAACCTGGGGATCTCGGCAATAGACCTTCTTAAACCGGAAGAGTGGGACACCGTGGAAAAGCACGGATTAGTCTGCTCTATGGCTACCGCAGATTTCATTAAAATTGAAGAAGGTTTCAATGATAAAAAGAATCATAAGTCCCTGCAGGAACATTATAGAAAACTGATAGCAGATGCTTCGGCTCGGGGAGTGAAGAATGTGATCTGTTTTTCGGGAAACCGCAATGGGATGAATGATGAGACTGGCCTGAAAAATTGTGCAACCGGTCTTGCGCCTTTGCTTGACTTTGCCAGGGAAGGTAATGTGAATCTGGTTATGGAATTGCTTAACAGCAAAGTAGATCATAAGGATTATATGGCCGATCATACCGACTGGGGAGTAGCTCTTGCCAAAAAACTGAACAGGCCTAATTTTAAACTGCTTTACGATATCTATCATATGCAGATTATGGAAGGGGATATTATAAGAACTATCCGCGATAACCATCAATTTATAAGTCATTATCATACCGGAGGCGTTCCCGGGAGAAATGAGATCGACGAAACCCAGGAGCTTAATTACTCGGCGATAATGAAAGCCATTTCCGAAACAGGATTCGATGGTTATGTGGCCCAGGAGTTTATTCCTACCAAGGAGAACAAAATCGAAGCCTTAAAAACGGGAATAGAGATCTGTGACGTTTAGACCTGTAAAAGACTTGTAATTCCAAATATAATAACCGATATCTGAAAAAAGCTTCAGAGTAAATAAATAAAAAAGCCTCCCGAAAAGGAGGCTTTTTTATTTCAAATTCAGATCACTATCCGCATTTTGAAGATCCGCAATCCTGGCAGGTAAGGCATCCTTCCTGATAAATAAGGTTAGACGAATTACAGTTGCTGCATTTCTGTTTCTTTGCAACGGTACCATCTTCAATAAAACGCTTAAGCGCTCTAGCCACACCATTTTTCCAGGTGTTTATAGATTCGCTGTCCAGCTGCAGACTGTTGATCAGGTCCACCACATTGTCTATAGACATTCCGTGGCGCAGTGTACTGGAGATCAGTTTTGCATAATTCCAGTATTCAGGATTAAATTTATAGGACAATCCTTCAATAGTGGTCTTGTATCCTCTTTTGTTCTGGTACTGGAAGTCGTAGCGTGAAGTTCCGTCTTCATTTCTGTTCTTGATGATAAGTCCTTCATTCACCCAGCGTGGTAAGAGGATCCCGTCTTCATCATCGGCAAGACCTGTGAAGATCTCATAAGGTCTTCCGTCTATAAGCCCGATAAAGGCGATCCATTTATCCTTGTTGTTCTGGAAACGAACTACATCGGCTTGCAGCACCTGAGGTCGCGTGGTTGGGAAAGGAGAGTTAGAATCGGTGGATTCCTCTTCCTTCTTCTCTTCGTTAGAGATAAGCACTCCGGAACGCGAACCGTCACGGTAAACAGTCACTCCTTTACATCCGGCCTGCCAGGCTTCAAGATAAAGCTGTCCAACAAGGTCTTCAGAAACATCGTTCGGAAGGTTGATGGTTACACTAATGGAGTGGTCTACCCATTTTTGCACGGCTCCCTGCATACGCACCTTGCTCAGCCAGTCTACATCGTTAGAAGTTGCCTGGTAGTAAGGTGAAGCTTTTACAAGTTCATCAAGTTCCTCCTGAGAGTAATTCTTATCGGTGTCGTGGCCGTTCACTTTCATCCATTCCTTGAAACGGTGGTGAAATACCACATATTCTTCCCAGGAATCTCCCACTTCGTCTACAAAGTCTACTCTCGAGTCCTTATCGTTAGGATTTACCTTTCTTCTTCTTTTGTATACCGGAAGGAATACAGGTTCTATTCCTGAAGTGGTCTGGGTCATTAAACTCGTTGTTCCGGTAGGAGCGATGGTAAGCAGGGCAATGTTTCTGCGGCCATACTCCAGCATATCATAATAGAGCTTTTCGTCAGCTTCTTTTAGTCTTAAAATGAACGGATTGTCTTTTTCACGTTCCGAGTCAAAGATTCCGAAGGCTCCGCGTTCCTTGGCAGCATAAACCGATGCGCGGTATGCTTCAAGAGCGATGGTCTTGTGGATCTCTACAGAAAAATCCACTCCTTCATCGCTACCGTATCTAATTCCTAAAGCCGCAAGCATATCACCTTCAGCAGTGATGCCTATCCCCGTTCTTCTTCCTTCTTCGGCTTTTTTCTTGATGTTCAGCCACAGGTTACGCTCCACTCCTTTAATTTCGTCTCCTTCAGGATCTGCATCTATCTTGGCAAGAATTGCGTCTATCTTTTCCAGCTCCAGGTCGATGATATCGTCCATAATTCGCTGTGCAGCGGCGATATGTTTTTTGAAAAGGTCGAAATTGAACTTCGCTTTTTTCGTGAAAGGCTCCTCTACATAAGAGAAAAGGTTAATGGCCAAAAGCCTGCACGAATCATAAGGACAAAGCGGGATTTCTCCACAAGGATTGGTGGAAACCGTTTTGTATCCAAGATCGGCATAGCAGTCCGGCACCGATTCTCTTGTAATGGTATCCCAGAAAAGGATTCCCGGTTCCGCCGATTGCCAGGCGTTGTGAACGATCTTTTTCCATAATTTCTCAGCTTCGATCTCTTTAGAGAATTTCGGGTTTTCGCTGAAGATCGGGTATTTCTGTTCGTAAGTAGTATTGTTCTTTACCGCCTTCATAAAGTTATCGTCTATACGAACCGATACGTTCGCGCCGGTAACTTTTCCCTGCTCCATTTTAGCGTCTATGAAATCTTCTGAATCGGGGTGGTTAATAGATACCGAAAGCATTAAAGCGCCACGTCTTCCGTCCTGGGCCACCTCTCTGGTAGAGTTGGAATAGCGTTCCATAAAAGGAACAATTCCGGTAGAAGTAAGGGCCGAATTCTTAACGGCAGAGCCTTTTGGGCGGATGTGTGAGAGATCGTGACCAACACCGCCACGACGTTTCATAAGTTGTACCTGCTCCTGATCTATTTTCATAATTCCGCCATAGGAATCTGAATCTCCTTTGTTTCCTATTACAAAGCAGTTAGAAAGAGAACCTACCTGATAAGGGTTCCCAATTCCTGCCATCGGGCTACCCTGTGGCACGATATATTTAAAGTCGCGAATAAGTTCGAAAACCTCGTCTTCGCTCATCGGGTTTGGATAGCGTTGCTCTACACGGGCAATTTCTTTGGCTATCCTGCGGTGCATATCGTTGGGTGTAAGTTCGTAAATATTGCCATCAGAATCTTTGAGGGCATATTTATTTACCCAGACGCGGGCAGCAAGATCATCTCCCTTGAAGTATTTCAAAGAGGCCTGAAAGGCTTCTTCCTGGGAGTATGTTTTGGGTGCGGTAGGAGTGGCTTTAACACGCATACAATTTAGAATTTTGGGATTAGTAACTTCTTAGTTGAAAGTAGGTAAATATATGTAAACTTGTTACACAATTTACATCTTCATTTTAAAAAGTTATCAAATATAAATTGTTAATTTACTGTTTTTCAGTTGTTTAAAAATTTATCAACATCAGAAAGTTGACATTTTTTTGAAAAACATAAAATTCTGTTTGGAATTGTATTGTGTAATTTGGAAGAAAAAAAAAGAGGCTGATTGAATATTCAATCAGCCTTCTTTGAATTAACACCTATGAAAATTCAAAATAAAACCTATTTTGTAATGGACCATATTGAATATCCGTTTGCCGGAGCTTCAAGTGTCACCGTCCCGTTTTCATCGGAGGTAGGGCTATAAGTTGAGTTATCACTGTAATCATACAGTGTAACATTTTTCCAGTCTGAACTTAATGTGCGACGTTTTGTATTTTTCGCGGTGCTAATATAAAGAATTAATCCGGGGTTTTCACTATTCCCTGTTCTTTTCATAATATATTCATCCTCATCTACATACAACACTTCGGTATCTCCCGTGGCCAGTGAGTTATGAATTTTTATGAGCTGCTTGATTTCTTCCTGAAAAGCCGGGTGTTCATAATCGGAATAGAAAATAGTAGGGTATCCCGGGTGTGTTAAGATGAAAGCATAAGCCTTCATTTTGTTCCCTCCGGAGATATTATTTTCATCATTATCGTCTTTTTCGGTATCGTGATTTGCCGTGAAAGTCACCGCTTTTTCAGGGTAAGTCTTCCAAAGCATATCTTTTTGAAGATAAGTAAGGTCGTTGTGCCTGTCAAAAGCTTCATCAAGCTTATAAAAGGTGGCAAAATCGAATGCGCCACTTCCGGTTTTTTCAACATAATCTTCCAGTACCGTGGCATTACCTTCCCAAAGTTCGGCTACGGCAAATCCGCCAACTTCGTTCAACCACTCTTTGACTACCCAGGGCTCAAAACCTTTCACATAATCAAACCTCCAGCCATCGAAGCCCATTACATTCTTATAATATTTGGCAACTGAATTATCCTTTTTCCAAAGCCAGTCCTGAACATAGGCTCTGTGATGGTCCAGGTTGGTTTCGGGGTAGAAGAGGCTATTGTCGTAATAATTGCTTTCGCTGTTAGGGTAGAAATATTCATAATTACGATTGAACATTCCGGAGGCATTTCCGTGCTCCTCATCAAAAAGGGTATAGGTCATTTCTTCCCGGTAAGGGTTGTACTCCTCGCCGCCGCCTGAGTTGTGATTTATCACGATGTCTGCAATAACTTCCACTTCATTCTCGTGAGCGGTAGAAATTAAAGTTTCCAGTTCTTCACGGCTTCCAAACCTGGTTTTTACAGTGCCGTGCTGCTCATATTCCCCAAAATCGAAATAATCGGAAACATCATATCCCATTGAATATCCGCCTGACTGTCCCTTGGTCGCAACGGGCAGCCAGATGCGGTTGATCCCGGCATCAGCCCAGCCGCCTACTTTTTCAGTCAGGTTGTTCCACCATTCAAAGCGGGGTTCCACATCCCAGTAAAAGGCCTGCATCATCACTTTTTGGCCACTGTTGTAGTTGTCCAGATTTATGGCAACCGGTTCTTCTACAGGAGGTTCTACAGAACCTTCTTCCTTAGGTTCGGTTTGCGGGTCATCCTCTTTAGAACAGGATCCAAAGCTTAAAGCCAGTCCTAAAAGGAATAACAGATAAAATTTGTTTGTTTTCATATTGAGTTAAGTCTTTTATCAGGAATTAAATAAAGAGCAAAAAAAAGGGCTATTTCTCAATAGCCCTTTTTGAAGCTTTACCTAGTTCTTGGTCAAAGTGTAAGTATATTGTCTTGGATTGCTTAAATCCAGGGTAATTGTGTAATTACCGCTTTCAGGTACACCAATGTTCTCGCCTCCAAACTCCATAGTTCCGTCGGCTCCGGTATCTCCTAAATTAAGGTCCCAGGCATCGTTAGCTCTGAATTTGATACCATTATCCGGAGCCTCCTGAGCGGTAAGGTCAAGAGTTACGCTCCAGGTCTTAGACTCTGCATCATAAGTCATATCTGTATCAGCATCCCATCCGGTAGGGGTAGCGTTTCCAATTACACCCCAGTTGGTTTCGGTAAGATCGTATGTAAGTGCATCGGTATCTACTTCCACAAGATAGTATCCTCCGGTTCCGTCAGGGGTTCCTGCATTTACTTCGTCTTCCTGCTCGATGGTGCCGTTAAAGGCTCCGTTCTTTTCTCCGGTATCCCCGTAATCTCCGTCCCAGCCTTCATTGGTTGGTAGGAACTTGAATTCAGGAGCATCAGCGTTTATGTATACAAAACCAGCATATTCGGTTTCTCCGGCACCTTCAGCAGCTAATGGAGCGCCGTCGGCTGGAGTCCAGTCGCTTCCGTAACCACCTGCGGCCTGGAAATTACCTACCACATAGATCATTGGCAGGGCAGCTTCGCCTTCTTCTTCGGCTTCCGGAAGAACTACGGTAATAGGCATAACCTCTGAAGTATGCTCAAGAGCATTTCCTGCACCGTCTCCGGCATAAGCATGTACCCTGAAGTAAACCTGTCCCATATTCGGATCATCGGTTTCCGGGTCGTTATCAAGTCCGGCGTCTGCAGCAAGTCCCATAAGATCGCTTACAGTTACTTCAAGATTGTTTCCTGAAGTTTCGCCTATAACCGAGAGGTCGTTAAAACCTTTAGAAGCTGAAGCCTGAAGTTCATAAGTTACAGTGGTGGGAGCGTCGAAATCTACCTCGTTCCACACAAATCTTTCTGCTACATTAGAACTTGTAGCAGCAGCAAGTATATAAGATGAAGCTGTAGAGTTTGTGAAGTTCACTCCTTCGGGATCGGGTTGTGCCACAAAAACCACATCGTCATCGTGGGTACAGCTGCTAAGCCCGATTACAGCTACTAGAGCCAATAATAAAATTGAAAATCTTTTCATTTTAAATTCGTTTATAATATTAATATCCGTCGTTTTGAGTCAAGTTTGTGTTTACACCCAGGTCTGAAGCCGGAATCGGCATCAGGTTTCTGAATTCCTGGGTTGTGGTTCCCTGAGGGACATTCCCTTTCCAGGGCCACACGCCGTTTTCTGAAAATCTGTTGAATCTTATCAGGTCGGTTCTTCGGTGTGCTTCCCAATAAAGTTCACGTGCTCTTTCATTTATGATGAAGTCCAGGTCAAGCTCTCCGGCAGAGATGTTCTCGCTGCTGTCTCCAAAGGCACGCTCACGCAGTTCATTTACATAAGCAACTGCATTGGCCTGGCTTCCGCCGCCACCGCGAACAAAAGCTTCGGCATACATAAGGTAGGCGTCGGCAAGACGGAACATTGGGAAATCGGTATCCACAAATTCCCCGGTCTCATCAGATCCCGGCTCTCCGTTCACATCTACATTTCGGTATTTCGCTACGGCGTAGCCATCGTTAAAGCTGGAGATATTGTCTATTTCCAAAGACTGACCTTCGGTAAAGAACAAACCTCTGTTATCTTCAAAGATCACCTCGTCTTCGGTCTCCTGATACTGGAATTTGTTTACCAGGGCAGAAGTGGTCCTTAAACCGGCCCAACCGCTGCTTACTCCAAAATCGGCGGCTTTCATATCGCCTCCAATGGCCGCGTGAATTATAAAGGTAAGGCCTCCGTAAGACTGAGTTTCTTTCCCGTTGAAAGTAATCGGGAAGATGATCTCGTTTTGAGCTCCGTTGGTGTTATTGTCTGCCAGGAACAGTTTCTTGTAAGAATCTGCTAACTGGTATCCCGAGTTGATCACCTTATTGGTGTATTCAATAACCTCTGCATTGTGAGCGGTTCCTGTATAAACTTCAGCGTTAAGATAAAGCTTGGATAACAGCATCCATACAGCTCCCTGGTCAGCTCTTCCGTATTCGTTAGAACCTACAGCTGCAATTTCATCTTCAATATCAAGAAGTTCTCCTTCTATATAATCGAATAGGGCAGGACGCTTAATTTGCTCAGGAAGGAAAGCTCCGATCGGGTCTTCGTCGGTAACGAAAGGAGGGTTTCCAAAAAGGTCAAGAGCGTGGTAGTAGCTAAGTGCTCTCAGGAAGCGTGCTTCAGCCCTAAAGTTCTCGATATTGCCTCTAAGTTCACCATCTACTCCTCTTGAATCCAGCTTTTCATCCGAAGTCTGGCGGATGAACTCGTTGGTAAGCGCGATCTGGTACATAATCCTGGAGTACATCGTACGGATGAATTCGTTACCGGCGGTCCAGTTTTGCGCGTGCAGGTCTTTAATGGTCCCATCATCCCAACCTATTACGGCTTCGTCTGTGGTTAGTTCCTGCATCTTAAAGTAAAGTCTTATGTACTGGGAAAATCCTTCATCCAGACCTTCAAGATCGGGATTTCCGGCAGGTCCTTCCTGGCCACTTACGGCCAGCCCGGCATAGAGTTTCGCTAAAAACTGTTTGTAGGCATCGGGATCCTTAAAGGCGTTCTCCGCCGTTTTCCTGTTATCTTCAGGCTGCAATTCCAGGTCACTTTCACAGGACCAGAGAAAGGTCAGGCCAAAGAAAACCAGTAGAATTGATCTTAGTGTCTTCTGCATAACTATATAATTGTTTTGTTTTTATTAAAATTTAAGGTTCAAGCCCAACACAAAAGTCCTGGCTCGTGGGTAAAAGTTATTGTCGATACCATTCGAGATCTCAGGATCCAGTCCTTCATAATCTGTAATGGTCAGTACGTTGGTAGCCGTTAAAGAAGCCCTGAAATCAACTTTTTCTCCCGGGATAAGATAGCCTATGGAAATATTGTCAAGCTTTACAAAGTCAGCTGCCTGGATGTAATAATCAGAGAAGTACTGGCTCTTTTCGAAATTGGTTTCCAGTACGTTCGCATTCATATTAGCATAGTAGTCCTGAGGAGTATTAGTTCCTGCAGCAACAAAACCGTTGCTTGACTGCGTGTTGTTATACATATAGTTTCCGAAGCTTCCTCTGAAGGTGAAGCTGAAATCGAAATTCTTATAGCTCATTGTATTGGTAAGCCCCATAAAGTAGTCTGGAGAAGCCTTCTTGTAAGGCTGCTTATCTGCTTCGGTGATCTCGTTGTCACCATTCACATCTACGTAAGCTCCTTCAATCGGGTTACCGTTATTATCATATACCTGGCGGAACACGAAGAATGTGGAAGGATCATAACCTTCTTTCCAGATCTGGATGTTGTTACCAACACCTCCGCTTATTCCTCCCTGAGGAATAAAGAAATTAGGGTTGTCTCCAAGAGAAAGTCTGGTGATCTCAAGGTCCTGGAAAGTAATGTTGTAGTTCAGGTCCCAGTTGAAGTCTTCAGACTGGGCAAGAACCCCGCTAAGTCCAATTTCAATACCACGGCTCACCGTTTCCCCAACATTGGTAACCAAAAGGTCTGAAAGGTTAGCACCTGCAGGAACAGGAACCTCAGCAAGAAGATCTCGTGTTTGTCTGTAATAAGCATCTACATTACCACTAAGCCTGTTGTTGAAGAAACCAAAGTCGATACCCGCGTTATAGGTTTGAAGTTCTTCCCATTTAAGGTTCTCATCAAACTCTTCAGGTCTTAAAGTAGAGTAGAACTGGTTTCCGAACTGGTAGCTTGCACGGGCAATACTTGGAGTGTAGATCCCTAAATACCCGTAATTTGAACCAATCTCCTGGTTACCGGTAACCCCGTAACCTGCTCTTAGCTTTAGTTTAGAAAGTACGTTAGAACCTCTAAGGAAGTTTTCGTTGTGAACTTTCCAGCCTACAGAGGCAGAAGGGAAGTTACTCCATTTGTTGTCCCCGCCAAATCTTGAAGATCCGTCACGACGAATGCTGGCAGAGATCAGGTACTTATCCGCAATGTCAAAACTCGCTCTTGCGAAGTAAGACTCAAGGGCATTTCTGTCAATAACCGTTGGGAATACTGAAACCTCGTTGGAAATGGTCTGCTGGCGACGATTCTCAATATAGAATTCCTGGTAGGAATGTCCAGCGGTAAGGTCTACATCTGTATCTATTGCTTCAACTTCGTTCTTATAGTTAAAATAGAAGTCCAGTAAGGTGTTTCTGTTGAACCCTGAATAGATCTCTTCAAAAGGAATATCCTGGTTGTTCGCGGCAGAATATCTTGGCCTTTTGTTGTAGCCTTCATTTTCGGCATAGTCGAAACCTGCATTCATATTGAATTTCAACTCCGGAAGGAAGTGAAACTTATATTCAGCATTAAGGTTGGTGATATTTCTTCTGGTAAGACCACGTCCGTTCTTCTGCTCTAAAAGGGCAAGAGGGTTTCTGGTAGCCTGTACCATTTCCTGTCTCGGAGAGGTCTTGAATTCGAAGTAGCCTCCAAAATTGTTGTCCGGCTCGTATACCGGTTGAGTAGGGTCAAAGGCTATGGCAGCACCTATAGCCCCGTCATCTGCGAACCTGTTCTCGTCCAGGATACCTTTAGAGGTTAATCCCAATTTAAGATGATTATCCAAAAGGTCGAGGTTTAATGCAAGGTTTAATGCATTACGCTCATAAGTGTCGGTTTTTACAACTCCTGTCTGGGAGGTGTTGTTGAAGTTGACCCTGTAGTAGAAATTATCGAATCCCTGCGTTGCGGTGAAGTTATGAATAGCTCCCACCGAAGTCTGGTAGATCTGGTCCTGCCAGTCGGTATTCGCATCTCCTAATAAGGAAGCATCGGTTCCCGGAGTTTCTTCGATGAGATTTCTGAACTGGTCTGCTGAAAGCACATCTACCTTGTCTACGATATTTCCTACTGAAGCCTTCAGGTCGTAAGTAAGACTCAGGTCTGAATTCTTTTTACCTTTTTTAGTGGTAATAAGGATAACCCCGTTAGAGGCTCTTGACCCATAAATAGAAGTAGCGGCAGCATCTTTAAGTACCACAAAATCCTCAATCTCGTTCGGGTTGATGGAGTTAAGCTGGTTTCTTACTCCCTGCACTCCTCGCTGGTCTAACGGTACCCCGTCTACCACAATAAGGGGAGAGTTATTAGCTGACAGGGAAGACCCGCCACGGATCCTTATCTCAGATCCTTCTCCCGGCGCTCCGCCTCCTGGGGTGATCCTTACCCCGGCAGATTTACCTGCAATAAGTTGTTCAGGAGATACCACGGCTCCCTGGTTGAACTCGCCGGCCGAAATTTTCTTGACCGATCCTGTTGCATCCTGTTCGGTGGTGGCACCATAACCAATAAGCACCACCTCTTCCAGGGTAGCCTGGTCTTCTTCCAGAACCACGTCTATAGTAGACTGTTGCTCATAGGAGATTTCCCTGGTGGCGAAACCAAGGAAGGAAAAGACCAGAATGTCACCTTCGGAAACGTTTTCGATGGTGTAATTACCATCAAAATCTGTTGTGGTACCGTTCGATGTACCTTTCACGATAACGTTTGCACCTGGAACCGGCAAACCGGTAGCACTTTCGCTTACGTTACCGCTTACGGTGTTTTGGGCAAAAAAGCTCATTGGCAGCATAAACAGCATGAACAATGCGCTTTTAAATAATGTTCTCATAAATTTTTCTATTGGATTTAATTAAAAATTGACCTTATATTTTTACTTCCTGAGGTTAAAATTATGTAAAATATGGTGGCAACAATGGGGGTTTTCCCGTACAGACCTTCCGAAAACGTTTTCGTGTTGAAAACTTTTAAATATTAATGGTTTACCGCTTATTTTGTAATATTTTTACGAAACCAAAATTCGCTCCCTGCGTTATTATGAATTTTATATTTCCGAATGAAACCAAAACTTACCCTAAAGCAAATAGCACGAGAATTAGATGTTTCAGTATCAACTGTTTCCAAGGCACTTAAGGACAGCACTGAAATAGGAGAGGATACCCGGCAGAAGATAAAAGCCTTCGCCAAACTCTATAATTATAAGCCCAACAACATTGCATTAAGCCTGAAGAACAGGAAAACCAAGACCATAGGGATCATTATTCCCGAGATCGTGCACCACTTTTTTACAACGGTAATTAGCGGAGTAGAACAGGTGGCCAACGAAAAAGGTTATAACGTGATCGTTTGTCTTAGCAACAACAGTTTTGATAAGGAGGTTTTGAACCTGGAGATGCTCGCGAACGGGAGTACCGACGGGTTTATACTGTCTTTGGCAAAAGAAACGATGCAAAAGCAGGATTATCATCACCTGAAAGAGGTGATCAACCAGGGAATGCCTTTGGTACTTTTTGACAGGGTTATAGACGATATTAATTGTGATAAAGTGATTATAGATGACGGGATTGGGGCTAAGAAAGCGGTACAGCATCTAATTGATACCGGCTGTAAAAAGATAGGGATCATTTCTACGGTAGATTATGTAAGCGTTGGGAAGCTCAGGACCGAAGGTTATCTTAATGCACTTGAAGAGAACAATATAAAGGTGGATGAAGATCTTATTCTGAAGATCGAAGATGTGGAACACAGCGAAAAGGAGATCGAGGAGTTTTTGAATCATAATAAGGTGGACGCTTTATTCGCCGTAAATGAACACTTCGCGGTTGCGGCTATAAAAGCCCTGAACGAACACGGGATGAAGGTGCCGAAAGATGTTTCGGTAATAGGCTTTACAAACGGGGAACTGTCCAGGAGGTTTATTCCGAGTCTTACCACAGTTAGCCAGCACGGTAGTAAGATGGGAGGGGAAGCGGCCAGGATGCTTATTGAAAGACTGGAAAGCGATGAAGATAAAGAAGCGCCCTATAGCACCACTATCGTAGAGACCGAATTGATAAAAAGGAATTCCACCAGATCCTGATTTAACTTTTCACTCTCAAAAAAATACATATCTTTACTGCCAGTTAGATTATCAGAACTTATATTTTTACTTCCTACCTTTAATAAGTTTTGATAAGTCTTAGTGCTTATCGTAGCTGAAAAAAACTTACGATATGCAAAAACGCAGATTAAGTTTCTGGGAGATCTGGAACATGAGTTTCGGGTTCTTCGGAATTCAAATGGGGTTTGCACTCCAAAATGCCAACGCAAGCAGAATTTTACAGATTTTTGGAGCTGACGTTCACGAACTATCGTGGTTCTGGTTAGTGGCTCCTCTTACTGGTCTCGTGGTTCAGCCAATTATAGGATATTACAGTGATAAGACCTGGACAAGATTAGGGCGCAGGCGTCCTTTTTTCCTGGCCGGGGCTGTTCTGGCTGCAATGGGTTTAGTGTTAATGCCCAATGCCGATATGTTTATAGCCATCCTGCCTTCTCTTTGGGTAGGAGCCGGAATGCTCTTTATTATGGATGCTTCCTTTAATGTGGCTATGGAACCTTTTCGGGCGCTGGTTGCCGACACCTTACCTTCAGACCAGCGTACTCTTGGTTTTAGCGTTCAAACAGTTTTAATAGGGCTGGGAGCTGTAATTGGTTCCTGGATGCCTTACGTCCTGGCCAACTGGTTTGGAGTAAGCAACCGTACCGTTGTGGGAGAAGTGCCGCTTAACCTGCTGATCTCTTTTGTTACCGGTGCCGTGATCCTCGTAGGGAGTATCCTGGTCACTGTTTTGACCACCAAGGAGTACAGTCCTGAGGAGTTGAAGAGGATGGACGATCATAAAGAGGAAGTTGAAGATGATGAAAAGTCCAGCCTTATGGACATCTTTTCCGATTTTAAAAAGATGCCCCATACTATGCGGCAGCTAAGCTGGGTGCAGTTCTTTTCCTGGTTCGGTCTCTTTGGGATGTGGGTCTTTTCCACACCTGCAATAGCTCACCATATTTATGGTTTACCGCTTACAGACAATAGCAGCGAGACCTATCAGGACGCCGGGGACTGGGTGGGGATCCTTTTTGGGGTCTACAATGCCGTGTCAGCAGTTTTTGCATTTTTTCTTCCTGCAATAGCCTTAAAACTGGGCCGTAAGAAAACACATTTCGTGTCCCTGCTTACCGGTGGACTTGGGCTTATTTCCATCTATACAATGCCAAACGAATACTGGCTGTTGCTTTCAATGGTCGCTATTGGTATTGGTTGGGCCAGTATCCTTGCGATGCCATACGCGATACTTGCAGGATCTATTCCGCCTAAAAAAATGGGAGTGTATATGGGGATCTTTAATTTCTTTATTGTGATCCCCCAGATCATAAATGCCCTAATTGGCGGACCTATGGTAAAATATTTGTACGACGGTAATCCTGTCTATGCCTTAATAACAAGTGGAGTGTCATTTCTTATTGCTGCATTACTGACCTTAAGGATAGATGATGTGGATGAACCTGTAGAAGTTAAAACATAAAAAATGAAGAATAACAGAGTAGTGATATTCGATCTTGACGGGGTGATAGTAGACACCGCCAAATTCCATTTTCTGGCCTGGAGAAAACTGGCCAACGATCTGGGATTCGATATCACCGAGGAACAGAATGAAGAATTAAAAGGGGTAAGCCGCGTGCATTCCCTAAATAAGATATTGAAATGGGGTGAGGTGGAACTAACCGAAGCCGAATTTCAAAAGCAAATGGCCTTGAAAAATGAGAATTATCTCTCGTATGTGGAAAAGATGGATCAGGAGGAGATCCTTCCCGGGGTCACCAAAGTACTTGATCATTTAACCGAAAACAATGTACCTTTTGCATTGGGATCGGCCAGCAAGAATGCTCCGGTGATCCTGAAGAAAATAGGACTTTACGATCGCTTTGAAGCTATTGTTGACGGTAACGACGTAAGCAAGGCCAAACCGGATCCTGAAGTTTTCCTGGTGGCAGCCGATAAGCTTAGAGCCAGTGCCGCTAATTGTATAGTTTTTGAAGATTCCGTGGCGGGGGTCCGGGCGGCCAACAGGGCCAATATGTTAAGTATCGGGATCGGGAGCAGGAATAACCTGCACGAAGCAGATTATGTATTCCCCGATTTTACCGAGATCAGTATAGAATTTATAGAAAAAATACTTAGAAATTAGAAGAAAATGAATCAGGATTATATACAACCGGATGCTTGGTCCATAATTGAAGAAGGATTTGATGTAGATCGGGTAAAATCGTCAGAAAGTCTTTTCAGTATTGGGAACGGAGCAATGGGGCAAAGAGCCAATTTTGAGGAACAGTATTCCGGCCCCAGTTTTCAGGGAAGCTATATTGGAGGAGTTTATTATCCCGATAAGACCAAAGTGGGCTGGTGGAAGAATGGCTACCCGGAATATTTTGCAAAGGTGCTTAATGCGCCAAACTGGATAGGTTTAAATGTGGTGGTGAACGGAGAAGTACTTGACCTTTACAAGTGTAAAAAGGTGAAGGATTTCAGGCGCGAACTGAATATGAAGGAGGGTTACCACCGGAGAAGTTTCGTGGCCATTCTTCTAAATGATATTGAAATTGAAGTGAAAGCGACAAGGTTCCTTTCTATAGTTGAAGATGAGCTTGGAGCGATAGACTTTGAAATTGAGCTGCTTAACTCAGATGCCGAGGTGATCTTTGAACCCTATGTTGACGGAGGTATCACTAATACCGATGCCAACTGGGATGAGCGTTTTTGGAAAACCCTTGAAGTGACGTCAGAGGCCGATCGCGGTTTTGTGCTCTCAAAGACCTTAAAGACCGAATTTCACGTAGGAACCTATATGCAAAATGAGGTTTTTATAAACGGAGAGAAAAAGGATATTGATTTTAGCCAAACTTCAACCGAAGATAAACTTACTTTTTCTTATAACCTGAAAGCCGAAAAAGGACAGAAGCTGAACCTGCGTAAATATGCCGGTTATGTGACCGATATGAATCACAAGCGCAGCGACCTTATTTCGGCGGCTAATAAAGTGCTTCATAAGGCTGTAAGTTCAGGATTTGATAAGCTGAAGGCCGAGCAGAAAGAGGCCTGGGCAAAGATCTGGGAAATGGCAGACATCAGTATTTCCGGAGATGTAAAGGCTCAGCAGGGCATCAGGTTCAATATCTTTCAGCTTAACCAGACCTATCTTGGGAAAGATGAGAGACTGAATATCGGGCCTAAAGGATTCACCGGCGAGAAATACGGGGGAAGCACCTACTGGGATACCGAAGCTTACTGTATTCCTTTTTATATGGCGACCAAAGACCAGCAGGTGGCAAGGAACCTTTTGAGCTACCGTTACAACCACCTGGAAAAGGCGCAGGAGAATGCAGAGAAACTCGGTTTTTCCAATGGTGCGGCGCTCTATCCTATGGTTACAATGAATGGGGAAGAAAGCCATAACGAGTGGGAGATCACTTTTGAAGAGATACACCGTAACGGGGCGATGGTTTTCGCCATCCATAACTATGTGCGCTATACCGGAGACTTCGATTATATTCCTGAAAAAGGCCTGGAAGTGATGATCGCTATCGCCAGGTTCTGGCAACAACGCGCCAACTTCAGTAAACCCAAAGGTAAATATGTGATCCTTGGGGTGACCGGGCCTAACGAATATGAAAACAACGTGCAGAACAACTGGTATACCAATTACCTGGCTAAATGGTGTATCGAGTACTGTATGGAGATGATAGATAAGGTGAAGGACGGCTTTAAGGAAGATTATGACCGCATCATTGGTCTTACCGGGCTTAATGATGCCGAACTTATGGACTGGAAGGAAGTTGCTGAAAATATGTACTTCCCATATTCTGAGGAGCACGGGGTCTACCTGCAGCAGGATGGCTTCCTGGATAAAGAGATCATCCCGGTTACAGAGCTTGACAGAGCTCAGCGGCCTATCAATCAGAAGTGGAGCTGGGACAGGATATTGCGTTCCTGTTATATAAAACAGGCCGATGTGCTTCAGGGTTTCTATTTCTTTGAAGACCATTTCAGCAGGGAAGAGCTTGAGAAACACTTCAATTTCTATGAGCCGTTAACGGTTCACGAATCCTCGCTTTCGCCTTGTGTGCACAGTATTCAGGCTGCTGTCCTTGGAAGAATGGAGCAGGCCTATGAATTCTATCTTCGTACCTCAAGGCTCGATCTTGATGACTATAACAAGGAGGTGGAGCAGGGTTGCCATATTACCAGTATGGCAGGAACCTGGATGAGTATCGTGGAAGGATTTGGAGGAATGAGAATTGAAGATGACAAGCTCTCATTCAACCCGAGGATCCCTGCACAGTGGAAGGCTTATTCTTTCAAGGTGAATTTCAGGAACCAGATCTTGAAGATTGAGGTTTCCGAAAATGAGACCAGCTTTTTACTGGAAGGAGAAGGGCCCCTGGAAATTTTGCTAAATGGAGAGCTTGTTGAAGTTAGTCCGGACAAACCCCTGAAAGTTTAAAGATATTGGATTAGTCCAATCCCGGGCAGATCAGGTGTTCCTGGTCCTGCCCGAACTTATGGCATAGTAAAACCTCGAAAATCTAAAAAATGAAAAAACTTACTTTTTTAATAGGGCTGTTCCTTTGCGCTAATCTCACTGCCCAGATAGAAAGAGTAGAACCGCCTAACTGGTGGACCGGCTTTAAGAATACAGAATTACAGCTTCTGGTTTATGGAGAAAACGCGGGTAAGGCAACTCCTGAAATCGATTATAAGGGAGTAAGCATAGACAGTGTGTACAAGGCCGATAGCCCAAATTACCTGTTTGTAGACCTTAATATTTCGGAAAATGCCGAACCGGGAAAATTCGAACTCGTGTTTAATTATGAAGATGGTTCTAAAGAAACCTATGAGTATGAGCTGAAGCAGCGTTCAAAACCTGCTGAAGAATATGTTGGTTTTAATAGTTCTGATGCGATTTACCTGATAACGCCCGATCGTTTCGCTAATGGTGATCCTTCCAATGACATAGAAACGTCTTTAAATGAAAAGGCCATAGACAGAAAGGACGATTATGCAAGACACGGTGGCGATATTCGCGGGATCATAGATCACCTGGATTATATAGAAGAAATGGGCTTTACCGCGCTCTGGTCTTCCCCTTTACTGATAAACGATATGGAATCGGGCTCTTACCACGGGTATGCGATGACCGATTTTTACAAGGTAGATCCGCGGTTCGGGACTTTAGCCGAGTATAAGGAGCTGGCCGATAAGGCCGGTGAGCGTGAGATAAAGCTGATTATGGACCAGGTGGCAAACCACTCGGGAATAGAACACTGGTGGATGGAAGACCTGCCTTTTGACGACTGGATAAATTACCAGGAGCGATACGAGAATGGGAAGAAAGCGATCTATTCTAATCACCGCAGGACCACCAACCAGGATATGTATGCTTCAAAAGCAGACAGCAAGAGAATGAGTGACGGCTGGTTTGTGGATTCTATGCCCGATCTAAATCAGCGCAACCCTTTTATGGCCAGATACCTGATCCAGAACAGCATCTGGTGGATAGAAACCCTGAATCTCGGCGGGATTCGCCAGGATACTTACCCTTATCCCGATAAGGAGTTTATGAGCGACTGGGCAGGTGCCATTATGAAAGAATACCCCAATTTCAATATCGTTGGGGAAGAGTGGAGCAACAACCCCTTATTGATCAGATACTGGCAGGATGGGGTAAATAATAAAGACGGCTATGAGTCCAATCTAAGGTCTGCAATGGATTTTGCGATGCAGGGAAAGATCGTGCAGGCTCTGAATGAGGAAGAAAAATGGGACACAGGTCTTATCAAGATCTATGAAGGACTGGCAAACGATTTTGTATATCCAAGGCCTGAAGATCTTCTGATCTTTCCTGATAATCACGATATGAGCAGGATCTTCACGCAGTTGAAGGAAGATGTAACCAAAACAAAAATGGCCCTGGCTTATTTGCTTGCTTTGCCAAGAACCCCGCAACTTTATTACGGGACCGAGATCCTGATGGATGATACTGAAAAACCGGGTGACCACGGGCTTATCAGGACCGATTTCCCCGGCGGCTGGGAAGGGGATGAGGTAAATGCCTTTACCGGCGAGGGACTTCCTGAAGAAAAGGCCGAAATGCAGGAATTTCTCAAAACCTTATTGAACTACCGGAAAGACAGTGAAGCTATTCATCAGGGAAAGACCATTCATTTTGCCCCGCAGGATAAAACCTATTTGCTGGCAAGAAAAGGTGAAAAGGAAACTGTGGTGGTGATCCTGAACAAAAATGAAGAGCCTTATACTTTAGATCTTGAGCGGTTCGCAGAATTAGGACTGAAAGACCAAAGCCTTGTCAACATCATTACCGGGGAGAATTTCACCTGGAAGGACAGTCTTCAGCTTCCTGCAGAAGGCGCTTATATATTTAGCACAAAAACCGAATAATACCAATAAACAACTTAAACTATGAAAAAAATAATGCTGATCCTGCTGGCGGTCTTTATGCTGGCAGCCTGTAAGAAGGAGTCGAAAAAAAGCAAAGAAACTTCCACTCTTACCGAGCAGGATTCTTTGGCTCCAATAAATGACCAAGTGATGGAAAGCGCGGTGATCTACGAAGCCAATATCCGTCAGTACTCGCCCGAAGGAACTTTCGATGCCTTTACAAAAGATATTCCGCAGCTTAAGGAACTTGGGGTGAAGATCATCTGGGTGATGCCCATTTATCCTATTTCTATGAAGAACAGGAAGGCAACCGGAGATCTTTCGGTTGAAGATATCGAGGATCCTGAAGAGCGTAAAAAGTATCTTGGCAGTTATTATGCCATAGCCGACTATTCAGCAGTAAATAAGGAATATGGGACCGAAGAGGATTTTCAGGAGCTGGTGGATACAGCCCACGAGAACGGGATTTACGTGATCCTGGACTGGGTTGCCAATCATACCGGCTGGGACCACGAGTGGATCACCGAGCATCCTGAATATTATACCCAGAACGAAAAAGGAGAGATCGTAGATCCGCTGAATCCTGAAACCGGGGAATCCTGGGGCTGGACAGATGTTGCCGACCTTAACTATGACAATAAGGAGCTTTGGTCAGCAATGAAGGGAGAGATGAAGTATTGGGTAGAGAACCACGATATTGATGGTTTCAGAGCCGATGTTGCCGGGGAGGTCCCAACCGAATTCTGGGAACAGATCGTAAAAGAGATCGAGGAGACCAAGCCGGTTTTTATGTTGGCAGAGTCTGAAGATAAAGACCTGTTTGAAGAAGCTTTTGATATGGGATATAACTGGGAAGGTCATCATATTATGAACGATATCGCCCAGGGAAAGAAGACCGCGAAAGACTGGGATGCTTATATGAAGAAGATCGACACTACCTACCAGGAAGACGATTTTCTGATGAATTTCGTGACCAATCACGACGAGAACTCCTGGAACGGTACGGTGAAGGAAAGAATGGGGGATGCCTCAGAGACCTTCCTGGCTCTTACCTATACCATTCCCGGAATGCCGCTTATCTATAGCGGGCAGGAATACGATTTGCACAAGCGGCTGAAATTCTTCGAAAAGGATACGATTCCACATACCAAAGGCAAAGTTTGGCCAATTATGGAAAAACTGGGGCAGCTTAAAAATGAGAACGCGGCCCTGCAGGGCGGTAAAAATGCAGCCACTTATGAAGCCTTGAAGAATTCGGCGGAAGAGAAGATCCTTTCCTTCAAAAGACAGAAAGATGGCGAGGAAGTGATTTTTATAGCAAATTTAACAGATAAGCCGGTAAAGTTCAGGCTTGAGGCACAGGGTGAGTTTACCGATTATATGAGTGGTGATGCGTTAACACTGAAAAAAGATCAGGAACGGGAGTTTGATGCCTGGGAATACGAAATATTGATAAATAAGTAAAGATTTTCATAAATTCTTAAAAACAGGCGCTTCAAAGCGCCTGTTTTTGTTAGTTATCAACCGAAAACGTTTTAGTTTCTTGTAAAATTAGGTTATCTTGTTTAATTCAAATAGTTTTGAGCTGATGGCGAAAAAAATCAGTAAAATAGCAGTGTTGACCTCCGGTGGGGATGCCCCCGGGATGAATGCCGCGATAAGGGCGGTAGTGAGGTCGTGCTCTTATTACAGTGTTAGCTGTGTTGGAGTTTACAGAGGATATCAGGGACTTATAGAAGGAGACTTTGAAGATCTTGATGCCCGTTCAGTAAGAAATATAATTAACAAGGGTGGAACATTCTTAAAATCCACCCGATCTATGGAGTTCAAGACCAAAGAAGGTCGCGCCAAAGCTTACGAGAAGCTGAAGGAGAAAGGTGTGGATGCGCTTATAGTCATTGGCGGGGACGGTACTTTTACCGGAGGCCTTTATTTGAGCCAGGAATTCGATATTCCTATCATAGGGATTCCTGCTACCATAGATAATGATATAAACGGCACCGATTTCACACTAGGTTACGATACCGCACTCAATACCGTGGTAGAGGCCATAGATAAGATACGTGACACGGCAAGTTCCCACAACCGATTGTTCTTAATTGAGGTGATGGGGCGTGATGCCGGAGATATCGCTTTAAACAGCGGTATTGGAGCCGGAGCCGAAGAGATCCTTATCCCCGAGGAAGAAACAGGGGCCGATCGTTTGATCGATTCCCTTAAGAGAAGTAAAAAATCGGGTAAGACCTCAAGTATCATTGTGGTTGCCGAAGGGGAAAAAAGCGGAAAGAATATTTTTGAACTCGCCGAATTTATCGAAGAGAATCTCGATGACTATGAGATCAGGGTTTCGGTACTCGGCCATATTCAAAGAGGGGGCTCTCCGAGTTGTGCCGACAGGGTGCTGGCAAGCAAACTTGGCGTTGGAGCTGTAGAAGGCTTGCTGGACGGTAAGCGCGGCGCTATGGTGGGAATTCACCATCAAAAGGTCGTGTTCGTACCGCTGGAGGAAGCGATTAAAGGAGAAGCTAAAATAGATAAAGAATTAAGAAGGGTGGCAGACATCACTTCAGTGTAAATTTAAAATTTAGAAAGATGAGTACAAAAATTGGAATTAACGGTTTTGGTCGTATCGGGCGTATCGCCTTCAGAATTGCGGCTCAGAACGATAATGTAGAAGTAGTAGCGATTAATGATTTACTCGATGTAGATCACCTGGCTTATATGTTGAAATATGACTCTGTACACGGAAAGTTTGCCGGTAAGGTAGAGGTAAAAGACGGGAATCTTGTGGTGAACGGAAATACCATCCGCGTAACTGCCGAAAAGAATCCTGAAGACCTTAAGTGGGATGCTGTTGGAGCAGACGTGGTGTTGGAATGTACAGGGATCTTCAAGGACAAAGACACTGCAGGAAAGCACCTTAAAGCAGGAGCTAAGAAAGTAGTGATCTCTGCACCGTCTAAAGACGTGCCTATGTTCGTGATGGGGGTTAACCATAAAGATGCCAAGCCGGAAGACAATATCGTTTCCAATGCATCCTGTACCACCAACTGTCTTGCGCCGCTTGCAAAAGTGATCGAAGACGAATTCGGAATTGTGGAAGGACTTATGACCACAGTTCACGCGAGTACTTCAACTCAGTTCACCGTAGATTCTCCTTCCAAGAAGAATTACAGGCTGGGAAGAAGCGCAATTAATAATATTATTCCAACTTCAACAGGAGCTGCTGTTGCCGTAACCAAAGTAATTCCGGCCCTCGAAGGGAAGCTTACCGGAATGGCTTTTAGAGTTCCTACAGCCGATGTTTCTGTGGTGGATCTTACCGTAAGAACCGAGAAGTCAACTTCTTATGAAGACATCAAGGCGGCCTTTAAGAAAGCTTCTGAAGGAGCCTATAAAGGAGTGATCTCTTATACCGATGAGATGGTGGTGTCTCAGGATTACGTATCAGATGCACATACCTGTAATTTTGATGCCGAAGCAGGGATTGCTTTGAACGATAATTTCTTTAAATTAGTGGCCTGGTATGATAACGAATATGGTTATTCTGCTAAACTGATAGAACTGGCAGCACACGTTGCTTCATTATAATATGCAATATAAAAGCCTGAAGAGAATAAGTGCTGCAGGATTAATGGTTTTATCAAATTATTAATCTGAAGGCTGTTTTTTTCAGGCTTCTTGTATTTTAACTATACCTCACAAATGATATTAATAGCGGACGGTGGCTCAACAAAATGTGATTGGATTTTATTGGACGCCAAAGGAGAACAAATTTTCAAAACACGTACCAAAGGACTGAATCCCGCGGTATTTCCTGAGCTTGTTCTGGAACAGCGAATCGAAGAAAACAACGACCTAAGGGAAGTTAAAGATAAAGTAGAGAGAGTTCATTTTTACGGTGCCGGCTGTGGTACCGAGACTCCCCGGAAACTTCTTGAGGATATAATAGGTAATTTCTTTACCAATGTAGAAGAAGTACTGGTGCTGGAAGATATGGTGGCTGCTGTTTATGCCGCAACTACAGAGCCCGGGATAGTTTGTATTTTGGGAACCGGTTCTAACAGCTGTTATTTTGACGGGAAAGAGATCCACCAGGCCGTTCATTCTCTTGGTTATATCCTTATGGATGAAGCCAGCGGGAATTACTTCGGAAAAAGACTTATCCGCGATTATTACTACAAAAGAATGCCCCCGGAACTTGTTTCAAAGTTCGAGGAGAAATTCAAACTGGATTCCGATGAGATAAAGAAAAACCTTTACCGCAAAGAAAATCCAAATACCTATTTAGCCTCTTTTGCTGAATTCATCTTCAGTAACGAGCGTAACGGGTACTTTTACAAACTTGTATACGAAGGTATAGACGATTTTCTTCATTCAAGAGTGCTTTGCTATAAGCAGGCCCAAACTGTGCCGGTTCACTTTATCGGGACAATCGCCTACTTCAGCGAAGACATTATTCGCGCCGTGGCACAGCCTTACGGAATTGAGATCGGTAACATTGTAAGAAGACCTATTGACGCGCTCATCGAACATTACAGAAAAAACGTACTAACTCCCTGATAAACAGAAAGTTTTATTTGCTACATTTAGGGAAATAATTCTTTAAATGTTGGTAAAGGTTTACGGGAGTGCCGTATTTGGGGTAGAAGCTACCACGATTACGGTAGAGGTCAATGTGGCCCGGGGTATAGGCTATCATCTTGTAGGCCTGCCCGATAATGCGGTGAAAGAGAGCAGTTTCAGGATTGCCGCAGCACTTCAGAATAACGGATATAATTTTCCCGGAAAGAAGATCATTGTGAATATGGCTCCCGCCGATATGCGGAAGGAGGGCTCTGCCTACGATCTTACTTTTGCCCTGGGAATACTTGCCGCCTCCGGACAAATCAAAGCTGAGAATATTTCAGATTACCTTATTATGGGAGAGCTTTCGCTGGACGGAAGCCTACAGCCCATAAAAGGCGCCTTGCCTATTGCCATACAGGCGAAAAAGGAAGGTTTTAAGGGCTTTATTCTGCCTGCACAAAATGCTAAAGAAGCTGCTATCGTCAGCGGGCTTGAGGTGTATGGGATCGGGAATATCATCGAGGTGATCGGTTTCTTTAATGATAATGCTTCCCTTGAGAAGACCATTATCAATACCCGGGAGGAATTTTACAACAACCTGGAACAGCAGGATCACGATTTCGCTGATGTGAAAGGGCAGGAGTCCATAAAGCGCTGTATGGAGATCGCTGCGGCCGGGGGGCATAATATCATCCTGATAGGCCCTCCCGGAGCCGGGAAAACGATGCTTGCCAAAAGGCTGCCCAGCATCCTCCCGCCAATGACCCTGCACGAGGCTCTCGAGACCACCAAGATCCACAGCGTGGTGGGCAGGCTAAAGGAGAGTGTAGGGCTTATGTCCCAGCGGCCTTTCCGGAGCCCGCACCACACCATTTCAGATGTTGCCCTGGTTGGCGGTGGCGCCTATCCGCAACCCGGGGAGATCTCGCTTTCTCACAACGGCGTGCTTTTTTTGGACGAGCTTCCGGAATTTAAGCGGAGCGTGCTTGAAGTGATGCGGCAGCCCCTTGAAGACCGGGAGGTGACCATCTCCCGCGCCAAATTCACGGTGACCTATCCCTCCAGTTTTATGCTGGTGGCGAGTATGAATCCCAGTCCGGGTGGCTATTTTAACGATCCCGATGCGCCGGTGACCTCTTCCCCGGCAGAGATGCAGCGCTATCTTAGCCGCATCAGCGGGCCTTTGCTGGACCGTATCGATATCCATATTGAGGTGACCCCGGTGCCTTTTGAAAAGCTCAGTGAAGAGAGAAACGGCGAGCCCAGTGTGAAGATCAGGGAACGGGTCACAAAAGCCAGGGAGATACAAACGGCGCGTTTCAGGGATTCTGATAAGGTGCATTACAATGCGCAGATGAGCGTGAAACACATCAGGGAATTCTGCGATCTTGATGAGTCTTCCAAACAGCTTTTAAAGACCGCGATGGAAAGGCTCAGTCTTTCTGCCCGGGCTTACGATCGTATCCTGAAGGTGTCCCGAACCATAGCCGATCTTGATTCGGCAGAAAATATATGCAGCCGGCATATCAGTGAAGCCATACAATACCGCAGCCTGGACAGGGAAGGCTGGTTGGGCTAAAACCATATGTCTTAAAGCTTCGGTTTTTTTAATAAATTTGAGGGAAAGTGTCTCGATCCGGAAATTAACAAGATTGAAACATTATTTTTTTCTTTTAAGGTTATCTTTAGCCTTTACAATCTAATACCAATGAAAAAATATCTGCTCCTTCTGTTACCCTTACTTATTTTAAGCTGTAAAAATGAAGACCCCGAAGCTACCGGCAAACCCGCCGAAACTACTGCCGATACCCTTCAAAAAGACATTACCAAGAGAATTATGGGAGAAGAAACCGTTGAGTTAAGCCTGGAACAGGCCAACAAACTGGCGGAGCTTCCCCTGGCCTGTCTGCAAACCGAATACCCCAATAAGCTGGGGCAAACCCTTGAAAATAAAGAGGCGCTGGGCGAGCCGCACGAACTTCACCCCGCTTTTTACGGGTGTTTTGACTGGCATTCGTCGGTGCACGGGCACTGGGCTTTAGTGAATCTGTTAAAGACTTTTCCGAAGCTTGAAAAAGCCGAACAGATAAGGGAAATACTTAAGAATTCGCTTTCTGCCGAAAATATCCGGGGAGAACTGGAATATTTCCAAAGGGAAGAGAGCGACTCTTATGAAAGAACTTATGGCTGGGCCTGGCTCCTGAAGCTTTCTGAAGCCCTGAAGACCTGGGACGATCCGCTGGCTAAGGAGCTCGACCAGAACCTGCAGCCGCTTACCGATCTCATTGTGAACAGGTATCTCGAATTCCTGCCTAAGCTTAATTACCCTATCAGGGTGGGAGAGCATACCAATACCGCTTTTGGTCTTAGCCTGGCTTACGACTATGCGCAGGCGACCAAGAATGAGGAGCTGGACCAGATGATCTCGAACCGGGCTCGGAATTTCTACCTGAAAGACGATGGCTGCCCCATTGGCTGGGAACCCAGCGGTTATGATTTTCTTTCGCCCTGCCTCGAGGAAGTGGACCTTATGCGAAAGGTGCTTCCTAAGAACGCCTTTAGCCTATGGATAGACGATTTCCTGCCACAACTCAAGGATGAGGATTTTATGATGAACGTTGCCGAAGTGTCAGACAGGACCGACGGGAAGCTTGTTCATCTTGACGGGCTGAACTTCAGCCGTGCCTGGGTGTTTTATGGCCTTGCTGCCGATTATCCCGAGGAATTCGGGCATCTTAAGACTTTGGCCGATAAGCACGTGGCCTATTCTTTCCCGAACCTTGTGGGCGATTCCTATGAAGGAGGTCACTGGCTGGGCAGCTTTGCCCTGTATGCGCTTCAGGAATCCAAAAGGCTTAAGTGAAAAATTTTATAAAGAATCTTGGTCCCGGAGTACTCGTTTCTGCCGCCTTCATCGGGCCGGGAACGGTAACCGTGTGCACCCTTGCGGGGGTGAGATTCCAGTACGGGCTCTTATGGGCCCTTATCTTATCTATCCTGGCCTGTGTGATCCTCCAGGAGATGTCGGCAAGGCTGGGCCTGATCTCTCAAAAAGGCCTAAGCGAGATCATCAGGGAAGAGATAAAAGGCAGGACCTTCAAGATCTTGGCCATAGCGCTTATCTTCTCGGCTATCGTGATCGGGAATGCCGCCTATGAAGCCGGGAATATCACCGGTGCGGTGCTGGGCCTGGAAGCGGTCTTCGGAAAAGGAAACCTGCAGGCAGGCGCTTTTTCCCTGAACCTCTGGAGTGCTCTTATTGGCGGGATCGCTTTTATCCTCTTGTTCTTAGGGAGTTATAAGGCCCTGGAAAAGGTCTTTATTGCCCTGGTGTTGCTGATGAGCATTGCCTTCCTGGTCACCGCAGTGATCACCAAACCCGATATTCTGGGTATTTTAAAAGGCTTTATCCCCGGTCATTTTGCTGAAGGTACCCTGACGGTCATTGCGCTGGTGGGAACCACCGTGGTGCCTTATAATTTGTTCCTGCACGCCTCGCTGGTAAGCGAAAAGTGGAAGGACGCCGCAGAATTGCCGGTGGCTCAAAAAGAATTGCGGGTTTCCATCTTTCTTGGCGGCGCCGTTTCTATGGCCATAGTGATCTGCGCTGCCGGCGCGGGCCTTACCAATGTCGAGAATGCGGCCGATCTTGCCGTGGGCCTTGAGCCGCTGTTCGGGAAGTTTGCCACCTGGTTTATGGCCATTGGCCTGCTTGCCGCGGGTATTACTTCCTCCATTACCGCTCCTTTGGCTGCGGCCTATGTGGTAAAAGGCTGCTTCGGCTGGAAGGGCGGGATGGGCTCTAAGCGCTTTAAAGCGGTATGGGCAACGGTACTGGTGCTGGGGGTGATCTTCTCTTCACTGCAGATAAAACCCATAGAGATCATTCAGTTTGCGCAAATTGCCAATGGTATTCTCTTGCCCGTCATCGCAATTTTCTTATTTTGGATAGTCAATAAACGATCGGTGCTGGGAGAACACAGGAATTCTGTGCGGCAGAACATCCTTGGGCTTCTGGTGATCGCTCTGGCGGTGTTCCTGGGACTTAAATCTGTGATCACCGTACTTCAGAACCTGTAAGCTATGAGAGAGATACATATAAATTGCGACCTGGGCGAAGGCGGCGAGTACGATGCCGGCCTTATGCCACTAATTTCGGCCTGTAATATCGCCTGTGGCGGCCACGCGGGTACCCTGGAGAGTATGCAGCATACCGTAGACCTGGCGATGGAATATAATGTGGAGATAGGGGCACACCCTTCGTATCCCGATAAGGAGAACTTCGGAAGGAGCTCCCTGGGGATTTCAGATGAAGACCTGAGGCTTTCCATTATCGCGCAGGTGTTAAGCCTGAAGCAGATTACCGAAGCCGAAGGGGCAAAGCTCAGCCACGTAAAACCTCACGGGGCACTTTATAACGATGCCGCTGCCAATGAAAATATCGCGAAGACCGTGCTCGATGCCCTGCTGGAATTCGAAGATGATTTTGCACTTTACGCGCCTCCAGGATCCATAATTTCGGAAATGGCTGAAGGTAAAATGCGGGTGGTTTATGAAGGTTTTGCAGACCGGAATTATAACGAAAATTACAGCCTGGTTTCGCGGTCAGAAACCGGGGCCGTGATCACCAAAAAAGAGGAGGTATTTGAGCATCTTTTCAGGATGTTTTCAGAAGAAAAAATACGCTGTGAGAACGGGGCAGAAATTCCCTGTAAAGCAGACACGTTTTGCCTGCATAGTGACACGCCGGATTCCATTGAGATTTTGAACTATCTGCACCAGAAATTTTCAGAAAACAACATAAAGATCAAAAACACATGAGCAAAGAATTTCCGGAAATAAGAGCGATGGGGGAGCGGGCAATTCTTGTGCAATTTGAACCGGAGATAAGCGAAGACCTGCTTGAAAAACTGCTTTTTTACAAAAATAAGCTCGAGGAATATTATCTTGAACTAAAACTTGAGATAATCAATACATATAACTCGTTATTAATCATTTACGAGTATCCTATAGAAGATGTCTATGGTGAGATTTCAGCGGTAAAACAGCTGTTCGGGGAAGCCAAGATAGTAAAAAAACAGGACACCCGTCTTTTTCATATTCCTGTATGTTACGATAAGGAATTCGGGCTGGACCTGGAGCTTATCTCCAAAGAGAAAAACCTCTCGGTTTCCGAGGTCATCGGGCTGCATACCGCCCCGGTTTACACGGTCTATTTTACAGGTTTTTTACCCGGGTTTTTATACCTGGGAGGGCTTGATGAAAAGCTGCAGATCTCCCGTAAAGATGTACCCCGAAAAGAGGTGAAAAAAGGAGCCGTGGGAATAGGGGAAAACCAGACCGGAATTTACCCGAAATCCAGCCCCGGGGGCTGGCAGATTTTGGGCAATTGTCCCGTGCCTTTTTTCGACAAAAATAAAAAGCCGCCCTGTGAAATTTTGGCCGGGGACAAGCTGAAATTCTACGAGGTTTCCAAAGAGGAATTCGGGAAGATCTCCAGGGAGGTGGCGAACGGAAATTTCGAATTAAAAAGTGAAAGATATAATGGCTGAAGTTGAGGTGTTACATCCCGGGTTATTTTCAACCATCCAGGATTCCGGCAGGACCGGGTTTCGGGAGTATGGAGTTCCGGTAAGCGGGGCGATGGATAAATACGCTGCTAAAACAGCCAATCTCATCCTCCAGAACCAGGCTGATGCCGCCGTGCTGGAGATCACCCAGATGGGGCCCAAACTGAAATTCGGCGCCCCGGCAAAGATCGCCATTAGCGGGGCCAACCTGTCTCCCGAGGTGAACGGGAAGCCGGTGGAGAATAACGAAGTGATAAAAATTGAAGCCGGGGATATCCTGGCCTTTGGCAAACGGGAGCTGGGCTGCCGCTGTTACCTTGCGGTAAAGCAGGGCTTCAGGAGCCCGAAAGTACTGGAGAGCCGCAGCTGGTACGAGGGGCTTACAGATCATTACCGGCTGGAAAAAGGAATGACGCTGAGCTACCGGGAAACCCAAAAGGAGAAGTATGAAACCCATTCTTCCCTGAAATTTTCAGCCGATTACCTGGCTACAGAAGAGATCGAGGTGTATCCCGGGCCGGAGTTCAAGGTGCTTTCGGAAACCCAGAAGCTGGTGCTCAGGGAGTCCTATTTCAGCATCTCTCGAAATAATAACCGGATGGCCATACAGCTGCAGGAGACCTTTGCCAATGAGCTGGAGCCTATTATTACGGGCCCGGTGCTGCCGGGAACCGTGCAGCTTACCCCGGGAGGAAAACTTATCGTACTGATGCGGGATTGCCAGACCACGGGCGGTTATCCCAGGATCCTGCAGTTAAGTGAATATGCGGTGAATGCCATCGCCCAGAAGATACAGGGAGATGCTGTTAAATTTAATATGGAAGCGATTGCCTGAGAAGAAAATGAGGCAAATAAAAAAGTGCGGTTTCCAGTGCTATTTGAAGTATTAAATGCCCTACCAGATAATACTCCTCACATTCGACCGACACTTTTTTGCCCCAAAACACTTTAGCTAACTAAAATGACTATGTCAAATGTAGGGGAGAAACAGCCCCGCTACAAGGGGATTTTTCCCCTTTCTGCTATTATTTAAGACCGGCAATTTTTTTATGTACTCTGTTTTTGCCTTCGGGTTTATCCACAGGCTTTTAGAAATGAAACGAAATCGGTAAGATGTTATAAAGTAATGCCTGTTAGGGATAAGAACGGGCAAATAAAAAAGTGCCGTTTCCAGTGCTATTTAAAGTATTAAATGCCCTACCAGATAATACTCCTCACATTTGAACGACACTTTTTTGCCCCAAAACACTTTAGTAAACTAAAATGACTATGTCAAATGTAGCTGAGGAACGGGCTCTCCACAAGGGGATTATTCCCCTTTTTGAGCCCGCCGGGAGATTAAATTGATTTAATTTTCTATTTTTAAGCATACTAACCAAGCAAACCCAGTGGGTTTGTAAAAAACCAATATTATGGGAAAAAGAATTCCACCAAAAGATGCAACAGACCTGTTGAAGAACTGGCTCAAAGGGCCCGGCAATGCAATAAAGGGTAAAGGCCTTAAAGATGCTTATGAAACCTGGTTCAGCATTGAAGAACTTGAGAAGTACATCAAGTATGTAAAAGAGCATATCCCGGCAGAAGAGAAACCGGGCATACGCGTTTATTACGGGAAGTACGCCCAGGGTGGCGGGCCTAATCCAACCAAAGGCCTTACCACCGTGTTTCTTGCGCCAACAAAAGAAGAAGAGCAAACAAATGATGACGGGAGTACCGAAATGGTGAATTCTAACGATTATTCCCTGGAAGCCTATAATGATGGTAGTACCAAATGGCCTCCAACCAATTATAACAGCATTTAATTTTGTGGGAAATATTTATAAGCAACCAGCTCTATATCTCGTATATCTTTGAGATTTTAGCAGCCCTGGCCGGTTTATTCTACCTTTTTAAAAGCAGGTCCCCGGGAAGAGATGTAAAGCTCCTGGTGTACCTGCTTGTCTTTATTTTTGTTTATGATATTACCGCCCTTAGCTGGGGACTTTATGGACACGTATACGATTTTAAGTACCTGGAGTTCGTGAACGACTCTCCTTTTGCATCACATTTTTGGATCGCAAATGCGGGTAATATAATTTCTGTTGCTCTTTTCTCAAACTATTTTGCACTTCAGCTTGCCTCCCTAAGAAGAAGAAAGTTTATTTATATCTTAATTGGTCTATACATGTTAAGTAGTGTGGTAAGTTTCGGTATCGGGGATGCCTTTTTTAAAACTACTTCTCCTTTCGGATATATTTTCGGGACATTTATAATAAGTCTGTCTATCGGGCTTTATTACCTGGAGCTTGTCGGAACCGAAAGGATCTTAAGGTTTAAGACCGAACTGGCTTTATATATTTCCATTGGACTATTAGTAAGGCAATTATGTGCAACCCCTATTTTCTTATTTCAGAAATTCATTGCCGAAAACCCTGAATTTCGGGAGGTCTACAACTATGTTCTGGATGGCTCCAATTTCTTTATGTATACGATGTTCGCTGCCGGGTTTATTATAAAATACCTGGAACTTAGGAAGAAGAACAACAAGGGAGGGAAGATGCAAAAGCCAGTCCTGGATAATGCCAAAAATACGCTTTAGGTTTGTGGGAAATTTTCATTGAGCAGGAGCTCTATATCACCTATATCTTTGAGATCATTGCGGCCCTTTCGGGTTTATTCTACCTGTTTAAAAGCAGGTCCCCGGGAAAAGACGTAAAGCTCCTGGTGTACCTGCTTGTCTTTATTTTTGTATATGATATCACTGCGCTCAGTTGGGGGCTCTATGGACACGTATACGATTTTAAGTATCTGGAATTCGTGAAAGAGACTCCTTTTGCTTCCCATATATGGATTTATAATGTATGTCAAATAATTGTAGTAGGAATCTATTCGATCTATTTTGCACTGCAAATTAAATCTTCTAAAAGAAGAAGTTTTATTTACATTTTGATTGGCCTTTATTCGCTTAGTAGCCTGGTGAGCTTTGGCTTAGGGAATACTTTTTTTTAATACAACCTCTTCTTTTGTATTTATTTCCGGCACATTTTTAAATTGCGTAAGCATTGGCCTGTATTATCTTGAAATTATTGGTTCCGAAAGGATACTTAACTTTAAAACAGAATTAGCGCTTTATATTTCAATAGGTCTTTTAATTTCCAGATTGAGTGCTACCCCAATCTTTATATTCCAGAAATATATTTCGCAAAATGATGATTTTAGGGAATTATACGGCTATGTTCTGGATGGCTCCAACTTCTTTATGTATACGATATTTGCTGCCGGTTTTATCATAATTTACCTTATGCAGGGGAAGGTGACAGGCTAAGGGACGCCTTGAAATAAACTTGTTTCCTTACCGGGTCAGTTATAAAAGCAAACGGAGCTTCTGCGTTCACATCAGATAAGAATTCTTTAGGGGGGATTTTTCCCCCTTTTTTAATTTTCTATAGGAAAATTCCTATAAATATTTCTAAGTTTAGCCTAACCAACAATAAACCAACCAAATAACTTAATTATGCCAAGACCAGATCAATGTATTGAGGTGGATGACGCCAGAAAACTTCAGGACCAGTGGGTGGGAACCCGCGCACAGGAAATAAGGAATGCCCGGGGATTTCAGGATACCAGGGAGTTCTGGTTCAGCCTGGATGTACTTCAGGAGTTTATAGATTATATTAAAGAAGAATCTCCGGCAGGCAGCAAGCCCGGGGTGCGTATCTATTTTGGATCTTATAAACCGGGGGAGGGACCTGACTATGGCAAAGGAGAAGGCGGTAAAAAGGGCTACAGTACCGTTTTCCTGGCACCTACCTTAGAAGAAGCCTCTGCAGCCGACTCGACCCAGACCACCCAGATTAACAATTATGATATAGATCCGTTGAATAACGGAGAAGGAGGAGTGCCTCCAACAACGTATTAAAATCATAGTTGTGTTAGAAAATTTTATAGGCTCGATCTTCAGAGCCTGGCTTTGGGAATTCTGTGCGGCCTTAGCGGGATTAATTTATTTGCTCAATGTGCGGGAAACGGGCCGCTGGACACGTCGTTTTGTTTATTTTTTATGGATCACCTTTTTCATAGATCTGTCAGGTGCCTATGTTAGGTTAGCCTATTATAGTGATTATACGATCTTCGGTTTTATAGAGAATACGGTCTGGCAGAGAAATTACTGGCTTTATAACTCCTATAATATTTTTGTTTTTCTATTCTTCAGCCTGTTTTTCATATCTCAACTGTCCGGTTCTAAAATAAAAAAGGTTTTAAGGGGGGTATGTGTTTTTTACCTGCTCTCAGCCTGGATTAACCTCATTGTTTCCGGAAAATTTTTTACGGGTTATTCCGCTTATACCTTCCTGTTGGGTACACTTTTACTGTCGGTGAGTATTGGCTTCTATTTTTATCAATTATTGAAAAGTGATAAGATCCTTAGCTTTTATAAAGATATTTCTTTCTATATCGCCTCCGGAACTCTGTTAAATTACCTTGCTTTCACTCCTATGTTCCTTTATAATAATTTCGCGGTAATGAAAACAAGTCCTGAATTTGTGGACATCTACTTGACGGTACTTGCTTTGCTGAATTTCGTGATGTACGGGTTCTACACCCTGGGTTTTATTATAGAGATCAGGAAAAAACGGGAGAAACAATATATTTAGTTAGCCGGGTAAAGCTTCTTGTTTGACTTCAGAGAAGGAATCATATCCCGGTACGCCTGAGCAGATGTTTTTTGGGCCGCGAACTTCAGGAAAAAATTGAGCAGAAATGCTTATACTTGTATGCACTAACTAAGTCCTGATGCTTGCTGAAGAAGATATTCTGCTTATCGTCTATTTTGTGGTGGTGATCCTGATGCTTACCGCCTTCACCATTATTTTCTTTATCACCTACCAGAGGCGCAAGAATAAGCTGTTAATAGACCAATATGAGGCCCGTAAGCGTTATGAAGAGGAGCTGGTGCGCTCCAGGCTGGAGATCCAGGACCAGACGCTTAAGAACGTGGGCTGGGAGCTGCACGATAATATCGGCCAGCTGCTTTCGGTGGCCAATATGCAGCTGAACATCCTCGCCAGGACTTCAGACGACCCCAATAACGAATCGGTGAAGGAAGTAAAGGAGATCGTGGCCAGTTCTCTGCAGGAAGTAAGGGCGCTTTCAAAGTCCCTGAACAGCGATGTGGTGGAATATGCAGGCTTAAAGGCTTCGGTGAAAAATGAATTTGCCCGCTTTGAAAGACTGAATGTGATAGGCACCAGGCTCGAGATCACCGGGGAAGAACATGAGCTGCCTAAACAGGATGCCATTATCCTCTTCAGGATCCTGCAGGAATTCTTTTCTAACGTGGTCAAGCATTCCAAAGCTGAACTGCTGAGCCTTAGGATGGACTATCTTCCCGGAGAACTGAAGATAGTGGTGACCGATAACGGTACCGGCTTTGACCCTGAAGAGGTTCAGAAAAGTTCCGGCCTTCTGAATATGAAGAACAGGGCAGAGCTCATAAATGCCGAATTCAGCCTCGATTCTGCTCCGGGTGAAGGAACTTCCTTATCTTTACGTTATCCAACCAAAACCACCAAAAATGAGCAGGACGATAATAATCGTTGATGACCACAATCTTTTCGCAATGTCTTTAAAGAGGCTTGTGGATTCCTTTCAGAATTATGAGGTTCTCGAAGTGATGAAAAACGGAGAGGAACTGGTGAAATATATTAAAGGCAACAAGATCAAACCCGATATTGTGTTGCTGGATATACGGATGCCCGTAATGAACGGGCTGGAAGTGATGGCCTGGTTAAAGGAAAACCATCCTGCCCAGAAAGTGCTGGCGCTTACGATGGAGCACGATGAGGAGACCATCATCAAAATGCTCAACCTGGGTTGCCGCGGCTACCTGCTTAAGGATATCGAACCCGACGAGTTTCTCCTGGCCCTGGAAGAAGTGATGCAGAACGGCTACTACTTTACCGAAGCCACTGCCCACGCGATGAACCACGGCCCGGCCGAGAAGAACGTTAAGAATATCACCGACCGCGAACTGGAATTCCTGGAACTGGCCTGTACCGAAATGACCTATAAGGAGATCGCCGGGCAAATGAACCTGAGCCCTAAAACCATAGACGGCTACCGGGAAAGCCTCTTCAATAAACTGCAGGTAAAGAACCGTATTGGGCTGGTGCTCTTTGCCGTGAAGCACAAGATCCTCGAGGTATAATTCCCAGGATCACTTCAGTTAAATAAAATTAATTGTTTTCAGAATACGCAGATTCCTCTGTATCTTCGCAAGGTTAAAACTCAGGGAAAGTGATAGATTCGGCTAAAATAGAATTACGGAATTTAAAGGTGCAGGACTACCAGGAACTCAAGGTCTCTATGATCAAGAGTTATCATAAGATGCCCGATGAATACTGGAGCAAGGAGGAGATAAGGACGCTGGTGAACAAGTTCCCCGAAGGCCAGTTCTGCATCATCATAGACAATAAGATCGCCGGTTGTGCGCTTTCCATTATCGTGGATTACGGCAAGTTTGACGATAACCATACCTACGACGAGATCATTGGCGGGGAGAACTTTTCCACGCATACCAAGAACGGCGATGTGCTTTACGGCATAGATGTGTTCATTCACCCTGAATACCGCGGAATGCGCCTTGGAAGGCGGCTTTATGAAGCCCGGAAGGAACTCTGCGAACAGCTGAATCTTAAGGCCATTGTCTTTGGCGGCCGTATCCCGAATTATGCGAAATATGCCGCAGAACTCACCCCGAAGAAATACATAGAAAAAGTAAAACTGCAGGAGATACACGACCCGGTGCTGTCTTTCCAGCTTTCCAACGATTTTCACGTAAAGAAGGTGATAAAAGGTTACCTGCACGGCGATTTTGAAAGTAAGGAGTATGCCGTGCTGATGGAGTGGAACAACATCTACTACGTCAAGGAGCAGAAGCTCATAGACACCAAGAAGACGGTGGTGCGGCTTGGGTTGGTGCAGTGGCAGATGCGGTCTTTCAGCGATTACGATGCGCTGGTCTCACAGATCGAGTTCTTTGTGGATGCCGTGAGCGATTACCAGAGCGATTTTATCCTGTTCCCCGAGCTCTTCAACGCTCCCTTAATGGCGCAGTTCAATAACCTTACCGAACCTGAGGCCATCCGCGGACTTTCCTCTTATACGGACCAGTTACTGCAGACCTTCAGGGATTTTGCTATTACCTACAACATCAACATCATTACCGGAAGTATGCCGCAGGCTATCGGCGAGCATATGTATAATGTGGGTTATTTATGCCGAAGGGACGGGAGCTATGAGCGTTACGAGAAACTCCATATCACCCCGGCCGAAGAGGCTGCCTGGGGGATGAAGGGCGGTTCAAAACTGGAAACCTTTGATACCGACTGCGGGAAGATAGGGGTACTGGTGTGTTATGATGTCGAATTTCCTGAAGTATCCAGGCTTTTGGCCGAAGAGGGAATGAACATCCTTTTCGTGCCTTTTATGACCGATACCCAGAACGGCTATTCCCGGGTGAAGATCTGTGCCCAGGCGAGAGCCGTGGAGAACGAATGTTATGTGGCCATTGCCGGCTCGGTGGGGAACCTGCCTAAAGTGAACAATATGGACATCCAGTACGCCCAGAGTGCGGTGTTAACGCCTTCAGACTTTGCTTTCCCGGTGAACGGGATCAAGGCCGAAGCCACCCCTAACACTGAAAGTACCCTGCTGGTAGACGTAGACCTGGACCTGCTTAAGGAACTTCATAACTTCGGGAGTGTACGCACAATGAAAGACAGGCGTAAAGACTTGTATTCACTGAAGAAGAAAAAATAAGACCTTCTTTTTGTCGACCCGGGCATAGTCGGGAGCGGCTTGCTCATATTTTTCCTCGACTCCGCATAGGGGCTTAGGCCTTTGCCTGGTGCAATATTTCCTATCCTAAAGCATCACTCTTCTGTAAATTTTAAATTTCACGAATCTGCAGTTTCGGCTTTTTATATCAAGAAAAAGCAAACGGAATGCTGCTTAAATTAAGGCATTCCGAATTTACTTCCTTTTCAACGGCCTCATTTTATGGAATCCTGATTCCGGCTTAAGCGGCTTGTAAAATCCTCAGCAATCGTAACCTAAAAGCTTTTAAACGATTGTAAATCAATGTGTTATGTGTTTAAGTTGCTGTTTGACAGTAATTTAAGCGCTGCCCTGCGGACTTTGTTCAGTATTAAGCCTCCTAATTTTAATCTTTCAAAAAGGAAGCTACACCCAATGAACAATAAGTACAGCAGCATATTAACCCAAAGCGATTCGCAACCCGCATCTCAGGCGATGTTGCACGCTATAGGGCTTACAAAAGAAGACTTTAAAAAACCATTTGTGGGGATCGCCAGTACAGGTTACGAGGGCAATCCCTGTAATATGCACCTTAACGATCTTGCCAAACTGGTAAAGGAAGGCGCTAACGGCAATGAGCTGGTTGGCCTCATCTTCAATACCATAGGCGTGAGCGACGGGATCTCTATGGGAACACCGGGAATGCGTTATTCCCTGCCTTCCCGCGATATCATTGCCGATTCTATGGAGACGGTGGTGAATGCGATGTCCTATGACGCTTTGGTGACGGTGGTGGGGTGTGATAAGAATATGCCCGGGGCGCTAATGGCGATGTTAAGGATCAACCGTCCCGCCATCCTGGTTTACGGAGGCACCATAGCTTCCGGATGCCATAAGGGGAAGAAGCTCGACGTGGTTTCGGCCTTTGAGGCCTGGGGCGCAAAAACCGCGGGAGACATAGATCAGGAAGAATACGAAAGCGTGATAGAAAAGGCCTGTCCCGGGGCGGGAGCCTGCGGGGGGATGTATACCGCGAACACGATGGCTTCGGCTATTGAGGCGCTGGGAATGTCTTTGCCTTACAATTCTTCCAATCCGGCAGTAGGAGAAGAGAAGAAGACAGAAAGTATCGAAGCCGGGAAGGCGATGAGAAAACTTATAGAAAAGGATATCAAACCAAGGGATATCGTTAACAGGAAATCTTTAGAGAATGCCATCAGGTTGCTTACGGTGCTTGGCGGATCTACGAATGCCGTGCTGCATTTCCTGGCAATAGCCAGGGCAGCCGAGGTGGAATTCAGCCTTGCCGATTTCGAGAAGATCTGTGACGGGACTCCGTTTCTGGCCAATCTTAAGCCAAGCGGGAAATACGCAATGGAAGACGTGCACAGGATAGGAGGGATCCCTGCGGTCTTAAAATATATGCTGAAGCAGGATATGCTTCACGGGGACTGCCTTACGGTCACCGGGAAAACTTTGGCAGAAAATCTTGAAAATGTACCAGATCTGGAAGAAGGACAGGATGTGATAAGACCTCTTGACAATCCTATCAAAAAGACGGGACACATCAGGGTGTTGTTCGGGAATATTGCAGAAGAAGGTTCGGTGGCTAAGATCACCGGGAAGGAAGGACTGCAGTTTACCGGGAAAGCGAAGGTCTTTAACAGTGAATATGAGGCCAATGACGGTATCTCTTCAGGGAAAGTGAAAAAAGGCGATGTGGTGGTGATCCGCTACGAAGGCCCTAAAGGCGGTCCCGGGATGCCTGAAATGCTCAAGCCTACTTCCGCGATTATGGGAGCAGGACTCGGCAAGGATGTGGCGCTGATCACTGACGGAAGATTTTCCGGGGGAACCCACGGCTTCGTGGTGGGCCATATTACCCCCGAAGCCCAGGAAGGCGGATTGCTGGCTTTTCTGAAAGACGGAGATGAGATTACCATCAATGCCGAAGACAATACCATAGAAGCGGCACTTAGTGACGAAGAAATACAGGAAAGAAAGAAGAACTGGAACGTACCCGAGCTTAAATTCAAAAGAGGGGTGCTCTATAAATACGCAAGAACAGTGTCATCAGCTTCCAGGGGCTGTGTGACCGATGAATTTTAATACGGTGAATTATGGAAGTAAAAACTGCTTGTTTTGAAAAGGTGACCACACCAGCCACCACCACAGTTTCGGGAGCCGAAGCGGTGATCAAGTGTTTGCTGGAGGAAGGCGTGGAAACCATTTACGGGTATCCCGGCGGGGCCATTATGCCTGTTTACGATGAATTGTATAAGTATCGGGAAAAGATTCACCACGTCCTCACCAGGCACGAACAGGGAGCCACGCACGCTGCCCAGGGCTATGCCCGGGTTTCGGGGAAAGTAGGGGTGGCTATGGCCACTTCAGGCCCCGGGGCTACCAACCTGGTTACGGGAATTGCCGATGCGCAGATAGATTCTACGCCAATGGTATGCATTACGGGACAGGTAGGCTCGCACCTTCTGGGAAGCGATGCCTTCCAGGAAACCGATATTGTGGGTATTTCCACGCCTATTACCAAGTGGAATTACCAGATCACAAAAGCTTCTGAAATTCCCGAGGTCCTGGCAAAGGCATTTTATATCGCGAAGTCCGGAAGACCGGGCCCGGTATTGATAGATATCACCAAAGATGCCCAGTTCGCATCGCTGGAATTCAGTTATAAGAAATGCTCGGGAATACGCAGTTATAAACCTGCTCCCGAAACCAATTTGTTACAGGTGGAAAGGGCTGCCGAAGTTATCAATAAAGCTAAGAAACCAATGATAGTTTTTGGGCAGGGAGTGATCCTTGGGGGCGCCGAAGAACTATTGAAACAAGTGGTGGAAAAAGCCGGAATTCCGGCAGCCTGGACCATTTTAGGCCTTTCGGCGATGCCTACAGAGCATCCGCTGAATGTGGGAATGGTTGGAATGCACGGGAATTATGCGCCCAATATGCTCACCAACGAGTGCGATGTGCTTATTGCCATCGGGATGAGGTTCGATGACCGGGTGACCGGAAATCTTGAGCATTATGCCAAACAGGCCGAAGTGATCCATTTTGAGATCGACCCGGCGGAAGTCAATAAGAATGTAAAGGCCGATTACCCGGTTTTGGGAGATGTGAAGCAGACCCTGAAGCTATTGCTGGAATTCCTGAAACCTAAAAAACATACCGAATGGCACCAGAGGTTCAAGGACCTTTATAAGACCGAATATGAAAAAGTGATAAAAGGAAATCTCGATAAGGAAAAGCCTGAACTGGGGATGGCTGAAGTGATCGAGCAGATCAACGATTTTTCTAATGGAGATGCCGTGATCGTTTCAGATGTGGGTCAGCACCAGATGAAGGCCTGCCGCTATGCGAAATTCAACTCCACCAGGAGCAATGTGACTTCGGGAGGATTGGGAACAATGGGCTTTGCCCTTCCGGCAGCCATTGGCGCAAAAATGGCCTGTCCTCAGCGCGAGGTGGTGGCCATAATAGGGGACGGAGGTTACCAGATGACCATCCAGGAACTGGGAACCATCTTCCAGACCAGGGTTCCCGTAAAGATCGTGGTGCTCAACAACGGTTTCCTGGGAATGGTAAGACAGTGGCAGCAGTTGTTCTTTGATAAGCGCTACGCTTCCACAGAGATGGTGAACCCGGACTTTATAACGATCGCCAAGGGCTATCATATAAAGACCAAAAGGGTGACCGAAAGAGCCGGATTAGAGGATGCGGTAAAAGAGATGATGGAATCTGAGGAAGCTTTTTTCCTTGAGGTTAAAGTTGAACAGGAAGAAAACGTGTTCCCAATGATCCCAACGGGAGCATCGGTTTCAGAAGTATTATTAGAGTAATGGAAAAGAAGAATTATACAGTATCGATCTACACGGAGAACAACCTTGGGTTGTTAAGCCGTATCGCCGCGATCTTTTTGAAAAGGCATATCAATATTGAGAGTATTACGGCTTCACCCAGCGAGGTGAACGAGGTGATGCGCTTTATCATTATTGTGAATGTAAGCGAAGAGCAGATCAAAAAGATCGTGGGCCAGATCGAGAAACAGATCGAGGTGATCAAGGCATTCTATCATACCGATGAGGAAACCATCTACCAGGAAACGGCCCTGTACAAGATAAAATCGGAAGAATTTCTGGACGATCATAACATCCAGGATTTTATCAAGGAGACCAATGCCAGGATCGTGACGGTGACCAAGAGTTTTTTCGTGATCGAGAAGACAGGCAAACGCCAGGAGGTAGATCAGCTTTACGAAACCTTGAAGCCTTACGGGCTAATGCAGTTCGTAAGATCGGGGACCATTGCGGTTACCAAGAACGAAATGCCGATTTCAGGAATATTAGAAAAATTTAATACTACAAACTCAATATCATGACGAACTATTTTAACAGCCTTTCTTTACGTGAACAATTGGCCCAGCTGGGTACCTGCCGGTTTATGGCGCTCGATGAATTCAGTGATGGGGTGGCTGCCTTGAAAGACAAAAAAATAGTTATAGTAGGCTGCGGGGCCCAGGGCCTTAACCAGGGACTCAATATGAGAGACAGCGGCCTGGACATTTCCTACGCCTTGCGGGAAGGAGCCATAAAAGAAAAGAGACAATCCTATAAGAACGCGACCGAAAATAATTTTGAGGTAGGGACTTATGAAGAACTGATCCCCCAGGCCGACCTGGTGATCAATCTTACACCAGATAAGCAGCATACGCCGGTGATCAGGGCGATCTTGCCTTATATCAAAAAAGATGCGGTGCTTTCCTATTCGCACGGTTTCAATATCGTGGAAGAAGGAATGCAGGTAAGAGATGATATTACGGTGATTATGGTGGCGCCTAAATGCCCCGGGTCTGAAGTTCGGGAAGAATACAAGCGTGGCTTTGGGGTGCCGACGCTTATAGCTGTTCATCCTGAAAATGATCCCCAGGGGATTGGTTTTGAATGGGCCAAAGCATATGCCTATGCCACGGGCGGCCACCGTGCCGGGGTCCTGGAATCTTCTTTTGTAGCCGAAGTGAAATCTGACCTTATGGGAGAGCAGACCATCCTTTGCGGGGTGCTGCAAACAGGGTCTATCCTTACTTTCGACAAGATGGTGGCCGACGGGGTAGAGCCTTCCTATGCCGCCAAACTAATTCAGTATGGCTGGGAAACCATTACCGAAGCTTTAAAGCATGGAGGGATCACCAATATGATGGACAGGCTCTCAAATCCGGCAAAAATAAGGGCCAATGAAATTTCTGAAGAACTAAAGGAGCAGATGCGTCCGCTGTTTCAGAAACATATGGATGATATTATCTCCGGGGCCTTCAGCAGCCGGATGATGAAAGACTGGGAGAATGACGATAAGGAATTACTGGAATGGCGTGCCGCTACCGAGAACACGGCTTTCGAAAAGACCGACGCCACTTCAGAAGAGATCAAGGAACAGGAGTATTTTGATAAAGGCCTGTTGCTGGTATCTTTTGTAAAGGCCGGGGTGGAACTCGCTTTTGAAACTATGGTGGAAGCAGGCATCATTCCGGAGTCGGCTTATTATGAGTCGCTGCACGAGACCCCGCTTATCGCCAATACCATTGCGAGAAAGAAGCTCTTTGAGATGAACAGGATCATTTCAGATACTGCAGAGTACGGGTGCTACCTGTTCGATCATTCGGCGAAACCGCTTATCAAGGATTATGTGAACAACCTGGAGCCTGAAGTGGCAGGAGTTTCGTTCAACGGAAAATATACAGGGGTGGATAATCAGGAACTGATAGCAGTGAACGATGGTATCAGGAACCATCCCGTTGAAAAGGTAGGAGGCACGCTTAGGAAGGCGATGACCGCAATGAAAAAAATATACGAATAATGGAGACTTTGCTGGCAGATAAAGAGATATATAAACCCGAACTGGAAGCTGTAAGACAAGCTGTGGAGAGAATCTCGAAGGTGGTGGTGAACACCCCGCTTTCGGATTCTTTTACCTACAGTAAAAGGTTCGACTCGCGCGTCATGTTGAAAAGGGAAGACCTGCAGCAGGTTCGCTCTTACAAGATACGCGGGGCTTTTAATAAGATCTCGAGCCTCCCTGAAGAACAGCTCAGGAAAGGGGTGATTTGTGCCAGCGCCGGAAATCACGCCCAGGGTGTAGCATTTGCCTGCAATAAACTGCAGGCAAAGGGCGTGATATATATGCCCGGGACCACCCCCCGCCAGAAAGTGGAACAGACCAGGATGTTTGGTGGCGAATGGGTTGAGGTGGTACTGAAAGGAGATACTTTTGATGACTCCTATAAGAATGCAATGAAGCACGGAGAGAAATTCGGACTCGTCTTTATACATCCGTTCGATGATGAAAAAGTGATAGAAGGCCAGGCGACCATTGCCCTGGAGATCCTGGAGCAGGCCGATGAACCCATAGATTATGTATTCGCCCCTTTGGGAGGCGGAGGCCTTTTGGCAGGTATTTCTTCAGTCTTTAAACAACTTAGCCCGAATACCAAAATAATAGGGGTAGAGCCTGAAGGCGCAGCCTCTATGACCTCTTCCCTGGAAAAGGGGAAGGTGGTAGAACTGGAAGAGATCGAGCGTTTTGTTGATGGTGCTGCCGTACAGAAGGTGGGCTCGAGGAATTTCGCCATTTGCCGGGAGAACCTTGATAAAATGGTAACCGTTCCCGAAGGGAAGATCTGCCAGACCATTCTGGATCTTTATAACCAGGATGCCATTGTGGTCGAGCCGGCAGGAGCTATGGCAATATGTGCGCTGGATCTGTTTGCAGAAGAGATAAAAGGCAAGAACGTGGTTTGTATGGTAAGCGGAAGTAATAACGATATTACCCGTACCGCAGAGATCAAGGAACGAGCCTTGCTGTACTCCGGCCTTAAACATTATTTTATAGTCAGTTTCCCACAAAGAGCCGGAGCCCTGAGAGAATTTGTTGCAAAGGTGCTGGGGCCTAATGATGATATCACCCATTTTGAATATTCCAAGAAACACCACAGGGCGAACGGGCCTGCGGTTGTTGGGATAGAATTGAGCGACCCTGCTGATTTTCAGCCTCTTGTGGAGCGTATGAAAAAGAAGAATTTTTACGGAGAGTATTTGAATGACAAACCGAATTTGTTTCAATTTTTGATCTGATTTGTTTTGTCAATTCAAAATATAATGTACATTTACCCCGTGATTTCTACAAGACAAATAATATTACCTCTTTTCCGCTTCAGGCGGAATATTCGCCGCTAATTTCAGCGACCGCTTCAGCCTACCCTTTTTTTAATATTATTTGATTTTTTACCCATTTTGAAACACATCAGCAGCATACAATTTAAATTATATATCAGGATCTTTTCTGATATCTCCCCTATGCGCCGCTTTTTCCGCCGCACGTAAGTGCGTCTATATATCTATGGAACTTAGGTGAGTCCGGTTCCCCCTTCAGAAAATCAGAATCAAAATATTTTTTCAACCTTAACTTTTTAGCAGATGAAGATTATCATTGCTAATAAATCACATGCTTCCTACGCGGAGCTAATTTGTAACACTATCGAAGAGTCGGCCAAGGTACGTGGTACCGGTATTGCCAGGAGGACTCCCGAGTATATTATCGGGAAGATGGAGAAAGGCAACGCTGTGATCGCCCTGGACGGAGATAAGTTTGCAGGATTTTGTTATATCGAGACCTGGAGCCACGAGAAGTATGTAGCTAACTCCGGTCTTATTGTGCACCCCGATTACAGGAACCAGGGGCTTGCCAAAGACATCAAACAGGTGATCTTTAAGCATTCGAGAACAAAATATCCCAATGCCAAGATCTTCGGGATCACCACCGGCCTGGCCGTGATGAAGATCAACTATGAGCTGGGATACCAGCCGGTGACCTTCTCTGAACTTACCGATGATGAAAGTTTCTGGAAAGGCTGCCAGACCTGTAAGAACTACGATGTGCTTACCAGGACAGATCATAAGATGTGCCTTTGTACGGGAATGATGTACGACCCTGAGAAAAAGACCGAAGCTAAGAAGAAGGAAAAACCTAAAAGCAAATTCAATGATAAGGCTTTCAAAAGGTTGAAACATATAAAGCAGACCCTGTTTTATAAAAAGGAAAAATCAGATAAAGAGTAATTAAAAGTTGACGTCAAGCTGAACTTGTTTCAGCTTCTAAAAGATCCTGAACCAAGCCTGCCTGTCGGTAGACAGGTTCAGGATGACTTTCAAAATAGAATTGAAAATGAAAAAAGTAGTTATAGCATATAGCGGAGGCCTTGATACTTCTTATTGCGCCAAATATCTGTCTAAAGAGGAAAATTTCGAGGTGCACGCGGTAAGTGTGAATACGGGTGGCTTTTCTAATGAGGAAATAGAAAAAATAGGAGCTAATGCCCAGAAGATCGGGGCAGCCACCTATAAGAATATCGATGCGGTTTCCTCTTTTTATCAGAAGGTGGTGAAATACCTCATTTTTGGCAATGTCTTAAAAAATGATACCTACCCGCTTTCGGTAAGTGCCGAAAGGATCGTGCAGGCCATAGAGATCGTGAATTATGCCAAAGAGATCGGGGCAGGATATATTGCTCACGGAAGCACGGGTGCCGGAAATGATCAGGTGAGATTCGATATGATCTTCCAGATAATTGCCCCTGAAATCAGGATAATCACGCCAATAAGGGATAAGCAGCTTAGCCGACAGGAAGAAATTGATTATCTTAAGGCTAATGGTGTGGAGCTGAACTGGGAGAAGGCGAAATATTCGGTGAATAAGGGTTTGTGGGGTACCAGCGTTGGAGGTGCCGAGACCCTCACTTCCGAAAAACCTTTACCGGAAGAAGCTTACCCGTCTCAGTTAGTGGAAACGGAACCTAAACAGATAAGCCTGTCTTTTACCAAAGGTGAGCTTACCGCTGTAAACGGGGAGCAGGACATCCCTGAAAAGAATATAGAGAAACTGGAAAGTATTGCCGGTAAGTATGCCATTGGAAGGGATATTCACGTGGGGGATACCATAATCGGGATAAAGGGAAGAGTTGGTTTTGAGGCAGCAGCTGCGCTCATCAGCATTAAAGCCCATCATCTGCTGGAGAAGCATACCCTTAGTAAATGGCAGCTTCAGCACAAGGATTACGTTGCCAACTGGTATGGGACCCATTTACACGAAGGCCAGTACCTGGACCCGGTAATGAGGGATTTTGAGGCCTTCCTGCAAAGCTCCCAGGAGCAGGTAACCGGAGATGTATTTGTAAGCCTTCATCCATACAGGTTTAGTCTGGACGGAATTAAATCTGATTTCGACCTTATGAATTCCGGTTTCGGAAAATATGGCGAAGAGAACAAGGCCTGGACAGCAGACGATGCCAAGGGCTTTATAAAGATCCTTTCTAATTCAGGGAAGATCTATGAACACGTAAAACAGGAACAATGATAGAAGCCGGAATTATAGGAGGAGCCGGGTATACCGCGGGAGAGCTTATCAGGATCTTACTCAGGCACCCCGAGGTGAGCCTGAATTTTGTGTACAGCACATCCCAGCCGGGAAGACCTGTGGCGCAGGTGCACCAGGATCTTTTAGGAGAGACCGAACTGGAGTTCAGCGGAGAGTTGAACAAAGAGGCCGATGTGGTCTTTCTTTGCCTGGGACACGGAAATTCGAAAAAGTTCCTTGCCGAAAATCAGTTTTCCGATAAAACGAAGATCATCGATCTGAGCACCGATTTCAGGATGGCATCTGGCGATCATTCCTTTGTGTATGGTTTGCCGGAATTCAATAGGGAAAAAGTAAAGGAGGCCGGTTTTATAGCGAATCCCGGTTGTTTTGCCACGGCCATCAGCCTGGCCATCCTTCCGCTGGCCAAAGAAAACCTGCTGAAGGATGATCTTCATATCAATGCGGTAACGGGTGCTACCGGGGCGGGTACTTCGCTTTCGGAAACCACTCATTTTACCTGGAGAGATAATAACTTTTCGTCCTATAAGTCTTTTGAGCATCAGCATTTGAACGAGATCGGGGAGAGCGTAAAAAAGCTTCAGCCTGATCACGACTCAGAGATCAATTTCATCCCGAACAGGGGTAATTTCTCGAGAGGAATTCACGCCACGGCTTACACCGGTTTTTCAGGCAGCCTTGATGATGCCAAGCTGATCTATAAAGAGGCTTATAAAGATGCGGCATTCACCTTTGTTACAGATGAGGATCTTCATTTGAAGCAGGTGGTGAACACCAATAAATGCCTTTTGAAACTGCAGAAGTTCGGAAATAAACTGCTTATCACCAGCATTATCGATAACCTGCTGAAAGGTGCTTCCGGCCAGGCGGTTCAGAATATGAACCTGATGTTCGGGCTTAACGAGAAAACCGGACTGGATCTAAAGGCTAATTACTTCTGATCTGTGAAGTAGTGGAATTAAAGTAACTTTTGGTTAAATAGAACAATTATGAAAATAGCAATTCTGGGTACGGGTAATCTTGGCCTTTCCATCGCAAAGGGGCTTATCTTTAGCAATGCACATACAAGTCTTTTTCTTACTAAAAGGAAGACGGAGGCTATCAGGGAATATGAAGAATATTCGAAAGTGACCGTTACTTCCAATAATCTGGAGGCCGTCAGGAATTCTGATATCCTGATCTTCGCAGTGCAGCCTACCCAATTGGAAAAGATCCTGGAAGAGATAAAAGAGGAACTTACCGAAAAGCACGTGCTGATCTCTACGGTGACCGGGTTTAAGATCCCAAGGATCGAAAAGATCGTTGGCGAGGAACATTTTATCATCCGCTCAATGCCCAATACGGCTATTGCGGTGGGAAAATCTATGACCTGCCTTTGCAGCAATGAAAAGGGTCAAAAAAGGATCGCTATTGCTGAGGCTATTTTCAACAGGCTGGGAACAAGCATCATTATCCCTGAAAATAAAATGCAGGCCGCCACGGTGATCTGCGCAAGCGGAGTAGCCTTCTGGATGCGTCTTATACGCGCAACCAGCCAGGGAGCGGTACAGCTTGGTTTTGATGCGAAAGACGCTCAGGAGCTCTCTATGCAGACCTGCCTTGGTGCTGCCAGCCTCTTAATAGAATCGGGAAGGCATCCCGAACAGGAGATCGATAAGGTGACCACTCCAAGAGGCTGCACCATTGAAGGGCTTAACGAAATGGAGCATAACGGGCTTAGTTCTTCCCTTATAAAAGGGATACAAGCCTCATTTAAAAAAATCAACAATATCTCTGAACAATAACTATGGATTTATTCGATGTATATCCGCTTTACGATATCACCCCGGTAAAAGGCGAAGGCGCTTATGTTTTTGATAAGGAAGGCAATAAATACCTGGACCTTTATGGCGGGCACGCTGTGATCTCCATTGGGCATTCACACCCCGCATATGTAAATGCACTAAGCCACCAGGTGAAAAACATAGGTTTCTATTCCAACTCGGTTAAGAATCCGTTGCAGACCGAACTTGCACAAAAACTGGAAAAGCTTTCCGGGGTAGAGGCTTATAGCCTGTTCTTATGCAATTCCGGTGCCGAGGCTAATGAAAATGCATTAAAGCTCGCTTCGTTTCATACCGGCAAAGACCGTGTGATCTACTTCGAGAATGCTTTCCACGGAAGGACTTCCGGAGTAGTGGCGGTCACAGATAATGAGACCATCAAATCACCTTTTAATAAAGGACACAAAACGACCAAAGTTGCCTTTGAAGATGCCGAAGCTCTTGAAGCAGAACTTAAAAAAGAAGATGTTGCCGCGGTGATCTTTGAGGTGATCCAGGGGGTTGGAGGCCTGGACGAAGCAACTTCAGAGTTCTACGAAAGAGCCGCAGAACTCTGTAAGAAATATAAGACCGTGCTCATTGCCGATGAAGTGCAGGCCGGTTACGGAAGAACGGGAGACTTTTTCGCGTTCCAGAAACACGGGATAAGGCCCGATATCATTTCTGTTGCAAAAGGAATGGGAAACGGGTTTCCGATGGGAGGTATCCTTATCGACAAGGCAATTGAGCCAAAAAACGGAATGCTGGGAACCACCTTTGGCGGAAACCACCTGGCCTGTGTGGCAGGAATATCGGTTCTGGATGTCATTGAAAAGGAGCAGCTTTTGAAGAATGCCAGGGAGCTTTTTGATTATGTGGAAGAAAAGGTGGCTGAGATCCCCCAAATAAGAAAACTAAAGGGCCGGGGGCTGATGATAGGCCTTGAATTCGATTTCGAGATCGCCGGACTTCGAAAGGACCTTTTATTCCGGCACCAGATCTTCACAGGGGCGGCGAGCAACAAAAAGCTGTTGAGGATCCTGCCTCCGCTGAACATTAAAAAAGAACAATTTGATGCTTTTTTCAGGGAATTGAAAACAGCTCTGAAGAAATACGAATAAAGAAGATTCAGCTTAAAGCTGTAAGAAATTGAAAGAATGAAACATTACACGACCTTATCTGATATTGAAAATTTAGAGGAACTTATCCAGGAAGCCCTTCAGCTGAAAAAGGAAAACACGGCTTCTGCTGCCGGAAAATCCAAAACTCTTGGGATGCTGTTTTTTAATCCGAGTCTGCGTACCCGGCTGAGCACCGAAAAGGCTGCGAAGTTGCTGGGGATGGAAGTGCTGGTGATGAATGCCGATAAGGACGGCTGGGCCCTGGAATTTGAAGACGGAGCCGTTATGGATTCAAATAAAGCGGAACATATTAAGGAAGCTGCTGCGGTGCTTTCCCAGTACTGCGATGTTATTGCAGTGAGGGCATTTCCGGCATTGGAGGATAAGGAGACCGACGAATCGGAGATCGTACTGAACAGTTTTAAGAAGTACGCTTCGGTGCCGGTGATCAATCTTGAAAGTGCAACGGGCCATCCTTTGCAGGCGCTCACCGATGCTATTACCATTTCAGAACTGAAGACCAGTAAAAGGCCGAAAGTGGTCCTGACCTGGGCTCCTCATCCAAAGGCCCTGCCACAGTCAGTGCCTAATTCTTTTGTGGAGGTGATGCGTAAAATGGAGGTTGAGCTGGTAATTGCCAATCCGGAGGGCTATGATCTGAATCCAAAAATCACGGGAGATACACCGGTTATTCATAACCAGGAAGAAGCATTGAAGAATGCCGATTTTGTGTATGTAAAGAACTGGAGCAGTTACGAGCAATATGGAAAAGTTTTGAAAACTGACAGGGAATGGACGCTGACCAATGAAAAGCTGAAGCCTTCCAACAATGCGAAAGTGATGCATTGCCTTCCGGTGAGAAGGAATGTGGTGATCGCCGATGAGGTGCTGGATGGTGAAAATTCGGTGGTGATTCGCCAGGCAGGAAACAGGACCTTCGCTGCACAGGCGGTCTTAAAGAGAATATTAGAAAACTAAAGGGTATTGATCAGGTTGGGGTTCAGCCATATCCCGGCTTCGCTCAAGGTGACACAGAAGAATGAAAAAACAGGTAGTAAAGATCGTTAAAATAGGAGGTAAGCTTATAGAAAATGAAGCAAAGCTTTTGCCTTTTCTGAAGGATTTCGCCTTGATGCAGGGACCTAAGGTCCTTGTTCACGGGGGCGGAAAGATGGCCACAGAGATGTCCGGGAAACTTGGATACGAGACTAAAATGCTGGACGGCCGCAGGATAACCGATGCTAATGCAATGCAGGTGATCACAATGGTATATGGCGGGCTGATCAATAAAAATATTGTAGCGAAGTTACAGGCCCTTAACTGCAATGCCATTGGACTTTGCGGCGCCGACGGTAAGAGCATAGTTTCTAAAAAACGCCCCGTCAGGGAAGTGGATTATGGCTATGTGGGCGATATTGTGAAAGTTGATGAGGCTTTTATTTCAGGGCTTCTTGAAGATGAGCTGGTTCCCGTGTTTTCTGCAATTTCCTATAGTGAGGACGGGCAGTTGTTTAATACCAATGCCGATTCGGTGGCTTCGGAGATCGCCCGGGCCCTGAGCGCTAAATTTGAGCCCGAACTCTATTACTGCTTTGAGAAAAAAGGAGTTCTTCAGGATCCCGAAGATGATAGTTCGGTGATTGAGAATATTGACGGAGCAAAATATCAGGAGCTGCTGGAGAAAAAGATCATTAGCGAGGGAATGCTTCCAAAACTGCAGAACTGTTTTGAAGCACTGGAAAAGGGGGTGGAACGAATATACCTTGGAGATTCCGGTTTGTTGAACAGAAATACACTTCACACAAAAATCATTAAATAATGCAGATCTCAGAATTACAAAATGAAGCCCTGGAGCTGTTGAAGAAACTCATTGAGACCGAATCTTTTTCAGGAATGGAGGACAAGACAGCGAGTTTGCTGGAAAACTGGTTCAGGGAGAAGGATATTCCTTTTTACAGGCACTTGAACAATGTCTGGGCTACCAACAAACATTACGATAAGGCGAAACCCACGTTGTTGCTGAATTCACATCACGATACGGTAGAGCCTAACGACGGCTATAGCCGGAAGCCTTATGAGGCTACCGTTGAAGATGGCAGGTTGTATGGGCTGGGCAGTAATGATGCCGGGGGATGCCTGGTATCCCTGCTGGCCACCTTCACCTGGTTCTATGAAGCTGAAGATCTGAAGTATAACCTGATCTTTGCAGGTTCGGCGGAAGAAGAGACCAACGGGAAGAACGGAATTACGAGCCTGTTGCCGGTAATGCCTAAAATTGATGTGGCCATTGTTGGGGAACCTACTTTAATGGATCTTGCCATTGCCGAAAAAGGACTTATTGTTTTTGACGCTGTGGTTAAGGGCACTCCGTCACATGCGGCACATCCAAATAATGACAATGCCATCTATAAAACCGCAAAGGTCCTGGAATGGTTGGAGAAATTTCGATTTGAAAAGAAATCTGAAACCTTGGGAGAGGTGAAGTTAACGGTTACCCAGATCAATGCCGGAACCCAGCATAATGTGGTGCCTGCAAAGGTAGACCTTGTGATAGATGTGCGGGTAAATGACAAATACAGCAATGCCGAAATCGATGAAATTCTTCAGAAAAAAGCCCCGGTAGATGAGATTAAGGCACGTTCCTTAAGACTCAATTCATCTTCAATTCCAAAAGACCACGAACTGGTAATAGCAGGAATGGAACTGGGGATGAAAACCTACGGCTCGCCAACCTTGTCAGACCAGGCGATGCTGAAATGCCCTTCGCTCAAACTTGGGCCCGGGGATTCCAAAAGGTCACATTCGGCTGATGAATTCATTTATGTAAAGGAGATTGAAGAAGGAATTGAAAAATATATCAAACTGCTTGAAAAAGCACTTAATTAAACGATTCAGGGCATAACAGGCCTGAAGAAAAACATATTAGGATGAAACTCTGGGATAAAGGTATTTCAATAGACAAAAAGATAGAAAAATTCACCGTGGGAAATGACAGGGAACTGGACATGTACCTGGCCGAATATGACCTTACTGCTTCCAAGGCGCACGCAAGGATGCTGGGGAAAGTGGGAATAATGGATCAGCAGGAAATGGATGCTGTTTTAAAGGAACTGGCTAAACTGCAGGAGCAGCTGGAAAATGGGCAGTTTCAAATTGAAGAGGAATTTGAAGACGTTCATTCCAAGATCGAATATGAACTCACCAGGGCTCTGGGGGAGACCGGTAAGAAGATACATACTGCCCGTTCCAGGAACGACCAGGTGCTGGTGGCGATGCAGCTGTATTTCAAGGAAAACCTGAAGGAGATTCATAACAAGACCGAAGACCTGATCGGGGTGCTTTTAAAGCTTGCAGAGGAACATAAGGAAAAATTACTTCCGGGGTATACGCATTTACAGGTGGCGATGCCGTCCTCATTCGGTCTCTGGTTTTCCGCTTATGCCGAATTGCTGATCGATGATCTTTATTTGCTTGATGCCGGGCTAAAGATCGTAGACCAGAACCCACTTGGCTCTGCTGCGGGATATGGCTCCTCCTTTCCCATAGACAGAGAGTTCACGACCGGAGAGCTGGGCTTTTCCACGATGAAGTATAATGTGGTAGCCGCCCAGATGAGCCGCGGGAAATGCGAAAGAACGGTGACTTCCAATATAGCTTCGCTGGCGAATACGCTCTCCAGGTTCGCGATGGATGTTTGCCTGTATATGAGCCAGAATTTTGATTTTATCAGCTTTCCCGATGAACTTACAACGGGCTCGAGCATTATGCCGCATAAGAAGAATCCTGATGTTTTTGAACTCATCAGGGGGAAATGCAATAAACTTCAGGCGATATCAAATGAGATGATCCTGATCACCAATAACCTGCCAAGCGGATATCACAGGGATTTTCAGCTGATCAAGGAGAACAGCATTTATGCGGTGGAGAATATTAAGGAGATCCTGGACATATTTATTCATTCTATCGCTTCCATCAATGTGAAAGATGTAGATCTTAATGATGAAAAGTACAAATACCTTTTTACTGTAGACAGTATCAATGACCTGGTGATGCAGGGCAGATCCTTCAGGGATGCCTATAAGGAAATAGGGGAGCAGGTGCAGAATGACACCTATAGTCCTTCAGGATCCAAAAAGCATACTCATACGGGCAGCAAGGATAACCTGGCTTTGGAGGAGATCAGGAATAAAATTCAGAAAAGCTAAAACAAAAAAACCTCCCGCAAACCACACAGTAAGTCGGGAGGCCAAAACATAAATGAAGAAAGTTTAAATAATGGTCATCTGTCCTAAGTTCAGGTTCTCATTATTTATATTGATATTATCTACTTCGCTGATGAGGCTTTCAAGGAAATCGCCTACTTTTTCGGTAGAATAATGGTTGTCTTTATTGATGTCCTGTGTGCAGACATTCAGCTGAATGCTTACTTCCACCGCGTGGCGAATCGCCTCGGCTTCTTCGGTCAGGTCAAAATGATCCAAAAGCATTGCTGCCGAGAGGACCGAAGCTAACGGATTCGCAATTCCCTTATGGGCCGCCTGCGGATATGACCCGTGAATAGGCTCGAACAGGGCATTTTTATCACCTACAGAGGCCGAAGCCAGAAGGCCGATGCTTCCGCCAATAACGCTGGCTTCATCAGACAAAATATCGCCGAACATATTTTCGGTAAGGATCACATCAAACTGTTTGGGATCCAGGATCATCTGCATCGCGGCATTATCAACATACAGGAAATCCAGTTTTACATCGGGATATTTTTCAGCCAGGGCTGTTACCGTTTTTCTCCAAAGCCTTGAAGTCTCAAGCACATTGGCCTTATCTACCAAAGTTAATTTCTTTGATCTTTGCTGCGCTGCTTTAAAGGCCAGATGAGCCATTCTTTCGATCTCTTCTACTGAATAGGTACAAACATCGGTCGCACTCTGCCCGTCTTCGGCGGTGCTTTTATCACCAAAATAAATACCTCCGGTTAGCTCTCTGTAGATCACCATATCTGCACCCTGTATCCTTTCTGGGCGTAAAGGCGATTGATCTATTAATTTGTCGAATGCTTTCACGGGCCTGATATTGGCAAAAAGGCCAAGTTCTTTTCGCAGCTTCAACAGTCCCTGTTCCGGGCGCACTTTTGCTTCCGGATTATTGTCGTACTTGGGATCTCCAATCGCCCCGAATAACACAGCATCGGATTTTTCACATAATTCCAGCGTAGCATCAGGTAGCGGGTTTTCTAATAAATCTATCGCAGCCGCTCCTACTAAGGCTTCTTCAAATTCGAATTGGTGGTCAAATCTGTCTGCTACTGCTTTTAACACCTTCACCGATTGCTGTGTGATCTCGGGACCTATCCCGTCTCCGGGTAATATTGCTATTTTTAACTTCATCTTCTTATGTTTTAGGGAGGGTCTCTGAAGACCCCATTTTTTTATTGCATTTCTACTGCCGGCTGTGTGGTTCCGGCTCTTTTTTCTTCAAATTTTTTGATCACGTCCAGTTTGCTTACCAGGAAGTCGATATCGTCGAACCCGTTGATCAGGCAGGTTTTCTTGTAGGGATCTATTTCGAAATCTTCGGAAATCCCTTTACCAGGGACTTCAATTTTTTGAGATTCCAGGTCTACTTTTATATTTACCGAAGGATCTTTGTTGATCTCTGTAAATAGTTTTTCAAGGAATTCAGGGCTTACCTGTACCGGAAGCAGGCCGTTATTAAGCGCATTTCCTTTAAAGATATCGGCGAAATAACTGGATACCACAACTTTGAACCCGTAGGCTTTGATGGCCCAGGCCGCGTGTTCCCTGCTGGAACCACAACCAAAGTTATTCCCGGCAACCAGAATGGAGCCTTTATATTCTTCCTTGTTTAAAACGAATTCCGGATCCGGATTATCATTCTTATCAAAGCGCCAGTCCCGGAAAAGATTCTCCCCGAAACCTGCCTTGTCTGTGGCCTTCAGGAAGCGGGCAGGGATGATCTGGTCGGTATCCACATTCTCCGCATCTAAAGGGACTGCTCTATCTGTTAGGGTCTTGAATTTTTCCATTTTAATTGAGACTTTTTGTAAAATCGGTTAATTTTCCTGCTACGGCCGTGGCTGCAGCGGTTAAAGGGCTTGCCAGGATAGTCCTTGATCCCTGGCCCTGTCTTCCTTCAAAATTCCTGTTGCTGGTAGATACACAATATTCTCCCGCCGGGATCTTGTCATCATTCATTGCCAGACAGGCGGAACATCCGGGTTGGCGAAGGGTGAATCCAGCTTCTTCAAAGATGCTTTGCAGGCCTTCGGCTTTGATCTGGGCTGCCACCTGCCTTGAGCCGGGGACGATAAGCGCATTCACATTATCGGCTTTTTTCTTACCCCTGATATAATTTGCCGCTTCGCGGAAGTCTTCGATCCTTGAATTGGTACAGCTGCCTATAAAGATCCAGTTGATAGGTTTCTCAAGCAAACTTTCCCCGGGCTTGAAGCCCATATAAGCAAGTGCCTTGGCATCGCTTTTTCCACCTTCGGCAGGGATAGATCCCGTGATCTTGATCCCCATTCCGGGGTTGGTACCATAGGTGATCATTGGTTCGATGTCTTCGGCATCAAAAGAATACTCCTGATCAAATTCGGCATCCTCATCGGTCTTTAAGGTTTCCCAATAGGATTTCAGCCTGTCAAATTCCTCTCCCTGCGGAGCAAATTCTCTGCCTTTTACATATTCGGCAGTAGTTTCATCGGGAGCTATAAGTCCGCCACGAGCGCCCATTTCAATGCTCATATTGCAGACCGTCATCCGGCCTTCCATAGACATCTCTTCAAAAACATTTCCCGCATATTCGCAAAAATAGCCTGTGCCCGAATTGGTACCCAGTTTGCTGATGATATAAAGGATCACATCCTTGGGAAGTACTCCTTTTTTCAGCTTACCGTTTACGTTCACCCTAAGCTTCTTAGGCTTTTCCACCAATAAGCACTGGCTCGCGAAAACCTGGGATACCTGGCTGGTGCCTATCCCGAAAGCGATAGTTCCGAAAGCTCCGTGGGTGGAGGTATGGCTGTCACCGCAAACAATGGTCATTCCCGGTTGGGTTATACCCAGTTCCGGAGCCATCACGTGCACGATCCCATTATAGGGATGGCCCAACCCGAAAAGCGTGATATTGTTCTCTTCGCAATTTTGGGTGAGCTCCTTCAGCTGTTTACGCGAAAGCAGGTCTTTCACCGGTAAATGCTGGTCCTGGGTGGGGGTATTGTGATCGGCTGTGGCAACGATCTGCTCCGGCCTGAAAACCGGAATATCCCTTTCCTTCAGCTCATTAAAGGCCTGCGGACTGGTTACCTCGTGAATAAGATGTTTATCGATATACAGGATATCGGGCCCGTCGGGAATCGATTCCACGACGTGCGCGTCCCATATTTTATCAAATAAGGTCTTTTTCATATACAATTAAGCCGTAGCTCTTATTTTTCTTTGTGATAATTCCATTATTTCGTGGATGTCGTTGTCTTCAACACATCTTCTGGCATCGGCATAATTCAGGAATTCGGCATAAACGGTATCAAGCTGAAGTTTTGTCAATTCATATCCCATTTTCTTCGCCTTATACGCAAGGGCTGCTCTTCCGCTTCTTGCGGTTAAGACGATAGCCGACTCTGTCACGCCCACATCTGCAGGATCTATGATCTCGTAGGTTTCACGGTTTTTGATCACCCCGTCCTGGTGGATACCGGAACTGTGCGCAAAAGCATTCGCTCCCACAATGGCTTTGTTTGGCTGTACCAGCATTCCCATTTCGCGGGAAACCATCGCGCTGGTATCGAAAAGTAACTGAGGGTTGATGTCGGTATTTAACTGAAGTCTCGGGTGCTGCCTTAAGATCATCACCACTTCTTCCAAAGCAGTATTCCCGGCACGTTCTCCAATTCCGTTAATGGTGCATTCTATTTGTCTTGCTCCGTTCACCACCCCTGCAATGGCATTGGCAGTGGCCATTCCAAGGTCGTTATGACAATGGCAGGAGATTCGCACTTTGTCGATATCCTTCACATTATCCTTTAAATACTTTATTTTTTCTCCATATTCATCCGGAAGGCAATAGCCGGTGGTGTCCGGAATATTCAATACCGTTGCCCCGGCCTTGACGACTTCGGTGCAGACTCGTGCAAGGAACTCATTGTCTGTTCTTCCCGCATCTTCAGCATAGAACTCCACGTCTCCCACAAATTTTCTGGCATAGGAGACTGCATCTACAGCTCTTTTAATGATCTCTTCACGGGTGGAGTTGAACTTATGTTTAATATGAGGATCTGAAGTGCCAATCCCGGTATGTATTCTCGGTTTTTTAGCATATTTAAGCGCTTCAGCGGCAACTTCTATATCTTTTTTCACAGCTCGGGTGAGGCCGCAAACTGCGGCATTTTTAACCAGTTGCGATATTTCGGAAACCGATCTGAAATCACCGGGGCTCGATACCGGGAATCCGGCTTCGATCACATCTACTCCCAGTGCATCCAGTCGGGCAGCAATTTTTAATTTTTGCCGGGTGTCAAGCTTGCAGCCCGGTACCTGTTCTCCGTCTCGTAATGTCGTGTCAAAAATTTCTACCTTGTCTGTGCTCATAAGAGATTTATTTTACTTTATCTTTAACTAAAGTATTGTAATTACTAAGCCTTACAGAAAGTAAGATGCGGTGTCTTACGATAATTGAATGCTGAAAAAGAAATGTAAAACACTGTAAAACAGTTATTTATAAATAAGTCTGTTACAATGACCAATGATTTAACCGATAACCTATTTTCTCTTATAAAGTCACTTTCCCCTTCCGAAAAGAGACAGTTCTCCTTGTATGTTGGAAGGATTGGGGTAAACACAGACAGTAAATTCCTGAACCTTTTCAAGGTCATCTCGAAGCAGAAAAAGTATGATGAACAATTCATTCTTAAGAATACCAATATTACCAAACAGCAACTTTCTAATGTAAAGGCACATCTATACAAGCAAATCCTTATCAGCCTCAGGTTGAACCCCGCTCACCAGGGCGTTCCCGTGCAAATAAGGGAGCAGCTTGATTTCGCATATATTCTCTACAGAAAAGGCCTGTATAAACAAAGCCTGAAGTTGCTCGATAAAATAAAGGCTTTAGCACTGCAGTATGAAGAAAAGACGATTGCTTATGAGATCCTGGAACTGGAGAAGATCATAGAATCTCAGTACATCACCCGCAGTATCAATAACCGGGCTGAAACGCTTATAAAAGAGACTGAAGAACTCACTAAACTTAGTGTGATCTCCAGCAAACTCTCCAATCTTTCCCTTCAGTTATACGGTATTTTCCTGAAAATGGGATATGCCAGGACAGAGGAGGAGGCAAACTCCATAAGGAACTATTTCAGGGAAAGCCTGCCAGAATATAAATTCAACGAGCTGGGATTCCGGGAAAAGCTTTGGCTTTATAAAGCCAGTCTCTGGTACAGTTTCATTACCCAGGACTTCCTGTCCTGTTATAAGTATTCTATGAAATGGATAGACCTTTTCAATGAAAACCGGCATTTGGTATCGGTGCACCCGGTCTCTTATATCAAAGGGAATCATTATCTGTTGGAATCCTTGTTCTATCTTAATCATACGGAGCTTTTCGAGCAGACGCTGAAGAATTTTGAAAGTACCCTGAAGGACCCCAAGATTCCTGATGACGATAATATAAAATCCCTGGCCTTTTTATACCTCTATTCTAATAAGCTGAATTTAAGATTTATGAAGGGAGACTTTGCGAACGGGGAGCCGCTGGTGGAAAAGATACAGAAGAAGATCAAAAAGTACAAGTCGAGGATAGACGAACACCACATTATGGTATTCTATTACAAGATCGCTTCGCTGTATTTTGGGGACGGGAATAATAAGAAATGTATAGAATTCCTTAAGAAGATCATCAATAATAAGTCTCTTGAGATGCGGGAAGACCTGATGTGTTTTTCAAGGATCCTGAACCTGGTGGCACATTACGAGGCCGGACTGGATTATCACCTGGAGCGACTCATCAAGTCTACTTACAAATTCCTTATCAGGATGAACGATCTGCACGAAGTGCAAAAGGAAATGATCAAATTCTTAAGGCATTTACCCGATGTTTCTCCACTGGAGATAAAGTCTGAATTTAAAAAGCTGCACGCCACCTTAAAACAATATGAAGATCATCCGTATGAGCGCAGGGCTTTCTTATATCTTGATATCATCTCCTGGCTGGAAAGCAAGATCGAAAACAGACCCGTGGCCGATATCATTGCCGAAAAGGTGAACGGGAAAAATCTAAGCCGGGCAAGACACTAAAACTGATATGCAGCATAATGTTTTTTCTTATATCAGCTAAAAAAGGATAGAAACTTTTCAAATTTGAAAACTAGAGGGCAGCATTCCACAAAACCTCGTCCGGTGGCGGAGCGATCACGTGAACAGGTTCTTTTTTTACCGGATGTATAAACCAAAGTTCTCTTGCGTGCAAGTGTATACTGGCGTCTTTATTACTTCGGTCAAATCCATATTTAAGGTCGCCTTTAATGGGACAGCCTATTGCTGAAAGCTGGCTCCTGATCTGGTGGTGCCTGCCGGTATGTAAATTCACCTCCAGCAGGTAATAATTGTTCAGCTTTTTGATCACTTTGTAATCAAGGATCGCTTTTTTGCTATCAGGAACTTCCTTGATATGGGCATAGGATTTATTCTGCTTCGGATTTCTTTTCAGAAAGTGAATTAGCGTATCCTGAGTTTTTGGAGGTTCATTCTTTACGATCGCCCAGTAGGTCTTCTGAGCTTCTTTTTTCTGAAAGAGCTTATTAAGACGGGGCAGGGCTTTTGAAGTTTTTGCGAAAACCACGATCCCACTGGTAGGCCTGTCAAGCCGGTGTACGACGCCAAGGTATACATTCCCGGGTTTGTTATACTTTTCCTTGAGATAGGATTTCACCACCTCGCTGAGCGGTTTGTCACCGGTCTTGTCACCCTGTACGATATCTCCGGGCCGCTTGTTCACTATGATGAGGTGGTTATCTTCGTGAAGGACCTGAAGATTGGATTTGTTCGAGAAAGTCTTTTCGTTACTCAAGGTTCGGGTTTTAACAAATACAGAAAAAGCGGAATTTCATCCCGCTTTCCTGGTTTGGATTCTGAAGTATAATTTACTTAATACTGTTCATTTTCGGAAGGGAAGTCCTGGCTTTTAACATCATCTCTGTAGTTCTGGAAAGCCTTGGTCATCTCAGAGTGAAGATCGGCGTAGCGTCTTAAGAACCTAGGGTTGAATTCGTGGGTCATTCCCAGCATATCGTGGATCACCAGAACCTGCCCGTCTACTCCGTTTCCGGCACCTATCCCAATTACGGGAATGGTAAGACTTTCGGCTACTTCCTTGGCTAGTTTTGCAGGTACTTTTTCAAGCACGATCGCAAAGCAGCCTAATTTCTGCAGTAGCTTGGCATCAGATTTCAGCTTTTCGGCTTCCTCTTCTTCCTTCGCTCTTACCGTATAGGTTCCGAATTTATAGATGGACTGCGGGGTAAGGCCAAGATGTCCCATTACCGGTATCCCGGCGTGAAGAATTCTTTTAGTAGATTCTTTTATCTCTTTTCCACCTTCAAGTTTTACGGCGTGGGCGCCGCTTTCTTTCATAATTCTAATAGCAGATCTCAAAGCTTCTTTCGGGTCACTCTGGTAGCTTCCGAAAGGAAGGTCCACCACGACCAGGGAACGGTCTATTGCCCTAACCACACTTGTCGCGTGATATATCATTTGGTCCAGGGTGATAGGCAAAGTGGTCTCGTGACCTGCCATTACGTTACTTGCCGAATCCCCAACCAGGATCACATCTATTCCGGCCCCGTCAACAATTTTTGCCATAGAGTAGTCGTATGCGGTGAGCATCGCGATCTTTTCTCCATTGGCTTTCATATCTACCAAAGATTTGGTGGTAATCCTTTTGTATTCCTTTTTTGCAACAGACATCGGTCGAATTTTAAATTTGAGTAAAAGTAGTAAATTAGTCGGCCACAATCAAAATATGAACATTTATGAAAAAACTGTTTACCCTATTCATCATTTTAGCGGCTACGGCTACTTACGCGCAGTCTTCAGAAGAAGAGAAGAGCGCAAAAAAACTGGTCGATGATTTCTTCGTAGCCCTTCACGCGCAGGACACTTTGGCCCTACGGAATTTAGCCGATCCGGGCATCAAACTACAGTCAATTTTCACCAATAAGGAAGGGGAGACCAAACTCATTACCGAGACTTATGGGAAATTCCTGGAATCCCTTGCTAAGATCCCTGATACGATATCTTTTAAAGAGGAACTACATGATTATGAAATTCTGGTGAACGGAAAGATGGCGAATGTGCTTACCCCGTATACACTTTATGTAAACGAAAAAATAAGTCACTGCGGCGTGAATTCGTTCCAGTTATATAAAGAAGATAAGGACTGGAAGCTGATCTACCTGGTGGATACCCGGGAGCTTACAGGCTGTGAATAATCTGAAATACAGAAATAGAAAGGGGAGCAATTTGCTCCCCATTTTTTATTCCTTATGGTTTCAGAACCACCCTGAAACGGGCTTTGTTGTTCATCATCCGGTCAAAGGCTTCATTCACCTTATCCAACGGATATTCTTCTATCATTGGCTTGGTTCCCGTCATCGCACTGAAATTAAGGGTGTCTTCAGAATCCATCGCGGTACCGCTTGGCCATCCTGCAGCCGATTTTCTTCCCATAAGCAGTTGCAAAGGAGAAACTTCAATAGGCTCGCCCGTGGCGGCCACCATCAGTAACTTCCCATCAACTCCTAATCCGTCTACCACGGAAGTTATGGCATCGCTGTTAGGGGCAGTGGCAAGAATTAGTTTTACTCCACCCAGCTTTTGAAGCTCTTCAGCAGCATCTGAATTTTTTGCATTTATAAAATGATGTGCCCCAAGTTCTTTGGCCAGGTCTTTTTTATCGTCACTGGTGGAAATGGCAACGGTACGCATTCCCATTTTTGCGGCATACTGAATGGCAAGGTGACCAAGACCACCTATTCCCTGAACGGCTACGGTGTCTCCGGCTGTTATTCCTGAATTTCTTAAGGCATTAAAAACGGTGATCCCTGCACATAGTAACGGGGCTGCATCGGCTGAAGAAAGATCTTCGGGAACAGTGGCGATAGCTTCCTGTGGGGCGGTCATAAATTCGGCGTAACCACCGTCATAGGAGATCCCGCTTATCTTGGCATTCTCACAACTGATAAAATCTCCGCGGCGGCAGGGTTCGCATTCAAAGCAATGCCCGCCGTGCCAGCCTACACCCACACGCTGACCTTTTTTCCATTTATTTACCCGGGAACCAACCTCTTCAACAATCCCCACCACTTCGTGGCCTGGAACACGTGGGTATTCGATACCCGGGAAGGCTCCCTGCTTCACGAAATCGTCACTGTGACAAATTCCGCAGGCTTCGATCTTAATTAGAACTTCATTTTCTTTTGGAGAAGGTTTTTCGATGTCTACCACAACAAAGTCGCCTCCTTTTTCCTGTACTTGTACTGCTTTCATAATTCAATTTTTTTGGTGATCCTGAATTTACAAAAACAAGAAGTTAAGCCTTTATAAGGCTTTGTTAAATAAGGTTACAGAAACCGGGGAAGCATAAAAAGCATAATAATGCCATTGTTAAGAGCGTGCATCAGGATAGGCCATAGGAGGCTATGATTTTCCAGCTTTAGCTTTCCGAAGAAATAACCTGCCAAAATTCGCGGGAATATAAGAAGTATTAAGAGCAGGTTGATCTCGAATGCTTCCACATAATTTCCTATGTGTACAAGCCCGAACAGGAAGGAGGTAAGCAACCAGACCGTTGTAGTGTGCCTGTATAAGAAGTGTCTCAGCTTCGCGATAAGTTCTTCCGGCAAAAAGGATTTCAGGAAAATAAATATTATAACGGAGCCAAGGAGTATAACTGCAAATTTCAGGAGCCAGTGGCCCTGGGTGGGTAAAATGTACATTCCTGATAAAGCCAGGAGACAGCAGAGAAAAAAGATCAATTCGTTATGGGAAGGACGAATAAGACTTCTAAAAACCCCTTCTTCTACAATAGGGGCGAAGACCACAGCCATTAAAGCAAATTTCAACGGGTTTTCATCCATCAGTTTGAAGAGCCCGCTTTGCTCATATTTATCAAAATCGAATTCCGGGAAAATCGCGTTCAGGAATCCCAGGAAGAGAAAGAATATAAAATAACAGGCCAGCAACATTCCGTAATTACGGAAGAGGTTCTTCAGTTTGAAAAGTAGATCTGTTTCTGGCATTGCCCCGGTTTATAGAGCAAATAAAAGCAATATTTCTAACAATCGCTCAGGCTCACCTTCACTGCGAGTCCGCCTTCTGAAGTTTCCTTATACTTGGAGTTCATATCCTTTGCGGTATCCCACATGGTCTCGATAACCTTATCTAAAGGGACCTTAGCTCTGGTGGCATCGCTTTCCAGTGCAATTTCAGCAGCGTTAATGGCTTTTATGGCTCCCATCGCATTCCTTTCTATACAGGGCACCTGCACAAGTCCGGCAATGGGATCGCAGGTAAGGCCAAGGTGGTGCTCCATTGCGATCTCACTGGCCATAAGCACCTGTTCGGGAGTACCTCCAAGCAGTTCGGTAAGGCCACCGGCAGCCATAGCTGAAGACACCCCGATTTCGGCCTGACAACCGCCCATAGCGGCAGAGATGGTAGCTCCTTTTTTAAAGAGACTGCCAATTTCACCTGCCACAAGCATAAAACGCTTCAGGTCCTCAAAGGTCGCATCGTGATTTTCTATCACCATATAATACATCATCACAGCCGGAACAGTTCCCGCACTCCCGTTGGTAGGAGCCGTAACCACGCGGCCAAGGGAAGCATTCACCTCATTCACGCTAAGTGCAAAGCAGCTCACCCATTTCAGGATCTGGCGGAACTTCACCTCGGTATTTCTTATGGCTGTGATCCATTCTTCCGGAGAATTATATTTTTCTTCCCCAATAAGGCGCTGGTGCATCTCGAAGGCACGGCGTTTCACATTAAGCCCTCCGGGAAGAGTCCCTTCGGTGTGGCAGCCGGTGAACATAGATTCCAGCATTACCTGCCAGATCTGTTTCAGGCCTGCATCGATATCGGCTTCACTGCGAAGTGATTTTTCATTTTCCAGTACGATTTCTGAAATAGTCTTGTTTTCGGCTTTGCAATATGCCAAAAGTTCGGTGGCCTTTTCGATTGGAAAGGGAAAATCCTCAAAAGTCTGCATCTTCTTTTTGGCATTCTTTCTTTCCTTCTTCACAACAAATCCGCCGCCTATGGAATAGAAAGAAGAAGCGGTTTTTTTACCGTTGGAAAGTTTAGCCCTGAAGGTCATTCCGTTAGGATGAAATTCGAGGAATTTGCGGTTGAACTTTACATCGGTATCCATACTGAAGCTGATATTTTTTTCAGCATTAAGAGGTAAGACCTTATTATCTCTGATGTTTTGAATTTCAGATTCTATAAGGCTGATATCCATAGTCACCGGATCGTGCCCGCAAAGGCCGAGCAGTGTGGCGATATCTGTCGCGTGACCTTTACCGGTAAGAGATAAAGAGCCGTAAAGATCTATATGGATACTCTCTACCTGGTCAAAAGTGCCTTTAGCCTTTAGTTCGCCAATCCAACGCTGGGCGGCGCGCCAGGGTCCAAGAGTGTGGGAGCTGGAAGGTCCAACTCCAACTTTCAACATATCAAAAACACTGATACATTCTATTTTTCGCATTTCAGAGTACTATTTGAGGGCAAAAATAATGATTTGTTAGCGCTGCAGAGAAAAAAATGAAAAAATAATAAACAATTCCGTATGCAGGTGGAAGAAAGTTTGGATAGCAATGAAAAGATGAGAAATAGTGGGAGAGCCATTCGTCTGTAATGGAAGCCAATTTGGTTTATTTGGCAGCCAGAATGTCTATCTTAGAAATATTTGGCGTGGCGCGCAAAAGATCTTTGGCACTCTCCATTAATTTTTTTGCGATCTCTCCGTTAAGATGGGCTTTCTGACCCTCTTCTCCTTCAAAGGTGTCAAATATTCCGAAGGTTTCAGCATCCATTTTAAAGGCGAACCAGTGTATGGTCTTATCCTCTTTTTTAGCCATTTCCACGGCATTTTCTAAAAAAGTTTCCACTTCTTTTTCCTTTCCTTCTTTGGCAACAACGGTGGCCAGTAATCCTTTCTTAATCATCTCAAATCAGTTTAAAAATTAACACATATAAGTTAAGGAAAGTGACGATTTGGTGGTGGTAATTTATTGTTAAAGCTTTGCAGGGGAGAGCTTCAGGCATTATGACAACCTGTCATAACTTTTCTGATGGCACAATGATTGACTTTAAACGGGTGAAACATTGAAAAAATAACACAAAAATCAACGTATAAAGTTATGAGTAAAATAATTGGAATTGACTTAGGTACTACCAACTCGTGCGTTGCCGTAATGGAAGGTAACGAACCAACGGTGATACCTAACGCCGAAGGAAAAAGAACTACGCCTTCTGTAATTGCATTTGTTGAAGGCGGCGAGATAAAAGTTGGGGATCCGGCCAAGCGTCAGGCGGTGACCAATCCTCAAAAGACCATTTCGTCTATCAAGCGTTTTATGGGGAACAAATATTCTGAGTCTGAAAAAGAAGCAGGAAGAGTACCTTATAAAGTGGTAAAAGGAGATAACGATACTCCTCGTGTAGATGTAGACGGAAGAAAGTATACTCCGCAGGAACTTTCTGCTATGGTACTTCAGAAGATGAAGAAGACCGCAGAAGATTATCTTGGACAGGATGTAACCGAAGCGGTGATTACCGTTCCTGCATACTTTAATGACTCTCAGCGTCAGGCTACAAAAGAAGCCGGTGAGATCGCAGGACTTAAGGTAAGCCGTATCATTAACGAGCCAACCGCAGCAGCACTTGCTTACGGACTGGACAAAAAATCTCAGGATCAGAAGATCGCTGTGTATGACCTTGGTGGTGGTACATTTGATATCTCTATCCTTGAACTGGGAGACGGTGTATTTGAAGTATTGTCTACTAACGGTGATACTCACCTTGGTGGTGACGACTTTGATGAGGTGATCATAGATTACCTTGCAGATACCTTCCAAAAAGCAGAAGATATTGATCTTAGAAAAGATCCTATGGCACTTCAGCGTTTAAAAGAAGCTGCAGAGAAAGCGAAGATCGAGCTTTCTTCTTCTTCTCAAACCGAAGTAAACTTGCCATATGTAACCGCTACTGCAAGCGGACCTAAACACCTTGTAGAGACCCTTACCAGATCTAAATTTGAGCAATTGGCTCACGATCTTGTGAAGAGATCTATGGACCCGGTTCAAAAAGCATTAAAAGATGCAGGGCTATCCAAAAGCGATATCGATGAGGTAATCCTTGTTGGTGGTTCAACCCGTATTCCTAAGATCCAGGAAGAAGTAGAAGCGTTCTTCGGAAAGAAACCTTCTAAAGGAGTGAACCCGGATGAGGTTGTGGCGATTGGTGCAGCTATCCAGGGTGGTGTACTTACAGGAGACGTGAAAGATGTATTGCTTCTTGATGTTACTCCACTTTCTTTAGGTATTGAAACTATGGGAGGAGTGAACACTAAACTTATCGAGGCCAATACCACGATCCCAACCAAGAAGTCACAAACTTTCTCTACTGCAGCAGATAATCAGCCATCGGTTGAGATCCACGTACTTCAGGGAGAGCGTCCAATGGCGGCAGACAACAAGACAATTGGTAGATTCCACTTAGACGGAATTCCACCAGCGCCAAGAGGAACTCCTCAAATTGAAGTGACTTTCGATATTGATGCCAACGGTATCATTAAAGTAAGCGCTACAGATAAAGCAACCGGTAAGTCTCAGGATATTCGTATCGAAGCTTCTTCAGGATTGACAGAAGAGGAAATCGAAAAAATGAAGAAAGAGGCTGAAGCAAATGCTGAATCTGATAAGCAAGCGAAAGAGAAAGTTGATAAGCTTAACGAAGCTGATGCAATGATCTTCCAGACTGAAAAGCAATTGAAAGAATTTGGTGATAAACTTTCTGATGAGAAGAAAAAGCCAATCGAAGATGCATTGGAAGAGCTTAAGAAGGCTTACGAAACTAAGGAAGTTGAAACCATTCAGCCTGCTTTAGACAAGATCAATGAAGCCTGGAAAACAGCTTCAGAAGAGATGTATAAAGCACAACAGGAAGCTCAGGGCGGAGCAGGAGCACAGCAAGGTGCAACCGGAGCTCAGGGTGGAGCTGCTGAAGGTGGAGACACCAAAAGTGGAGATGATGTAGAAGATGTAGACTTCGAAGAAGTGAAGTAATCTTTGAATCCATATAATTGCAAAAAAGCGCGGTATTTACTGCGCTTTTTTTGATGTCAAAACATCAAAAAAAAGCCTGGCTGAACAGCCAGGCTTTTTGTATGAAATAAAGATTCCTTTACCTATTTCTTAGGACCTTTCTTTCTGCTGTGTTTCAATACTTCAGCTTCCATATAGAAAATGATCTCTTCAGCAATATTGGTGATCAAATCCCCCACGCGCTCTATCTTTTTAATTACAGAGAATAGTAAAAGGTACTGATCGATCAATTCAGGATTTTTCTTTACCTCTTCAGAGATCACGTTGAAAGAGTTCAGGTTGATCTTATTAAGTAGCTTATCTTTCTTGAATACCTTTCTTGCTTTTGAGGCGTCTTCATTTTTAAAGGCCACCTGAATATCATCCAGCATAGAAAGGGCAGAATCGTACATTTCCTGGAAACGCAGGTTATCCAGTAATTTGTGATCTACAGGGGTGTCTACTTCCACGATATATTTAGAAATTCCATAAGCGTGATCACCAACCCTTTCAAGATCGAAATTGATCTTTCTTAACGCCAATACAAACCTGAGGTCTACTGCAACCGGATTATGTAAGGCAATAAAACGTTCGCAGTCTCTGTCAATCCTTAGGTCAAGACTATTGACCCGGTTTTCGGCGTGAAGAACTTCTTCAGCAAGGTCATTATCGTGATTAAGAAATGCTTCCCTGGATTTTTTTAGCTGTTTACGGCAGAGATCGAACATCTCCATTCCGTGCTGTTTTAACAAATCCCTGTGTTCATCTAAATTTATCATAGTTGAAGGTTTATCCGAAACGACCGGTGATATAATTCTCGGTTTGTTCTTTTTCCGGGTGGGTAAATAGTTTATTAGTCTTGTCAAACTCTATGAGATCTCCCATATAGAAGAAGGCAGTACTGTCACTTACTCGACTTGCCTGCTGCATATTGTGGGTAACGATCACGATAGTATACTTTTCTTTTAACTGATAGATAAGGTCTTCTATCTTGGCAGTTGAGATAGGGTCCAGGGCAGAAGTAGGTTCATCCATTAAAATAATGGAGGGTTCCACAGCCAGGGCGCGGGCTATACAAAGCCTTTGCTGCTGACCTCCGGAGAGAGCAAGAGCCGATTTGTTAAGATCGTCTTCAACTTCATTCCATAGTCCAACCTGCTTCAAAGACTCTTCAACACGCTCCTTTAGAAAGCTCTTGTCTTTGATTCCCTGTATTTTCAGACCGTACGCAACATTTTCGTAGATAGATTTAGGGAAAGGGTTAGGTTTTTGAAATACCATTCCCACCTGCTTTCTCAGTAATTCTACGTTTATATCCTTATCGTAAATATTCTCTCCGTCAATATTGATCTCACCTTCCATTCTGAAGCTGTCAACATAGTCATTCATTCGGTTGAACAACCTCAGGAACGTAGATTTACCACATCCTGAAGGGCCAATAAAAGCGGTAACCTTGTTGGGTTTAATATCCATACTAACCCCTTTAATGGCGAGAAAATCGCCATACCATACTTTTACATTCTTGGCCTGAAGTTTATATTTTCGTTGAAGGCTGCTGTCTATAACGCTTTCCTTCTTTTTTTTCTTTTTGATCATAGTATAACACTTGTGCTATTTAAACTTTTTCTGCCATTTATTTCTGAAGTAAACAGCAATTCCGTTCATTACAAAGGTAATCAACAATAATATAATGATGGCTGCCGCAGCATTTTCCACGAAACCGTGCTGTGGCCTGGTGATCCAGTTAAAGATCTGTATAGGCAATACCGAGAACTCATCCATAGTAGAAGTGGGCGCAAAAGGCACATAGGCCAAAGCTCCGATAACAATTAGCGGAGCGGTTTCCCCAACGGCTCTGGAAAGGGCAAGGATCACCCCTGTTAAAATACCTCCAAAAGAGGCCGGTAATAACTGGTGGTACACGGTTTGCCATTTAGAGGCTCCCATCGCAAAAGAGGCATCTCTAACCGATTTTGGAACAGCTTTCAAAGCTTCTCGGGTAGAAACGATCACAATTGGCAGGATCAGCAGGGCAAGGGTAAAACTACCTGCCAGTACACTCGATCCCATTTCCATAATACGTACAAATACTTCAAGCCCCAAAAGACCATAGATAACCGATGGTACCCCGGCAAGATTGGAAATATTTACTTCAAGTATCGTAGAAAGCTTGTTCTTCTTATTGTACTCTTCGAGATAGATCGCAGCTGCAATCCCAACAGGAAGGGCGATGATAGTGGTTAAAACCAGTACCCAGATACTTCCCATTAGAGCAGTGAAGATTCCTGATTTTTCGGCTTTTCTTGACGGCAGATTGGTTATAAAATCCCAGTCTATCCTCATAACTCCATCTATCAGGATATTCCCGATAAAAATAGCCAATAGTACCAGTCCTAAAAGGGTACAGGTAACTCCCCAGTATTTGAAGGCCTGATCTTTGAGTCTGTTTTTTCTGATATTATTCATATTTCTCCTGGAATTTTTTTCTGATTCTGTAACTCAAGGTGTTCAAAAGGAATGTAAATATGAACAGGGTGATCCCCGCCGCAAAAATAGTCTTATATTCCAGGGAATCGTGCTGTACATCTCCCAGGCTTACCTGTACGATATAAGCCGTTATGGTCTCTACCGGAACGGTAGGGTCAAATGTAAATCTCGGTTGTTGTCCCGCTGCTATGGCCACGATCATCGTTTCTCCAATCGCCCTTGAAATAGCCAGGATTATGGAAACCACGATTCCTGATGAAGCTGCAGGAACCATTACTTTTAAAGAATTCTGAAGTTTGGTAGATCCCATTCCGTAAGCTGCTTCCCTTAAAGAGTTTGGTACCGCGTGCAGGGCATCTTCACTTAAGGAAGATATGTAAGGAATAATCATTATCCCCATTACGATACCGGCTGAAAGGGAGTTGAAACTTGAAATTTCTGGAAAAATGGACTGTAAGAAGGGCGTTACCACCATTAACGCAAAAAAACCGTAAACCACAGTAGGTACGGCTGCTAATAATTCTAGTAATGGCTTGATGGTCCTTCTGAAGCTCTTGGGCGCATATTCGCTTAAATAGATACTTATGGATAATCCTACCGGTACCGCAAAAGCAATTGCAATAACCGAAGTAAGCAAAGTACCCGATAAAAGAGCCAAGATACCAAAATGTTTGTCGGTGAATAAAGGAGTCCATTGAGTATCGGTAAGGAAGTCAAAAATGGAAACCTCGCTGAAAAAATTTACAGCTTCAATAGACAAAACTAAAATGATACCTATGGTAACGGCAATAGTAATTAAGGAGCTTGCCAGCAAGAGTCGCTCAATTACTAATTCTTTTAGTTTTCGCATTAAATGAACAATTAAAAAAGAGCATTAGGTTTTTATGAACCTAATGCTCTTTTAGAATGAAAAGTTATTTTGATTTGTTATCCTCAACTTTATTTTCCTTAACAAAGCTTTCGAATTTAGCCTTTTGCTCGGCATATTCGTCTTCGGTAAGCGGGAAGTATCCCACGTCTTTAGCAAGACTTCCGGCCTCATCAAGATAAAAGTTCACGAATTCCACCACGGTAGGATTCTGAATTGCTTTACTGCTTACATAAATGAATAATGGTCTTGAAAGAGGAGCGTATGTTCCGTTATTAACCGTCTCGGCTGACGGAGTGATAGGACCATTCCCGCCATCTACAGCGGCTAAAGCAAGTTTGTCTGAATTTGCCTCGTAATAAGCCAGTCCAAAAAATCCAAGACCATACTTATCACCTGCAACTCCCTGTACCAGTACATTGTCATCTTCACTGGCAGTAAAGTCTCCACGGCTGGCTCCGCTTTCTCCTACAATAGCTTCAGTAAAGTAGTCGAATGTTCCCGAAGCTACACCAGGTCCAAAAAGGTGAATTTCTTCATCCGGCCATTCCGGATTTACCTGGCTCCATTTTGTGATCTTGCCTTGTGCTGCAGGCTCCCAGATCTTTTTTAGTTCTTCCACGGTAAATGACTTTGCCCAGTCATTTTCAGGATTTATTACAACCGCAAGTCCGTCATATGCAACTTCAAGCTCTACAAAATTGATTCCGTTCTCTTTTGCAACCGCAGCCTCCTTGTCTTTAATCTCTCTGGAAGCATCTGAGATATCGGTTTCTCCGCGGGTGAACTTCTGGAATCCACCACCGGTTCCTGAAACTCCTATGGTTACATTTACTTTTGGTTTCTCTGATCTGAATTCTTCAGCAACAGCTTCGGTAATAGGGTAAACTGTACTGGAACCGTCTACAGAAATGCTTCCGGATTCGTCACCCTTTTGTCCTTTTTTGTTTCCACAGGCAATCATTGAGAAAGCAAGGGCGGTAATAAATAATACTTTTTTCATTGTTTTCTATGTTTAAAAATGAATATCAACTTGTAATCTGTACATCACCTCGTTGTCCAGGTTGTCTGCATAGTCGTTTAGACTAAGGTCTGTCTGAACCTTAAGTTTATGTTTAACCAAATATTTTGAAAGACCTAAAGTGTACTGGTTTTCAACACCAACACCGGTAATGTCTTCATCCAGCTTAATAGTAGTATATCTACCAACAACTTCAAAATTATTTTTGAATAAATAAGCAGCCTGGGCGTTAAAACCGTCTCCTACCTGTACCACATCTCCGGTTGGCAGACCGTTCTCATCAACAGCTATTGGGTTGTCTGCACTCCTATCGGCATATTCGGCCATTAGTGTTACTCCCCGGTACTTCATCATCGCATCAAGGAAGAAGGTTTTGATGTCTGTTTCGTAAAAACCGGTTTCGGTTTCCATATAATCTCCGTCCACAGATTCTGTTCTTACGGCATTCCCGTTATGGCTGTATGCTGCACCAATGGCAAGCTTGGGAGTTTCCTCTCTGGCAAAATCGGCTCCTGAATAAGCATCGAAATCTCCGAATGGGAAAAGCTCAGCTCTTCCTGTGAAATGATAGCCTCCTTTGTTTCCTCTGGTAACATTTCTTCCTTCACCCTGTGAAAGAGCAACCGCCTCTTTTAAGATCACGTTGTTCCCAAGGTCAAAATAGTGGTGTAACTGAACTCCCATCTCACGGTCTACATTAAATACACTGTTTACCAGGGAACGATCTACGGTTTGCATATTTCCGGAAGAGATTATACGTTCACGGTTACCCGGAAGTTTAGTCTGACCTACCCACAGGTCGAAATTTTCATAGAAATTCCATTTGATAACCGCATCCAGAATATAACGCGGAGCATCGTGGGTATACTCTGAAGCTCCTGAAATATCTCGGTTGGAAAGCCCAAGTTCCATTTTATATCTCAATTTTGGAGAGTAGGCAAAACCTTTAAATTTTAAACGGGCTCTTCTTACCAAAAAGTTAGAAGTTCCGTTTTCTAAAGCTGAATTATCAGGGGAGTCCCAATTGCTTGTAAAAAGGGATTGAAATCTTGCAGCAAAGTTCAAACTGTAAGAACTGTCTTTTGCAACCACATTTACAAGGCCTTTACCGAATGTGTTCTCGGTAATCTCCTGTGCGTTCACACTTAAAATCGATATCAGCAAGAAAGCTGATAATAAATGCCATTTCATTTTCATTACCTATTAGTTTTTGTCAGTGCAAATAACAGCTTCTAATGTTAATTTAATGTTATTTGCAGATTATGCTTAAATGAAAATAATTGGGAAAAAAAGCCTTTCCTGCGGGAAAGGCTCAAACATAAAATAAAGTCGACAAAAACTAAAATTTTATGAAATGGCTTTACCTAAATAAAGCTATCCAAAAATGACGAATTCCTTTAATAAGTAGTTAAAGTGAAAATTAAGTAATGTTTATCAAAAAGTTTTAGTCCGGCAGCTGGCCATAATATTGGGAAACTTCTCTTTACATTCAGTTAATTTTGATGAAGAAAAAGAGCTTTTAAGGCCTCTATTATAGATGAAAGTTAAACAAAACCTTTACAACAGATATTCTTAAGAAAACAGGGTATACAGGTAAACAAGGTTGAAGAGGATCAGGATAAAGAAACAAAGCATACTAAAGATGCGGTAATTTTTCCCCGGTCTTTCGGCTTCGGGCATTTGCTTTCCCGTTACCAGTTTATAATTGAACCAGGCCAGAAAGGGAGCCGATAAAAAGGACAGGGCAGTGGCGAAATCTATTAATACCGTGAATGAGGCCGAAAAGAAAAAAAGAATGAATAAGGAAAGGCTGGGAATAATTAAAACACTTAACCTGTAATTCTTCCATTTCGAGCTCTCTTTTTGTTCCTGTTTTAAGCTTGAAAAAATTTCAGAGATCACTCTTGGGAAAGCATCGGTTACCGCAAGGGTGGTGCTGAACATAGTCACAAAGGCTGCAACTGCTACAAGAGGCTTGCTCCAGCTGCCAAGTGTTTTTCCGTATAAATCTATAAGCTGTCCGGAAAACTCCACCCCGTTCCCGGAAAACCCAACTCCGCTGCCAAACATTATTAAGGCACCCATACTGAAGAACAATACTCCTATAAAGGCTGCCGCCAGGTAACCAATATTGAAATCGGCAAAGGCTTCCCTGATACTGGTCTTACGGTTAGTGCTCAGGGCTTTTTCCCGGGTCCATATAGAATGCCATACCGAGGCATCAAGTGGGATAGGCATCCAGCCCATAAAGGAAATGATAAAGGCGATCCCGGCTTTATTCCAGACATCGGGAGGAGTGTTTTCAAGAGCATTTTCAAATCGTTCGCCACCAAAGGCAAAGCTTACCGCGATTAGCGTAGCCACTCCCAGGAAGCTAATAATGATCTTCATACTTTTATCGAGTGCCGGGTACTTACCTATTAAAAGCAAACCGATACAGGCCGTGAGGATGATAAGGCTCCAGTAAAAAGACGACAGGCCAAGGCCAAAAAGGCGCTCTGCTATTCCGGCAGTAACTACGGTCACCGCAGCCTGAATGATGAACATACTTCCAACGGTGATAAAAACAAAAGTCCAGAACGGGAATTTTCCCAGTTTTTTATATCCGCTAATGAGATGCCTGCCTGTTCCTGCAGCGAATCTTGGCCCAAATTCCAGGAAAGGATACTTGGTCACGCAGGCCAGGATCAGAACCCACCAGAGCAAGAATCCATAGTCGGCGCCGGCGCGGGTAGCCTGTACCAGGTGCGAAACTCCTATTGCTGCCCCCGCCAGAAGGAATCCGGGACCTATACTTCTTAAAATTGAACTGGGTTTTGTTTTGACAGGGGAGGAGTTTTCTTTCATAAGCTAATTGCTTTCCTTGCAGGAGGTGGTTTTGTTCCGCTTTAAGGAGTGAATTTACACAAATTCAGAAATTATGGAGGGCTTCACCTCGTGACCACCATTAAACCTGATGATCCCGAAGTTTTCAGAAAAGATATTATGCAGTCTCTCTTCCTCGATCTCTACGATCCCATTTTTAAGATATTCATCTTCCTTGCCGTACACAAATGAGAATTTGGTGTCCTTAAGGAAACTAAAGTCTTCTTTGGTAAGTTCCTGTGGTACTTTTCCTGAGAGCATAATTAGCCTTGAGCAATTGATCCTGCGCCTCGCCACCCAACGGGCAGCGACCGAGACTCCCTGGGAATAGCCTAAAATTATAAGGTTTGGAGCTTCTTTGAGGTTTTCAGCTTCATAAACAGCATCAAGGTAATTCAGCACATTCTCTATTTCAGTTTCCGTGTTTTCCCTGGTTAGCCAGGAAGCGCCAACGTGTTTGTATTTTCCGTTCAGGTAATACTTAGATTGGGCCTGGGGCGCGATGATATAGTTATCATCCTTGTCCAGCTGTTTAAAATACTTCAGAAAATACCGGCTTAAATAACCGATCCCGTGGCAGACCACCCAAACATTTTTGGTTTGAGAGGTAAATTCATTCAATACACTATAAGTGTTGGTGATCTGGTAAGAAAGCTGCTTTTCGGTACTCATTTTTCTGAAGTGGTTTTGTACTTTTACAAATAAACCAATCTTATTGCTATGACCAAAGAAGAACTTCTGGAACTAAGCACTAAAGTCTGCAAAAATACGCTGATGGAAACTCTTGAGATCGAGTTTACCGATGCGGGAGAGGATTACCTGGTTGCAAAAATGCCGGTAACCCCAAAGGTGCATCAGCCAGATGGCGTGCTCCACGGAGGGGCCAGCGTAGCCCTTGCCGAAAGCGTGGGGAGTATGGCCAGCTATGTCTTTCTGGATACCGATGAGTTTTTTGTGCGCGGGATAGAAATTTCCGCAAATCACGTGAGAAGCATCAGGGAAGGCTATGTTTATGCAAAGGCTACCTATCTCCATAAAGGGAGAACCACCCAGCTATGGAATATCAGGATCACTGATGAAGATGATAATCTTATCTCTATTGTTAAGTTGACCACTATTGCCCTCCCAAAAAAGAAGTAGATGATACACTTTGATGAATTTTTTGTAAAACTTGAAGATCACCTGGAGCAGCAGCTGCCGTGTGTTGCTTACAGAAGCCCTTCGGAAAATAACGGTCATACCAAGGCTTTGCTTCAGATGGATAACGGAATTCATAATACCATAGATTATTCGGAAAGCGGGTTTGTTTTTGCTCCCTTCGAAAAGAACCTGACCAGTTTCATTATTCCTGAAAAGGAAGCCGAATTTATGGAAACCGAATATCCGGAACCCGGGACAGAATTAAGGGTCAGGGAAGATATCATTAATCATTTTCCCCCGGAATTTCTGGGAGATGCCGACAGGAAGGATCACGAGGAACTTATTCAGAAAGCAATAGAAGAGATCGAAAAAGGCAAATTACAAAAGGTAGTGCTCGCGAGGAGGGAAAAGACCGATACCCAGCTTACGGCCATAGAGATCTTTACCAGGCTGCTTAAAAAATATGAAAATGCCTTTGTTTATCTCTGGTTTCACCCTAAGACCGGCTTGTGGCTTGGCGCTACTCCCGAAACTTTACTGAACGTGGAGCGAACCAAATTTAAGACTATGGCCCTGGCCGGGACGCAGAAGTTCAAAGGAGAGTTGGAAGTGGACTGGGGGCAGAAGGAAAAAGAAGAACAGCAGCTGGTAACCGATTTTATCCTGGAGAATTTAAAGGACATCGCCACAGGGGAGATCACTGCTAAAGGCCCTTATACCTCAAGAGCGGGTAACCTTTTACATATAAGAACAGACATTAGCGGATATCTGGCCGGGAATGCCGGGTTAAAGGAGCTCATTAATGCGCTGCACCCCACGCCGGCGGTATGTGGCTTGCCTAAGGAACTTGCCGAAGATTTTATTCTTGAGAACGAGCATTATGACCGGGAATATTACTCCGGATTCCTGGGAGAGCTAAATATGAAAAAAGAGACCAAAAGAAGCTCTAATCGAAGAAACCAGGAAAACCAGGCTTACGGCAGTATTTCCAGAAAGAGTTCCCTGTATGTGAACCTGCGTTGTATGAAGCTGGAAAAAGGGAAAGCCAATCTTTACATAGGCGGCGGGATCACCAAAGGTTCCGATCCTTCAGACGAGTGGGAAGAAACCGTAAATAAATCCTATACCATAAAATCGGTTCTTGTGAAATAAGAATAAAGGCCTGGCCGGACTCCATCAGAAAATTGTAATTTTGGGTTGGATTATAAGTCTTAGTCTAACGTCAGTGAAATTAGGAGACTGACGAAACTGTATTTAAAAACACATTTGTGAAGTACTCTAAAATACCTGTTGCCAGATCTATAGTGGCGCTTTGTGTCGCCAAGAACATACATCACGTGGTAATTTCTCCCGGATCCAGAAATGCTCCTCTAACCATTGGTTTTACCCATCATCCCGAAATTAAAGCCTACAGTATCGTAGATGAGCGTTGTGCTGCTTTTTATGCTTTGGGAATGGCTCAGCAGCTGCAGCAGCCGGTAGCCCTGGTATGTACTTCGGGTTCGGCTTTGCTGAACTACTACCCGGCTATTTCAGAAGCTTTCTACAGCGACATCCCTCTGGTGGTGATCTCAGCCGACAGGCCTGTAGAGCGAATCGATATTGGCGACGGGCAGACCATCAGGCAAAAGAACGTATTTGAGAACCATATTCTGTATTCGGCGAACCTGCATTCTGAGCTGGTGATGGAAAGCGCCGCTACCGATAAAAAACTTCAGCAAAAACAATTTGAATCTCAGCGTCATAATGAGCGGGAGATCAATCTTGCCTTGAATAATGCAATTGAAGGAAAGGGACCTGTTCATATAAACGTTCCTTTCTATGAGCCGCTTTATGATACCGAAGAGAATATTGAAGTAGATCCGTTGCAGATCCTGCCTGAGTTAAGGGAACGCAGGTATTCACAAGAACAGCTGGAAGCCTATGCCGGGCTCTGGAACAAGGCTAAACGGAAAATGGTGATCGTGGGGGTGGCCCAGCCCAATGCGGTGGAACAGAGGTTCCTCGACAAGCTGGCCAAAGATCCTTCGGTGATCGTTTTTACCGAAACCACCTCAAACCTGCATCAGCCCGATTTCTTTACAAGGATAGATACCATTATTGGCCCCATAGAAAAAGATCAGAACAGGGAGGAGCTGTTTAAAGCTCTTCAGCCGGACATTCTGCTCACTTTCGGCGGGATGATCGTCTCCAAGAAGATCAAGGCTTTCCTGCGTAATTATAATCCGAAACAACACTGGCATATAGACCCTAAAAAGGCTTACAATACATTTTTCTCTCTGAACAAGCATTTTGAGACCAACGTGAATTCCTTCTTCGAAAGCTTTTTTCCTTTAACCGAAGCAACGGAAAGTGATTACGGTTCCTATTGGAAAAATATCAGGAAGAAGCGACAGGCGCGTCACGAGGAATATATGGATGAGATTCCTTATTCCGATCTTAAAGCGATGCAGCTTATCGTGCCTGAAGTGCCGGAGAACTACATTATGCATCTCGGCAACAGTTCTACCATAAGATATGCTCAGTTATTCAAATGGAAGGAAAGCCTGCACATCTTTTGTAACCGTGGCACCAGCGGGATAGACGGCAGTATTTCCACCGCAGTGGGAGCAGCCTGCGTTAACAATGAGCCCACGCTGATGATCTCCGGGGACCTTAGCTTTTTCTACGACAGCAATGCACTTTGGAACAATTACATTCCTTCCAGTTTCAGGATCATCATACTTAACAACAGTGGAGGAGGGATTTTCAGGATCCTGCCCGGAAACAAGAATTCAGAGAATTTTGAAACCTACTTCGAGACGGTACATAACCTGAAGGCAAAACCATTATGCGAGCTGTATGATCTTGAGTATGCTTCAGCAACTTCAGAAGAGGAAATAAAGGAAGGCCTAAGCGATTTCTTCGGTCCTTCAGAAAGGCCTAAGGTACTTGAGATTTTCACGCCGCGTAAGGTGAATGACGAAGTGCTTTTGGAATACTTCAATTTTATGAAATCTTAAGATTTTAAATTCGTCAATTTTATGGTATTTGGGTAAATTGGTTCTGTTATTAACCACTAAAACCTAAATATTATGAGTAAGACTGATGAAAAAGTAGGAACCTATATTCAGGATGTCAAGGAGAAGATCGGAGAAGAACCCGATGTGGATCTGCTTAGAAAAATAACCGAGTATTGCGGCCCCAGCGTCTTTATTAGCGATGCTGAAACCGTTGCAGCTTCAGACCAGGAAGAGCTTGACCGGGTGAAGAACAGTTTTTTGATCAATAAACTCGGGCTACCCGATAATGGCAAGCTGGATGAGGGGCTGAATGCCGTACTTGAGAAATATGGAAAATCGAACCGGCATAAATACCGGGCTGTTGTCTATTACCTGCTTACCAAATACTTTAAAAAAGAAAGTGTTTTTAAATAGAGACTTTTTTACCCGCATAACTGAATCCGTTTCTTCCATCCGGGAGAGACGGATTTTTTTGTTTTTAGTGAAGGCCGAAAAATATAAAGTATCTTTGCATCTCTAAATTAGAATTATGCTGACTATTGGCGAATATCATAGCCTTATTATAGACAGGGAGACTGATCCCGGTCTTTTTTTACGTGATGAAGAAGGCAACGAGGTGTTGCTTCCAAATAAATACATTCCGGAGACCTTTGAGATTGGAGATGAGATTGAGGTCTTTGTATACCTGGATCACGAGGAACGTCCCGTGGCTACAACTTTACACCCTTTGGTGAAGCTTGATGAATTTGGTTTTCTGAAATGTGTTGAGGTTACCGAATTTGGAGCCTTCCTTGACTGGGGGCTGGAGAAGCACCTTTTTGTGCCATTCAAGGAACAAGCTTACCCGATGAAAAAAGGACACTGGTACCTGATCTTCTGTTATCTTGACCTGGACACCAACAGGCTGGTGGCTTCCAGTAAGGTTCACGCCTTTTTGGATAATTCAGAATTAACGGTAGAGCCTTTTCAGGAGGTAGACCTGATCATTAGCAACAAGTCTGACCTGGGATATAATGTGATCATTAATGAGCTGCATTTGGGACTTATCTATAACGACGATGTCTTTCAGCCGCTCAATGTTGGGGACCATATTAAAGGTTTTATCAAAAAGACAAGGCCGGACGGGAAGATCGATGTTACCCTGCAGCGTCCGGGGTACAGGAGTATCGAGCCAAACGCCCAAACCATTCTTGACGAACTGAAGAGGCACGGCGGGTTTCTGGAAGTGACCGATAAGTCGGCCCCGGAAAAAATTCAGCAGCTCTTCCAGATGAGCAAGAAGAGCTTTAAGCGTGCCGCAGGGAACCTTTATAAGCAACGGCTTATAGATATTACCAAGGAAGGGCTTTACCTGAAGGAAACAGGGAAGTAACAGGCGTCTCTAAATCCTTAAAAAGTTTATTTTTACAGTAAATTGAATATTATGAGTAAGATCGACTGGAAAACAGTAAAAGAATACGACGATATCACCTATAAAAAAGCGAACGGGGTTGCCCGAATCGCTTTTAACAGGCCCGATGTAAGAAATGCGTTCAGGCCAAAGACCACGAGCGAATTGCTGGATGCTTTTCACGATGCGCACGAAGATACTTCTATCGGAGTTGTCTTGCTATCGGCTGAAGGACCATCTTCCAAAGACGGAAAATGGGCTTTTTGCAGTGGAGGAGACCAGAAAGCCAGGGGGCACCAGGGATATGTGGGAGAAGACGGATATCACCGTTTGAACATCCTCGAAGTGCAGCGTCTTATCAGGTTTATGCCGAAGGCCGTGATCTGCGTGGTTCCCGGTTGGGCCGTAGGAGGAGGGCACAGCCTTCACGTGGTTTGTGACCTGACCCTTGCCAGTAAGGAGAATGCCATCTTTAAACAGACCGATGCCGATGTGACCAGTTTTGATGCAGGTTATGGTTCGGCTTACCTTGCCAAGATGGTAGGGCAGAAGAAGGCTCGTGAGATCTTTTTCCTCGGAAGAAATTATTCAGCCCAGGAAGCTTACGAGATGGGAATGGTCAATGCCGTGATTCCTCACGATGAGCTTGAGGATACCGCTTACGAGTGGGCCCAGGAGATCCTTGCCAAGTCCCCAACCTCCATAAAAATGCTGAAATTCGCAATGAACCTTACCGACGACGGAATGGTAGGGCAACAGGTGTTTGCAGGCGAAGCGACCAGGCTGGCATATATGACCGATGAAGCCAAGGAAGGAAGAAATGCCTTTCTCGAAAAACGAAAGCCTAACTTCGAAAAGAAATGGATCCCTTAAGAAAGGGGAAAAATCCTGTTTATCTGAAACCACGAATTCACTACTTTGAGAAGTAGAAGATTCGTGGTTTTTTATTTCCACGCAACCTTTGGCTTTTTTCGTGTCTTATTAATAGATGCGAAATAATCTTAATTATGAAGAATGTAATTGCATACCTGATCCTTATTCCTTCTTTTTTACTTTCCTGCAGTATTGCTCAGGAGAAATCCGGAAAGATCGAAGGCAATAGCGGCATAAACTATAATGAAAGCAAGGAAATGTGGGCGGAGATGAAAGAGGTGAACGGGAACTCATACTCTTACACACTTGAGTTCATTTCCTGGACCGGAGCCGGCTCCAGGACCACCATCACTGTAAAGGACGGGATTGTGGCTGAACGTTACTATGAAGCTTTTTTACAGAAAACTGAGGACGGTGAGCATAACGAAGAAATTACAGAGACCTATACCGAAACCAACGATGAAATAGGCTCTCACGAGGCGGGAGCCGAACCTCTTAGCGTAGATGAATTATACGAGTTATGTCTCGCAGAATACCTCGTGGTAAATGAGACAGAGAATACGATCTATTTCAACACGACTCAGCAGGGTGTTATTTCCGAATGCGGATATGTGCCCGAAAATTGTGTTGACGATTGTTTCAGAGGCTTTCAGATGTCTCACTTCGAATGGTTGTAACTAACTGCATCCAATCAAAAAAGCCACGAATTAATTTCGTGGCTTTTTTTATCTAACTAATTAAAATACGGGTTTTATCTTAATTTCGGATATTCTGAAGGATTGGATTCGTGCATAATTGCATAAACCTTTTCAAAAATATCCTCGGCTGATGGTTTAGAGAAATAATCTCCATCGGTTCCGTAAGCCGGTCTGTGTTCTTTAGCCGTCAAGGTTTGCGGTTTGCTATCCAAGTATCTGTAAGCATTCTGTTCTTCCAGGATATGCTGAAGAATATAGGAAGAAGCGCCTCCCGGTACATCTTCATCTATTACCAGCAAACGGTTGGTCTTTTCCACGCTTTTTACAATATCGTGGTTCAGGTCAAATGGTAACAGGGACTGTACATCTATCACTTCGGCATCTATTCCCACCTCCTGAAGCTCCTGAGCGGTTTGCTCAACGATCCTAAGGGTAGAACCATAAGAAACAAGGGTGATATCTGCTCCTTCCTTTACGGTTTCCACAACTCCAATTGGGGTTCTGAATTCCCCAAGATTCTTCGGCATTCTTTCTTTAAGACGGTAGCCGTTAAGACACTCTATTACAAGTGCAGGAACATCCTGTTCAAGCAGGGTGTTATAGAATCCTGCCGCTTTGGTCATATTTCTCGGAACAAGCACATACATCCCGCGTAACAGGTTGAGAAGGCCTCCAAGTTGCGATCCGCTGTGCCAGATACCTTCCAGCCGGTGTCCTCTTGTTCTTACAATAAGAGGAGCTTTCTGCTTTCCTTTGGTCCTGTACTGAAGTGTTGAAAGGTCATCACTCATCGTTTGAAGCGCATACATCACATAATCCAGGTACTGGATCTCTGCGATAGGACGCAGGCCTCTCATCGCCATCCCGATTCCCTGCCCGAGGATAGTCGCTTCGCGGATACCAACATCGGCAACCCGAAGTTTTCCGTGCTTCTTCTGAAGTCCTTCAAGGCCCTGGTTCACATCGCCAATCTCTCCCGAATCCTCTCCAAAGATGAGGGTTTCAGGGTAGTTGCTGAAGATGGTATCAAAGTTGTCACGCAGGATAACTCTTGCATCCACCTCTTTGCTTTCTTCATCATAAACAGGTTTTACCTCTTCCGTTTCAGGAAATTTAGTACTGTAAAGATGACTGCTGTATTCTTCCTGGGTGGTTTCAGAATATTCTTCAAGCCAGTTTATAAATTCGGTCTTTTCACTGCTTTCTTCCCCAATCAGGTAACGAAGACTTCTTCTTGCGATAGAAACAAGGTCTTTTTTAAGCGGTTCCTTATTCCCTTTAAGTTCGTTGACAAGTGGTACCAGAAAGTTCTTGTTAGAACTGGATTTAGCCACCTTTGTAAGTACCTTAAGAAGTTCCTTCTGTTTGTTGCGCGTTGGCTCCAGGTAAGAATTCCAGGCTTCTTTTTTACCTTCCCGAACTTCTTTTTTGATGTCTTTTTCTATAGCATCAAGTTCTTCAGCAGTACTGAAATCGTTCTGAAGTATCCACTCCCTTAATTTTGCATTACAGTCATACTCCTTTTCCCAGGCAAGGCGATCTTCACTCTTATAGCGTTCGTGAGAACCTGAAGTGGAGTGTCCCTGTGGCTGGGTAAGTTCTTTTACGTGAATTAGAACCGGGCAATGCTCATTTCTGGCAATTGCGGCTGCCTTTTCATAAGCTTCCACAAGGGCTACATAATCCCAGCCGTTAACGACTATGATCTCGTAACCTTTGTTGTCTTCATCACGCTGAAATCCTTTAAGGATCTCTGAAATATTTTCTTTTGTGGTCTGATATTTGGCGTGTACCGAAATTCCGTATTCATCATCCCAAACGCTAAGCACCATTGGCACCTGCAGCACCCCGGCGGCATTTACGGTCTCCCAGAAATGTCCTTCGCTGGTACTGGCGTTACCTATGGTTCCCCAGGCAACCTCGTTCCCTTTGTCTGAAAATTTTTCGGCATCTATTCCTTCAACATTTCGGTAGATCTTTGAAGCCTGGGCAAGCCCCAGAAGTCTTGGCATCTGGCCGGCGGTAGGAGAGATGTCGGCACTGGAATTCTTCTGCTGCATCAGGTTCTTCCAGGTTCCGTCTTCGTTAAGACTGTGGGTGGTAAAATGCCCTCCCATTTGTCTTCCGCCAGACATTGGTTCGTGCTCTATATTGGTGTCGGCATAAAGGCCGGCAAAAAATTGTGAAATGCTAAGTTCATTGATGGCCATCATAAAGGTCTGATCGCGATAGTAACCCGATCTGAAATCCCCCTTCTTGAAGGCCTTTGCCATTGCAAGCTGCGGAACTTCTTTCCCATCACCAAATATTCCGAATTTGGCCTTCCCGGTAAGAACTTCGCGCCGTCCCAGTAAACTACATTCCCGGCTGGTAACGGCGATCTTGTAATCTTCTAAAACCTGCGATTTAAAATCTTCAAAAGAAATTGAATCTTTAGTCTGTGTTTCGCTTTGCATGAACTTTGTTTTGTATGGAATCAAAGGTAACGAAAACTATGATTATATACAATTCATTAATTTTAAGATATATTGATAAATATCTAATGCAAATTTCAGTTTAAAGAGAATTGTAAAATTTTATCTGAAATAACGCGACTGTTTTGTGAATAATGTAATTCGTTATAAAAAAATGTGAAAAGAAAAATCTGGCAGGATTAAGCAGATTTTAATACCATCTTCTGGTAAACAGCTTGATAAGAGTGTTAAGATCTAAAGCCACTATAAACCTTATTTTTTGATCATAATTGGGTTGGCCCACTTCCCATCCTAAATTAGAGTAAACCGGGAAGAAGACTTCAAAATAGTCTGAAACTAGGCTAACTCTTACTCCGGAGTCATAAAGGAATTTGGCATCCTGATGCTTATTCTTGACCAATCCCATATCTCCATAAACAAATATCCACTTCCATAAATTGGTGCTGGCATTCACGCTACCAAGCCACTGGTTGGCAAAAGCGGGCTGTAGCTTAGATTTGAAGCCGCCCTCAGCCATAATGAACTGTTGGCTGAAAAGTCCGCTTCCCTGGCTTCTTCCGTAGTAATTATAATCGAAGAGGTAATCTGTAGGGCGGTCCAGCGCAAAACTGAAATAATCGTCTCCACGGTCATCATTGTAAAGAAAAGTACCTGCAAAGAACCTTAGGTTGATCTGCCTGTTACTTCTGAAAAGCTTTCGGTATTCAAGGCTTAAGGAGATCTTGCTGAATTTCTCTGCCAGCTGATAATCGAAGGTCGCGGAAGTGTGATGGGACATATGCGGGTTACTGTACCTGTACTTTACATTGAATACATTATAGTTTGGCTCGTCTACAGGATTTTCGGGATCCAGATCTCTTTGAACACTTACGTTCCTTATCATTAAGCTCTGGTGCTCATTATCCCTTAAATATTTATTGCGGTAAGCAAATATCAAAAAGGGAGAGTATTTATTGTAGAATAGGTCGTAACCATAAGAGAAGCGGGTACCTCCAACTCCATACCTGATGGCATAAAGTTTTTCGTTCTCAAACTGATGTGTGTTCATTACAGAAGCCGAACCTACCACGGTCTTACTGGTGAATCCAAATTTAGGAGATATCTCGAACTGAAAATTCTTCGCCAGGATGGTCTTGTTATAAACTTTAGGCCCTATGGCTACCCCGTCATAGAGGTTGTATTCAAACTCGGGCATAAAGAAGATCTGTGTGTAGCGCGGGTCTTCTATGTCCTGAAAAAGCCTGAATTGCAAGGGCTTATTAAGAAAAGTGGACACTCTTTTGTAATTGTCTCTTTGATTGAACTCAGGGATCTTTTTCTCATAATTAAGTGCCACTCGTTCAATATTGCCCCGGGGTAAACTTACCGTCTTTTCCTTTTCGAAATTATCTACCCAGACCTTATAAGTGATGTTACCATCATTAAGACCGTAAAGGGAGACAGGCATCCGGTTGTCTTTTTTATTTAAAACGGTCACCCTTAATGAATCTTCGGTCTTTTCTACATTTTTTATCCGAAAATCTATCTTTTGATTGCTGCCCACGTAATCTTCAAAGAACCAGGAGATATCTTTAGTGGTATTCTTCTTTAAAATCTCTTCAAAAGTATCGTCCGGGGTGACCTTTAGATGGTAGTTCTTATAGAATTCAGAAACCGACTCTTTGACGGCATCTGTGGTAAGATAATCTTCAAGGTATTTAATTCCCACCCCGGCCTTGTAGCTGTTAGCTATATTCCTGTTGAATTTCACCAGAGAGTCCTGGGCCATAGTAAGCGGCTGGTCAAGATTCATCCTGGCCATATTCATATAAAGGAACTGGTACTGATCGTTAAATTCGAGATCTGCGGCGTGAAACCACCTTACCCCAATAATATCACTTAGGTTGCCTATGAGTTTCATTTTAGGGTAATAGGTGTCCACATAATCCATCATTAAGGAGATCATAATGGCATCATTCACCCATTGCTCATCCCGCGGATTCACCAAGAGTGTGTTTTTTAGAAAATAGGAGGTGATGGTCTTCATTTGCTTGATGTCATACTGAAAACCATCGGGAAACGGACGTATGAAATTCGGAAGCTGATTTAAGCCGTATACGGGACTGTTTAAATAATCTTCCCGGGTCACAAAAAGTTTTTTATGAGGATACTCGCCTAGACGCTGTTCCAGGAAACGCATTATCCGCTGAACGATGAGCCCTTTAATTCCGGTTTGCAGCCCGTCATCCTCAACGTTGGTTACTATTTGATGTCCTTCGGTAACAATATCATCAAAAAGCTGGGTATTGGTGATATAGATTTTTGAGTCTACCCTGTTGCTGCCTTCCAGTTTCAGCGTTTTTTGCTTTTCCTCACTTACTATTTCGGTTTGATTCAGGGCTGTGCCTATGTGATAATTTTCGGGAATTTTGAGACTGATCTTAATATCATAAGGAGAGTTGTATTGGTTGCCCAGGTTTTTATGACTGTAGAATTGCCAGCCTTCATTATAAACAACAGGGGTTAAATACCAGTACCTTAGTTTAAAGTTCTTTTCATTGTCAACCCCAAAACGGGTGAATTTATCGCTTGGGACCTTTACCTTGTAATTAAGCTGAAGGGTGTAGGTTTCTCCTGGTTTAAGAGGAGAGTCCAATTCTATTTTCAGGATATCGGGATATCCCGCCGGCCTGTCCCAGTTTAGGAAATTCCCTCTATTACCTGCAATAGAAAAAATAAGGGTGCTGCCACGCTCTTCTTCCCGGGCAAAATGAAAACGCCTCACATACTCCTCAGCAAATCTCCTGGCCAATGGCGTAACCTTATGTTTAAAAGCATTTGCCCAGTCGTTCAGATAGATCTCGTTTAAAGCCTGGTCACTGGTATTGGTATACTTTATTTGCTGCTGAATATAAAAACTGTGGTTTTGCACATCAAGTTCGGCATTGATGTCAATCTGGTTTTGTGCAAAACCGCAGCTTATTCCTGCAAGCAGTATAAAATAAAGAAGGAAGCCTTTCAAGGAATTCAGAGGTGTTAACTTATAAATATTAAGATTAAATATACTCAAACTTCGGTCAAAACCCCTCGGGGAATTACTAGAAGTTTGGACTCAGGTTATACTCATCGTAGAATTCGTTCAGGATCTCAATAACTTCGTCTTCAGTATCAACAACCTGTACCAGGTCTATATCTGCAGCGCTTATATTTTGAAAGCTGTCCAGAAGGGTTTGTTTGATCCAGTCTACCAGGCCGCCCCAGAATTCGCTTCCTACCAGGATGATCGGGAATTTGTCGATCTTATTGGTCTGGATAAGAGTGATCGCTTCAAAAAGCTCATCCAGGGTTCCAAAACCTCCCGGCATTACCACAAATCCCTGGGAATATTTTACGAACATTACCTTTCTCACAAAGAAATAGTCAAAATCAAGACTCTTATCGTTATCGATATAGGGGTTGTCGTGCTGCTCGAAAGGAAGTTCGATATTAAGCCCCACGGAAGTTCCGCCACCAAGATGCGCTCCTTTATTACCGGCTTCCATAATACCCGGTCCGCCACCGGTGATCACCCCGTAACCGTTCTCTACGATCTTTTTGGAAACCCGCTCGGCAAGTTTATAGTATTTCTGATCGGGTTTGGTTCTGGCAGATCCAAAAATGGATACACAGGGCCCTATCTGGCTCAACTTTTCATAACCATTCACAAATTCTCCCATTATCTTGAAGATAGCCCAGGAGTCGTTTGTTTTTATCTCATTCCAGGTCTTGTTTCTTTGAGTTGTTCTCATTTTTATTTTTAAAGTGTCTTTGTTATTGCAGTTCTTTCTTCAGGAATTTTGCGGTGTAGCTTTTTCTGCTTTTTGCTACCTGCTCGGGCGTACCTTTGGCGATCACCTCACCTCCGTGCTTACCACCTTCTTTTCCTATGTCAATAATATAATCGGCCATTTTGATCACATCCATATTGTGTTCAATGATCAGGACGGTGTTTCCTTTATTGGTAAGTTTATTAAGGACTTCCATCAAAACCCTGATATCTTCAAAATGAAGACCCGTGGTTGGCTCGTCCAATATATAAAAAGTATTCCCGGTATCACGCTTAGAAAGCTCTGTTGCCAGTTTAATTCTTTGGGCTTCACCTCCGGAAAGGGTGGTACTTTGTTGTCCCAGAGTGATATATCCCAGTCCTACATCCTGAATAGTTTTTAATTTTCTGTAGATCTTGGGAATAGGCTCAAAGAAAGAAGTGGCCTCATTGATGGTCATTTCCAGAACATCAGAGATAGATTTCCCTTTATACCTTATTTCCAGAGTTTCTCTGTTGAACCTTTTTCCCTGACAGGTTTCACACTCTACATAAACATCAGGCAGGAAGTTCATTTCAATCACTCGAAGTCCGCCGCCGCGACAGGTCTCACATCTTCCTCCTTTCACATTGAAACTGAAACGCCCGGGTTTATAGCCTCTTATCAGGGCTTCCGGAGTTTTGGCGAAAAGACTTCTGATCTCAGAAAACACCCCCGTGTAAGTGGCAGGATTGGAACGCGGAGTCCTTCCTATTGGCGATTGATTGATGTCTATCACCTTGTCTATATTATCAAGCCCCTTGATGCTTTTATATGGTTTTGGAGCCTTCACGCCATTAAAGTAATGAGCGTTCATAATAGGGTAGAGGGTCTCGTTAATAAGGGTCGATTTCCCGCTTCCGGAGACTCCTGTGACCGCTATCATTTTCCCCAACGGAATTTTCACGGAAACATCCTTGAGGTTGTTTCCTGTAGCCCCTTTAAGTTCAATGAATTTCCCGTTTCCTTCTCTTCGTTTCTTCGGAATTTCTATCTGCTTGGTCCCGTTAATATAATTGGCTGTAAGCGTATCGTGTTTCAGAAGTTCATTTGGCGGCCCTTCACTAATGATCTCCCCTCCGTGACGACCAGCCTTAGGACCAATGTCGATGACGTGGTCGGCACGTTCTATCATATCACGGTCGTGTTCCACCACGATCACCGTATTTCCTATATCCCTGAGTGAAATGAGGGAGTTAATGAGCTTTTCGTTGTCCCGCTGGTGGAGCCCGATGCTGGGCTCGTCCAGTATATAAAGCACACCTACCAGTTGTGACCCTATCTGGGTGGCCAGCCTGATTCGCTGGGCCTCTCCTCCTGAAAGGGATTTTGAACTACGGTTAAGCGAAAGATAAGTTAGTCCCACATCTACCAGAAACTGGATTCGGGTTTTGATCTCTTTCACTACTTCTGAAGCGATCTTGTTTTGCTTTTCGCTAAGATGCGATTCAAGGTCTGAAAACCAGTCGGCCAGATCACTGATGTCTTTCCCGGCCAGTTCAGCTATATTCTTATTATTGATCCTGAAGTATAAGGACTCCTTTTTAAGCCGGCTGCCATCGCAGGCCGGGCACTCTATCTTATCCATATATTCCTTTGCCCAGCGGCGCAGGGATGTGGAGTCGTTATTTCTGTAGGTGGTTTCAATGAATGTAGCCACCCCTTCAAAGTCTATTTTATAGTCCCTGGTGATTCCAAGCGATTTTGATTCTTTAGAGAACTTTTCCTTTCCGCCGTGAAGGATCATTTCAAGGCCCTCCTTAGGGATTTCAGAAATAGGATCACTCAGCTTAAAATCGAAACGTTCGGCGATCAATTCCAGCTGGGAGAAGATCCAGTTCTTCTTTTGAGGTCCCTGTGGTGCAAGGCCGCCGTTCTTTATGGATTTTGAATAATCTGGAATTATCTTGTCTACATTCACCTGGTGAATAGTCCCTATCCCGTTGCATTTGGGGCAGGCCCCTTTGGGAGAATTGAAAGAAAAGGTGTTGGGTTCTGGGTTAGGGTAGGAGATTCCCGTGGTTGGGCACATCAGATTCCTGCTGAAATACCTGATATTCCCTGTTTCCTGTTCCATTATCATTAAGACATCATCCCCGTGATACATAGCGGTCTTGATACTTTCATCAAGACGCTTTTGAGCATCGGTGTTTTCGTCAATTTTCAGCCGGTCTATTACGATCTCGATCTCGTGGGTCTTGTAGCGGTCAAGTTTCATCCCTTTTATGATGTCCCTTACTTCACCATCGGTCCTTACCTTTACAAAGCCTTGCTTTGCCACCTGTTCAAAAAGTTCCCTGTAATGCCCTTTCCTGGACCTGACCACAGGCGCTAAAACACTCACCTTTTTCCCTTTAAAATCTTCTATGATGAGATCTTTGATCTGACTATCGGTATAACTCACCATCTTTTCACCGGTATTGTAGCTATATGCTTCTCCGGCCCTGGCGAACAGTAAACGCAGGAAGTCATAGATCTCGGTGATAGTCCCTACCGTACTTCGCGGATTTTTACTGGTGGTCTTTTGCTCTATGGCGATTACGGGAGAAAGCCCATCTATCTTATCAACATCGGGACGTTCCAATCCTCCCAGGAACTGCCTTGCGTATGCCGAAAAAGTTTCAATATAGCGCCTTTGGCCTTCCGCATAAATGGTATCGAAAGCAAGAGAGGATTTTCCTGATCCCGAAAGACCGGTAATTACAACCAGTCTTTCGCGCGGGATATTTACGTCTATATTTTTTAAGTTGTGGACTCTTGCGCCCAGTACTTCTATATTTTCTTCGGTTTTGGTCATATTTTTTGTCAAGGTGGCAAAGTTACTTAAAGTGTTGCTAACTAAAAAGGAAGCTTATTCCTGCAAGTGTTAATTATGCTTTAAAATAAGAGCATTTGTCAATCCTGGATTTTAAAATATTAAGACTATATGTTTTAAGCAGGCCAAAGGAATTACGAAATTATAAGGCGGAAAATGGAGCAGGCATTTTTGACTAAAAAATCACCCTCTTGACCTTGGTTTAATCTCTTGGATGTCAGGATAATATTACTGAAATAAATTACCAGGTATACAGAATATCCCTTATATTTGGTATAACATTAATTCCCCCAAATCATTTCGATTTTATTCCCCCCGGAATCCCGGTTACAGATCTGTAACTGGTAATTGCGCCCCTTTGTATTGTGAGGTTTATTAATTATTGATCCTGAGAGGATAAAAAACGTGCGGAATGATTGCAGAGAAAAAACAATTGCTGGTGATTAGCACCAAGCCTGAGCTAATCAAGACATTGAAAGAGGGGTTAAGCCTTCATTTTGAAATCAATATTGCCAATTCCATCCATACCGGATATAATGTGGCATTGAATTTACTACCCGATATTATATTGCTGGACCAGACTTCTATGAGGACCCCAAGGAACCTTAAGAATCTAAGCAATTTTAAATCTACACACTTTCTCAACAGATGCTGGCTGATTATGTATGCTGATGAGGATCAAAAACCTGAACTGGAAAAGTCTTTTAAGAATGTAGTAGATGAGTTTTATTATAATATAATATCTGCCAAAAGTCTTTGCGGAATTCTTGTTAAGAAGGTTTATTCCAATTTCTCGCTTTCAAATTACTGGAAAGATTCATTTATGGGTCTTTTTAACTTAATTCCAAAGCCCGTACTGTTGCTCAAACAGGATGATGTTATTGCCATAAATGATGCTTTTAAGCAAACTTTCAGGGTTAAAAAGTCTGAGGGACTAAAGCTTACGGATTTTGTGAATTGTGAAAATAAGATCAAGGTGAAAGCCAGTTTGCGGAATTTTGCCCGGGGAAAACATATGAAGGCCAGTACCCGTACATCATTACTGCTTAAAAATGATAAGGAACGGAATGCTAAGATCAGTTTCTCAAAACTGAACAAGAATCAGGGCGATCAGTTTATTATGATCATCGACTTTTCAGGAGAGGAAACCCTGGTCACTCCAAATATTGGTTCTAATTCTGAAAGTGTGGAAAGATGCTTCAGGGAGAACAGCAAACTCTGTGATTTTAGTTTTACCAAACGTGAAAAAGAGATCATTGAGCTCCTTTGCAAAGGCTATAAGACCAAGGAGATCTCATCCACCCTATTTATATCTCCAAAAACAATCGAAAAGCACCGGTCTAATATCATAAAAAGGACCAATTCAGATACTATTCTGGAGAGTATCATTTATGCAATCAATCACAATCTTATTGACCTAAACCCGTCCTGAGAAATAAGTTAAACTCATTATATACGGGTTTCCCCCCATAACGTAATAGCTGATAAACTTTCTATTTTTATAAGGAAATAAGAGAGTCACCCCACTTCCTTCTTATTTACTGATGTTCCCCCAAATCTTTCAATACCTATTGTTGAGCATGATATCTCTGCCTTTGAACTAAAGGACGGGAGCTATTTATAATTTTTATTAACCATTCTAAGTATTAACCTAAATTTTCTAATTATGAAAAAACTTAAAAAGTCCCTTTCTGCGTTAGTAATAGCTACTATGCTATTTACTTCCTGTAGTAAGGATGAGACCTCTATTGCGGAGGAACCTGTATCCGATCAGGTTGCGGTACTAACTTTAGGCCCTGTTCTAAATGACGTGCTTAATCGTAATGCTCTAAGACAGCAGTCTGTACCGGACTGTTCTGAAGCTGCTCCTGCTCACGCGCAAATCTCCTTTGTTTATGGAGACTCAAATACGCCGGTAGATATAGTTGTGGACATACTATCTGATGAAAACGGTCTCTTTACAGCCTATGATGAGGCTTTAGAAATACCAGTTGCTTCGGGAGAAACCACAGTTTCAGTGTCCCTTACAGATTTTGTGGTGTGGGATGATGATAATGGTTCACCTGGTAATGTGATCTGGGTGGCACCTAAAGAAGGGAGCGAATATGCCCAGTTTGTAGATGAACCATTGGATAAAACATGGGAACTGCGTGCAGGAACAAAGACCTATACAGATGTAGAGGTAATATGTTTTGATAATAGGGATGCAAACCTGTATGGATATCAGTTCTTTACCATAACTCCTGTTCCGCTTATTGAATTCTGTATGTTCGGAAATTATTGTCCGCCAAGCGGAAGACACTATCCTGCATCTTACAGCGTAAGTGTATGGGAGTACGCTGATGGTGAAGTAGGAGACCAGATCTATGAGGACCTTGTAAGTGAGTTGCAGATGGAAAACGGAGAATACTATGCCGATCCTTTATGCTTTGCTTTACCAGATCGTGAAGGACAGGATGAATATTATGTAGAGATCTTCCTGCTGGATGCTGAAGGTCAATACGATGGTCCTGACAGAGTGATCTTAAGCGGTGTGATTACGGACGATGAGATTAAAACCTTCTATAACGGAGATAATCTGGATTACTATCACTTCCAGTTTGGATGTGGTGATGATGGGCCTCCGCCATTTAATGATCCTACAGTAGAAGCCAAACACTACAAAGCTTGTATTAAATCTCTGGATGATACTTATGCAGTAGGTTTTGCGTACCTGATGCTGAAAGGTACCGAACTGAAAACTACCGTTCTTGCAGCGAATCTAGAAGCGAATAAGATGCATCCTCAGCATATTCATCAAAATGCAAGTTGTGATGATTATGGTGGTGTATTCTGGCCTCTTGAACTGGAAGGCGGAGGTTTCCCAACTGCAGATGCAGATGGAATACTGACCTATCAAAGAACATTTGCTTTGACTGCGCAGCAAGCGGCCAATGCTAACTTCGCCGATCGTACAGTTGTTCTTCACGGAAAGACTGTAAATGGAAACTACGAGGCAGGACAACCTGTAGCTTGTGGAGAATTCTCAATCTTAACTTATTAAAGGCATAGGGCCGATTTTAGGCAAACCTTAAATCGGTCCTTCACTTTATCAATAAAAATAACATTATGAAATCAATTAAATATTACCTGGCTTTTATAGCCATATTCTCTCTGCTGCTTACTTCTTGTAGTAAAGATGAAACAACAGATCCCGGAACACAGGCTACAGAGAAAGCTACGCTTACTTTTGGACCTGTTTTGAATGATATGTTGAACCGAAATGCAATGAGGCAGGATGTGCCTGATTGTACTGAAGATGCACCGGCATTTGCTGAAATTTCTCTGGTATACGGAGCTGATAATACAGCTGTAGATGTGGTGGTTGGAATCCTTTCTGACGAAAACGGCTTATTTACAGAATATGCCGATGAACTGGAGATTCCTATTCCGGCCGGAGAAACCTCGGTTTCTGTTACCTTAAATGATTTTAAGGTGTGGAATGAAGTTGACGGTGCACCCGGAGAGGTCATCTGGCTGGCACCAAAAAGCGGTAGTGAATATGCGCAATTTGTAGAATCACCTTTGGCAATGACTTTCGACCTTAGAGCAGGAAGTAAGAACTATGTAGATGTGGAGGTGCTATGTTTCGATGATCGTGAGGTCAATGAGTATGGCTACCAGTTCTTTGATGTGATTCCTGTGAAACTCTACGAATTCTGTGTGTTTGCCAACTATTGTGTGGAGTCAGGCAGAGACTATGTTGCAAATTATTCATTGGATATCACCTATATAGGCGATGGAAATACTATTCCAATACATGCAGGAGAGATGCCAACTACAGGAAACACTGAAGATGATGATTCCGGTGACTGGTATGCAGACCCATTATGTTTGGCTATTCCTGCGCCTCATTTTGGCGAGGGAGCAGATGAACCTTATATAAGAGTAACAGCTACTTTACAGGACTGGCCAGGAAACTACGGAACTGCAGATCCTGCAGATCCTATTACAGCAGATCTTAGCTGGAATCAGGTTCAGGAGTTTTTCGATGGGGATAGTAACATAGATTACTGGCATATCTTCTTCAACTGTGATGTAGAAGAGTGTGATCCGGTACTTGATCCTGATTGTGATGGTCAGGATGATCCTACGGATAACTGTCCTACGATATATAATCCTAATCAGGAGAACAGTGACGGTGATCGTTGGGGTGATGCCTGTGATAACTGTCCTGAAGTAGACAATGAAGATCAGACTAATAGTGATGGTGATGAGCTTGGTGATGCCTGTGATAACTGCCCTATGGTAGATAACCAGGATCAGGCCAATCAGGATGATGATGCTTACGGAGATGTTTGTGATAACTGTCCTGAAGATGCTAATGATCAAACCAATAGCGATGGAGATAGCCACGGAGACGCCTGTGATAATTGCCCTATGGATTCTAATGAAAACCAGTCTGACGGAGATGATGATGGAGTAGGAGATGTTTGTGATAACTGTCCTAATATTTCTAATCCTTATCAGGAAGACAGGGATAATGATGGAATTGGTGATGCCTGTGATCAGGATGCTCCGCCATTACAAGGATGCGAAACGGCATTTAGATTCGGAAGTATATCCTTTATCAATGACCTTGGTTTCAATAATAACCGCTGGGGTTGGGCAGATTACTTCGACGGTTCTAACGGAACTTTCACTGAAGACTTCTATGCCGGAGCCGGACAGGAAGATATAACTAATGGATTCCTTGCGGGAACTGTTACCGTAACTGTTACTGATGATAATGTTAAGGTGGTTATTGATCTTGCAAATGGCGTTTCGATAGATGAATCTCACATTTATTACAGTGAATATGAGCCAACAAAATCGGCGCCGGGACAATACGGTAATACCGATGATGACCCTGCTTCTGGAAAAGAATACAATTTTGACAGAACCGAAAGCGGTGACTTCTACTTAATTGTACATGCAGAGGTGTGCGGTAGTGATGATGATTAATTAAAGGGAGCTATTCGGGCAAATCCCGAATAGCTCTTCTTTTAAAATTTGACGGCTCTTGAGAAAGTGGCCGTACCAAAAATAAATTTTTAACCATTCGAAATATTAACCCTAAAAAACTAATTATGAAAACTTTGAAGTATTATTTAGCCTTTACGGCTGTATTTGCCTTATTGCTGACTTCCTGTAGTAAGGATGAGACCCAGATGGTAGACAATCCTGTGTCTGATGAGGTAGCGGTGCTGACCTTTGGACCTGTTTTAAACGATATGCTGAACAGGGCCCAGGTAAGACAGGATGCGCCTGCCTGTTCAGAGAATGCACCGGCCTATGCACAGATCTCCCTTACCTACGGGGCATCGAATACTCCGGTAGATGTGGTTGTTGAAATTTTGTCTGATGATGACGGGCTTTTTACGGCTTATGATGAAGCGCTTGAGATCCCGATACCTTCAGGAGAAACCTCAGTAGCAGTGACCCTCACCGACTTTTTGGTCTGGGATGACGATAACGGTTCTCCGGGAAGCGTGATCTGGGCAGCACCAAAAGAAGGCAGTGAATATGCACAATTTGTTGAAGATCCTTTAGATATGACCTGGGACCTGCGTGCGGGAACCAAGAAGTATGTAGATGTAGAGGTGATCTGTTTTGATGACAGGGAAGTAAACCTTTATGGATACCAGTTCTTCGATATCATTCCGGAAGTGCTTTACGAGCTTTGCTTCTTTGCGAACTACTGCAGTGACAGCGGAAGACACTATACGGCTAACTACAACCTGAATGTTTGGTATGGTGATCCTGATAACGGAGGTACTTTGATCTATGAGGGATTGATGCCTGCAACCGGAAACACCGAAGATGATGACTCCGGAGACTGGTATGCCGATCCATTATGTATAGCTGTTCCGGGACCACAGGATGGAGAAGGAGCAGATACGCCATACTTATATTATGAACTGACTCTTGCAGACTGGCCCGGAAGCTACGGTACAGCCGGAGATCATATGATGAGTGGTTCATTAAGCTGGAACGAGGTAGATATGTTACTTGGCGATGACGGTACTTCAGTAGAATATGAACACGTATTCATCAATTGTGGAGATGACGGTGGTAATGGTAACGGAGGAGATACAGATGCCGATAATGATGGTGTTACTGATGATATTGATGAGTGTCCTAACACTCCGGCAGATACTGATGTAAATGAAGTGGGCTGTCCAGATTCAGATGGAGACGGAGTATATGATAACAACGACCTTTGTGAAGATACAGCAGAAGGTGTTAATGTAAATGCTGATGGTTGTGAAGATACAGATGATGATGGAATTGCAGATATCAATGAAAATGAAGGCTGTGTTAATGATCCTGATCCAAATTGTGGAGAAACTTCAGACTGTACTCTTGACGCTCCGGATGCCGGATGTGATACTGTTTATCTTGATGGTACGAACGGAGGACAGGATTTTCTTGAAATAACCAGTAATTCCGATTTATTTACTGTTTCGGGTTATGATGGAGCCATTACAATCAGTTTAATTGACGGTAATCCGGTGGTTATAGTTGAAGCGGCAGATCCTGATCAAATAAAAGTTGAGGTTGCTCAAACATTAGATGGAGAAGTTCACTGTCAGGTGGTTAATGCTGACCCGGACGCTTCGCCAGAAGCTGAAATCGTATTTGGTTCGCTGAATTATAGTTTACCATATTACATTAAAGTTTCAGGGACATTTTGTCAAAATTGATTTTAAGATTAACCCAATGGAATTAATTAACCGGGGGGTGACTAATTTATTGGGTTAGTTTTTATTCTTTGCCTGGTATCTTAAACCACGGTGAGAATAAAAGAGGCTGTTTGGATTTTTCCAAACAGCTTTTTTTTGTTAAAATTAACCATATGTTTTTCTAAGGCAGGTATTTATATAAGTTAGCTTTTAGAAGTCGGGATCTTAAAAAAAGAGATTTAAACTTAATAAAATCTAAGGAACTCAACCTGTGTTAATTAGGAGTTAAAATTGAATCGCTGTGCGGCCCCCGGAAATATCAGGGATGAATTAATCTCTGGTGTTTGTAGGAAACTGACTATTAATGATTTGTGAGGTTTCAAGGTCTCTTATTGTGGCATATACTTTGCAAAAATCTGAACCATTGAATTAAAAACAATTAACAAATTTTTCATTAAAAGAAATTAACCCTACTTATGAGAAAAAGAAATTTAATGTTTTTACTGCCGGCTTTAGCTGTTTTGTCTTGTAGTAAAGACTCTATTAATCAAACCGAAGAAACAGAACAGTTAAAATCAGGAACAAAAGAAGAGAAAATGAATGTGGAGGCAGCATTCCCTACAAAGTTTGGGAGTGTTTCCGAGGTATATTATGCAGGTAAACGAATACCTGTAGAAGATGTAAAAGGAAAATATGTCTATCAGGGAGATATCATATTTGATAAGGATATGGTGACCTCAGAGCCGGTACAAATGGTATTCGAGGAAGGGGAGACCCCTCCTGAGCAAAGAAGTGTAGGGCGTACATCAGGGATGTGGCCCAATAATACAGTATATTATGCCATAGACAGTAACTTGCCCGATAAATACCGAGTTGAGGATGCCATTGCCCACTGGGAGTCCAAAACTTCTTTAAAATTCGTTCAAAGAACAAGTCAGTCTAACTACATATATTTCACCCCGGGATCCGGATGTTCTTCTTATGTTGGGATGACTGGTAGTAAGCAGCCTGTAACCCTCGCCAGCGCCTGTACAACAGGGAATACAATTCACGAGATTGGTCACGCAGTTGGGCTCTGGCACGAACAGAGCAGGGTAGATCGTGACAGCCATATTACCGTTCATTATGAGAATATTCAGAGTGGTCGAGAGCATAACTTCGATACTTACGCAGAAAACGGTCTTGATGGTAATGAGTTTACTTCGAATCTGGACTTCAATTCCATAATGATGTATGGGCCTTATTCGTTCTCGAGCAACGGTCAGCCTACTATTACCAGAGCTGACGGGAGTCTATATCAAATTCAGAGAAGTAAACTGTCCAACGGTGATGTTGCCGGTATCAACAGTATGTACTCCGGAGATGGGGGGACTACAGAGCCTAACTACATTAACGGAGAATACTATACTATAGAAGGTTTAACCGTGTTAAGGTCGAATGACAGGTGGTATTATTTTTCGGAAAACCTAAGCAGATGGAAACAGGTTAGATTAAGTAACAATGGATATTGGTACTTTCTGTAATCACTCTATAAATGCTGTAAAAAAAGGCCCGGCTTCTAAAAGCCGGGCCTTTTTTTATTTTTCACCTTGGGTAAGAAGTGATGATTTCACAAAATCTTTGTAGATTAAATACACAGTTATTTGGTTTCCTTTAACAGGCGAAGATTAAGTTTAAATATTTTGTCGATTATTTTTACAGTTTCCCGATTTCCTGTTCACAAAAGTCCTGGAGCTCACCGAAGAATCTAAAAAAGTCATCTTCGAATTCGGAGTAGTATAATTTAAGGTCTTCAGTAGCCAAATTCATTCTGGATTTGAATTCCGTTCTTCGGCTCATTTGATTCAGAATTCTTCCAATGCCTTCAATGCTTGCATAACTTAAAAGCCAGTTATCCCTTACCATAAAAGGCAAAAAATACTGAACCCTTTCAGGGAGTATTTCAGAATTTTCATTGAGTAGATCGTAAAATTCTTCACTATATACTTCGAGAGGCGTTTCTGAATATTTATCCCAATTAGCTGCCAGAAAATGGTCGTAAAGAATATCTACGATCACTCTGCTGTAATGCCCATACTTGTTGAATAATCGCCCTGTACTTTTTTTAAATACCGGATGAGAATCTGTAAAGTCGTCTATAGCCCTGTGAAGAACGATTCCCTGCGCAATGCGTTCCGGAAAATCAAGATACTCTTTGCCTTTCACAGAATCTGCTATGAAATTACCGATCTTGAGTTCATCGTCCTCACCCGAGAGGTATATATGGGCCAGATAATTCATAATAGAAAGTTACGGATTTAATTAATGAGCCTGTTTAAATTCTGTTAAGTTTTGGCATTTAGTATAACGGCCTTGTATATTTGTCGGGCTGCCCTAAAAAATATCCGGGCCTCAATTAAAAATCAAAGAAAAATGAGTTTAATAAAATCAATTTCAGGTATTCGCGGAACCATTGGAGGAGCACCGGCAGAAAACCTGACCCCTATAGATACAGTAAAATTTGCTGCTGCTTATGGTACCTGGCTTAAAAGCAGTTCTGAAAACAAAAGATTAAAAGTTGTTGTTGGAAGAGACGCAAGAATTTCAGGTAAAATGATCCAGGAATTAACAATGAACACCCTAACTGGATTGGGGATAGATGTAATTGACCTTGGTCTTTCTACTACTCCAACCGTTGAAGTTGCCGTGCCACTTGAAAAGGCCGATGGCGGGATAATTCTGACGGCGAGCCATAACCCAAAACAATGGAATGCGCTGAAACTTCTTAATAATAAAGGCGAGTTTCTTGACGGGAAAGAAGGTGCTAAGATCCTTGATATCGCTGAAAAAGAAGGCTTCGATTTCGCCGAAGTTGATGACCTTGGTGAAACCATTGTAAAGAACGATTATATAGACCGCCATATTGAAGAAGTTCTTAAGCTTAAGCTGGTAGATGCAGAAGCAATTAAAATGGCCGGGTTTAAGGTTGTGGTGGATGGCGTGAACTCTACAGGAGGGATAGCCATTCCGAAGCTTCTGAAAAAGCTCGGAGTTGAGGTGGTTGAGTTGTATTGTGAGCCTAACGGACACTTTCCACACAACCCTGAACCGCTAAAAGAGCATCTTACCGATATATGCGGACTTGTAAAAAAGGAGAAGGCCGATCTTGGAGTTGTTGTAGATCCTGATGTTGACCGTCTTGCTTTTATAGATGAAAATGGAGAAATGTTCGGAGAGGAGTATACCCTGGTAGCCTGTGCAGATTACGTGCTTGGAAAGACACCCGGTAATACGGTAAGTAACCTGTCTTCTTCCCGTGCTTTAAGTGATGTGACCAAAAAGCATAATGGGGAATATAATGCCAGTGCTGTTGGAGAAGTGAATGTGGTTAAGTTGATGAAAGATTCGAAGGCTGTGATTGGCGGAGAAGGGAACGGCGGTATCATTTATCCAGAAGCTCATTATGGGCGTGACAGTCTGGTGGGGGTAGCTTTGTTCTTGACTCATTTAGCTGAAGTAAAGAAAAGTGTTTCCGAATTAAGGCAGGAATACCCAGCTTACTATATGAGTAAGAACAAAATTCAGTTAACCCCGGAGATTGATGTGGATGGTATTTTAAAGGCCGTTGAAGAAAAACATAAAAATGAAGAGATCTCAACCGTAGACGGGGTGAAGATCGATTTTCCCGAAAACTGGGTTCATCTTAGAAAATCCAATACGGAACCGATCATCAGGATTTATACTGAAGCAAAATCGCAAAAAGAAGCTGATGAGCTTGCTCAAAAGATGATAGAAGAGATTAAGGGGATTATCGCTTAATCTATTATCACCCCGTTTTTGGGAAGGGCCTCATGGCGGTGTTTCCATCTTTTATGGGTCCACAAATAATATTCAGGAGCTTTATTGATCTGTTTTTCCAGCAATTCGATAAAGCTCTTTGTGATATAATAGGGGTCTTCGTTCGCCGGTTTATCGGTAATATTTATAAGTGTCGCTTCGTAATAGCCTCTGCCTGTTTTTTCAACGTTTAGGTAGGTTACGGCCATATCGAACTCTCTTGCCATTTTTTCAGAACCGGTAAAGACAGGAACTTTTATATCCATAAAATCTGCCCAGTACTTGGCCCTGTTCCATTTTGGAGACTGATCAGAGATCATTGCGTAGATCCCCAGGACGCCATTTTTTTCGTTGATTTCAATTTTGCGCGTTGCTTCCGCGGTGGGGATGAGCTCTCCGTTAAATTTTCCTCGTATATTTTTTACGAGTTTATCAAAATACCTGTTCCTGATCCTTTTGTAGATCCCAAAAGCCTTATAGGTAACATCATATAACTGCAGGGCTATCATCCATTCGTAACTGGCATAATGGCCGCACATAAGGATAATACCTTTATGTTTTTTTTCTAAACGGTGGAGTTCTTCAGGATTGGTGAATACAAAGCGGCGTTTCAGTTCCTTTCCTGAAATGCTCATACTTTTTATCATTTCCAGGAACATATCACACATATGGGCGTAGAACTTTTTTCGAATGGCCCTGATCTCGGCATCGGGTTTTTCAGGAAATACGAGTTTCAGATTATCGGTCACTGTTTTTTTTCTGTAACCAATTATATGGTATACCAGCACGTAAGTAATATCAGAAACTATATAAAAAAGCCGGAAAGGGAGGATGGAAATCAGCCATAACAGGGGATAGGCCAACCAAAAAACTAATCCTTGCATAAAAAAACTTTCAGCAAATATATGGTATATTTGAAACTAAACTTATGTATCTATGGGAGAATTAGGGCTGGTGACAATTATTGTAATCGCCATAAATGTGATCGTGTCGTTTAAAGGATTTAATGATATAGCATTTTTTCAAAAGTATAAATTTAATGTTGGTGATATTAAAAGGGGAGCGAAATACCAGATCTTCTCATCTGGATTTTTACACGTAGACCACACGCATCTTTTCGTGAATATGCTTACCCTTTATTTCTTTGCGAATGTGGTGATTTACGGTCTGGGAACCACCGGATTCATCCTGGTTTATATTGCCAGTCTTATTTTAGGAAATTTACTCTCTTTTTTCTTTCACAGAAATGAATATGAATATACCGCGGTTGGAGCCAGTGGGGCTGTAATGGGCGTGTTGTACTCGGCAATTCTTTTACGGCCGGATATGATGCTTGGTCTGTTCTTTATAATTCCGGTTCCTGCTTATATCTTCGGAATAGGCTATTTACTGTATACCATTTACGGGATGAAGCGACGAGTAGGGAATATTGGTCACGATGCTCATTTTGGAGGGGCTGTAGGTGGCTATATTTTAACTTTATTGCTGGCACCGTCCTTATTCCAGACAGAGCTTTTAATGGTGATCCTTCTTGCGATCCCGATTATAGTGCTGTTTGTCCTGCAAAAACTGGGCAAGATATAGTTTGGTATCTTTATTGATTTCAGCAATATCTGAACTTAAAACTAATACCTATGAAAAAATTACTTTTTGCATTGATCTTCCTGAGTGCTGCAGCCATACAGGCCCAGGATGCAAAGCCTTCCCCCGTGGTTACCGTTACCGGAGAAGGCATAGTTAAGGTGGTGCCGGACCAGGTGCTTATTAAATCCAGGATTGAACACGAAGGAGATAGCGCTGAACAGGTGAAAAAGGAAAATGACGTGGCTGTAGATAAGGTCATTAAGTTCCTTAAAAGTAAAGGCATTAAAGAAAAGAATATACAAACAGATTATGTGAACCTGAATAAGCGTTATGACTATAATGATAAGACATATAGCTATGTTGCGAACCAGGCAATATCTATCAGGCTTGACGACATAAAGGATTATGAGTCTATAATGAAAGGGCTTTTAGAAAATGGATTGAACAGGATAGACGGGGTTCAGTTCAAGTCTTCAAAAATGGCTTCTTTTGAAGCTGAAGCCAGAAAAAAGGCAGTACTCGATGCCAAGAAGAAGGCTGAGGATTTTGTAGAGCCACTTAATCAAAGCTTGGGTAAAGCAATAAGTATAAGCGAAATGGACGGGAATAACTACCAGCCTATGTACCGTATGGCTGAAGCCGTTGAGATGAGTGATAAAAATGGTTCCCAGGAGACAATAGCCCCGGGAGAGATGGAAATCAAAGTAAAAGTGAATGTTGGATTTCAACTCAATTAGAAACTTTGTGTATAAATAAAAAAAGCGCCTGATCAGGCGCTTTTTTTATTATGATTTTGTTTAAACCACTATTCTTCACCAAGCAGTTCCTTGATCTTCTCCTCAAGATCATCTCCACGAAGGTTTCTTGCTACAATAGTTCCTTCCTCATCCAGAATGAAAGTAGCAGGGATGGCTTTTACACCATATTTTTGAGCTACAGGGTCATTCCAGAACTGAAGGTTAGAAACATGATGCCACTCCAATCCGTCGTCTTCAATGGCTTTTAGCCAACGTTCTTTTTGACCAGGGCGGTCAAGAGAAACTCCAATAATGTTAAGCCCTTTATCGTGGTATTTGTTGTAGATCTTAACAACTTTAGGATTTTCTACACGACAAGGCTTACACCAGGCAGCCCAGAAGTCTATTACGGTCACTTTGCCCATAGCATCTTTAAGAGAAAGTTCTTCACCTTCTGGAGTTGGTGCGGTAAAACCAGGAGCTTTAGCCCCAATCTCGGTAGCACTTGCATTTTCAAGCTGTTTGCCAAGGTCTCTTGCAATTGCATTCTGCTTCACGTTTTCAGGAAGTGATTCATACATCTTTCTGATCTCGCTGCTTGGAAGAGACTTCATTCTTAACAGGTCTGTTAGAGCCATAATTGCTACAAAAGAGTCTTTGTTCTCTTTAACAAGCTTTTGTTTGAATACCTTATCATTGTCAAGGATCTCCTCTTCAGTTTTACGCAGTTTGTTGATCTTTGCAGTATCCTGGTTTTGGAAAGCTGCTTTCACCTCAGTTCTAACTTCGGTCATCTTTTTGTTTACCGCCTTCAGGTGGTCCAGATACTTTTCCAAAACCTTATTTTCTTTCCCGCCGGTTACCCGGGATGCTCTAAGGCTGTCTTTAAAAAGTTCAAAATTGATCTCTTTGTTTTCAGAAATAAAGATCACATTTCCGTTTTGACCTTCAACCTCAAGGAAACTTAACTTAGGGTTGTCGTTATCTTCAAGGTCAAGTTCGAATTGTCCGTCTTTCACCTCAGTGGTGTCCACTCGTTGCGGACGGTTAGAATTGCTGATTTCTGAAACAAAAATTTTAGTACCGTCTTTTATGTTTTCGGCACTTCCGGTAATTGCATATCCTTTGTCGTCCTGACAGGAGAAACTAAGCAAAGCCAGAGTAAAAATTGCTAATATTTTGCGCATAATTTATTTATGTTTTCAGCAAAAATAAGCATCTGCAGATTTATAGAGGGGGTAATTTTATAAAATATTGTTAATTTAAGTATGGCAGAATCCTGAACTTGTAAGAAACATTAATTTTATGATATATTAGAATTATATGAAGCAGCAGATAGAAGATTTTCCTTTAGATATTAAGATTAGCTTCCATAAGGTTATTGAGCAATATAAAAAGCAACTTGAGCAGGAAAAGAGCAAAATTGCCAGAGACTATATGCAGGATGTTCTGGATTATGTTTCTGAATTTGATGCCTTAACCGAAGGGATAGAGGATGCCGATGCGCTTGAAAAATACAAGGAGCCCATTGAGATCCTGCTGGATGATCTTTTTCCGAATGTGCTTACCAATAATGAGATTAAAGCTGTTTCCATTCCTTATCACAGTACCATTTTCAATGCTTCCAGGCGGCTGAAAAAGATCCTTGATGTAGCCGGGGATGATTTTGAGCTGAAACTGCGGAATATGGATGAGGATATGTACTACATTCACGCCTGTATCAATATTCTAAATGATTACTATGGATATGATATAGATTTTTCACGGCCATTGTATTATGATATTCCAGATGAGCACGGAATCTCCAGGCATTACAGAATAGCTCTGAATGGTGATTTTGTTGAAATTCAGCCTACCGATAAAGCAAAAAAGATCACCCAGGAAGATGTAGACAGGCTAATACAGAATGTAGAGAATATCGATCTATGGAAGGAAATGTTCCCGCCAAAAAGCTGGACTTTTAAAGGGTTTACCATCCTGAACCTTACCGATGTTACCATAGATGATGCTATTTCTGAACTAAAAACCACCCTGCTTTATAAGGATACTTCAGAAAAAGAGGAGCTTGAGAAATTACAGGAGATCTTCAGGTCAATATATAAGATCCCGGACCTACGGGTTGGTTTTACCGTTTATAAACCACAGGAAAACATCTTTGAGAGGATGGATTATAAGGACGCCCAGAGCTTTATCTTGAATAAAGAGCTTGTAAGCGACTGTGAAACGGGAGTGTGTGAGGAAGCCTTCAATAAACTTATTAATGAGAATGCCTATTTTACCATCGCCAATCTTGAAGCTTATGCCAAAAAGAATAGCAATAACCTGCTGTCCAGGAATCTGCAGGAAAATGATGTAAAGAGCTGCATTTTGGCACCGGTGGCTAAAAATAATAAGCTTCTGGGGGTACTTGAACTGGTTTCAAAAAGAAAGAATGAGCTTAACAGTATAAATGCGATAAAGCTCGATGATATTCTTCCTTATATCGTTACGGCTGTTGAGCGAAACAGAACCGATTTTGAGAACAGGATAAAAGCGGTGATCCAGAGTGAATGTACTTCAATTCACCCCAGTGTGCTGTGGGTTTTCGAGAAGGAGGCGAAAAAGTTTATCAAAGATCTTGATGAAGATGGGTTAGCTTCTTTTAAAGACATAGCCTTTAAAGATATTCATCCGTTATACGGGCAGATAGATATTGTTGCTTCTTCGGAAGCCAGGAACGAAGCCATACAAAAAGATCTGCTTCATCAGCTGGAATTAATCCTAAAGCTTATCGAGAAAGCCTATAAAACGGAGGAATTGCCAATTTACGAGCAAGTGAAGTTCAGGATAGAAGACTTTATGGAAGATATTGAAGAAAATCTGAATGCTTCCAGTGAGCAGAAGGTCTTCAATTTACTTCAGAAAGAAGTGAACCCGCTTATGGTTCATCTAAAGAAGCAGTCTTCTGATCTTAAGAAGATGGTGGAAGAATATCAAAATCAGCTTAACCCTGAAACCGGAATTGTTTACAACCATAGGAAACATTATGATGAAACCGTTCAGCAGGTAAATCGTACGATGTCCCGTTATATCGATAAAAAGCAGATTCAGGCCCAGAAGATATATCCGCATTATTTTGAAAGGTATAAGACCGATGGGGTAGAGCACAATATCTATATTGGCGCTTCTATGGTGCAGAACAAACCCTTTAATAAGGTTTACCTTTATAATCTAAGGCTTTGGCAGCTAAGCACTATGTGTGAAATGGAGAACCGTTTCTACCAGCTGCAGGAAACCACGCCTATTAAGCTTGATGCAGCTTCATTGATCCTTGTCTATAACACAACACTTTCCATCAGGTACCGAATGGATGAAAAGAAATTTGATGTAGACGGTACTTATAATGCCAGGTATGAAGTTATTAAAAAGCGTATAGACAAAGCCTTCATTAAAGGGACCGAGGAAAGAATTACTCAAAAAGGAAAGATCGCCATTATCTATTCTCAACGGAGTGATGAGCGTGAATATCTTCGTTATATCAAATACCTTCAGGCTAAAAAATATCTTGGAGATGAGGTAGAGTTGTTGGAGCTTGAAGATGTTCAGGGAGTGATAGGGCTTAAGGCTATTAGGGTAAATATTCTATATAGCCCGGAAGATAACTCCCGTGAAAAGACTATTACTTATGAAGATCTTATGGAAGAACTACATTAGGTAGAACGCCAGCACAAAACTTATTACCGATATGATGATTCCTACCATAAATACGGTATAGGTAAGTCTTAGCAGGTAATATTTTCTGTGAAGTACTTTTCCTAACAAGTGCAGGTCCAGCATTAAAAGTTCGTAGACGTAATCTTTATCTTCGATGATCTCCTGCATTGCCCATTTAAACCTGTCAAAAGGCATCTTATGAAAGTTTCCGAAGAATAGGAGGTTTACTTTGCGGTCTTCCACCTGTTTTTTGGTAAACTCGCCACTGGTAACATTCGGGCGGGTAGACATAATAGATAGGATTATAGACGCCACACTAAAAAGCACCAATATTAAACTTGGTATTAAGAGGTGCTTGTTGGTAGCTGCATCCAGCTTAGGAATGAGGTTACTAAGCGCAAGTGAGATAATGATCGCGTTTACTGACAGCAGTATATTGGCTTTCGTGTCGGCAATATCACTTAACTTGATGTGGTTCCTTAAACTGGTCCTGAAAAGAGTCTGAATACTCCTTTCGGGATTATCATTCTTAAATTTGGCCTTCATTCTGGCCTTATGTTCTTCTTTTTTTAATTTTTTCTCTCTTTTGTTCTGTTTTTCGATGAGTTCCAGAAGATTCTTATCCTTTTCAGGCTCCCAGTTCTCAATGGCATAAGGAGTATAGAACTTATGTTTTTCGGTGAAAACTCTGATGTTTTCCTGGATCCACTCTGTAGTGCTGAAATTTTTGATATTCAGAAGTTCCAGTTCCTGTCTTAGAAGTTCGCTGGTTTCATCAAAATACTCCTTTGCAAAATGAGAGGAATCGGCATCCCTGATGATCTTTTCCGGAAGTGTTTTCGGCTCATTAGAGAACTTGGTGGCCATTATATAATTGGAAACCTTTTCTATTAATTCGGGGGTGGCATTATTCTCTTCAAGGAAGTCTTTTGCGATCTTCACACTCTCTTCCTCGTGCCCGTTAAATGTCTTGGTATATCCCGTGTCATGCAGCCACGCGGCCAGTATTAACGCCTCTTCTTCTTTAACATTAATTTCAGATTTGTCAATTAATTCTTTAGTACTTTTAACCACGCGCTGAGTATGCTTATAGTTATGATAGATATACGTATTTGGTAACTTTTCATTAAAAAGATCTAATACAAAATTATCGGCTTTCTCTGTGAGATGGTTCATGTAAGAATTACTTGTTTATATGTTGCCAAATTACAAAAATAGTTCAAAATCCCTTATGAAAACCACCAACATCTTCCTCTCTGCCTTAATATTAACAATACTTTATGGTTGTGCCTCCTACGGCCCAAAATACAGAGAAGACAAGTCCCAAACCAAGTCACAATACCCCATAGATAAAGAGATAGAGAAGTCTTTTTATTTAATTGGAGATGGAGGCTATTCCCCACAGGGAGGAACCTCAAAAGGGCTTCTGGCTCTGAAAAGCTATTTGGATTCGGTTAAGAAAACTGAAAATTACACCATCTTCCTGGGAGATAATATTTACCCTGATGGATTGCCGGAAAAAGAAGATCCAGACCGGGAAAAAGCTGAGTATCGTCTGGATGCACAACTTGATGCCATAGAACATTATAACGGGAAGGTGCTTTTTATTCCCGGAAATCACGACTGGTATAGCGAAGGAATAAATGGTCTTGAGCGCCAGTCGGAATATCTAAAGGAGAAATTCAAAAAAAATCTTATCTGGGCGCCAGATACCGGCTGTGGGCTCCAAACCCTTGATGTTAGTGAAAACATTGCGATGATTGTGATCGATTCTCAATGGTATCTTGAAGACTGGGACAGGCATCCTACGATTAACGATGATTGTGCAGAGATCAAGACAAGGGAGGCCATGTTTTTGGAAGTGCAGTCGGAGATAAAGAAAAATCAGAATAAAACGATCATTATAGCTTTACACCATCCTGTTTATACTAATGGAATTCACGGTGGGCAATATAATTTTGACCGGCATTTATATCCATCTCAAAAGAAGATACCTCTGCCAATTCTGGGGTCTCTGGCTTCATTGATCAGGACCACTGGAGGTGTATCGATTCAGGACAGGCAGAATGAGCGATATAAATCTATGGTTAAACGTCTAGAAACCATTGCGAAGGATTCTGATCGATTGATCTTTGTGTCGGGGCATGAACATTCCCTTCAGTATATTAATCACGATGGAATTAAGCAGATCGTATCGGGTTCAGGTTCAAAAGCCACCTATGCTACACTCAGCAATGATGGCCTGTTTTCTTATGCCGGCCAGGGATTTGCCGTATTCGATGTTTTTAAAGACGGCTCAGCCTGGGTGAGTTTTTACGGGAACGAAGAAAACAAACCAAAACTCTTGTTTCAAAAAGAAGTGTTCGCTTCTCCGGAAACTTACGACCTTTCCAGTTATGTGCAGAACTTTCCTGAAACTAAAACCGCTTCGGTCTACGAAGAAGATGATACCGATAAAGGAGTGATTCACCGAACGGTTTGGGGGGAACGCTACCGGGAACTGTATGGGAAGAAGATTAGTCTGCCGGTCGCTGACCTCGATACCTTATATGGTGGTCTTGAGCCAATAAGAAGAGGCGGGGGGCATCAAACGATCTCTGTTCGTGTAAAAGACAGCCTTAACCGGGAGTATAATCTGCGCCGGATCAGAAAAAATGCCGTCCAGTTTCTGCAATCTGTGGCTTTCAAGGATACTCCTATAGAAAACCAGATGGAAAATACGGTAGCCGAAAGTATGATCAATGATTTCTATACGGCAGCACATCCATACGCGTTTTTGACCATTCCGAAGCTATCTGAAGCGATAGATCTTCATCATACAAATCCTAAATTATTCTACCTCCCAAAACAGATAAAACTAGGAGAGTATAACAATGAGCACGGAGATGATATTTATATGCTGGTAGAAAGGCCGGAGGAGCACTGGCTGGGGTATGATTCTTTTGGGAACCCTAATCACGATATTGTGAGTACTGCAGATATGTTTGAACGCCTAAGGCGAGACGAGAAATATACGCTTGACGAGTCGGGTTATGTGAAAGCCAGGATTTTCGATATGCTGGTGGGAGACTGGGACAGGCACCAGGATCAGTGGCGTTGGGCAGAAATTGAAGATGCAGAGGGGAATCGTGTTTTTGAACCTATCCCAAGAGACCGTGATCAGGTTTTTTCAAATTTCGACGGAGCCTTTTTCGGAACTTTAAGATCTATAGCCGGTTTTGCGAATCAGTTTGCGGTTTATGATAAAGACATCAAGAATGTAGAATGGTTCAATGTGGCAGCTGTTGGGCTTGACAGGTCTTTGCTTCAGAATGTGGGAAGGGAAACCTGGCTGGAACAGGCTAAATTCGTTCAGGAGAATATTACCGATGAAGTGATAGAAGAAGCCTTTGCCACCTTGCCACTGGAAACCCAGAATGAAACCACCGCCGAGTTGGTAGAAAAATTAAAGGGCAGAAGAGATAATATCGTTGATATTTCAATGCGTTATTACAAATACCTTGCGAAGTTGGCCATTGTTACCGGAACAGACAAGGATGATTTTATTGATGTTTTAAGGATGCCTGAGGGTAAAACCAGGGTGACGATTTCCAGGAATAAGGATGGTCAAAGAGCCGAAATAGTAAGCGATAAGGTTTATGATAAAAAATATACCGATGATATCTGGATTTATGCCCTGGATGACGACGATCAAATATTTGTTGATGGAGATGGAGATAAAAAGATCTATGTAAGGATTATCGGAGGCCAGAACAATGACATCTATACCATTAAAACCGGCGATAACCTGAAGATCTATGATCATAAATCTAAACCTAATACGGTTAAAGAAAGAGGAAATGCAAGATTCAGGTTTTCGGACTATTATGACATCAATACCTATGATAAGGATAAGAAGAACTTTAACTCGGGAGCGCTTTTACCGGGAATAGGTTATAATCCTGATGATGGTTTCAAATTAGCCTTAAAGAGCGTATACACGGTTAACAGGTTTAAGAGGAACCCGTTTACCACACAGCATAGTCTGGCGGCTCAGGTCTATTTTGCAACAGGAGGCTTCGATCTTACTTATACTGGAGAATACGCCCATATAGTAGGTAAATACAATCTGATCACCGGAGTCCATTATTCCAGTCCGAATTTTGCGGTTAATTTTTTCGGCTACGGAAATGAAACCCCGAATTATGATGATGAACTGGACTTTGATTATAACAGGGTTAAAATAGGCAGTGTAGGAGTTAACTTCGGGCTTGAAAATGCGACTCCTTTTGGTAGTCTTTTCAGGTATGAAGCTTCTTTTGAAGCCAATAAAATAGACGAATCTGAAGCCAGGTTTATCACCGAAGATTTCGTGACCGATGATCCGGACTTTTTTAACCGAAAATATTTCGCAGGTCTTGACGCACTTTATCGCTATGAAAGTTATGACAACAATCTCAACCCAACCCGGGGAATGAAGTTCGAACTAAATTTGGGTGGTAAAATTAATACGGCAGATGTGGATCAGCATTACGGTTATTTTAAACCTTATTTAGGTTTCTATAATGCTTTAACGAGAAACAGAAAACTTGTTTTGAAAACAAAGGCCCAGGCACATATAAATATGGGAGATGATTTTGAATTTTACCAGGCTGCCCAACTTGGGGGGAGCAATGGCTTGAGAGGATACAGGCAGCAAAGGTATACGGGAGAAAGTTCTTTTGCTACCGGCGCCGACCTTAGGTACAGTTTTGATAGGTTAAAGACCAGCTTTCTGCCTTTACAAATCGGGATCTTCGGGGGGTATGACCTGGGACGTGTTTATAATGATAATGAGAATAGCAAGCTGTGGCACGACAGCTACGGAGGAGGTCTTTGGGTAAATAGTGCTGAAGCCGTTAATGGTACATTCAGTATGTTTAAAGGGTCTGAGGGCTGGCGTTTCTCATTCGGCTTCGGATTTAAATTCTAGGAACCTTCAAAAGATAACTTCATAAAAAAAGCTTCATCCACCGATGAAGCTTTTTTTATCTGGTCTTTCAGTTTAAGAACTGCACAGCGATATTATCTGTCCAATTAGAACAGAAAGCTAACTTTAAAGGCTGTTATAAACCTAAAGTAAACCTTATGATTCTGTATCTTCTTTACCCTTATTAAGGGAAAGATTATTGCTGAAATCTATAGTCCTGATTGGGAATGGAATGGTAATGCCGTTATTGTCAAATGCTTTCTTAACGGCCATAATAGCCTTGTTTCTGGCAATAAGGATATCTCTGTTCCTAGATACATCTGTCCAGAATCTTACCATAAAATTGATAGAGCTGTCACCAAATTCCTTGTACATAAATTCAACCTCCTCATTTCCTCTTTGCGGAAATAGCTCTTCTATGGTTTCTAAGGTGAGATTTTGTACCGTTTCAAGATTAGAACTGTAGGCTACGCCACAATCCAGACTTACTCTTGAGCGTGGAGTTCTGGAAAAATTCTTAAAAGGTTCTTCAATAATTTTGGAGTTCGGAATGACCACGTAATTATTGTCTGTTTCCTTAATAACGATGTTTCTTAGATTGATCTCTACAACCTCTCCCGCAAAACCGTTGGTCTCAACCCAATCCCCAATTTGAATTTCAGGGAGAAAGCTTAGGATAACCCCAGAAAAGGTGTTGTTAAGGGTGCCCTGCAGGGCCAAACCTATGGCTAAACCAACAACCCCGGCACCTGCAAGAACCGAGGTTAATACTTTGTCAAGATTGAGAAGGCCTAAGGCAATGAAAAACCCGAGGAGGATTATAACTGTTTTTAATACCTTAACAGTGATTTGCCTTATGCTATCCTGGCTAACCTTACGGCGCAGGATATTATTCATAAGCCTGCCAATATATTTTGCGGCCAATATAAAGAAACTGAATACCAGTACAGCCAATATAAAATTTGGAAGATTGACTATTAAGGTATCCAGCCATTCGGCAAGTTTATTGCCTATTCCACTTAAGGATTCGTTTATGCTGAAATCATCGAACATTTATCTAATATACCGAATTAGATAGACTTATGCTTTTCACTGGTCTTCATCTTCCAGGCATCAAGCATCCAGCTGGTTTTTTCAAGTTCTCTTATGTATGCCCCTATAAGGTCTATAGTACCTTCATCGCCAGCCTTATCTGCCACTTCCACCACTTGTCTCATTTGCTTTAAAAGAACCCCGTGGTCGTCCAGTAGCGTCTTGATCATATCAAGGTCGGTAAGGTCAGACTTAGATTCTTTCAGGTTAGAGGCTTTAAGATAGTCACTAAGATTACTGGTTGGCTGATGCCTTAAAGTGAGTATTCTTTCAGCAATTTCATCTACCTTTAATTTGGCGTCATCATACAGCTCTTCAAATTTTTCGTGAAGATCAAAGAAATTTTTACCAATAACGTTCCAATGGAAATTTCTAAGTTTCTGATAATATAAGTGATAATCTGCCAATAAGACGTTTAACTCTTCAACAGTTTTAGCGGTCTTCTTGGTATCTAGTCCTAAATAGCTCATAGTTTTTTTTTATTGTTTTTTTAAATTCTATTCAAAAATACAATGATTGTGGCTAAAACCCAATCATAGTCTGTGGTTTAATACAAGTTTAACTAATTCAATTGATAGGTCTGTGGCCCTTTAGGTCCAGCTTCTCGAACATTTCTTTGGATACCTGACCGCTTGATATTCCGTAGCCATCTACAAGAACTCCTTTTGTACCATTGGTAGTGGTAATAGCATAAAGAATGGCATTATCGTCTGGATTGCTCATCCCTTCGAATCTTAATACTTTATCCACCTCAAATTCATCTACTCCAAAACTTTCATCTTTGCCTTTGATTTCGATGTTTTCTTCATCCTGAAGATTGAAATCGTGCTCGTAGCCTTCTTCAAGTTTTAATTTATTTAGTGCCTGAGATAATGTTCCGTAATCTTTCATTTTGTAATTTTTGATTGATTATATGAGTAAATTACGGCGAAGCTAAGTGAATAACAAATCGGGACTTTGCTTTAGGATAAGTTTAACTACGGGGCTTTCAAGAGCTTTTTAGTTTATTCGTCTTTGTTCCTGTTGCTTTTGGTAAACAGATTTAAAGGCAGTACAAGCAGAATAAAAAAATACCAGCCCGTAATCAAACCGATTACGGTGATTATTGCGGCAATGATATAAATCCAGTACGATTTTATAAATTTCATAGGTTTGGTTATCAATAGGATACTCTTTCCTCCTTATATTAATTACTTGATTTTTAAATAATGCTATTTGCGAAATAAGGGAAATATAATATTTTGTTCGAATAGATAGAATTAGATAATAGAAAATCCACATCTTTGAAAAATTAATATTAGCATAATAACTTAATCGAAATTTTTCGCTAATTATGTAAATTATGAAAAGTAAAATCACCCTAAAAGAATTAGCTAAGCTTCTGAATGTTTCGGTATCAACGGTTTCCAAAGCTTTACACGATAGTCCCGAGATAAGTCCTAAAACCGTTGAGCGGGTAAAAGAACTTGCTGCATTGCATAATTACAGGCCAAACCCGGTTGCCGTAAACCTTAAAAGCAGTAAAAGCGGGACCATAGGGGTGATAATTCCAAATATTTCAAACGCCTTTTTCGCTGAAGTCCTGTCGGGAATAGAAGCGCAGGCTCAGAGAGATGGCTTGCAGGTAATCACTTATATTTCCAATGAATCTTTAGACAGAGAAAAGCAAATTGTAGATATGCTCACTTCCGGCTTTGTTGATGGCGTTTTAATGGCAATTTCAGAGGAAACTCAGCGTCAAGGGGAGTACGACCATATTTTTAATATGATAGATTATAATATACCTGTGGTACTGTATGATCGTATAGATTTTGAAATGCCGGTGGATAAGGTAGGGGTGGATGATAAAAAGATATTTTATGATGCAACAAAAATCCTCCAGGCCAAAGGTTTGAAAAAGATCGGGATCGCAACTTCCATTCATCATATGGGGGTAGGGAAACTTCGGATTACCGGATATAAAGATGCTCTTAAAAGCAAAGAAGATTTTTTTATCGCTAATTCAGCAAGGAAAGCCAGTCTGAAAGAGAAATTATTAAGCCTGCTACTCGACAAGAAAGTAGACGCTTTATTGTGTACCGATTTTGAAAGTACGATGATGGCTTCACGGCTTGCCTATGAAAATAATATCAGGATTCCACGGGACCTCAAGATAATAGGCTTCTTAAGCGAAAACATTGCAGGATATCTAAGTCCTTCTATCAGTTACATTGACCAGTTCCCTAATAAAATAGGGGTGAAGGCTATGGATTTGTTGGTTAAGCGAATTAATGGGTTGTCTTCAGAGAAATACAATCAGGAAATCATAGATACAAAACTGGTGCATTTGGAGTCTACAGATTTTTAGGAAGATACCTCTTAAATTTAAAATTAATGAAACAGGTTAGAAGAAGAGTTCTGGTTACAGGAGGCGCGGGCTTTATTGGATCCCATGTCGTTAGACTTTTTGTAAATAATTATCCGGATTATCATGTTTATAATCTGGACTCCCTTACTTATGCCGGAAATCTTGAAAATCTTAGGGATACGGAGAAGGCTTCTAATTACACTTTTATTAAGGCAGATATAACTGATGAAAAAGGGATTTTTAATCTTTTCGAGAAGTATAAATTTGATTCGGTAATTCATTTAGCCGCTGAATCTCATGTGGACAGGTCCATTAAAGATCCTCTTGCTTTTGCAAAGACAAATATTTTGGGAACTTTAAATTTGCTTAATGCGGCAAAATATATCTGGAAGGGTGATTTTCAGGGGAAGTTGTTCTATCATATAAGCACAGATGAAGTATATGGAACTCTCGGGAAGGAAGGCTATTTTACAGAAACAACGGCTTATGCTCCCAACTCACCATATTCGGCATCGAAAGCCGGAGCAGACCATTTTGTTAGAGCCTATGGTGAAACTTATGACTTACCATATGTTATTTCAAATTGTTCCAACAATTATGGGCCAAATCAGTTCCCGGAAAAGCTCATTCCTCTGTTTATTAATAATATAGTTAATAGACAGCCTCTTCCGGTCTATGGCGATGGAAAATATACCCGAGACTGGCTTTATGTTGAAGATCACGCAAAAGCAATAGATGTTATTTTTCATCATGCTGAAAAAAAAGAAACCTATAATGTTGGGGGCTTTAATGAATGGGAGAATATCTCCTTGGTAAAGCTGTTGTGTAAACAGATGGATGAAAAATTGGGGAGGGAGAAAGGCAATTCTGAAAAATTGATCACCTTTATTAAGGACCGTCCTGGTCACGATAAGCGTTATGCAATTGATGCAACAAAGCTTAGTAAAGAGTTAAAATGGAAACCTTCAGTAACTTTTGAAGAAGGTTTAAGTAAAACAATTGACTGGTATCTTAAGAATGAGAAGTGGTTAAATCATGTGACCTCGGGGGAGTATAAAAATTATTATGCCAGTCATTACAGGTAAACTGGATTCTAATTTTTCAACTTGGATATCAGATTAATAACCGGTTTCATTTTATTTTTTAATTTCACTAATCCCTTTAAATTATTTTCATATTTCCGAGTAGTGCCATAATTAGGTCTTCTGAATGCGTCACTTAATTCTTGATCAAAAATATTTGCTAAGAATTTATTTAGATTATCTGTTTTTAAATTATCCGGAACTGAATTATTTCTAAAAGGAGGTTCATTTAAAATGGAGATAAATAATTCATCATCGTTGTCAATTTCCTTTATCTTCTTCACAACCTCTTCAAAGTTGGGGTATTCATGACAAATAATAAAAGCCTTTGGGTTAAAGTCTTTGGTGACTTCGGGGTTACCCCAATAAATCGGGATAGTATTGGAAATGAACGCGTGTAATAATTTTTCTGTTGTATATCCTGGAGAAGAACTGTTTTCAAATGCAATGCTAAATTTACAAGAGGATTGAAATTGAATTTTAGTATACATCCAGTCTTTTGAAAATCTCTCACCTACATTTATCCTAAGGTTGTTTAGATGCCTCCCGGGAGATGAAACTTTCTTGTACTTGTTTAGAAGATTGAAAAAATCATCACGAGCAGGATCAGCTTCTGAATTAGCATAAATGAAATTGCAGAAATGCTCTTTAGAAATACTTTCTGAATGTACAGAGTTTAGAGGCTTGATTAGCTTTTTGAACTGATCTTTAAATAGTGCAAAATTAGGAAATCTTAAGTATCGATCATGAAACTCTAAATAATGAAAACCAATGGCATAGTCACATAGATTAAAATCGGGTACCAGGTTTTCTCCTGTGTAATAAATTCTAATACAATTATATTTTAGGAATTCACTCCCATAGCAAGAGTAAATTAAGTAATCTGGGCTTCTTTGATCTAATTCTACATTATACGTTTTTTTTAAAAGATTAAAGAAGTAATTATTCTCAATTTCAAACCCTTCATAAAAGTCAGTAAACCAGAGTTTTATTTTTTGCATTTTCGGTAGATTGAAAGTTCTTTTTTGGTTAAGCTTCTATGGAAATTGAGCTATGGTTTAAAAGCCAATAACTGATGTCTAAGATACTATTTAGGGGTTAATTGTCAAGGATATAATTAATTTTTGGGCTTTTTCATCCTTTTCTTACTAAACTCCGTTTTTAATTTAGGATATTTGGATATGTTAAATTTGGTTTGAATCTTATTTTCTTATTAAATAGAAATATGAGTTTGCCCTATAGTTAATGGAACAATCCTATAAATGTCTTTAAAGAAACAGGCTGCAATCGGTTTGGTATGGACTTTTGCTCAGCAATTTGGGAACCAATTGATTGGATTTATCATTTCAGTTGTTTTGGCAAGAATTCTAATGCCAAAGGAATTTGGTTTAATTGGAATGATTGCGGTGTTCGTTGCTGTAGGCAATGCATTATTACATGGCGGGCTTACTAAATCTCTTATTCGCGGGGAGAATTTGGATAATAGAGATTATTCAACGGTCTTTTATTTTAATCTATTGGCAAGTATTCTGGTTTATACTTTTATATATTTTCTAGCTCCTTTCATCGCTGATTTTTATGGCCATTCGGTGTTAACAGAAATAGTTCGGGTTTACTGTTTGACCTTCATTATTTCAGGTTTATCCGCCGTTCAATTGGCTAGGCTAACTAAAAAAATGGACTTTAAAACCCAAACCATAATAGCTATTCCTGCAGCAATTATTGGCGGAATTGTGGGGGTTGTTTTGGCGATATACGGATTTGGAGTATGGAGTTTGGTTTGGAGTAGTTTGGTTACAGCTGCTGCCAGTAGTATTCAGCTTTGGATATATTCAAGTTGGTACCCCGCTTTCTGTTTTGACAGGAAAAAATTTAGGACACACTTCAATTACGGGTATAAATTAACCTTATCTGAATTGCTTGATCGGGTTTTTAAAAATATCTTTCTTATAGCAATCGGAAAATATTTTTCGGCCACTCAGGTAGGGTTATATACCAGAGCCGAAACAATGAATCAGCTTCCTGTGAAAAATATATCCAGGGCATTAGATAAGGTTACTTTTCCATTGTTCGTTTCTATTCAAAATGATGATGAGAGGCTTAAACGGGTTTATAAGAAAATAATGCAGATGGTAGTTTTTCTGGTGACACCCATTCTTGTTTTTTTAGCGATATTGGCAGAACCTGTATTTAGGTTTCTTTTTACTGAAAAATGGTTGCCTGCTGTACCTTACTTCCAAATTCTTTGTGTAACCGGAATACTATATCCACTTCATTCATATAACTTAGATGTATTGAATGTGAAGGGAAGAAGTGACCTGTTTTTGAAACTGGAAGTAGTTAAAAAGGTGGTAATTCTTATAACACTTGTCATAACTATACCTTTTGGTATTATTGCTTTATTATATGGTCAGGTTGCTATCTCGGTCATAGCTTTTTTTATAAACGCGCATTATACTGGGAGATATATTAAGTATACAGCCTTACAACAGTTAGTTGATGTTTTGCCAAGTATCTTACTTGCTCTTGTTGCGGGTAGCATTGTTTATTCAGTAGATTCATTTGGATTAATGGAGCAAGCCGATATATTAAGGATAATAATAAGTGGTTTGTCTGGGTTGTTATTTTACATCTTGATGGCTTACGTCTTAAAATTTAATAGCTTTTTAGAACTATCTCAATTACTAAGAAAAAATGATTCAGGTTACTAAGACTTTTTTGCCTCCCAAGGAGGAATATCATAGGATAATCCAGGAAATATGGGAAAGTAACCAGATTGCCAATGGAGGACTTCTTCATTCAAGACTTCAACAAGAGCTAAAAAAGTTACTGAATATTCCTAATATAATTCTTACAGCAAACGGAACCTTACCTTTACAAATTTCACTTAAATCTCTTGCAAAGGGAGGAAAAGTGATTACAACTCCTTTTAGCTATGTGGCTACTACTTCATCTATAGTCTGGGAAAACTGCACGCCGGTTTTTGTAGATATTCATCCAGAATATTTGACCATTAATGAAGAGAAAATTGAGGCTGTTATAACCCGGAATACAACTGCTATTCTTGTTACTCATGTTTTTGGGAATCCTTGTAATGTAGAAGCGATCGCAAAAATTGCCGAGAAACATAATTTGAAAGTTATTTATGATGCAGCACATGCTTTTGGGGTGAATTATAAGGGGGAGTCAATATTTAATTATGGAGATGTTAGTACGTGTAGTTTTCATGCTACTAAATTATTTCACACTGGTGAAGGAGGAGCTATGTTCTGTAAGGATGAAATCTTAAATAATGAATTGTTTTATTCACATAATTTTGGGCACCGGACTGCAGTTGATTTTCAGGGGCTTGGAATTAATGCGAAAATGAATGAGTTGCAGGCAGGTATGGGGTTGGCAGTATTGCCTTATGTGAGTCGGATTATGGAAGCAAGAAAGCAGGTAGTAAATACATATGATAAAAGTTTAGATTTTGAAAAATTGAACAAATTGATCATTCGGGAAGGTACAGAATGGAACTATAGTTACTATCCTGTTATTTTTAAAGATGAAAAAACTTTGCTAGAGGTTAAGTCAGCTTTAAATAAGGAAAATGTTTTTCCAAGGAGATATTTCTACCCTTCCCTGAACACCCTTAATTATGTTGAATATTCTGCAATGAAAATTTCTCAGGATATTTCTAATAGAATTATGTGCCTGCCCTTGTATTCTGGGCTTAAAATGAAGGAAGTAGCAATGATTTCAGGAATCATTAATGATATTATAGATAAATAAAGGGCTTTAACCAGCTTTATTAGTTTAAACTTATTTTTAAATGAAAGGAATTATTCTTGCCGGGGGAACCGGCTCTCGTTTATACCCGATTACAAAGGGAGTTTCAAAGCAACTCTTATCGGTTTATGATAAACCTATGATCTACTATCCTCTTTCAGTATTAATGTTGGCAGGGATAAAGGAGATTTTAATTATTTCAACACCAGAGGACCTTCCTAATTTTGAAAAGTTATTAGGAGATGGAAGTGACCTCGGAATAAGTTTTCGTTATAAGGAGCAGGCTGAGCCAAACGGTCTTGCGGAAGCCTTTATAATTGGAGAGGAATTTATTGGAAGTGATGATGTTTGTCTTGTATTGGGAGATAATATTTTTTACGGTCAGGGATTTAGCGAATTGTTAAACAAGGCTGTTAAAAACTGTGAGATTGATAGGAAAGCTACGGTATTCGGATATTATGTAAATGATCCGGAGAGATATGGTGTTGTAGACTTCGATGAAGATGGAAAAGCTAAAAGTATTGAAGAAAAGCCAAAAAATCCAAAGAGTCATTTTGCAGTTACGGGACTATACTTTTACCCTAATTCAGTAATTGAAACTGCTAAGAGATCTACACCAAGTAAAAGGGGGGAGCTGGAAATTTCCGAAATCAATCAAAGCTATTTGAAACAAGGCCTTTTAAATGTTGAGTTAATGGGGAGGGGGTATGCGTGGTTAGATACCGGTACACACGATTCATTACTAGAAGCTTCAAATTTTATCCAAACAATAGAGAAACGACAAGGATTAAAAATCGCCTGCATAGAAGAAATAGCCTATAGGATGGGGTATATAGATAAAGATAAGTTAAAGGCTTTAGCTAATCATTTACTGAAGAGTGATTATGGGGTTTATATTCAAAATTTGCTTTAGGTAATAACTGAAGGATGATTTTGTTCAATTAGACATAGATCTTAACGTTTTAGTATTTCTTTAAGATTATGCCTGATTCTTCTTAGTTGAGAAATTCTATCTTTGACGCGAATTATTTTGAAAATAAAAACATTTCACTGTAAATGAATAATATTCAGGAAGAAAAGCTAGCTTCAAAGACTATCCTCGTAACAGGTGGAGCCGGATTTATCGGATCTAATTTGTGTGATAAATTGCTAGAATTGAATGCTCAGGTGGTATGCCTCGATAACTTTTCTACAGGTAAAAAGAAAAACCTGGAGGCTTTTGAGGGAAATGAGAATTTCACGTTGATCGAAGGTGACATTCGTGATCTGGATACGTGTAAGGAAGCCTGTAAAGGGGTTGATTATATTTTGCATGAAGCAGCTTTGGGATCGGTGCCACGTTCCATAAATGATCCGATAACCAGTAATGAGGTGAATATTTCTGGATTCCTGAATATGCTGGTTGCCGCAAGAGATGCCGATGTTAAAAGATTTGTATATGCTGCAAGTTCATCAACTTATGGGGATTCTGAAAAACTGCCAAAAGTAGAGGAAGAGATTGGAAAACCGCTTTCTCCTTATGCGATCACAAAGTATGTAAATGAATTGTATGCCGATATTTTCCACAAAACTTATGATCTTGACACAATTGGGTTGAGGTATTTCAATGTTTTTGGTCGAAAACAGGATCCCAATGGAGCCTACGCTGCGGTAATTCCAAAATTCGTAATGCAGTTTATGGAGCATCAGAGCCCTGTTATTAATGGAGACGGAACATATTCCCGTGACTTCACTTATATAGATAATGTGGTTCAAATGAATATTTTGGCTTTGACTACTGATAATGAAAAAGCTTTAAATCAGGTCTATAATACTGCGGTAGGTGACAGAACAAATTTGGTGGAGTTAACTCAGCTTCTAAAAAAATATTTATCAAAATATGATTCCAGTATTGGTGAAGTGGAGGTTAAGCACGGTCCAAATAGACCGGGAGATATACCGCATTCCTTGGCCTCGGTTGAAAAAGCCAAAACGCTCCTTGGTTATGAACCAACTCATAAAATAGCCGGAGGCCTGGAAGAAGCGGTTAAATGGTATTGGGATAATTTAAAATAGAGTAAAGAACATATAATAAGCAACGGAATTAGAATGTCTACTGATACTAAAATAGCCGTAATCGGCCTTGGATATGTTGGCCTGCCTTTGGCCCGTTTATTTGCGACAAAATATGCCGTAGTAGGTTTTGATATCAATCAGGCCAGGGTAAATGAATTGATGGGTGGGACAGATTCCACGTTGGAAGTAGAGGATGATGTGCTTCAATCGGTATTAAAGCAGGAGAATAACAATGAAAACGGGTTGTTTTGTTCTGCTGACTTGGAAGATATTACAGACAGCAATCACTTTGTGATTACCGTACCTACTCCGGTGGATAAGAATAATCGTCCTGATCTCACTCCATTATATAAGAGTAGTGAGACTGTCGGTAAAGTTCTGAAAAAAGGAGATATTGTTATTTATGAATCTACAGTGTACCCTGGTGTTACCGAAGAAGAATGTGTGCCTGTTCTTGAGAAGTTTAGTGGATTAAAGTTTAATGAAGACTTTTTTGTAGGGTATTCACCAGAACGGATTAACCCGGGAGACAAGGAGCATACGGTAGATAAGATTTTAAAGGTAACAGCCGGATCCACACCAGAAATAGGGAGGAAAGTTAATGAGCTTTACGCTAATATAATCACGGCAGGAACTCACCTGGCACCAAGCATAAAGGTGGCCGAAGCAGCTAAGGTAATAGAAAACTCGCAGCGGGATATCAATATTGCTTTTGTGAATGAACTGGCGAAGATCTTTAATATGATGAAGATCGATACTCAGGCCGTATTAGAGGCTGCCGGCACCAAATGGAATTTCCTGCCATTTAAGCCCGGTTTAGTAGGTGGACATTGTATAGGTGTGGACCCGTATTATTTAGCTCAAAAGGCTCAGGAGATTGGTTATCATCCGGAAATTATTCTAGCAGGTAGGAGAATGAATGACAGTATGGGGCAATATGTAGCAGGGGAAGTCGTGAAACTAATGCTTCAAAATGATCAGAAGGTTAAGAATTCAAACATACTTGTTTTAGGAATTACCTTTAAGGAAAACTGTCCGGATGTTAGAAACACTAAGGTCGTTGATGTAATCAAGAATTTGAAGGAATATGGCACAAATGTCACAATTTATGACCCTCTAGCTAAGCCTTCTGAAGTTTTGCATGAGTATGGTTTGGAAACAGTTAATAGCCTTCCTAAAGAAAAGTTTGATGCGTTAGTTTTGGCCGTAGCTCATAAGGAATTTTTAGAAATAGATCTAGATACTCTTAAAAATGGCAATACTGTTGTTTACGATGTAAAAGGAGTCCTTGGAGATCGTTGTGACAAAAAATTATAATTTTAGCTTAACCAATTAGAAAATTTCTCTAATGAAGATTAAAAATATTTGTTGTATAGGTGCTGGTTATGTTGGGGGACCAACAATGGCAGTTATTGCACAGAAATGTCCCGAAGTAAATGTTACGGTAGTCGATATAAATGAACAAAGAATCTCCGCCTGGAACGATAAGGATGTTGAGAATATTCCAATTTATGAACCTGGTCTCTCTGAAATAGTTCGGGAGGCTAGAGGAAGAAATCTTTTCTTTTCAACAGATGTGGATTCAGCTATAGATCAGGCTGATATGATCTTTATCTCGGTTAATACTCCTACTAAAACTTATGGTATAGGGAAAGGAATGGCAGCCGATTTGAAATATATAGAATTATGTGCACGCCAGATAGCTAGAGTAGCTAAAGATGATAAGATAGTAGTTGAAAAGTCTACCCTACCCGTGAGAACAGCTCAGGCGCTTAAAAACATTTTAGACCATACCGGTAATGGGGTGAATTTTCAGATTCTCTCTAACCCCGAATTTCTCGCAGAAGGAACAGCGATAGATGATTTGCTCTACCCGGATAGAGTGCTTATTGGGGGCGATATTGATAGTGATGAAGGAAAAGAGGCTGTTAATGCTTTAGTAGATGTATATGCCCACTGGGTAGAAAAAGATCATATTTTGACTACAAACGTTTGGTCTTCTGAATTATCCAAGTTGACGGCAAATGCTTTTTTAGCCCAGCGTGTTTCCAGTATTAATGCAATGTCTGAGCTCTGTGAAAAAACTGGAGCTGATGTGAACGAAGTAGCAAAAGCTGTGGGTATGGATACCAGAATTGGGTCAAAATTCCTCAAATCATCTGTAGGTTTTGGCGGATCTTGTTTTCAAAAAGATATTTTAAACCTGGTTTATATATCCAAATCTATGGGTTTAAATGAAGTTGCGGACTATTGGGAACAGGTGATTATAATGAACGATCATCAGAAGCGCCGATTCGCAGCCAATATGGTGAGAACCTTATTCAATACAGTTTCAGGAAAGAAAATTGCTCTTTTAGGCTGGGCCTTCAAAAAGGATACAAATGATACACGGGAGTCAGCTGCTATATATGTGGCAGACTATTTGCTCAACGAACAAGCTGAAATCGTGGTGTATGATCCTAAAGTGAAAACAGAACAAATTTATGCCGATCTGGATTATCTGAATACAAGGTCTTCAGAAGAAAACCGCAAAAGAGTCACGGTTGTAAATTCGCCTTATGAAGCTTCGAGAGATTCTCATGCAGTGGCTGTTCTTACTGAATGGGATGAGTTTCTAAAACTGGATTGGCAAAAAATACATGAGAGCATGTTGAAACCTGCATTTCTTTTTGATGGAAGAAGGCTTCTTGATCGTAAGACTAAAGAAGATATCGGGTTTGAGTTTTATGCAGTAGGAAGCTGAAAAAATAACTATAAAATTTAACTCATTGATTAAAAGAATTGTTTCAAAATACTTCGAAAGCTTTGTCTATTTCTATTCTTATTTAAGACACAGAGTTTTTGTAGTAGTATTTTTCAGTATTCTTATAGGGGTATTAGATGGATTCGGATTATCCATGTTCTTGCCTTTGTTGGAGATGGTTAATAGCAGTGGAGATGGCGTAGATGGGAGCAGCCTAGGAAAGTTACAGTTTATAGTTAATTTTATTGAAAGTATAGGTTTCGATTTGGATTTAGTGACGGTCCTCTCCTTTATGGTGTTTTTCTTCCTTTTTAAGGGGGTAATGCAATACATTTCCGGAGTCTATAAGGTAAAGGTTCAGCAATGGTTTATTGAGAAAATTAGAGTTCAGAATGTTAAAGGCTTGAATAACCTTTCCTATAAATACTTTGCAAAGTCTGATGTTGGAAGGATCCAAAACACTATGACGGGAGAAGTGGAAAGGGTAGCCGGAGCCTATTTTAATTACTTCAAAGCTTTTGAATATGCCGTATTAGTTACGGTTTATATGGCATTTGCATTTTCAATGAATTCTCAATTTGCTGTTTTAGTGACAATTGGAGGGGGATTAACTAATTTTCTTTATAAAAAGCTCTATCAAAATACAAAAGGCTTATCAAGAGAACTTACAGGTGAAAACAATGTTTTTCAGAGCTTGGTGATTCAAAATGTTGCAAATTATAAATATTTAAAAGCAACCGGAACCTTAAAAAAATATGGTGAAAAACTGAAAAGTTCAATTCTGAAGATTAAAGAAAATAATGTTAAGATAGGTGAACTTGACTCTTTATTAACCGCCGGGAGAGAGCCGATTTTAATTATTGTTGTAGCAACTGTTATTGTAATTCAGACTTCTTTTTTAGGATCTGACTTAGGGCCTATTCTTATTAGTTTATTGTTTTTTTACCGTGCTCTTAATTACTTAATGCAAATGCAGGTTCGTTGGAATAAATTTTTAGGAGTTTCTGGATCTCTGGAAAATATGCAGGAGTTTGGAAAAGAACTTAGAAGAAATAAGGAAGAAAAGGGAGAATTAGAAATCAAAGGAGAGATATCTGAATTAGAATTTAAAGATATTAATTTCTATTACGAAGAAAATCGAGTCTTAAGAGATCTAAATTTGAAAATAGAAAAAAATAAGTCGATTGCTTTTGTTGGAGAAAGTGGGAGTGGTAAAACTACTTTAGTTAATATTCTCGCTGGTTTGTTACCGGTAACTTCCGGAGAATATTTAGTTAATAGAACAAATGTGAATCTATTAAATATTGAAAAGCTTCAGGAAAACATAGGATATATTACTCAGGATCCGGTAATTTTTAATGAAACTATTTTTAATAATGTCACATTCTGGTCTAAAAAGGATCAAAAATCATTAGATCGATTTTGGCAGGTGATTAAAGAGGCGGCATTATTAGATTTCGTTGAAAACCTTCCTCAAAAGGAGGATACAGTTCTAGAGAATAACGGAGCAAATTTAAGTGGAGGCCAGAGACAAAGAATATCAATAGCTCGAGAATTATTCAAAGAGATTGATATCTTGATTTTAGATGAGGCTACTTCTGCTTTAGATTCGGAAACCGAGAAAGCAATTCAGAAAAGCATTGATGACCTTAAGGGGAAATATACAGTTGTGGTGGTAGCTCATAGAATATCTACTATTAAAAATGCAGATAGTATTGTAATTATGAACAAGGGTCAGATCAAAGAAAAAGGAAATTATCAGGAACTTTTGAAAGGGTCTGGGTATTTTAGAAAATTGGTAGAATTACAGGAATTATAATTAAGTAAAATGGATATTTTAAGTTTAATTGGAAGAAGTCAGCCGTTATTTGATTCGGATATTACTCAATGGTCAGAAGATTTAAAAAATAAGGTTTCTGAATCTGCATTTTTAGTACTAGGTGGGGCAGGTTCAATAGGACAAGCCGTGACTAAAGAAATATTTAAAAGAAACCCCAAAAAACTTCATGTGGTTGATATAAGTGAAAACAACATGGTGGAGCTTGTTCGGGATATCCGTAGCTCTCACGGTTACATTGAAGGAGATTTTCAAACTTTTGCATTGGATATCGGCTCCGTCGAGTATGATGCATTTATAAAGGCTGATGGGAAATATGATTATGTTTTAAATCTTTCTGCACTTAAACACGTAAGAAGTGAAAAGGATCCATTTACTCTGATGCGAATGATTGATGTCAATATTTTTAATACGGACAAGACTATTCAACAGAGTATAAAAAATGGAACAAAAAAATATTTTTGTGTTTCTACAGATAAAGCGGCCAATCCTGTTAATATGATGGGAGCTTCCAAACGTATTATGGAAATGTTTTTAATGCGTAGGAGTAAAGAAATAGAAATATCTACTGCCCGTTTTGCGAATGTGGCTTTCTCTGACGGCTCGTTATTACATGGATTCAATCAAAGAATACTGAAAAAGCAACCTATAGTAGCCCCTAATGATGTAAAAAGGTATTTTGTTACTCCCCAGGAGAGTGGAGAACTCTGCTTGATGTCCTGTATATTTGGTGAAAATCGCGATATTTTCTTTCCAAAATTGAGCGAAAAATTACATCTTATTTCTTTTGCAGACGTTGCTGTAAAGTATCTTAATCAAAGAGGTTACGAACCATATATTTGTGAAAATGAAGAAGAAGCCAGGGAATTGGTTAAAACTCTTCCTGACGAAAATAAATGGCCATGTCTTTTTACAGAAAGTGATACTACCGGAGAAAAAGACTTTGAGGAGTTTTTTACCGAAAAAGAAATCTTGGATACAGAAAGATTTAAAAATTTAGGAATTATAAAAAATAAATTTATAGAGCAGGATAAATTGGAGTTTTTTGAAAAATCAATCAATGACTTTCGCTCTAAAAAATCTTGGCAGAAGGAAGAAATAGTTGATCTGTTTTTTAAAATGATTCCCAATTTTGGTCATAAGGAAACTGGCAAATATTTAGATTCTAAAATGTAATGGAGAGTGCAAAAGAGACTATAGCGTTTGTAAGAGAATTCTATGATACGAAGGGTTTCATTCCTTTACATGAACCACGGTTTAGGGGGAATGAGAGAAAGTATCTTATGGAAACGATCGATTCAACTTTTGTATCATCTGTTGGGGCATATGTAGACAAGTTTGAAGTAATGATGCAAGGTTTAACAAGCACTAAACGTGCAGTTGCTGTAGTCAATGGGACTGCTGGAATACAAGTCTCTTTAAGACTTGTCGGGGTTCAACCTGGAGACGAGGTGTTAACTCAGGCACTTACTTTTGTAGCAACTGCTAATGCCATAGCCTATAATCAGGCTTCACCGGTTTTTTTAGATGTTGATAGAGATACAATGGGTTTATCACCAACTGCAGTAGCTGACTTTTTAGAAGAGTTTGGAGTTATTAGAGATGGTATATGCTTTAATAAAATGACAGGGAAAAGAATTAGTGCCTGTTTACCTATGCATACATTCGGCTTTCCGGTTAGAATTGACCAATTATCTGAAATATGTGAAAAGTGGTGCATTCCGGTTGTAGAAGATGCTGCTGAATCCTTAGGGAGTCTATATAAAGGTAAGCCAACGGGTAGTTTTGGAAAACTAGGAGTTTTCTCTTTTAATGGGAATAAAATTGTGACAAGTGGGGGTGGTGGAGCAATTGTCTCTAATAATCTTGATTATGGAGAAAAGGCTAAGTACCTTACAACCACAGCAAAAAAACCTCATACTTATGAGTATGTACATGACGAATTAGGATATAATTATAGAATGCCTAATTTAAATGCTGCTTTAGCCTGTGCACAATTGGAAAGTCTTGATAAGTTTATAGAAGCTAAAAGGAAATTGGCTGAGAATTACCAGGAGTTCTTTAAGAACTCGGATGTCCAGTTCAGAACAGAGGCCAAAGAAGCAGAAGCAAACTATTGGTTGATGTGTGTTCAATTAAATGACAGAAAAGAAAGAGATGCATTTTTGAAATACACCAATGAGGCTAAGGTAATGACACGCCCTATTTGGAAACTAATGTACAAATTACCTATGTATGAAAACTGCCTTAGAGACCATCAAAAAAATGCTGAATTTCTTGAGGACCGAATTGTAAATATACCTAGCAGTGTTAAATAATAGAATCATATTATGTGGTTATTCAGGACATGGGCTAGTTGTGGCAGATGCAATTAACGAATCTGACCTGCCATTACAGGGGTATACAGATTTGGAGAAAAAAGAAAAGAATCCTTTTGGATTAAGATATTTAGGTACAGAAAATAATCTGTCCGATATATACTGGAAAGAACCATTTAAGTTCATTATTGGTATTGGGGATAATGCACTGAGAAGTAAATTAGCTTCGATGATATGTAAGCAAGGAGGGCAGTTAATAAGCATTTTTCACCCTAGTGTCTGTATTTCAAAAACAGCAACTATTGGAAGGGGAACTTTCATATCGGCTAATGCTATTATAAATTCACTTGTGTCTGTGAGCGAAAATTGTATAATTAATACGGGAGCTATAATTGAACATGAATGTAAAATATCAGCTAATGTGCATATTGCTCCCGGAGCGGTATTAGCCGGTAAGATACAAGTTGGAGAGAATAGTTTTATTGGAGCAAACTCTGTAATAAAACAAGGGGTTGAAATAGGGAAGAATGTAATTGTGGGTGCGGGATCTGTGGTTCTTAATGATATTCCCGATAATAAAAAAATTGTAGGTAATCCAGGTAAAGAAATATGAAAAATAAAGTTTTGATTATCGCAGAGGCAGGAGTGAACCATAATGGTAATATAGAAACTGCTAAAGAATTAATTGATAAGGCATCTAGTGCAGGTGCAGACTTTGTAAAATTTCAAACTTTTAAAGCCAGTGGGCTTGTCACTAAAAGTGCGGAAAGAGCAGAATATCAAAATAGTAATACTGAAAATAACGATTCTCAATATGAAATGTTGAAGAAGCTGGAACTTTCGGAGGATGCTCATAATATTCTAATTGAATATTGTAAGTCTAAGGGAATCAAGTTTCTTTCGACCGGATTCGATTTAAATACTCTTGAGTTTCTTAATAAACTGAACATCGAGTTATTTAAAATACCTTCCGGAGAAATCACTAACCTACCTTATTTAAGAAAGATTGCCAGTTTCAACAAACCTGTAGTTATGTCAACAGGAATGGCTAGTATGCAGGAGGTAACTGAAGCTTTTAATGTACTTGTGAATGAAGGATTGAAAAAGGAAAACATCATAATTGTGCATTGTAATACGGAGTATCCAACTCCTATGGATGATGTAAATTTAAAGGCGATGAATACAATAGGAAAGGAACTGGGTGTTAGAATTGGCTATTCAGATCACACCTTAGGCATTGAAGTTCCAATTGCTGCTGTTGCTTTGGGAGCAAAAGTGATAGAAAAACATTTTACGTTGGATAGAAATTTACCAGGGCCGGACCATAGAGCGTCATTGGAACCCGAGGAATTAAAGTTGATGGTTGAGTCTATAAGAAATATAGAAAAAGCCATTTCCGGAAGTGGTAAAAAAGAACCCTCCAGATCTGAAATGAAGAATAAGGATATAGCAAGGAAGAGTATTATTGCCTCGAAGGAGATTAAAAAGGGGGATAAATTTAATGAGAATAACTTAACCGTAAAACGCCCGGGAAATGGAATAAGTCCTATGAAATGGGACAGTGTGTTAGGCCGAACTGCTAATAGAGACTTTAAGGAAGACGAATTGATAGAATTAGATTAATTTGAGAAAAATAGCCGTTATAACTGGGACAAGAGCTGAGTTTGGAATATTAACTCCATTGCTTGAGAAGATAAAAAATCATTCAGAATTAGAATTACAGATTGTAGCCTGTGCAATGCACTTGTCACCTGAGTTTGGATACACCATAAAGGATATCGAAACTTCAGGATTTACAGTTGATAAAAAAATAGAATGCTTATTATCTTCAGACAGTGCTGTAGGAGTTTCAAAATCTATAGGTTTAGCCCTTATAAGTTTTGCAGAGGTCTTTGAAGAAATTTCTCCAGACCTCATAATTATTTTAGGAGATAGATCTGAGATGTTAGCTGCGGCAACAGGGGCAACCATAGCAAATATTCCTATTGCTCATATTCATGGGGGAGAAACCACTGAAGGAGCCTATGATGAAAGTTTACGGCATGCAATAACCAAAATGAGTTATTTACACTTTGCTTCTACAAATAAGTATAAAAAACGGATAATTCAATTGGGAGAATCACCAGACCGAGTATATAATGTAGGAGCACTAGGGTTAGATTCCGTTAAAGAGTTAGAGCTTTTAAATAAAAAAGAGTTTCAGAGTGCAATAGGGTTTGATTTAAACAAAAGGAATATACTTATTACATACCATCCTGTAACACTGGAAACCAAAACAGCAAGTTCTCAGTTCGAAAGTATCTTAACAGCTTTGGATGAATTAGAAGACACTAGTTTTATATTTACACATGCAAATTCAGATAAGGAAGGCCGTGTTATAAATAGAATGATAGAGGAGTATGTTTCTAACCATAGTCCTAAGGCAATTGCTTTTAAATCTATGGGACAGCTTAAATACCTTTCTGCTTTAAAACATGTAGATATTGTTTTGGGGAATTCTTCTAGTGGAATATTAGAAGTTCCTTTTTTTAATATTCCTACTATAGATATCGGAGACCGGCAAAAGGGAAGGATTGCTTCAGAAAGTGTAATCCATAGTGAAGTAGACTCAAAAGCAATTTCGAAAGCAATAGAAAAGGCTTTTAATCCTAATTTCCGGCAATCTATTCAGAAGCAGGAACAGATCTATGGTGACGGGAATTCCTCTGATAAAATTCTGGAAGTAATTTTGCAAGCCAAGATTGAAGATTTGAAAAAGCCATTTTATGATATTAATTTTTAGGAGATGAATCAAAAGAATATACTTATTAACGAAAAGAAAACGATAAAGGAGGCTTTAATAAAGCTAAACTCTATAAGAGATGTGAGTCGGCTAATTTTATTTGTTGAAGATGGAAATAAAAAATTATTAGGCTCATTGACAGATGGGGATATAAGAAGATCGTTAGCTAAAGATGGAGATCTGCAGAAAACTGTTGGGGACATTTGTAATAAAAATTTTGTTTTTGAATATGAAAAGGATGGTTTTCTGGATTTGAAATTATTTCGTAAAAAAGATATTAAGATCTTGCCTATTGTTGATTCTGAAATGAAATTACTAAGAATAATAGATCTGGATAGAACCAAATCTATATTGCCATTAGAATGTATGATAATGGCTGGAGGAAGAGGGAAAAGATTAAGTCCTTTAACCGACAAGGTTCCAAAACCTATGTTACCTCTTGGGGACAAACCAATTATAGAGCATAATATTGACAGATTGATTTCCTTTGGGATCAAAAAAATATATATATCAGTTAAATATCTTGGGGAGCAAATTCAGGAATATTTTGGCGACGGAAGCAGTAAAGGAATAAGCATAGAGTATATTTGGGAAGATGAACCTCTTGGAACTGCCGGAGCTTTATCTTTAGTAGATGAATTTAAAACTGATAAGGTACTTCTAATGAATAGTGATTTATTTACTGATGTAGATTTTGAAGACTTATTTCTTGATTTGGTAAATAATGATGCAGATATGGCTGTAGCTTCAATGGAATATAAGATAGATGTTCCTTATGCCGTATTTGAAACTGAGGAAGATAAAGTAATCGACTTTAAGGAAAAACCATCATATGTTTATCATTCCAATGCGGGTATTTATATCTTGAAAAAGAAACTGATAGACAAGATCCCTAAAAATGAGTTTTATGATATCACCGAATTGATGGAAAACCTCGTGAAAGAAGGAGGTAAACTTATCCATAACCCAATACTTGGCTATTGGATTGATATTGGAAAACCTGTGGACTATAAACAAGCCCAGGAATTTGTAAAACATATATAGAGAATTATGAAAAATTTAATTACTATTTGTGCCCGTGGAGGTTCAAAAGGTATACCTGGTAAAAATATTAAAGAATTAAATAAGAAGCCTCTTATATATTATACAATTAGAGTAGCAGAGTTGTTCGCAGAAAGAAATCCAGATACAGATATTTTTTTATCGACCGATTCTTCGGAAATTGAAGATAAGGTTAACGCTATTTCCAAAAAGGTCTATACCAATTATAAAAGGCCTGATTATTTAGCCACAGATTCTTCGGGTAAAATAGATGCAATTAAAGATGTTTTAAATTTTGCAGAAAAATTCACAAAAAAAGAATATGATTTTATAATCGACCTGGATGTCACTTCTCCTTTAAGAACTGTAGAGGATTTAGAAAAGGCAAAAAGTAAACTTAAAGGTAATATGGATGCTTTGAATATTTTTTCCGTGAGCCCTGCAAACCGGAATCCTTACTTCAATATGGTCGAAGCAAAAAAAAATAGTGAGTTTGTAGAATTATCTAAAAAAGGAGAGTTTCTCACACGCCAATCTGCACCTGAAGTTTACGATATGAATGCTTCATTTTATATTTATCGCTCAAACTTTTTTAAGGAGGGCTATTCAACAGCCATTACGGATAAGTCATTGATTTATAAGATGTCTCATGTTTGTTTTGACTTAGACCATCCTTTAGATTTTTATTTTATGGAATTCTTGATTCAGAATAACCATCTTGACTTTGAATTTGTGGTATGAAAGTATTAATCATTGGGTTAGGCTCAATTGCAAAAAAACATATTTCAGCATTAAATGAAATTGGAAACTTTGATATCCATGCCTACCGCTCGTCTCATGACTCCCAAAATTACAATGGAGTAAAAAATGTTTATGAAGAAAAGGGTTTTGATAAATATGACTTCTTTTTGATTTCCAATCCTACTTCTAAACATTTAGGAACAATTAAATCTTTGTTGAAATATAAAAAGCCATTGTTTATTGAAAAACCTCTTTTTTCTGATACTGGTGCTGAATATCAAAAAATAGTACAGGAGATTGAGGAATCTGATATTCCCAGCTATATAGGCTGTAACTTGAGGTTTTTAAAATCTCTCCAGAAGATGAAAGAACTTTTCTCAAGTTTAATAGTAAATGAGATAAACATTTATTGCGGATCTTATTTACCGGATTGGAGGCCGGGTACAGATTATAGAAAAGTTTATAGTGCGAATAGAAAACAGGGAGGTGGAGTAAACAAAGACCTTATACACGAGTTAGATTATTTATATTGGATAGCAGGGGAACCTGTTAATTCAAGGGCTGTGTTTAAAAGTAATTCATCCTTGTCAATTGATGCAATTGATTATGCTAATTACATATGGGAATATGACGGGTTTTGTGCAAATATCATATTAAACTACTACAGAAGAGATCCAAAAAGAACTTTTGAAATTGTGGCTCAAGAAGGAACTTACCTTGTAGATCTGCTGGCTAACAGAATAACTAAGAATGGGGAGGTGATTTTTGCCTCAGATTATGATATTGGCGAAACCTATTTTGATCAAATGAAATATTTTACTGATGAAATTTTAATTAAAGGAGAGTCAAGTACAAACAATTCTCTAACTGCTTATAAAATATTAGAATTATGTCTAAAGAATTAAATGATAAAATCATTATTGTAACGGGCTCTAATGGTTTAATTGGTAAAGAGGTAGTAAAGAAATTGGTTTCTAAAAATGCTATTATAATCCCAGTAGATATTAATGATGACTTGTCTTTAAATAATTTTTTTAGTTGCGATATCACAAAAGAAGATGGTATTGATAAATTAATATCACATATGGTATCGAATTATGGAAGAATTGATGGACTTGTGAACCTAGCCTACCCCAGAACTTCAGATTGGGGGGAGCACTTTGAAAATGTTTCTTTGGATTCCTGGAGAGAAAATGTAGATATGCAACTGAATAGTACATTTTATCTATGTCAGCAAACCCTTAAGATAATGAAAGAGCAAAAATCGGGCTCAATAGTTAATATAGGGTCAATTTATGGAGTAGTTGGAAATGATTTTTCATTGTATGAAGATTTTGGAGGGACTTCACCTGCAGCATATGCTGCAGTTAAAGGAGGTATTGTGAACTTAACGAGATATTTAGCTTCTTATTATGGCCCTTATACTGTGAGGGTGAATTGTGTTTCTCCAGGAGGAGTTTTAGATGAATCTAAACAGCATCCTTCTTTCATAAAAAAATACAGTGAAAAGTCCTTATTAAGAAGATTGGGCAAACCGGAAGAAATGGCTGGTCCAATTGCATTTCTTCTTTCTGATGAAGCAAGTTTTATAACAGGTCATAATTTGATGGTTGACGGTGGCTGGACAGCCATTTAACAAAAAGATTTATGGCATTTAAATTATCCCCAGGGAGCTCGATTTTATTAGACTTAATTCGCGGGGTAAGTTCTCAGGCTGTTTTAGTTGGTCACGCGATGATTATATTTGATGTATTCGAATATTTTCATTACCCAAAAATTCAAAATATTGCAGTTTTAATTTTTTTCTTGCTTTCGGGGTTCTTAATAACATATTCTACATTCCGAAAAGATAATTATAGTTTTAGAGATTATTTTATTGACAGATTTTCAAGAATATATACTGCATTTGTTCCAGCAATAATATTTGTTTTACTTTGTGACTCTTTAAATAATTATTTAAACCCTGACTTGTATGCATATACAAGTGCATTTGATATTACCACCTTATTTGGTAACCTTTTGATGCTTCAGGATTTTCCTGTTTTCGAAATATTTGAAGGTTTTAATGTGACCAGTTTTGGATCAGCCAGGCCATTTTGGACATTGGCTATAGAGTGGTGGATTTATATGTTTTTTGGATATATTTTTCTGGCCTCCAAGAATAATAATGCTTTTTTGTGGCTGATATTGATAAAATGTTCTATTGTACCTTTATTTAATTTTATAGGAGGTCGAGGAAATGGTTTGACTTTGTACTGGATATTTGGGGCTGCTGTTTACTTTTCTCTTAAGTCTTGGAACATATCTAAACATTCTAAAAAGAACATAATTTCTATAGCGGCTTTTTTAGTAATAGTTGCGCTTCTCAGGCTTTATGTTGTTAAAGAAGAATACGATCCAATTTTTGCTCTTTGCATCACAGGGATTTTCGGAATATCAATATACGCTTTTCAAAATAGAAATTTCACTAAACTGGCAGGACAAATAATTAAATTAAATGCGGATTATTCTTTTACCTTGTATTTAATCCATTATAGCATTCTAATTTTTCTTTTCAATACTTTTAATCAGACGGTTAATTCATATGTTCTATTTTTTGGCGCGGTTGTGCTATCTAATTTGTTAAGTTTTATGATGGCATATTATACTGAACTAAAATGGACAAGAAAAATAAAGGTTTTACTAAAAAATAAAAGTTATCGATCTATACTGGCTTTTAGGTAATATGAATTTATTGAAATAATATTTAGCATGAAATTGATTTTTTGTTTTGCAAAAATATTGAGAAACTCTCACCTTGAAATTTTTGAATTGGATAAACTGGTTGAAAAGGGTTATGATGTTACTCTTTTGGATCTAACAAAATTGCATGGTGGTCAAGCTACGTGTGATAACGAATTCATGAATAATCTAATTACACAATGTAATACCAAAGAAGATATTATTGACTTTGTTGGGAATCTTGGTTCTGCCCCTGTAATTTATGTTTGTAATGATGAATATTTAACCAAGGCTTTTGAAAGTTTAAAATTATTGGTTAGAGATCAGGATAAGGTTTTAGGATTTCGTACAAAAACTATCCCTGTCCAGCATAAAAAATTAAATGTTTTTAAACGAGTTTTAAGAGCTGCTTTCAGAAGAGATGGTAATTTTTATTCTTTATTTCAAAAAATTTATAAACTTAAAAGAAATTATCTTATTCCGGATTACTTTTTATGCAGCACTAACTATGACTTACCCCTTAAAATTGCTTTGACTTTAAAAAAGCAAAATATAATTATTGCCCATGCAGATGACGTAAATAAAATATTAAAGGTAGGATCCTTTGATGAATCTAAGCAAAGAATAGGTGTTTTTCTTGACCAGTTACTCCCAATAGCTTACCAGAATCAGTTGCCAGACGAGTATTTTGATCACTATTACGAAAAATTGCGTAACTCATTGAATAAACTTAAGGATGTATTGGATTTAGAAGAAATTATAATAGCGGAACATCCTGAAAGTGAAATCTATTCTGAAAAGCTAACGGACAAATTTAAAGGGTATACTAGGGTAAGGGGCAGAACTAACGAATTAATAAAAAGTTCAAGTGTTGTATTTGCTCATTTTAGTACTTCAATAGGATTTGCGGCATTTTATAAAAAACCTATAGTAATACTAAATGACCGGAAATTTGAAGACATTGAAAGAATCTCTCTTGCAATGGCTTCTTTCGTAGATATTTTGAATTTGCCGGTTATAGATATGGATTCAAGAGAGGCTGGAGCACTCACTGACCTTTCCGTTGATAATAAATCATATGACAACTACATTAAAAAGTTTTTAAAAGATAGTATGGTTAACGAAAACTCGTATCATTATGCAATCAAGAAAATCCATAATGATATTTCTGTTAGTCGGTAAACCCTAGAATATAAATGTCAAAATCTTTATTCATCTTATCAACCCCTTCTCAGGCCTTCTTTGTTAGCTTGGCGGCTAACCTGGTGCCTAAAGATTCTATTCTTATACTTACTGTTAAGAAACAGGAGGAGGAAAAAGAAATGTTGAAATATTTAAGTCAGCTTACCTGGCAAAAAATTCATATTTGGTATATTCCATCGGGTAATTCTAATAGTGAGTATTTAAAAGCTATTTCATTTAAAATAAAGTTGATACAGCTTAAACTGAGATACAGAAAAATACAGAATGTTTTTTTTGGCAGCTATTTAAATCTTTATCATTTGAGTATTGTTGCTGAATTTGAGAAAAGTAATAATTTGTGTTTATTATATGATGGGTTGCAAATTATATCTGTAGCTAAAGCTAGAAATGCTGGTAATTTTGAGTTAATCAATTACCCATTGCTTCATCGATTACTCGGGTTTAAAAAACCAACTTTAGAATCAATAAAATATATAACCCCTGTGCCTCTTTACGAAATTGGAGAAATGGATTCCTATGTAGTAATGAAAAGAGAATCAGAATTAAAGAAAAGTAAGGAAATTAATGACCAATTGATTTATTTTATTGGTCAACCCTTACCTAACATAGGGATTACTTCAAAGGAATTCTATATTAAAAGTATAAATCAATTAAGTAAAATGTTTCCGGAGAAAAAGTTGATTTATATACCTCATCCCAGGGAAGATTCTGAAATTATTGAAATAATAGGAGACCAATTTGAAGTTATAAAATTCAAGGATATCTTCGAGAAAGAATATATTATGGCCAAAGTTATTCCTGGGAAAGTCTGTTCTTTTTATAGTTCAGTACTTCTGAATCTTCTTTATTTAAATTCTGAATCGGAAGTAATTGCGATAAATATTCCAGAGTCAGAAATCAAATACAAACAACTTCGTGGACATATAAATGTGATATATAAATATTTTAATAATATTAAATCAGATAAATTTTCTGTAATTAAATAAATGCATTTATTTCGGAATGGTATTAAAAGCCAGACTTTATTTAAATTCAATAAAAGGAATACAAAGTGTTTAATCTAATTTATATTATAGAAACAGATTGCTTATGAAATTTAAAATTTAATTGACATGAAATTTATTAAAAGTAAATGCAAGATTGAATTGCATAGTGACTTTCAAAGATATAATCCTGGCGTTTTTAACTTTAGAAATTTCATTAAATTATTTCTAATCCAGCCGTGTTTTAGATATATGGTGTTATTTAGGATTAGCAATAATTATACAAAAAAAAGTTTGTTGGGCTTAATTGCCCGAATTTGGTTTAACTGCTTAAAATCGAAATTTGGTTTACAGATTTATTTAAGAGCCAGAATTGGAAAAGGGTTTAGGTTAAACCATTATGGGAATATTCTAATCAATCAAGGTGTGGAAATTGGGGATAATTGTAATGTTGCTCAAGGGGTCTCAATTGGAAATGTAAGTAGAGGAAGACTTAAAGGTTGTCCAAAGATTGGAGATAGAGTATGGATAGGACCTAATGCGGTAGTGGTAGGGAAAATAAAAATTGGGAATGATGTCCTTATTGCACCACTAAGTTACGTTAACTGTGATATTCCCGATAAAGCCGTTGTTTCAGGGAACCCTTGTAAAATTCATAATTATCATGGTAGTGGAGTTTATGTTAAAAATATATATGAAGAAAATCTTCGGTAATATGGGCTTAGAGAATGGTGTAGTTAAATAAAAAAATAGGTTGTTGAAAAAATCGGTTACATTACGTGTTTTAGCTTATCATAAGGTTCAGAATTGCTTTCAATTCGAGAAACAATTAAAGCATCTTAAGGCACATTATAATATCATTGAATATAGAGAACTTTTTGAAGCCCTCTATAAAGAAAAGAGTCTGCCTAAAAATCCAGTTTTAATAACCTTTGATGATGGAGATTTATCAAATTATAAGAATGCCTATCCATATCTTTTAAAGTATAAAGCATCAGCTGTATTCTTTATTATTACAAATTTGATTAATACTAATGATCCATTCTGGTGGGATGAAATTGAGTACTACCAAGGAAAAGAATCAGGGGACAAGAAGGTATGGGAAGTTAAAAATTGGGATAATAAAAAAAGGGAGTTATACCTTGAAGAATTAAGAAAAAAGTCTGATAAACCTCCAATGATTTATTCACAGCTTACGACTTCAGACTTGGAAGAGATGTGTAATAATAGAATGACCATAGCCAACCACTCCCATACACATCCCATGTTTAATAATTGCACTTTTGAAGAACTAGACGAAGAGCTAGAATCTTCTATCTCAATTCTAGAAGACTTAAAATTCACATCTCGGGCTTTTGCTTATCCCAATGGCAATTTTTCTGACAAAGCTGAAAAAAAATTAAAGGAACATGGCATAAAATTAGCTTTCCTTTTTGATCACAAAATTAATAGGGGACACTTAAATCCTTTGCGTATTTCTAGGCTTATAGTAAATGATACCACACCAATTTGGAAATTGAAGTTTATTTTAAGTGGCTGGCACAGTAAAATACTTCCTTTAACCAGGGCTTTAGGTAAATTAAGAAAATGATAATATGAAACTTTTAATCGTTATTGATTCTCTCGGGGGAGGCGGAGCTGAAAGGTCAACTCAGGTGCTTTGTGAATATTTGGATAAGAAGGGTGTTTCTTTCGAAATAGTTTGTCTTTATTTTTATCCTAATGGGTTTCACCAGGAAATGATTGACAAAGGGTATAAAATCACATTTCTCGAAAAAAAATCCTTTTTCGGTCAATCAATGGAAATAGGTGAGATAATTTCTAAAGGAAAATTTGATCTTGTCCATAGTATCTTATTTAAGTCTAACCTAAGAACCAGGTTTGCTAAAACTTTTACCAGGTTCACTCATTTAGAAAGTCTAGTTAATACTACCTATTCTAAAGAAAGGAAGTTTGATAATAAGGTTAACCAAAATTTACTTGCCATTTATAAGATGGTAGATAAATATACTGCCAAAGTTTTTGTGGATCATTTCCACAGTATCACTAACTCAGTAAAGAATCATTATGTTGAACATTTAAAAATTAATCCTAAGGATATTACTGTAGTATATCGGGGAAGAGAGAAGCTTGAGCTAGATCTTGACATAAGGGGAAAAAGAGATCCTAATAAGTTTGTCCTTTTAAATGTAGCCAGGCAAGATTATCAAAAAGGGCAAATATTTCTTCTTCAGGCTATGAAAAAATTGAAAGAGCTTGGAAGAACAGATATTAAGTTGATAAATATAGGTGTTGAGGGTAGTGAGACAGCAAACTTAAATAGATATGTAAAAGACCATAATTTAAATTCGACTGTCGAATTTGCCGGGTTTTCAAATAATGTAGCTGAATATTTTTCAATTGCAGATGTATTTATTTTTTCCTCTCTATTTGAAGGCTTAGGAGGTGCATTAATTGAAGCACAGTCTGCGGGATTACCAATTATTACAAATGATATAGAAGTATTAAGGGAAGTTGTTCAAAAAGATTTAAATGGGCTATTGGTGAATATAAAAGAGACTGATCAAGTGGTGGATGCTATAATAAGGTTAAGAGAGTCTCCGGAATTACGAAAAAACTTTGAAAAGGAAAGTCTTAAAAACTATCAGAACAAATTTAAACAGGAGACTAGTAATCGAAATATGCTTGAATTATATAAAAGATTATGTTAGAGTTTAGACCAATAGACTACGCTAAAGATATAGATGAAGTTGTTAGTCTCATTCAAAAATATCTTCAACCTGCTTATAGCAAAGAATTTCTCATTTGGAAGCATCTGGAAAACCCATTTGGGACATCATATTCTATGGTTGCGACTTTTAAGGGAGAAATTGTGGGGGTGTTGTTTTACATGAGGTATGATTTCTACAATAAAAATGGGGATTGTGTGAAATGTATCAGACCCTTTGATGCTTGTACTTCTCCGGAAATGAGGGGGAAAGGTATCTTCAAAAAACTTATGGTAGCTTGTCTGGAGAAATATAAGAATGATTACCAGATACTTTTGGCGAATCCAAACGCTAACAGTTATCCTGAGTTCCTAAAATTAGGTTGGAAAGAGCCGCCTGGGCATAATTATGTTTATAAGTTTGGAATTTTGAATCCAAGTCTTAAAGGAAATAAAGGATTATTCAAGGACCTCCAACCGGATGAGAATTCCGGTCAAATTCTAGATTCTGGGAGTAAGTTTTTGGTTGGGAACTCCCTGAAATTTATTCAATGGAGATATAAAGACCCCATATATAAAATAAAAAAACTTTTATCTGGGGGGAGCGTTGTAGCTATTATTGTTTACAGGATAGATAGAATTAAGGGAATTAAAACAATTGTTCTTTGTGATTATTATGGCGAGAGTAAACTTATACAGGCTGCTTTACAATATATTCTAAGGAAGGAGGGAACTGTTTTTATTTACTTTTTGTTGAATAGTTTTACAGAAAATATAAAGCCTCTGGCCGCTAGCACACACAAAAAAGCCCTAATTGTTTTTAAAGAGAATAATTATAAACTTAATGAAGATATTGTAATTTCTTTAGGTGATTTGGAAGGAAGACTTTGAGAATACAAGGTTAGTGTTTTAAAAATACAAAATTGTTTTTATCTGTAGGAGTGGAGATGACAAAATTCCACGAATGTTTAGAAACAAAATGGGATTAAGTTCCATTTACTTTAATTTAATATGGCAAAAATAAAGGTTTTATACGTGATTGATACTTTGGAGGGCTATGGAGCAGAAAAGAGTCTTGTAGAAATAGCCAGTAACTTTAAAGATACTCAGCCCGTTTTTGTGCATATATATCAGGGAGATATGCTTAAGTCAACTTTGGAAGAAAGAGGGGTCAAAGTGTATTCCTTAGATTTAGTTGAAAAATATGCCTTTAGCAAAGCCGTTGATAAATTGAGGGTTATTCTTAACCAAGAAAGACCTGATATAATGCATGCAACATTATTTCGATCTGAGATAATTGCTAGAAAACTAAAAATTCAATTCCCAGAAATTTGCTTAGTAGGAAGTTTCGTAAGTAATGCCTATTCTTCAGAACGTTACAAAGAAAAAAATTTAATTGACAGACTTAAATTGAATTATTTTTTCAATTTAGATAAAAAATGGGCACCACATGTAGATTATTTTATTTCGAATTCCCATCATATAAAAAAAGTTACAGGTAATGCTTTAGGGATTCGAGATGAGAAAATAAAAGTAATTCACAGAGGAAGAGCCAGTAAGGACTTTTTACCTGAAAAAGAATGTCATAAAGGAGTCAATTATAAGGATTCCAATAAAATAAACCTCCTAAATGTAAGTAGATTAATCCCCCTGAAAGGGCAAATGGATTTAATTAGGGGATTATCCAAGGTTAGAAATGAAGTGCCAAATGTGAAATTACTCTTCGCTGGGAGTGGTCCTTATAGAAATTCATTAGAAAGAGAGACAAAGAAATTAAACCTACAGAATAATATTACTTTTTTAGGAAGGATAGAGAATATAAATAAGCTACTGCAGCAGGCCGATTTCTTCGTTTATCCTTCTTATTCAGAGGGATTGCCAGGTGCTCTTATAGAAGCTATGATGGCAGAGAAAATTATTTTCGCTTCTGATATTCCAGAAAACTTAGAATGTGTAAATGAGGAGACTGCTATAATTTTCAAGAAGGGAGATGTGGATGATCTTAGTGAAAAATTAATTATGGTATTGAAAAACCCGCAAAAGTTTACACATCTTGGAATCAAAGCCAGAAAAAGGGCAATTGAACAATTTGAAATTGAAAATATTTCCCAGGAATACGAAAAAAGCTATGTCGATTTTATTGCAAAAAAAAGTAAGAGCAAACTTAGAGTTCTTCATTTAATTCAAAAACCGCAAAATAGGGGGGCAGAAACCTTTGCGGCACAGTTAGCTAATAAGCAAACCAAAATTGGTCAAAAAGTTCTTTTGGTGTCAGTTTTTTCGGGAAATGCTGATTTGTCTTGGGAAGATGAGATCTTAACTTTAAATGGAAATTTGAATAAACGGGTTTTTGATTATAAAGCCTGGAAAAAACTGTCAAGGATTATAAATCAATTTAAACCTGACATTATTCAAGCAAATGCTGGTGATACCTTAAAATATGCTGTATTCTCTAAACTGATGTTTAGGTGGAATGTGCCTATAGTATTTAGAAATGCCAGTGAAGTGGGACAATATTTAAATTCTACTTTTCAAAAAGGATTTAATACTTTTTTGTATAAGTCAATAGATCAGGTTATATCGGTTTCCCAAGCCTCACAATTGGACCTGCTTAATCATTTTCCATTTTTAAAAGGAAAGATCCGGGTTATTCCTATAGGTTTAGAACAAATAGACTCTATATCCCCAATTTGTTTAAAACCTCAAGGGGTTAAACACATTATTCATGTAGGAGGTTTTAGTTTTGAAAAAAATCATAAGGGACTCATCAGGATTTTTGAAAATTTTTTAAAAATTGATGAACAAGCCCATTTACACCTAATTGGGGATGGACCTTTACGCAAAGAAGTTGAAAACTTGGTTAGAATTAATAATCTAAGCAAAAAGGTTAGTTTTTATGGTTTTGTCAATAACCCTTTGTCTTATATTAAAGCAGGAGATGTTCTGGTTTTACCCAGCATAATTGAAGGTCTTCCGGGCGTTTTGTTGGAAGCGATGTATTGTAGAACCCCGGTTATAGCATATAATGTTGGAGGAGTTTCTGAAATAGTTAATAAGGAAACAGGTGAGCTTATACCTAAAAATGACGTAGAAAAATTTGTAAATGCTATTTCACGCACATTTCTGAATAAGGACGGGTTAAAGGTTGATAGAGCAAAGAATATGGTAGATAATAATTATATGAACTCTACTCTGGTTAAAGAATTTAATGCGGTGTACGAAGAAGTACGGAGTAGGTAGACTATCCTGTTTTTGTTATATTATTCTTAATTCTTTTTAAAATCTTGTCTTAATACTCAATTAAAATAACTTTATCCTTTATGGGAAAAATGAAAGTACTTCATATAATTAAATCTTTGGGCAGAGGAGGAGCAGAGATGTTATTGCCTGAAACATTGAAACTTCATAATAAGGAAAAATTTGAGTTCCATTATATTTATTTTCTACCCTGGAAAGATCAAATGGTAGAAAGTATTCAGGATGCCGGAGGTATAGTAAATTGCTTTGAATCCAAGAATAATCTGAAACTATTTTTCCAATTTAACAAGATCATTTCTTATTGCAGGAATAATAATATTGATATTATCCATTGTCATCTTCCCTGGGCCGGTTTTGTAGGAAGAATGGTTCACAAAATCACAGGGATTCCGGTATTATATAGTGAGCATAATATGCAGGAGCGATATCATGAAGTGACCAAAAGGATTAATAAGTATTCATTTAATAGCCAAACTCTTGCTTTTGGCGTTTCTCAGGATGTATCTAATTCAATACAAAAAAATATTGCACCAGATATTCCCGTGAAAACTTTATTAAACGGGGTTAATACGGATAGCTTTAAAATTACTCAAAATGGAGAAGTCAGAAAGAAGTTGGGGATCCCAAAAAATGCAATAGTAATTGGCAACGTGGCTGTTTTTCGTTTTCAGAAAAGACTAGTAGAGTGGCTTCGGACTTTTAAAGAAATTTATAATAATAACCCGGAAGTATATGGAATTATTGTTGGAGCTGGACCCTTGGAACAAGAAATTAAGAAGGAATGTGATGACTTAGAATTGAATGATGTGGTTTTTTTTCCCGGGCTTAAAACCGAGGTTAGACCTTATTTTGAAGCTATGGATATTTTTATGATGAGTTCTTCCTTCGAAGGATTACCAATAGCATTACTGGAAGCTATGAGTATGGAGTGTGCAATAGTGTCAACCAATGCGGGTGGTATTAAGGAGGTTATCCGTAACGAAAAAGATGGATTGATTTGCAATGTTGAAGAGTGGGAAAAACTTTCGGCATTAACTGAAGTTTTGATAGATGATAAGAATAAGTTATTTGAAATGAAAAAAGCTGCTAGGAGAAGGGTTGTGGAAAACTTCAGTTTAAAAAAGATGGTGAAGGAACTTGAAGATTATTATAAGGATATATTCAATAACAAAGCAGGTTAGGTTCTACAAATGAAAACAATATCTAGATCGGTTATATCTTTTATAACCACATTATCTTAATTATTAAACCCGGTATTTGAAAAGCAAATTAAAGAAATAATGGAAATTAGGGAAGCGGTTAATAAAGATATACCTGAAATACTGAAAGTTTTAAAAGCTAGTTTGGGAGAGACTTCTTCGAAAAAGACTGAAGAAGTATGGAGATTTAAGCATGTAGACAATCCTTTCGGGAGGTCATTAGTTCTTTTAGCCGAGGAAGGAGGTGAAGTGGTTGGAGTAAGGGCTTTTATGAGATGGAAATGGCAGGAAGGAAATCAGGTTTTTTCAGCTTTCCGGGCAGTAGATACAGCAACCCATCCAAATTATCAAGGGAAAGGGATTTTTAAAAAACTGACTAAAAAAGCACTGGAAGTAGCGGCTAATAATGGTGATCATTTTGTATTTAATACGCCAAATAAACAAAGTAAACCTGGTTATCTTAAGATGGGATGGGAAGAAGTAGGAAAACTGAATGTGGGTGTATTTCCTGTAAATCCATTTTATTGGAGTAAAAAGGAGAACATAGAAAAGTATGGTGTAGTTTGGAATGATGAAATAAAATTGGATTTTTTTGATAATTGGAATGAAAAACTGGAAAAAACAGGTAAATTATTTACACCTAAATCTGAGTCTTACCTGAATTGGAGATATGTTAATAATCCATTGCAGAAGTACAAGGTTTTCTTTAATAACGGTTTTTTTATTGCAGGATACGTTAAAAAACACACTTATTTTAAGGAACTAAGGATATCTGAGGTAATACTATCGTCAGATTATAATAAGAAATCGCTTAAAAAGAAGGTTAAAAATTGGACTAAAGAATTGGGGGTTAACCTAGTGAGTTTTAATATCCCTGGAGGAGAATCTCTAAACTTTTATAGTTTTACCGGGAAATTTGGACCAATTTTAACGTTTAAAGGGATTGATGAGAATTTAGATGATAGTTATTTTTTAAACAATGAGAACTGGGAATATAGTCTTGGAGATTTAGAACTTTTTTAAATGTTTGGAGCTTTAGCATTAGTTATTACTCTTTTATTTATCAATCAAGGGCTATTTAGCTTTATGGGTAAAAGACATACCTTTTTCTCAAAAAAATTAATGAACGGGCTGTACTTTTACCACTTGCTTTTTTTCGGAGTTTATTATGTCTATGCATTAGTGAATAGGTCAGATTCGCATATGTATTTTTTAAGGCCTCAATCGATTTCTCGGAGTTGGAGTAGCTTTTTTGGAACCAGTACTACGTTTATTGACTTTTTATCTTATCCTTTTATAAACTATCTTAATTTCAATTATGAAATGATGATGGTTCTGTATGCATGGTTCGGTTATTTGGGTTTTGTGTTTGCGTATTTATTTTTTAGAGAAAATATACCGATCAAGATCCGGGTATTTAAAAACTTTGATTTTTTAATTCTGATATTGTTTTTACCAAATATGCATTTTTGGACTGCTTCTTTGGGGAAAGGAGCTCCTATTTTTCTTGGATTAATGATGTTTGCTTATTCAATTACCAATATTAAAAAAAGATTCATAACCCTAATTATAGGATCTTTAATAATATATTTCATAAGGCCCCATGTTTTTCTTTTTATTGCTGTCGGGACTGTACTGGGATACATGACTGGTAAAGAAAAAATTTCTTTCGGGAAAAAGCTTTTGATTTATGTTGTGATGATAGGTGGCTTAATGTTGGTTCAGGATCAAATTTTAGCTGTTGCTGGTTTGGAGGGGTCTGACGATCTTGTAGAGGATTTTCAGGATTTTTCCGAAACTCGTTCAAATAAACTAGATAATGCGGGGTCGGGAGTAAACATGGCTGCTTATCCTTTACCTTTAAAGCTGTTCACTTTTTGGTTTCGGCCTCTTTTTTTGGATGCTCCCGGGATTTTGGGGTTAATTGTTTCTGTAGAAAACCTTATTTACTTATTACTCTTTTTAAAGATTTTAAATAAAAAGTTTTTAAAATTTATAAAAAAATCTCCGATTAGTGTCAAAATGAGCTTGACTGTATTCTTCTTATCCTCTTTGGCTATGACCTTTGTGATGTCGAATCTGGGTATTATCATGCGTCAAAAGTCTATGGTGATGTATTTTCTATTTTTTGTAATTTATTATTTCCTCGCCCAAAAGAAATATGATAAAATTATGTGGAAAAGAAGAAAGATTAAACAACAAAAGCTTAAGGATGAACTGGTAATAGGCAATTGATGATTGCTTACGTCATATTAGCTTGAAGGGATTATTCAAAATTTTAAAATTTTTATATGCAACAAAAATCCGGAGATTTAGTTATTTCATTAGATTTTGAACTTTTATGGGGTGTGTTCGATAAAGTAGAGTTTAGTCAATATGAAAACTACTTTAACAATACAAGAAAGGTTATTCCGGAAATTCTTCGATATTTTGAAAGATATGGTATACATGCGACATGGGCTACAGTAGGAATGCTTTTCAATAAAGATTGGGATGAATGGAATGTTAGTAAGCCTGAGATTAAACCAAATTATACAAACACCCTTCTATCAGCCTATAAATATGGTGATTCTATTCAAAATCAGAATACAGGACACCTGTGTTTTGCCCCGGATTTGATTGGAAAAATCATTGAAACTGAAAATCAGGAGTTAGCTACCCATACTTATTCACATTATTATTGCCGAGAAGAAGGACAAAATTTAGAAAGTTTCAGGGAAGATCTTAAGCTTTCGATCGAAAAAGCTAATAGTTTTGGAGCTAATCTACGCTCTTTAGTTTTTCCGCGGAATCAGTTAAATGAAAACTACCTGAAGGTTTGTAGTGACTTAGGAATTACTAGTGTCCGTTCCAACCCTAATATCTGGTATTGGAAGGATACTGAGAAAGACACCTTAATGCAAAAGATCTTTAGAACCGGAGATGCCTATATTGGAAAAAAAGATAAACCATACCATTTCTCAGAAATACGTAAAACCCATAATCTTAGTGTTCAACCAGCGAGTAGATTATTAAGACCTTATTCAGGCAAGTCAATTTTAGATAAACGTAGGATAAAAAGAATATTTAGTGAAATTACCACAGCTGCAAAAGAGGGTAAAATTTATCATCTATGGTGGCATCCACATAATTTTGGTGCTGACCCTGAAGAAAGTTTAAGAGAACTGGAATTAATATTAGAACATTACAAATTTTGTAATGAAAGATTTGGATTTCAATCTTATACTATGGATGAAATCCATAGAAAAGCATAAAAACGATATATGGCTTGTGAGATTTCTGTTATAATACCAACTTATAATCGGTCCCATACCGTGTGGCGGGCTATAGAAAGCGTAATTCATCAGACTTCTGGAAATTGGGAATTAATTATTATAGATGACGGTTCCACTGATGATACTGCCTCTTTGGTCCGTGATTATTTGGAAGATGATAGGATTACTTATCACCGACAGGCTAATTCAGGAGTTTCAGCGGCCAGGAATAAGGGAGCTGAATTATCGAAGGGGAACTATTTGCTTTTTCTTGATTCTGATGATAGTTTAAGAACCAATCTGTTTTTCAGGTTGAAAGAGTCGGGTTATTCCGATTATGACCTTATATCTTGGGGAGTGCTAAAGTTAACCCCTACAGGAGATACTATTTGGAAACCCAAAAAGCTTGAAAAGCTTTATAACTGTATTACGGCGAGTTTTTTAGCCGGTAGTATATGCTATAGAAAGGAGATTTTTCTTGAAGCCGGAGGCTATGACGAAAACATGCTGTTTGGGGAGAATTACGAGCTAGGTATTCGGGTTTCTCATTTAAAAAATTTAAAGGTTAAAATCCTTGATGAGGTTTTTCTTGATTATTATATGAAGTTTAAGGATCGGCCTAGCAGTAAAATTAAGAATAAATTGATATCCAATAAATATTTATATAATAAGCATCAGGAAAAATATTTGGAGGATAAGTTTTCAAATAGCCGATTTAATTATTTAATGGGGTATCTGAATGAAAAAAATGGCAATAGACTAAAAGCAAAAGATTATTACTTAAAGGCCCTAGCTATAGATCCTATTTATGTAAAACCAATTGTTAAAGTGTTTTGGTTCCGTTTAAAGTTTTTGATCGGAGGTTAATTAAATCTTATGTGTTAATTTAAGGGCTGAAATAATGCGGGTCTTTTTCATAAAATGCATAAAAAGCATTCTATAAATATTCTTCAATTCCTTTTCTAAACATTTTGCGGTACTTTTTTGTTTTTGCTGTTTATGGTACTCTATCAGTTTCTTATAGGTATATGTCTTAATTTCAAGTTTTTGCACCCTTTCCTTGCTTGTCCAGATACCGCCTTTATGTTTTCTATACACAGAAGGGTTTATATTATTAATAAATTTAGCTTTTCCAAACCCTCCTAACACACTCAATAAAAAACTATCTACATTAATAACTTCGCCTAATTGATAGGGAAGTTCTTGGAATTGTTTTCTGAAGCAAACAGTAGAAAGAAGAGGTTGGTAAATTAAACACTGTAGATCCCTTGATTCTATATCAGACAATTGTTGATCTAATTTTTGTTCTTGGTTTTCTGTTAGGTTTTTAGAGAGATTAACCTCATACTGGTGAAATGTAAGAATGTACTCCCTATTACTTTCTAGAAAATCTACTTGTTTTTGAAGTTTCTTTTTATCTGTCCAATAATCATCCCCTTCACAAAATGCTATATATTTCCCCCGTGCCTGAAAGAAGTTATAAAGGGCATTAAAGTTACCTGTAGGTATATTGTTTATTCTTATTTTATTCTCATTATGATGAAGAAATAATCTTATCTTATCTGGATATTTTTTTGCATAAGTGATGCAAATATCTCTTGTCGAATCATTAGAGTTATCCTCCCCAAGCAATATTTCATATTCAAAATTTACTTGTTGATTAAGTAAAGAATCCAGGCAGGTAGAGATATAATTTGCATGTTGAAAGGTTTGAACACAGATGCTTACTAAAGGTTTTGAACTAACACTGTTTTTAAAATGCTCTGGAAGAGTGTGTTGGTAAATATTTTGAAATTCTTCAAAGTTCATTAAAGTAAGATTCGATCTAAAAGTTTCGACGAGTCAATTTTTCTTAAGGTTGTGCCACCATTAGAATAAACGGAATATGGGTTGGCGTCTTTTTCTATATTTACATTCATTCCTATTATCGAATACTCTCCTACTTGAATGTTGTGTCTAACGGTAGAATTCATTCCTAAAAAACAGTGATCACCAATAAGAGTGTTCCCTCCTAATGTGGTTACGCTTAAAAGAGCGTGGTTTCCTATTTTAGAATGATGTCCAATATTGGCACAGATGAGATATGAGTTATCACCGATTTCAACAAATGGCTGTATTACAGAACCTTCTCCAATAAACACATTTTCACCCGTGATTAGATCCGGCCAGAACTGAGCTTTTGAGGAAATATAGCTAGCCAAAGAATACCCTTTTTCTTTAGTTTCTTTAAAAAGACGCTTTCTAATTTTATTGTTACCCACTGCAATAAATACATTAACAGATTTAGTTTCGTATAATTCACCCAGTTGTTCAAAATTAATTAAAGGTTTATTGTCAAATGTATTTGATTCTAAAAGCTTTTCTTCTATGCAATATGCTATCACATCATAATCAGTGTCATTTTCAAAAACATATCGAACATATTGGGCCAGCTTTCCGACACCATAAATGATTAATTTCTTTTTCATTCTAAATTGAAATAATAAAGTATTCTCAAATATACCGGTTTTGAGACACTCGTTAGGTAAATATTATTTTAATATTCCTCTTTGTAAGAAAAAAGAAGGAGCCCTGCATTTTAACAGATCAATTTTGATTTTCAACGAAAATACGTGTCGGCTCTTTTAATGGTGTGTGTATTCTTCTATATTTCAATCAATTAACCTTAAAAAGTGTTCCGATGAAAAGATTTTTAATCTTAGGATTTATATTGATTTCAATGATTTCTTGTAGTACAGAAGAAGAGTTAGATATGTTAGAGCCTGAAGAGCTAAACCTTACATTTGAAAAGGACGGATGTGTGATTCATTCTTTTGAATATGATCAAGCCGGTTTCGCTCAAGTTAGGAACTATAATGATGAGTTAGTAGTAAGGATAAGCAGTGCAAACGATTTTCTGCTTAAAGAGGTGAAGATTTACATCGCCAATTCTGGGGCGGAGTTTCCAAAAAACAAAAAGGGATTAATACCCGGAAGAGCTGATTATAAGAAAAAATTTAAGGAAGGCGTAAATGAAAACAAAGCAAAATTTTCACTGGCTGAACTTCCTGAAAACTTTTTTATAGCGGCTTATGTTGAGTTTGAATCGTCAGATGACAGCTATGAAGGTTGGGCCGGAGATATAATTTCCGGGGATGGGAATTGGACATATTTTGAGTACGGCGTTACAGAGTTTTCATTTTATGCAGGAAAGGATCAGATAAGGGAAATGACCCTTTCAGAAGTCACAGCTTTACCTAGTTGGGACGAAGTAAGAAAAGTATATGCCGGGATGTTGGATGAGGGGGTAGACCGAAACTCTGGGACTTATGAGCCGAGTATTTGGGATCTAATAGATATGTTTTATGATGAAAGCAGGTCGTCTCAATTAGGAGACTATACTACAACTTACAGCTTGGGAAGCGGGGACTGTTCAGACTCAGCAGAATTAACTTTGAGAGTTATTGCAGATTAGATTAATTGATAGTACTAAATTTTTACTAATTCCTCCAAAAGAAAGTTTAAAGTACTAATAATCAATTGCTTTAACAAGTATTTGTACCACATAACGAATAGCGATAATTCAAGGGTTTTTAAATGGTAAATTTATGTATAACCATTTTAAATCCGGATTGCTATGAAATCAAAATTACTTTACGCGTTAATAATTGGGACACTAATTACATCCTGTTCCGTAGATCCTGTTGATGAAGAAATTTCTTTAAAGGACGCCCAAGAGATAAATTCGTCAATAAATGACGGGTGTGCGGGCCCAGATAATTCTAAAACTTTGACTCTTTCGGAAGCATCAGCTATAGAGAGCTGGGATGAGGTTAGGAAACTTTACTTAAGCCTTTTGCCAGCCGGAGTCTCCAGGGGTGGTACCTTTGATCCATCAATTTGGAACCTTATAGATGCTTTTAATGAGGCTGATAATCCTTTAGGAGAATATACAACCACTTATTCTTTAACAGGAGATCAATGTTCTGATTCTGTAGAATTAACAATTATTGTAGTTCCAGATCAACAACAGGAACCTGTATGTGATAATGTAGATGCCGGTCCTGACAATTCAATGAGTCTTGAAGTATCTGTTGCCAGAGCTATTGAAAGCTGGGATGAAGTCAGAAAGCTTTACCTGAGCTTGTTGGCAAAAGGTGTTCCCAGAGATGGTGCTTTTGATCCCTCCATTTGGGATTTAATAAATGCATTTAATGCTTTAGAAAATCCTGTAGGTGAGTATGCCACTACTTATACAATATCAGACGGAGATTGTACAGATTCAGTTCAACTGACAGTAAATGTTATTCCCGATAAGCAGCAGGACCCAATTTGTACAGGAGTAAATGCAGGGCCTGATAATATGAAAATTATGACTCAGTCTGAAGCTGCTGCCTTACCTAGCTGGGATGAGGTGAGAAAACTTTATTTGAGCCTTTTAGCGGAAGGAGTTCCAAGAAATGGAACTTTTGACCCCTCCATCTGGGATCTTATAAATGCATTCAATGAAACTGATGACCCTACGGGAGATTATACAACTACCTATACAATATCAGATGGAGATTGTACCGATTCAGTAGAGTTAACAATTAGAGTTGTTCCTGATTAAAACATAATAAGAGAAAAATAATGAAAAAGGGCATATGATCATATGCCCTTTTTCATTAACAATACTTTCAGATAAATCCTATTCAAAAAGTTTAGTTTTGTCAAAGTAAATTTAACAAATGTCGAAACTAGTTCGAATAACTACTATTCCTCTTTCGCTTGAAAAACTTCTGGAGGGGCAACTTACCTATATGAGCCAGTATTATGAGGTAACTGCCATAGCCGCAGAGAAGGAAAGACTGGAGCAGTATGGAAAGGATAATAGAGTAAATACATTTTGGGTTAATCTTACCCGTGAAATAACCCCCGTTACAGATTTGAAGGCCCTGTTTAGACTTTATTCCTTTTTTAAAAGGGAAAAACCTTTAATAGTACATACCCATACTCCAAAGGCCGGAATTATCGGTATGCTTGCTTCAAAAATGGCAGGGGTTCCTATCAGACTACATACCGTTGCCGGTTTGCCTCTAATGGAAACCACAGGCTTAAAGAGGAAGGTTCTCGATGAAGTTGAGAGAATAACCTATTCTCTGGCTACAAAGGTTTATCCTAATTCAAGAGGGCTAAAAGAAGTGATATTGGATGAAGGGTTTGCTTCTGAAGAAAAATTGAAAGTGCTGGGGAAGGGTAGTTCTAATGGTATTGATACGGAGTATTTTAATCCGTATAAGTATAGTGACCAGGAAAAAGCACTTTTGAAACAAGAGTTGAATATTCCGGAGAAGGATTTTGTTTTTATATTTATAGGGAGATTGGTATCTGAAAAGGGTATAAATGAGCTAGTTGCATCATTTTCGAAACTTCAGCGAGAAAAGAAAAATATAACTTTACTGTTAGTAGGTCCTTTTGAGGAAAATCTGGATCCATTAATGCCGGATACTATGGAAACTATTAAAAGTCACCCGAAAATAGTAACAACAGGATATCAACAGGATGTAAGGCCATATTTCTCTGTTTCAGATGCATTAGCTTTTCCAAGTTACAGGGAAGGCTTTCCAAATGTGGTTATGCAGGCAGGAGCTATGAATTTGCCAAGTATTGTGAGCGATATCAACGGCTGCAATGAAATTATTGTAGAAGGAATGAATGGGGTGATAGTACCTGTTAAAAATGAGCAGGCACTTTATGAAGCGATGGAATTATTTGTAAAGAATAAGAATTACCTGGAACGATTATCAGAAAATTCCCGGGAACAAATCTGTAAGTTCTATGATAGAAATGAATTCTGGGAAGTTTTGTTAAGAGAATACAAAAAATTAGAATCTGAAATTATGAAATCCTAACTTCGCGCGCTGAATTTTTCAGCTCAAGCTGCTTAAGATAGCAGCAGGAACAGTATTTATGTATAAGAGAATATTTAAGCCATTAATCGACTTTTTCATTGCATTTACGGCACTTTTAGTTTTAAGTCCGTTATTACTCATCATCGTTATATTATTAGCTTTGGCGAATAAAGGGAACCCGTTTTTCTTTCAGCAACGACCCGGGAAAAACGGCAAAATATTCAGAATAGTGAAGTTTAAAACTATGACTGATGAAAAGGATTCGAAAGGAAATCTCTTACCGGATGCAGAACGGTTGACCACAATAGGCAAATTTGTAAGAAAAACCTCCATTGATGAAATCCCTCAATTATTCAATGTTCTGAAGGGGGAGATGAGTCTTATAGGCCCAAGACCTCTACTACCCGAATATTTGCCGATTTATACTGAACGCCAATATAAGCGACATCTAGTAAAACCCGGTATTACGGGATGGGCCCAGGTAAATGGAAGAAACGCTATAAGCTGGACTCAAAAATTTGAATTTGACGTTTGGTACGTGGAGAATTTATCTTTTATGCTGGATCTGAAAATACTTTTTCTAACCATAAAAAAAGTAATTTTATCTGAAGGAATAAATACTGCTAATATGGCAACAACAGAACCATTTAATGGAAAGAATTAAGAGAATAAATATTTATGGTGCCAGCGGTCACGGAAAAGTGGTTGCAGATATTATTAATTCTATTGATAATACAACACTTGGGTACATTTTAGATGATAACGAGAACCTTAAAGAGTTCGAAGGGCATCAGGTAATCCACAACCTAAGCAGGGATGTGTTGAATTATGATACAGTTCTTGCTATTGGGAATAACACTATCAGGAAAAAAGTAGCAAATAATTTTAAAGGAACCTATGCGTCTTTTTTGGGCCACAATTCTGCGGTTGTTTCCTCTTCAGCTATTATTTCAGAAGGAAGCGTTATAATGCCTAATGCTACTGTAAATGCGGCGGCAAGTATTGGTAAACACAGTATTGTGAATACAGCAAGTGTTATAGAGCACGATGTGGTTCTGGATGATTTTGTACATGTTTCCCCGGGTGCAGTAATCACCGGAAATGTAAGGGTAGGTGAAGGAACTCAGGTCGGAGCCGGAGCCACAATAATTCCGGGTATAGAAATTGGTAAATGGGTTACTATTGGAGCCGGAGCGGTAATTATTGAAAATATTCCTGATGGAGCTGTAGTAGTTGGTAATCCGGGAAGAATAATAAAGTTTAAAGAGTTTGAGAATGCATAAAAACAAAATTTGGCTTTCCTCTCCTCACATGGGCGGGAATGAACAGAAATATATCAGGGATGCCTTTAAGGAAAACTGGATCGCACCATTAGGTCCTAATGTTACCGGTTTTGAAGAGGATATTAAAAGATTTCTTAATTCAAAGGCCAATGAAGAGTCTGAAGTTGCAGCTTTAAGCTCAGGTACCGCAGCATTACATCTTGCACTGGTTATATTAGGGGTGAAAAGTGGAGATGAGGTTATTTGTCAATCTATGACCTTTGCTGCATCTGCAAATCCAATTAAATATGTTGGGGCCACACCAGTCTTTGTGGACAGTGAGGAGGATACATTAAATATTTGTCCTGTTCAGTTAGAGATAGCGATCAAGGACAGGATTGAAAAAGGGAATAAACCTAAAGCGATTATTGCAGTCCATTTGTACGGAATGCCCTATAAAGTTGAAGAGGTTCACCAGGTAGCCAAAAAATATGGAATTCCGGTGGTTGAAGATAGTGCTGAATCTTTAGGAAGTACCTACAATGGATTAAATTGTGGTACATTTGGAGAACTGGCTGTTCTATCATTTAACGGGAATAAGATCATTACAACTTCGGGAGGTGGAGCATTGGTTGCCAAAGACCTTAGACATAAGGAAAAAGCAGTTTTTCTAGCTACCCAGGCACGTGATGCGGCACCACATTACCAGCATAGCCATATAGGTTACAATTACAGATTGAGTAATATTTGTGCAGGGATTGGAAGAGGCCAAATGGAAGTTTTAGATGATAGAGTATCGGCCAGAAGGGAAATGAATCAATTTTATTTAAATTTATTTGCCGATATTACGGGAGTTAATGTGCAAACAGAACCTGATGAAAGGTATTTTAGTAACCATTGGTTAAGTGTTATTCAGGTAGATGAAAAGGAAACAGAAGGAATTTCCCGTGAATACTTGAGGGAGGAATTAGAGAAAGAGAATATTGAATGCCGACCTTTGTGGAAGCCAATGCATATGCAACCGGTGTTTAAAGACGCTCCCTACTACGGGACCGGAGTGGCAGAGAGAGCATTCGAAAACGGATTGTGTATGCCTTCTGGTTCTAATTTATCAGAGGAAGACAAGAGGAGAATTGAAAACGCTATTAAGGCCTGCTTTAACAAATAGAATTTAATGCCTTAGTTATGAGGAGTAAATTACAAAATATTCTTAGGAATATATTGACCGGCCCCGAAAATGCTTTGGATTTAAGGAATATAAAGTATTTGCCAAGGTGGGCTGTGTTTTTGATTGATATTAGCTTGGTTGCAATATCAACATTACTGACCATCCTGATAATTACTGATCTTACTCCTGAATATTATACACTTCTTACGTTTTATGATAAAGCTTTTATAATTCTTGCAGTAAATGTTTTTTACTTCTATATTTTTAAAACTTATGCTGGAATTATTAGGTATTCATCAAATATTGATGCCTTAAAACTTTTATTGGCTACTTCAAGTTCATTTTTCACCCTGATGCTTATCAATTATATCACCTATTTTGTTATAGGGCAGAAGATATTTTTGGCAGGTGGACTTCTTATAAATTTGTGGATATCTTTCTCTTTACTGTTTTTATTCAGACTTGGAGTTAAGCAGGTATATGAATACTTTAAATTGGTTCAAAGAAACGAAGGTCTTATAAGTGCTGCTATTTTGGGAGCAGACGAAAATGCTATTTCTATTGCCGGAGCTTTGGATATTGAACATCCTAAACGTTTTAAGATTGTTGGTTTTCTTACACAACAGCAGCATAATAAAAGTATACGTTTGTTAGACAAGCCTGTAAGAAGTTATAGGAATAAAGTTCATAAACAGTTAAAATCATTAGGTGCGGATGCCTTGATACTATCTGAAAATAACTTTACTGCAGAAGAAAAGTTCGGTATCGTAGAAGATTGTCTTGAAAATAATATTAAGGTTTATAATGCCCCGATCGTCTCTACCTATGGAGAAAAGGAAGATATTGCTCCAAAAATTAAGACTTTACAGATAGAGGATCTGTTAGAGAGAGAACCGATTAAGCTGGATGTGCAGAATAAAATTGATCAGCTTACCGGAAAGACTATTTTGGTTACCGGTGCGGCAGGGTCTATCGGGAGTGAAATCGTAAGACAGGTAGCCGATTATAATCCCAAAAAACTTATAATTCTCGATCAGGCGGAAACACCTTTACATAATTTGAGACTGGAAATAGAGACCAAGTTCCCTGACCTACCTTATAAATGTATTATATGTGATGTAGGCAATCAGAAGCGTCTTGAATTGATGTTCCAAAACCATAACATAGACGTAATTTATCATGCAGCTGCCTATAAACACGTTCCTATGATGGAAGAGAACCCTCACGAGGCAATTTTTGTGAATATTCAGGGAACAAAGAATCTTGCAGATTTAGCACTTAAATATAATGCAGCTCATTTTGTAATGGTTTCCACAGATAAAGCCGTCAATCCTACCAATGTGATGGGAGCATCTAAGAGGGCTGCCGAAATGTATGTGCAATCCTTATATCACAATCAAGCCAAATCAGGCAATGAAGTGACAAGGTTTATCACCACCAGGTTTGGGAATGTACTTGGTTCTAATGGTTCTGTAGTGCCTTTATTTAAAAAACAAATTGAAAAAGGAGGCCCGGTCACAATAACCCACCCGGATATTATTCGGTATTTTATGACTATCCCTGAAGCTTGTCAACTTGTATTGGAAGCTGGAGCTATGGGGAAAGGTGGTGAAATATTCGTTTTTGATATGGGCGAGCCAGTAAAAATTATGGATTTAGCCATAAAAATGATTAAACTTGCCGGATATGAGCCAGATAAACATATAAAAGTAAGGATTACCGGATTGAGACCCGGAGAGAAGCTATATGAGGAGCTTCTCAATGATGAATGTAAAACCCTTCCGACACATCATAAAAAGATAATGATAGGGCAAGATGTTGTAAGAGATTATGCGCACGTAAGTGATCAGATAGAAAATATTATTAAATCTGCTAATAAATTAAAGGCGGATAGGGTCGTTGCCAAATTAAAAGTTTTAATCCCTGAATTTAAGAGTAATAACTCATTATTTGAAAGCCTCGATAATAAAGAAGAGGTGGTTTGATAGGAATCAATATGTTAAGAAAGACAATAAAACTAAGCCTACTTGTAATTTTTGTATTCAGTGTTTTTAGTTGTGCTACTAAAGAAGAAATAGTTTATTTTGAGAATTCAAAATCCCTCGAAGGGAAAGAAAACTTACTAGATTATGAACCGGTTATTCAGCCGAATGATGTGCTTCGAATAAACGTTTCTTCATCTTCCGTTAATGAAGAGATTGTAGCTCCTTTCCAAATGAAAACTGGCCAACAAGGCTCAGGTGGAGGCGGAGGACAAAATTTGTCACTTACCGGATATCTGGTGAGTCCTGAGGGAGCTATTCAATTTCCAGTTTTAGGTACTGTTCAGGTAGGCGGGATGACTCGTGGTGAAATCCAAAACAAATTTCAAAAACAAATTTCGGAATATGTTAAGGATCCTGTGGTGGACGTGAGAATTGTAAATTTCAGTGTTACGGTACTGGGAGAGGTTGGCAGCCCTGGCAGGGTGCAAATTACAGATGGGAGAGTAACAATGCCCGAACTATTAGCAATGGTCGGTGATGTAACTTATGATGGGCGAAGACAAAATATAACTGTTATTAGGGAAGTAAATGGAGTGAAAAGTGTAGGTTCCATAGATATGACTGAAACCGATTTATTCGATAGTCCTTACTTTTACCTGAAACAAAATGATTTGGTATATGTGGAACCAAGTTACAGGGCTGTAAAATCAGCTGGATTTTTCACTAGTTATCAAGGGATAATTTCGATAGGAACAACAATTATAAGTCTGTATCTACTTATAAATAGCCTCTAATGTATGGAAGAACTTAATGACTTTAATGAGGAAAAGGAAGAATCTACATTTGATCTTAAAGCTGAAATTTATAAATATTTAGCTCATTGGAAATGGTTAGTTCTTGGACTTTTATTAGGTGGGCTTATCGCCTATTTATATAACCGCTATACAATTCCAAAGTTCAATACCCAGGCTACGATGCTGATAGTGGATGACCAGAAGAATAATGCTATGAGCGCTTTGCCTTCCGGGGGGGGAGCAATATTTTCTTTATCAGAAGAAGGGCTTCAGAGTGATATAGAAAAACTGAAGTCTAAACAGCTTGTAGAGAGTGTTGTTGATGAATTAGATCATAATGTGATTTACTTTATTGAAGGGAATGTTATTACCGTAGAGGCTTATAAAAGCAGTCCTGTTTTGATTGAGTTTATTACGCCAGATTCCTTGGTTCATCAAACTTCAAAAAACTTATTTGTCACACCACTGTCTGACACCTCTTTTAAGTTAGAAGATCGTTCGGCCAATTACTCAAATACGCATGAAATAGGTGAAGTAATTGAATTGGATAACTTAAAATTTACAATTCTGCCAAAATCAGGAGAAGAAGAAGGAACATTTAGGAAAACCAAAACGGTTAATATACAAATACATCCATTAAGAGAAGTTGCCAATCATTATATTTCTAAACTTCAGGTTGCACAAAAGGGACAGGCAAAAGATATTTTAACTTTAAATATCATTCAGGAATCCAGTAAAAGATCGGAGGATTTTTTAAATAAGTTAATGCAACGCTTTAATGAAGAGGGGGTTAAAAATAAGCAAGAAGTTGCTGAAAACACCACATCATTTATCCAAGAACGTTTGGAGATGATTACAACTGAACTTGACTCAGTAGAAGTTGGTATCGCTGAATTTAAAAGAGAAAACCGGATTATGGATGTTTCTTCCGGTGCTTCGGAATTCCAGTCAAAATTTTCTGCAGCAGAACAAGAGATTTTCAAGCTTGAAACCCAATTGGAGTTAATTGCTTCTATAGAAGACTTGCTTAGAAAGCAAGGAGCTTATGAGTTACTCCCAGATGTGGGAATAAGTGAGGGAGGTATTTCCGGACTTGTGAACTCTTATAACACACTGGTTATGGAGCGTAATATGTATCTTAAGGGAGGTACAGAAAAAAATCCGGCAGTACAGACTATTACTGAACAATTAGATAGTCTTAGAGAAAATCTTTTTGAAAATATAGAAAGTACAAAGCGTTCTATAAGGGTTCAACTTAGGGAGCTTAATCAAAGGGAGAATATTGCGCAAGGGAAATTTAGTAATTTTCCCGGCTTGGAAAAAGGAATGCGAAGCATTGAACGTCAGCAACAAATAAAAGAGCAGTTATATTTATTTTTATTGCAGCGGAGAGAAGAGGCGGCAATTTCTTTTGCAGCTACAGCATCAGTGGCTAGGGTAATTGATTCTGCTTATACTATTAATGAACCTGTTGACCCTAAACCTTGGTTGATTTTGGTTGGGGGCTTCTTAATTGGTTTAATTATTCCTATTCTTATCATTTTTATTAAGAATATGCTGGACACTAAGGTTCATCATAAAGGAGATCTTCATCCTTTAATTAAACATATTCCCTTTATAGGTGAGGTGCCCAGAATTTCTCCCGGGCAGAATGAGCAAATTGAGGTGAATGATCGATCTCCATTGGCAGAATCATTCCGGATTCTTCGGACAAATCTTGCTTATTTGCTTCAGAATAAAGATAAAGACAGAGGGGAGATAATATTTGTAACCTCTACAGTTAAAGGGGAAGGAAAAACATTTGTTTCCTATAATATGGCTAGAACTCTTGCCAGTACAGGCAAAAAAGTGCTCTTAGTTGGAGCAGATATAAGGAACCCGAAACTACACCGCTACGGAGAGTTGGATTATGCCAGTGAAAAGGGACTTTCAGATTATTTATATGATTATGAAATTACTGAAGAGCAAATAATCTCTAAGGAAAATGACAAAGGGATTAAAGTGGATATGGTACTTTCCGGTGCTATCCCTCCTAATCCTGCAGAACTATTAATGAATGACAGGATTGAAAAGCTTCTGGAGTATGCTGCCCAAAAATATGATTTCGTTCTTGTAGATACAGCTCCTACAATGATCGTTACGGATACACTTCTGATTAGTCCGTTGGCAGATACAACACTTTATGTTGTAAGAGCAGATCTTACTGATAAAAAAATGCTTGATTTCCCAAAAGATCTTAAGCAGCAAGGAAAAATCAAGAGTCCGGCGATTATACTGAATGATGTAGATTACTCTAAATTCTCCTATGGAGCTAATTATGGTTATTCCTATGGATATGGATACGGATATGGAGTAGATGAGCCAAGTAGATGGGAACGCTTCAGGAACAAATTTGGAAAATCCAGGAATTAAATAAAAGGCCTTATGAAAATAAGGCCTTACTTTTTTCTATTACAGGTTCAATTAATTTGCCTTGTTTTTTAGATAGTTTGATATTTTTAATCTTTTCAAGATGAGCGACTTTATGTGCATCGCTGCTTATAAAATCGATCATATTAGTTTCTAGTAATTTATAAGCAACTTTTTGCATATTACCTCCGTAATGAGGTGTAAGCGAAAGCATGTTTAATTGAAATGTACATCCCCTTTCCTTAAGGTCTTCATACTTGGCGAGATCCCTGGTATGGAAGAATGCATACCTTTCAGGGTGGGCCAGTATAGGTTGAAAAGAACTATTCTGAAGCTTAAATAAAATTTCGTTTAAATTAATGGGAGCTTGGAAATAAGACATTTCAACCAAAACCTTCTTATCTACTAGTGGGGTTACATTCTCATTTTCTAACTGTTCGATTAAGAACTGATCCATCATATATTCCCCTGAAGCACTAATCGCAACATTTTCCGGAATTTCTTTTTTTAAAATGCTAAGTGCATTTTTAATTGTTCCTGGCTCATTAGGATAAAACTCACCCATAACATGCGGGGTGGCGACAAAATTTTTCACTCCAATTTCTCCAAATTCTTTAATTATGTCCAGAGAGTCCTGAATGGTTGCAGCTCCGTCATCAATTCCCGGTAATATATGGTTGTGAAAATCGGTAAAACCTTCTAAATAATCGGATAAGTATTTATTTTTCTGAAAAATCGATATCATCTAACTGTAATTACAACACAAAATTACATATTTTTAACTCAAATTAACTCCAGAATCTACTAACAAAGCCTATATGAAAATAAAACTACTCTATTTTTTCTTTCTTATTTCTTTCTTTCATTTAAATGCTCAACAATTTCAATATTCGGCTGAGGTTAATTCAGAAGGATTGTTTTTCAGTAAAGAAACATCTCCGTTCTGGCTTCACAGTAATCAAAGAGGCAGAATAGATGAGAAAACTAATATTTCAGGATGGTTAAATGCTTCTGCCAAATATTATCTTTCGAATACAACGTATTTTGAGCTTGGTGCAGGAGGTTTATATCAGGATGGTTTTACTGATGAATTTCAGCTGGATGAATCTTATGTTTCCTTCAATACAATCTTATTTAGCGTTATTGCCGGGAGAAAACAAAAACCAGAATTATATCGCGGTCTTAGTGCGACTAATCAAAATATTCTATGGTCATTAAACGCAAGGCCTCTGCCGGGTTTACAGGTTTATACTCCTGAACCTGTTTTTTTAAATGGAAAAGATGGTGTCGGGTTCAAGGCATCTTTGGCTGAATACCTTACCGATGATGAAAGGTATGTTGATGATACGCGAATTCATCATAAAAGTCTTCATCTAGTTTACAAGGCATCCGGGAAATTTCAGATTACTGCCGGGTTACAACATTTTGTGCAATGGGGAGGAACTTCACCCGATTTTGGAAAATTGCCTGCTGGCTTTGATGATTACCTGAATATCTTTACCGGGAAGGAAGGAGATGATTCAGTTGACGGGCAGGAAGCTAATGCCTTAGGAAATCATCTTGGAAGCTATGAAATTTATCTTGATACCCAATTGGCAGGATATAAGGTTCAGTTGCTTTACAATCACTTGTTTGAGGATGGTTCCGGTCGTGTTTTGCGAAATACTCCCGATGGTCGATATGGAATATATATAGAAGATATCCATCAGGAGAAATGGGTGACCGCCTTGATGTATGAGTTGTATTATACAAAAAACCAGAGTGCTGCTAGTCCAACCTCCGATGGGAGAGATAATTATTTTAATAATAATCTGTACAGGTCTGGGTGGACATATGAAAATAGGATATTAGGAGTTCCGTTCATTACCTTAGATGAAGACCGTTTTAGGGTAGCTAATAATACGGTTCTTGTACATCATCTGGGTATATCTGGCAAGGCCTGGTCTAACTTCCCTTACAAATTGCTTTTAAGCTATAGGAAGAATTATGGAGTGAAAGGAGGAAGTGCTGCTGCTAAGAATAATATTCTTTCTACTTATTTAGATGTGGAGTTGTTTAGAAATGTCGTAGACCTTAATTTACTTTTAGGGTCTGATTTTATTTCTGATGATTCTCCCAATTTTGGTGTTGGAGTAAGACTCAGCAGAAAGTTGTTGTAAGAAATAAATCTTCAAATCCTTAGGGTTAATGGCGGAATCCACATCAGCAGATAACAGAACAAAAAGAATTGAGAACATTGTTTCTCAGACAAAGCAGGTCGGTAAAGACAGAAAATTTGTTCTTAATGTTGGAAAAAATGGCCGGATTAATCAAATAGATACAAAAACTAGGGACTTTCTCTCCGGTTATTTTCAAATAGATTTGGAGAGGGGAGACCTTTTGTTTGATATTGTGAAAGATTCTGAATTAGTCTCTTTTGGAGAAAAGTTCACTGCGGCATTTTCAGGACATAGTATCAAGGGGAGTTTTTCGGTTCCAAAGAACAATACCTTTGTGTATTTTAATTTTATCCCCGTGCTGGATAATGAAACCCATAGGACTTCATCCCTGAACCTTACCTTAAGTACAGAACCTCCAAAACTATTTCTTAGAGAGATTAATTCAGATATTAAAGGAGTCTTTGATAATACTTCTATAGGCGTGTTCTTTACACTACCCACCGGCGAAATCCTGGACGTCAATGCTGCCGGCCTAGAAATGTTTGGCTATTCCATTGAAGAGATAAAAAACACGGGCCGTGCCGGCTTGTTTGATCTTGGTGACGGCAGGCTTGAAAAGCTGGTTGAGGTAAGGAAAAGAGAAAGAAGCGTTAGTGGCGAATTAACGGGGATTCGAAAGGATGGTACCAAATTTCCGGTTCAGATATATTCTAATATCTATACCGATTTATTTGGAGAGGATGTTACCAGTACAATGCTTATTGATATTTCGTTACAAAGGGAGCAAGAGCAGAAGCTTAAGGAAACTACAGATATTTTCGAATCCCTGTTCGAAAATTATCCCGATGCCGTTTATTCTTTCGATCTTAATGGCAACTTTTTGAGCGTGAATGACAGGGCTGTGAGTTTAAGTGAAACATCAGAAGCAGAACTATTAAATAGTCATTTTAGTAAACTTATCCCAAAAGAAGATCAGGCGATGGTTTTCTCTAATTTTGAAAGAGCTAAATCTGGAGAAGTTTTAAATTATAATACAAGCTTTCGGAGCATAAAGAATAACTTCAGAATTCTTAATATCACAAACTTCCCTTTAATTACCCAGGAAGGAATAACAGGCGTATTCGGTATTGCCCAGGATATTACTCTTGACGAGGAGCATAAAGCCAGGGCAAGAGAAAGCCAGCATCGTATTCAGAATATTTTGAATCAGTCTTTAGATGTGATTTGTACTATTAGTGCTGAAGGTGAATTCCTGGAGGTGAGTGAAGCCAGTAGGAAAGTATTGGGCTATAGTCCAAAGGAACTTGTGGGGAAAAAGTATGTTGATTTTGTATATGAACCTGATATTGAGAAAACTCTTGAGGCTAACAATGAAATTCAGAATGGAGCTGAAAAGACCGATTTCTCAAATCGCTATGTAAAAAAAGATGGTACCCTTGTTCCCCTTATATGGTCAGCAAAATGGGATGAAAAAGATCATCTCACTTATTGTGTGGCTAAAGATGCTTCAGAATTAAAAGAAAAAGAGGAAAAGTTAGTAAGGGAAAGAAATATGCTTCGGGCAATTATAGATAATATTCCCGATTATATTTTTGTGGTTAACCGAAATCACGAATTAATTCTCACTAATAAAAAATTCTATCAGGATTATCTTGGTAAGACAAGGGAGGCTGAGGTGCTAAAGCTCAAACCTAAAGACTACTTTATTCATTCTGAAGCCGAAAAGGTAATCGATGATAACGAAAAGGTGATGAATTCCGGGGTTCCGGTTATAAACAGGCAGGATTTTATTTATGATTTCAAGCAAAACCCTGAGGTGGTTCTTTTAACAAAAGTACCACTTAAAACGAGGAACAAAGGAGTAGATGGTCTTGTAGGAATTGCCAGAAATATAACCGAAACCTATCAGCTTGAGAAAGAGAGGAATTTGATCCATCAGGTAATAAAAGTACTAAGCCTGGCGTTTGATCTCAAGCAAGGATTGACAGATACAATTAAAACTATTTCTGAATACCTGAATTTCGACACCGGAGAAGCCTGGGAAGTGGGCTTTGATAGAACCCATATTAGAAAAATTGCAGAGTATAACCCTGTAATATGGCAGTCTAAATTCACAGAAGAGATTAAGGCTTTTGATTTTGGAAAAGGCTTGCCCGGTACTGCCTGGGAGTCTCAGGCTGTTGAGATATGGCCTGACCTGCAAAATGATGAACGCTTTTACCGTAGAGCACTGCTGGATAAGAATAGTTCACTTTTAGGCGTTGCCGTTCCTGTTATTCTGAAAGATGAGGTTATAGCTGTACTTACATTTTACGGAAAGGAAACTAAGCATCGGGAAATGGAGCTTGCCCGGATTTTATCCAGGATTGCTGTACAAATAGCCGTAGGTATTAATAGAAAGTTTACGGAAGAAAATCTGAATAATATGTTTACGCAGTCTCCTAACCTGTTGGCGGTTTTAGGAGGAGACGGATATCTTAAAAAGGTGAACCCTGTATTTACCAGCTTGTTTGGATATAAGGAGGAGCACCTCCTAAAGACACCTTTAAACAACTTTATTCATCAAGAGGAGAGGGCTTCATTTTTGAAAGCCATTGAAGATAAAAAGGAGGGCATTTTCTCAGGAGAGATTCAGACAAGATTTTGCGATATAGAAGGAAACTGGAAGTGGATAGCCTGGAACCTTGCTTTGTTTCAGGCTGAGGAAGATGCTCTCCACATATTTGGTAGTGATGTTACTCCCCTTAAAAAGGCTAATATTGAACTGCTGGAGTATAGAAATAACCTGAAAGAAAAGGAGAGCACACTTCAAGATTTGAATAATGACCTTCAACAAAGAGCCGAAGAACTTGTTGCAGCTAATCGGGAGCTGGAACAGTTTGCCTACATTGCTTCCCACGATTTACAGGAGCCTTTAAGGATGGTGACAGGGTTTCTATCGCAGCTTCAGAAAAAATATAATGACGAGTTAGATGAGAAGGCTCAAACCTATATCCACTATGCTTTTGACGGTGCAACAAGGATGAGGCACATCTTGTTGGATCTTCTGGAATACTCGCGGGCCGGCAGGAATAAATTTAAAATTAATCTTATCAACCTGAATGAACTTCTTGATGAAATAATCTCTTCTTTTCAGGTTTCCATTGACGAAAAATCGGCTATAGTAAATTATGGAGAGCTACCTGTTATTAAAGCTGCGAAAACCCCGTTGAGACAGGTTTTATCCAACCTGATAGGGAATTCGCTGAAATATCACAGAGAAGGAATACCACCTGTAATAAATGTTACCGCAGAAAAAAGAAAGCAGGATTGGTTGCTTTCTGTTTCAGATAATGGAATAGGAATTGAAACAGGCTTCTTCGAAAAAATATTTGTCATCTTTCAAAGGCTTCATCGCGATGAGAGATATTCGGGAACAGGAATAGGCCTTGCTATTTCTAAAAAAATCGTTGAACGTCACGGAGGTAAGATATGGGTGAAATCAGCAGTAGATGAAGGAAGTACATTCTATTTTACCATACCTCGACAATTTTAGTATATTTACTAAAAGAAAGCCCCCTTTCTCGATGAGCCCCTTAGATGTATTATTGGTTGAAGACAATGAAGGTGATGCTGTACTGACTATCGAAGCCTTACAGGAAGAAGGTTTGTGCAATCAGGTAAAGGTCGTTAAAGATGCCTATGAAGCTTTGGAATTCCTTGAGAATAAAGAGAGTTTTACTCCAAACCTAATTCTTCTTGATTTAAACTTGCCTAAAATAGGAGGAAAAGATCTGTTAAAGAAGATCAAAACCCATCCTCAGTTCAGGTCTATTCCCGTCTTCATTTTAAGTACATCTTCTCTAATAGAAGATGAAAACTTCTGTATGAAAGCAAAGGCAGATAAATATATTGTGAAACCTACAGATGCTCGGGACTTTTCAAGCCTCATCGCTCCGGTAGAAGAACTCTGTAATTCGAATGGATTTATCTCTAACTAAAACCCCAAAGTAATGCCCCGAAATTCAGACAAGTTAAAAATACTTGTGTTTGAGGATAATCCAGGAGACTTTGTGTTGATACAGGAGTATCTTGATGATGAATTTACCGAACCTTTTACTGAATGGGCTAAAACCTATAAGCAGGGAAAGGATATAATTGAATCTAATGGCAATTTTAATGCAATTTTGCTTGATCTTTCCCTGCCTGATGTTACCGATAATCACAAACTGGTTAAGGATATTCTAAATCTGGCAGGAGATATTCCGGTGATCGTATTAACCGGTTTTGCTAACCGTAAATTTGGTATTGAAACCCTTTCCCAGGGAGTATCAGATTATCTGCTGAAAGATGAACTGAATTCTTCTGTTTTAAGTAAAAGTATCGATTATAGTATAGAGCGTAAGAAGGTTCAGTTGGAGCTGAAAGAGTCTGAAGAGAAATACCGGACCCTTTTTGAATCAAGCCCGCTGCCAATGTGGGTTTTGGATAGGTATACGCTGGAGTTCTTAAGTGTGAACCAGGCAGCCATTAATTTATATGGGTATACACGGGAAGAGTTTCATAAAATGACGGTAAAGGATCTCTGGGTCGAGGGGATTGCCGGGGACATAGAGCCGGTGGTAGAGAAAAATTTTCACGACTTTTTTGAGATAAAGGTTAAACATAATAAAAAATCAGGGGAGCTTTTATACGTTGAAGTACAGAGCAACCCTATAATTTTTGCGGGGAAGGAAGCCAGGGTGACCTTGGCTCACGATGTAACCGCAAAGGTTAAAGCAGAAGAGGAGTTACTCCATAGTGAGCAACGCTTTAAATCTCTTGTTCAGGATGGGTCAGATATTACCGCAATTATTAATGAGGAATATGCCTATACATATGTGAGTCCCAATGTCACCTCTATTTTAGGGCATCAGCCCGAAGAAATGCTTGGTAATAAATTTGTAGACTATATCCACCCGGATGATCTTGAAAAGATTATGGATAATGAAAGCTTACTATCTGACCGAAAACGGGTGCAAATTCCGTCTTTCAGGTTTATGGATGCAAAAGGAAACTGGCGTTGGCTGGAAACCATTGTTACCAACTTATTAGATGAAAAAGCTGTTGGCGGTATTGTGACCAATTCGAGGGATATTTCAGAATTCATTGCTCAGGAACAGGAACTTGTTAATAGTTTGAAGCGTTATGATATTGTTGCAAAAGCAACCAGTGATTTGATAACCGATTATAATGTAAAAGAGGATGTCATCAGTTATAATGATGCCATATATGATATGTTTGGTTATTCCGAAGAAGAGATCGGGAAGAAGGGAGCTTGGTGGGACGATAAAATTCATCCTGAGGATTATGCACAGGTAAAAGCAAAAGTTGCTGAAATGTATGAAAAGGGAAAACGAACCCTTAAAACCGAATATCGCTTCAGATGTGCAGACGGATCCTTTAAATATATTCTTGACCGTAGTTACCTGATAATTGACAGTGAAGGAGAACCCGTTAGAGTGATCGGTTCTATGCAGAATATTACCGAGAGGATCAATTATATAAACACGATAGAAGAAAGAAATAAAAGGCTGCAGGAAATAGCCTGGACTCAGTCTCACGTAGTCAGGGCTCCCTTGGCAAGAATTATGGGACTGGCAGATCTTCTCAAAAATTCTGAAGAAGATGAAGGAAACAGGGAACTGTTGCTTGAAAATATATTAACTTCAGCTGAAGAACTGGATGAAATTATAAGAAGAATTGCTAATATAACAGAAGAGCAGAAAAATCTTTAGGCCAATTCCCAAATCTAATGCATATGCTGGAAGTACTGATAATAGATGATGATGACGTGGTTATTTTTATTCAGAAGAAAATGATCACAAATCATAAAATTTCAAGTGAGCCTGTAAGTTTTAAAAAGGCCCAGCAGGCACTGGATTATCTGGATGAAAATCAGGATTCCAATAATCATTTCCTTATTTTACTGGATATTAATATGCCCGGGATGGATGGATGGGAGTTTCTTGAGAGTATAAATGAAAAGCCAAAGAACCATCAGATCCACGTAATAATGGTGACATCATCAATAGACCTTAAGGATAAAAAAAAGGCTCTGAAATACAGTGTTGTACGGGATTTTGTTGAAAAACCGATCTCCTCTGCACACTGTGAAAAAATAAAGCAGCTTCCTGAACTCTCTGGTTTTTTTAGTGAAGCTTAAACTGAAGTTTCCAGCGGATGAGCATCTTCTATTTTTTTATCTGCCCATTCACTTTCTTCCCTGTCTTCGTGTTCCGGCTGATCTTGTAAGTCTTCAATTTCAGGCGTGTAATTCAAGCGGATATACATAGGGAAATGATCAGAGCCAATACTTCTTTCTCTTGCAATCTCTATAAGGCTGAAATCCTCTGAATGAAAAACGTGGTCTAAAGGCCACCTTAAGAGGGGATAGCCCGCGTGGAAAGTATTGAAAAAACCTCTTCCTATTCTTGGGTCCAGCAGGCCGCTCATTTTTTGGAATAATTTGGTAGTCCGGGACCAGGCTACATCATTAAGGTCTCCAAACACCAGGATCCCTTTATCCTTGTGTTTAATATGCTTCCCGAGCATCAGCAACTCAGCATCCCTGTTGGTAGAGGTTTCACTCTCTGTGGGACTTGGGGGTTTTGGGTGAAGGCAATGTATCTTTACCTTCTTTCCGCTTCTCAGGATCACATCGCTATGAATAGAAGGGATATCTTCTTCAACCAGATATTTTACTTCGGTATCCTCTAATTTTAGTTTTGAATAAAGATGCATTCCGTATAGATTATCCAGTGGGATTTTAACCGTATAGGGATAATCGTTTTCCAGCACACTTAATTCTTTTTCCCATCTCTTGTCAGATTCAAGGGTTAGAAGAATATCCGGCTTTTTATCATTAACCAGGTTAATTAGTTTGTCTGATCGCTTATTGTGCGTAAGTACATTACTTACCAAAATCGAGATTGTATTATCTTCTTTAAAGTTCTTTATCCTTAGAACCTGTTTTGGGGACAGATAAGTGTACGGGTAGATCTTTGTAAACTGGTAAATAAGGCTTAGGAACAACAAGGCGATGGCAATATAATGCCAGGATTCTTCAAAACTATATACAAGAGCAGAGGCGATAATTACCATAATCACCAGGAAACATATTTGAATCCTCGGAAAATCGAAGCCGCGTATCCACCAGATATCAAATTTGGAGATGGAAGCAAGGCTGGGTAATATCATTAAGAATGTGAAAAATAATACTATGCCCTCTGGGATTGTCATTGCCTTATTGTTTAAAAAGTATAAGAGATGGCCAGGCCTTGAGAATTTAATCCGGTATTATTTATGTTGAAACTGGCTGTAGGATATAAGTTAATACTTTCGTTACCTTTTTTATGAATTTCAGGGATCAGGATTCCACAGGCTGCACCAATTCCAAATCCTATTAAATTATCGGTAAGGAAATGTTTTCCTGCCTTTAATCTTAAATATCCTACCAGGCCGGGTACTGCGGCAGCACCGGCCCAAACATACGGAATCGCTTTAGAGTCTGGATGAAAGTCATTAAATACTTTAGCTGCAAAGAAGGTTGCGGCAGCGGTTGCTGCAGTATGCCCTGCAAAAAAGGAACGCTGGGCATCCGGATCGGTGCGTTTTTCCATTGGTAATGATTCATTATAAACCAAAGGCCTGCTTTTTTCTACTGCCGCCGCAGTAATGGTGAACATCGCTCCCGTTGTAGCCATCGTTTCTATGAATAGTACCGATATCTGACCAAAATTATTTCGCTCCTCTTCACTTGGGAGGAAAGCTACAGGCAAAGCAAAAGATGCATAGAATGGAATATAACTGGCTTCATCGGCATTTTGAGAATAATTTCCTGCGGCCCATCTGTCTATTTTCCAAAGGTCATTTTTATTAAGAGCATTTGCTTCAGCTTCGGAGAGTGCCGATTTATTCTGTATCATAAGGACTCCCAGGACATTTAATCCAACCCCTGCAGTTATCCAGGCCCCGTCTTTTAAGAGGTCGGTTTGGTAAGGTGATTGGTTATCCTGCGCGTATATAGACAGGGAAATACAAAGTAAAAAAAAAGGTGTTAAAATGTTTTTCATCGGGGATATAGTAGTTTATTCAAATCTCTCATATCTCGGTTTAACAGTAAAGCATTTAAGAAAAGAATAACAGTAACTTTCAGATTTCATTAGAGAATTTCAGACTGACCTTAACAAAACTTTAAAAGCTGTTGAGTATTGCTGATTATGAGTTTGTCTCGAAAATACCTTATTTTTAGGTTATGAAGAAGAGAGAGCAAATGCAGGGGAGGGGATTCGTCTTTAAAAAATATGATGAACCACATAGAACTCCGTTTGAAAAGTTGTTTGAGGTTTTTAAGGAGCTCATTACTCATACCTCTGGAGATCTGGATGAAGCCCTGGACTGGCTGAGGCAACTGGATGAAGAATATAAACTTACCGATGAGGATTATACCATAGATGATTTTGTGGAAGACCTTAAGAAAAAGGGCTATATAAGGGAAGAAACAGACCCCGATGGTAAAGGCGGAATGGCCATTACAGCCAAAACCGAAAGGGCCATTAGACAACAAGCCCTTAATCAGATCTTCGGAAAATTGAAGAAAAGCACTTCCGGAAATCACCGGACCAATCAAATTGGAGCCGGGGATGAACATACCGGTGATTTTCGGGAATTTCAGTTTGGAGACTCCCTGGATAAGATCTCTATGACTGAAAGCTTAAGGAATGCACAGATAAATCACGGGATTGGGAATTTTAGTATGGATCAGGACGATCTGGTTGTTGAGGAAACCCATTATAAGACCCAAATGAGTACTGTACTGATGATCGATATCAGCCATAGTATGATCCTTTATGGGGAAGACCGGATTACTCCGGCAAAAAAAGTAGCAATGGCTCTGGCAGAGTTGATCACTACTCGTTATCCGAAAGACACGCTGGATATTATTGTTTTTGGGAATGATGCCTGGCCTATTTCTATTGCAGATCTTCCTTACCTGAAAGTAGGTCCTTACCATACTAATACGGTGGCAGGTTTACAACTTGCAATGGATATTCTAAGACGTAAACGAAACACCAATAAACAGATCTTTATGATCACCGATGGGAAGCCCAGTTGTCTTCGTGAGAGGGATGGATCTTACTATAAGAATCCGATGGGCCTTGATCCTTATATAATTGGGAAATGTTATAATATGGCCCGACAGGCCAGGAAACTGCGCATTCCCATCACCACGTTTATGATCGCCCAGGATCCTTACCTTACCCAGTTTGTAAGGGAATTTACCTTTGCCAATCAGGGTAAAGCATTTTATACAGGATTAAAAGGCTTGGGTGAAATGATATTTGAAGATTATGAAACTAATCGAAAGAAAAGAATAAGAGGCTAATTAAGATTCACAATTAGTGAAATAAGATAGATTATGGATGTTACAAAAATAAAAACGCTTGGCGCTTTAACCGAAGCCGGATATGAAAGCAGAAGTATAAAAGAAGAGCTAAGGCAAAACCTCATAGAAAGAATAAAGACCAATAAACCTGCATTCGAAGGGATTCACGGTTATGATTATACCGTGATTCCTGAATTGGAGCGGGCTATTCTTTCTAAGCATAATATCAATCTTTTAGGGCTTCGGGGTCAGGCTAAAACCAGATTGGCGAGATTAATGGTGAATCTTTTGGATGAATATATTCCGGTGGTAGAAGGCTCAGAGATCAATGATGATCCGTTTAACCCTATCTCACGATTTGCTAAAGACCTTATTGAAGTGAAGGGGAATGATACTCCCATTGCCTGGGTCCACAGGGAGGACCGGTTTTTTGAAAAACTGGCAACACCAGATGTTACCGTTGCAGACATCATAGGAGATGTAGACCCTATAAAAGCAGCAAATTTAAGGTTAAGTTATGCTGACGATCGCGTTATTCATTTCGGGATGATCCCGAGAGCCAACCGCAGTATTTTCGTGATCAACGAACTTCCCGATTTGCAGGCAAGAATTCAGGTAGCCCTTTTCAATATTTTACAGGAGGGGGATATTCAGATTCGTGGCTTCAAGTTGAGGTTGCCCTTGGATATGCAGTTTGTATTTACCGCAAACCCGGAAGATTACACCAACAGGGGAAGTATAGTCACCCCTTTAAAAGACAGGATAGGTTCGCAGATTCTTACGCATTATCCTGAAAGTATCGAGACCGCCAAGCATATTACTCAGCAGGAAGCAAAGTTTGATAAAAGACAGGCTGAAATAGTTCACGTTCCGGAACTCGCAAAAGACCTGTTGGAGCAAATCAGTTTTGAAGCCAGGGAAAGTGAATTCATAGATGAGAAGAGCGGGGTAAGTGCGAGGATGAGTATTACAGGTTATGAAAATCTTCTGAGTACGGCCGAACGCAGGAGTTTAAGATCGGGAGATGAAAAGACTTTACTTAGGTTTAGTGATTTTATGGGAGTTATTCCCTCTATTACAGGTAAAGTGGAACTGGTTTATGAAGGAGAACAGGAGGGAGCCCCGGCAGTTGCACTTAATCTTATAGGACAATCCGTGAGGTCCTTATTTCCGCATTATTTCCCTAAGATCGAAAAGCTTCAGAAGGCGGAAGAGAAAAGTCCTTATGACGATCTTGTAGAATGGTTCTTTGAACAAAGCGGTTTTGAACTGCCCGACGATATTTCAGATAAGGAGTACAAGGAAAAACTAAATTCGGTTCAGCCCTTAAACCAACTTGTGGATAAGTACCAGCCTGATTTAGCTGAGGATGACAAATATTTTTTAAAGGAATTCCTGTTATGGGGACTCGTTGAATATAAAAAGCTGAGCAAACACAGGTTTAGTGAAGGTATTCAGTTTAAAGATCTATACGGGAGCTATATTGGCGGCCTTTAAATTCCTATAAATTTAAAAGTAGAGTGAAAATGTCCGGTCAAATTATTGATTGGGCATTTTTATTTAAGGAAAAATGAAATATTCTTATTTCTTTGAAAACTGCTGAGGATTAGTTTTTTATGTAGCCGAAATTATCTACTTTTATTTCAGGTTTTAGAAAGAATCATGCAAAATCTTCAAATTACAAATACCAAAATGATTACTGCGACTGCTACTGCAGCAGGGATTGGTATGAGCATGATGATTACCCGTATTACCCCTTTTGGGGTACTTGCTATATAATTTCCGTCCGTACATATTCCTATATATTTTCAATTTAACTAACTAGACCTATGAATGTTCTAAAATTCGGAGGTTCCTCACTGGCATCTCCAGACCGAATAAAATTAGTAGCCGAAACTGTAAAAAAGCATCTTCAAAATGATAAGACAATTGCGGTTTTTTCAGCTTTTGGTGGGGTTACCAATGATCTTCTATATATGGCTGAACTGGCTTCACAGGAAGATACTTCCTATAAGGAGATACTTGCTAAAAATGAAAAAAGACACCTGGATGCAATTAAAGAACTTATTCCGGTAAAATCTCAGAGCTCTGTGCTAAGCAGGGTAAAAGCAGAATTTAATCGGCTCGAAACCCTTTATGAAGGAGTATATCTTCTAAATGAGCTTTCCAACAAAACAAAACATGTTGTTTCCGGTTTCGGCGAAATCCTGTCTTCTTTGATCATTACCGAATATTTCAAGCATTCAGGGGTGAATGCCGACTTCCTGGATGCCCGTGAGATCATTGTCAGCAGAAACCTTAACGAAAAGGTGCAGGTGAATTATGATGTCACCTATAGGAATGTAAAAGAAGCCTTAAACGGAAAGAATTCAGAATTATATGTAGTCCCGGGGTTTGTGGCGAAAAACGGCCAGGGGGTGCCAAGTACCTTGGGGCGCGGGGGATCTGATTTTACCGCGGCTATTTTTGCAGGTGCCCTTGAAGTAGATAAAGTCTGGATTTATACCGATGTGAACGGGATGTATACGGCTAACCCTTATCTCGTGCCCCAGGCATATTCCCTTAAGAACATTTCTTATGAAGAGGCGATGGAATTATCTCATTTTGGAGCTAAGGTTCTGTATCCGCCAACCCTGCAGCCATTGTTGAATAAGAATATAAAGATTCATATTAAGAACACATTTAAGCCTGAGGAGGAAGGAACTCTTATTTCCCGGTCGAGCCCCGAGAATTTCAGGTCGGTTACAGGGATCACCCATATAGATTCCATAAAAATGCTGAATATTGAAGGCAGTGGGATGGTTGGTATTCCGGGGTTCTCCAAGCGTTTCTTTGAAGTCCTGTTTCAGGAGAACATTAATGTGGTGCTTATAACACAGGCATCTTCTGAACATAGTATCTGTGTCGCTGTAAAAGATGATGAAGCTGAAGATGCCAGGGAGGCTCTTAATGAAGCTTTTGAAGTGGAGATCCAATACGGTAAGATAAAACCTGTGGAGATCGAAGATAAGGTCGCGATCATTGCCCTTGTGGGAGACAGGATGAAAAGTCACCACGGGCTAAGCGGTAAAATGTTCAGTGCCTTGGGTAATAACAATATCAATATCAGGGCTATCGCCCAGGGTTCTTCAGAGCGCAATATTTCTGCCGTTATTGCTAAAAAAGACGTTCAGAAAGCTTTGAACACCCTGCACGAACAGTTTTTTGAAGTGCCTTCAAAAGAGCTTAACCTGTTCATTACCGGAGTTGGGAATGTGGGAAGTAAACTTCTGGACCAACTTCAGACACAGGAAAAATACCTGCTGGAAAAACTTCGGTTAAAAGTAAGAGTGCTTGGGCTTTCAAATTCACGAAAGATGCATTTCGACGAAAATGGGATCGATCTTGGGAACTGGGCAAAGGCGCTTGAAAATGGCGAAAAGGCCGATAAGAAAAAGTTTTTTGATAAAATAAACGAGCTGAATTTACGCAACAGTGTTTTTGTGGATAATACTGCCAGCGCTGAGATTTCTTCCTGGTACAAGGATTACCTGGCAAATTCTATTTCTGTGGTTACCTGCAATAAGATAGCCTGTGCCGATGATTTTGTAAATTATCAGCAGTTACAGAACCTTTCGAGGGAGTTTGGGGCTTCTTTTTTATATGAAACCAATGTAGGTGCCGGTTTACCAATAATCGACACGCTTAAAAACCTGATCGCTTCGGGAGACCGGATCCATAAAATCCAGGCCGTGCTTTCCGGAAGCCTGAATTTTGTGTTCAATAATTATAAGGCTGAAGAGCCATTTTATAAAACAGTGGAAATGGCAATGAAGGAAGGTTATACCGAGCCGGACCCGAAAATAGATCTTAGCGGGGTAGATGTGGCAAGGAAGATACTGATCCTGGCCAGGGAAAGTGGCTATAATCTGGAGCTTGAAGATATTGAGAATGAAAGTTTCCTGTCGGAAGAGAGCCTGAAAACCGAGAATAATGAAGACTTTTTTGCCGTTCTGGAAAAGGATGAAGATAAGTTTAAAGAGGTCTATAAACAGGCTGAAGAAAATAATGCCCAACTTAAATATGTTGCCCAACTGGAAAATGGAGAAGCAAAAGTAGGACTTCAGGAGGTGGACCCGAAGCATCCGTTCTATGATCTCAGCGGAAGCGATAATATTGTGTTGTTCTTTACCGACCGTTATAGCCAACAACCTTTGATCGTTAAGGGTGCGGGAGCGGGAGCCGATGTTACGGCTTCAGGAATTTTTGCCGATGTAATACGAATAGGAAAAAAGTAATTATGGAAGAACTAAGAATATTCGCTCCCGCCACCGTGGCAAACCTTTCCTGTGGATTTGACGTGCTGGGCTGTTGTCTTGATAATGTAGGTGACGAAATGCTGGTTAGAAAGAATAACCTGAACCAGCTTAGAATCACCAGGATTACTGGCGAGGAACTGCCAATGGATATTGACAAGAATGTGGCGGGAGTAGCGGTACTTTCACTTCTTAAGAGACTTGGATCTGATCAGGGGTTCGATATTGAGATCCATAAAAAGATAAAGTCGGGGAGTGGCATTGGAAGCAGTGCGGCAAGCAGTGCGGGGGCTGTATTTGCGGTAAATAAATTGCTTGATGAACCTTTTTCACCTAAGGAGCTTATATTGTTTGCGATGGAAGGGGAACGACTCGCCAGTGGTAACCCGCACGCCGATAATGTTGCTCCCGCCCTTCTGGGAGGTTTCAGCCTGGTAAAAAGCTACGAGCCATTTGAGGTATTAAGCCTTCCCAGCCCTGAAGAACTGAGAATGGTGATTTTACATCCTTTAATTGAAATCAGGACAAAGGATTCCCGGGCCATTATAAAGCAGAATGTCAGCCTTGTGAAGGCCATTGCCCAGTGGGGAAACCTGGGCGCATTTGTTAGCGCCCTTTATACTAATGATTATGATCTTCTGGGCCGAAGCCTTAAAGATGAGATTGTGGAACCTATTCGCTCCATTCTCATCCCGTATTATGACCGTCTTGATGAAGTTGCAATGGAAGCCGGAGCTTTAGGTTTCGGTATTTCGGGTTCAGGGCCTTCGGTTTATGCACTATGCCGTGGAGAGGAGAATGCCGTAAAGGTTAAAGATGCCATCGCTGATTTTTATAAAGATCAGGATATAGATTTTCAGCTTCATCTTTCAAAAATAAATTCTAACGGAATAAGGATATTATGAGGTATTTCAGTTTAAATAACAGGAAGCATTCAGCTAGCTTTGAGCAAGCGGTGGTAAAAGGACTGGCTCCTGATAAAGGACTTTATTTTCCGGAAAAGATTCCTCATTTGTCTTCTGGCTTTTTTAAAAAGCTTGATAAGCTTTCCAAAACCGAAATCGCTTTTGAAGCCATAAAGGATTTTGTAGGTGATGAAATTTCTGAAGCTGCCCTTTTGGATATCATAGATGAAACCCTTGATTTTGAATTTCCTGTGGTTCCTGTTGAAAAGGATATTGGTACGCTTGAACTTTTTCACGGGCCAACTCTTGCTTTTAAAGATGTGGGTGCGAGGTTTATGGCTGGAAGTCTGGGATATTTCATCAAAAAAGGAAATCTTGGGAAGATCACCGTTTTGGTAGCTACTTCCGGGGATACAGGAGGTGCCGTTGCAAACGGATTCCTGGGGGTAGAAGGGATAGATGTGGTTATTCTATATCCCAAGGGGAAGGTTAGTGAAATCCAGGAAAAACAGCTTACCACTTTGGGAAAAAATATTACTGCTCTTGAAGTGGACGGGGCTTTTGATGAATGTCAGGATATGGTGAAAAAGGCTTTTTTAGATGAAGAGATTACTTCAAAAAGGCAGCTTACTTCTGCCAATTCCATAAATATTGCAAGGTGGTTGCCGCAAATGTTCTATTATTTGCTTGCCTACAAACAGCTGTCAAACCACAAAGAGAAATTGGTCTTTTCAGTGCCCAGCGGGAATTTCGGCAATATTTGTGCGGGACTCGTGGCCCGGGAAATGGGACTGCCTGTAGATCATTTTGTAGCCGCCAATAATGAAAATGATGTGGTAACCAGGTATCTTAAAACAGGGGAATACGAGCCAAGATCAAGTGTTCAGACAATTTCTAATGCGATGGATGTTGGGAATCCCAGTAATTTTGCTAGGGTGCTGGAGTTATTTAAAAATGAATACGGAGCTTTAAAAAAACATTTGTCTTCATACAGTTTTAGTGATTCAGAGACAAAAAGGGCCATCAAACAGGTCTATGAGAAGGATGGCTATGTAATGGATCCTCACGGAGCGGTTGGATATTTGGGTCTTAAATCTTTTATGAAAGAGAACCCTGGTTTTTATGGCACTTTCCTGGAGACCGCACACCCGGTAAAATTTCTTGACGTGGTAGAGAAGAGTATAGGTAAGAAAATAGAAATCCCTAAAGCTATTCAATCGGTTATGGAAAAAGAAAAAAGATCGATTCCGATAAAAGATTATAAGGAATTAAAGGACTTCCTGATGAAATAAAAAAGGCTGTTTGAATATCAAACAGCCTTTTTAGGTTTAGTATTTAGCCGGCTCTCCTTCTTTTGGAATCGTGGTAAGGATAAATTCTCTAAGGTCTTCGTTGGCCTTTTTGAGATCTGCACTCCTCAGATACATCATATGACCACTTTGGTAACCTTTAAAACTAAGGCGGTCTTTCATTTTTCCGCTTGGATCAAGCTGCCACATCGTATACTTTGCATTGAAGTATGTGGTGGCCCCGTCAAAATATCCGGACTGAATCATAACATCCAGATTAGGGTTCTGGGCCATAGCCTGTCTTAAATCAGCTCCAGTATTGTTGCCGCTTCTGTCCCACGGATGAACCGGACCAAACATATTATATTTAAGATCGGTTTTAAAATTCAGCTTTTCTCTTAAATAGTAATTTATCGCTGGGGTAAAGGAATGCAGCCAGGATGTGAGTTCTGCATTATAATCAGGGTTTTCTCCGGCTTCCCTGGAATCCAGTCCAAGATATCTTGAATCAAGTCTTCCCACGGTATAGCCATTCTCATCACGAAGCAGTTCTTTCCAGAAGTTTCTGATAGGCACCGCGAGGTTATTCTGAAGGATCACTTCTTCAGACAGCCCGGAATAGAAGGCCATTTTCTCTGCAATTTCTTCTTTTTGCTCTGTTTCGGTAAAACCACCTTTTACAAGTACAGGTAATAATTCATTTATCGCATAGTTCTCAACTTCCGGCAATAAATCTTCCAGTTCTTTTTCCTGGAGCTCTTTAGGAAGGGCATCGTGATACCAGGCTGCGGCTGTAAAATAGGGAAGACGGTTGGCTACTTCAACAGGCCCCTCTCTTTTGATCCCTATCTCGGTAGGAGAAACAAGAACAACTCCGTTTAAATACATCCACTGGCTATTCTGTAATTCAAGAGCCAAGCCTGAAACCCTTGTGGTTCCGTAGCTTTCGCCAATGAGGTATTTTGGGGAAAGCCATCTGTTCTTACGGGTAACAAAAGTATTAAGCCATTCTGCGAGATATTTAATATCGGCATTCACACCGAAGAATTTTTCTTTATCTACTTTCCCTTCTTTATCCGGAATTGGCCTGGAATAGCCTGTGTTCACAGGATTCACGTAAACAATGTCTGCAACGTCCAAAATAGAATGCGGATTTTCCTTAATTCCGTATGGCTGAACCGGGAAACCTTCGTCATCAATTTTCAGGACACGAGGTCCGGTATAGGCGATATGCATCCAAACCGAAGCTGAACCGGGCCCGCCGTTAAAGGAAATTACTAAAGGGCGATTCTCGGTGTTTTTCACCCCTTTCTTTTGATAATAAGTGTAGAAAAGGCTGGCGATAGGTTCCCTGTCATCGTTCCACAGCGGTTGCATTCCTGTGGTAGCGGTATAATCTATATTGTTTCCGTTAATGTTTACCGAATGTTCGGTGGTAACGGTAGTATCGATAGGGATCTCTATCTTTTCGGTTTTTTGAGCAAATCCGGAAATTCCGAGTAGTAAAAATAAGAGGTAGAAGTAATGCTTCATTTCTTGATTAGATTTAGGGTTTAAATTGGCTGTTGAAAATACATTCAATTCACTAAACCTGCAAGAAAAGAGAAGATTTCGGCTAATGTGATTTAAGAAAAAGGAATTTCAACCTGCTTATTTTCGATTATTCAGATTTTCATCTCTGAAAATTATGATATAGCTTAGAAAGATTCCTCCAAGTGCTGCCAGCATAAAAAAGATAATGGCTAGTCCGGGATATCCAAAAATCGTAAAATCTGAAGGCACCTGCATCAGCATTGCGGCACCAATGATCATTGCTGCTATAATAAGTCCTAAGGTGATTCGATTGGCAACTTTCTGGAACCCGTCGGTCACACGTTTCTCATCTATTGCTTCTATCTTTAATTTGAACTCATTATTTGCCAGACTTTCGCTGAACCTGTTAAGACGTTCAGGGAGGTTTTCCGCAAGTTTTTTCGATTGAAGGAGCATAGAAAACAGGTTCTCGGGCTTAAGCTCCTTGATCATTTTCTCCTCCATTATCTTATGAACGTGCTTTTGGATAGCTTTTCTCAGGTTAAAGTCGGGATCAAGAAAAGCCACGATCTGGTCCATATTCAGAAGGACTTTTCCCAGGATATTCACTTCTACAGGGATATGAATGCCGCTTTCTGCGGCCATTCGGTTTAACTGAATAAGCAGGCGGCCTGTTTGCATATCTTTAGCAGTGCTGTGCTGGCTATCCATAATCAGGTCACTTATGGCTTTTTTGAAAGCTGTCACTTGGGCATCAGTCTCCACTTCACTCATTCGCAAGATCACATTGGCAGTGTCTTCCCCGTTACTGTTACTGATGCCAATAAGTAGTTCCAGTAAAGATTCCTGCATTTTTGGAGAAAAGGTGGCCACCATCCCAAGGTCCATCAGAGCAATTCTATCATCCTTAGTAAAATGTATATTCCCGGGATGCGGATCGGCGTGAACAAAACCATCTGTGATGATCTGTTTCAAATAGGCTTCCACCAGTTCATCTACAAGCGGACTGTAATCTACTTCCAGTTTTTTTAACGGGGAAACTGAAGTGATCTTGGAACCCTGAATATATTCCATAGTAAGAACCTTCCCTGAAGAATAATCCTGAATAGGCTGCGGTACTAAAAGGTATTTAAAGGACGCCAGGTTTTTGCCGAGGGTGATAAGATTCTGTGCTTCTCTGTTATAATCCAGCTCGTGCAGCAGAATTCTTCTTAATTCAGCAAGAACATTATCAAAAGCATATTTTTTACCCGTTTCGGTGTGCTTAACAGCCATTTCGGCGAGTTCCTTTAAAGTGTCGAGATCTTCCAGGAACTTTTTTCTTATCTCAGGGCGTTGAACCTTAACTGCTACCGGTTGCCCCGATCTTAAAGTAGCCTGGTGAACCTGTCCTATAGAAGCACTTGCCAAAGGCACCTCTTCAAAGGTCTGAAAGGCCTTGGAAATTCGAATGCCAAGTTCTTTTTCAACTATGTTGTGAACCTCATCATAAGGAATAGGAGGAACATCGTCCTGAAGGCTCGCAAGAGCATTAAGATATTCGTCCGGAAGTAAATCTGGTCTCGTAGAAAGAAGCTGGCCAAGCTTTATATATGTTGGCCCCATATTCTTTAGATCTTCCACCAACTCCTGAGGCGATTGGCTGAAAGCAGCTCCGTCTTCCTCTTCATCGTCCTCCATTGCCTTAGAAGCTGTATTCTGAAAGAGATCACTATTCCAGTATTTTAGCATAAAGCTTATAAATTTCCGGTAGCGATCCAGGTTATCGGGTAGCACAGACATAGGCTCTTATTGGTTAGTAGTTGGTTAAGGTTTGGTCTTGTTCATTACAATATATTCAAATTTAAACGGCCCGAACAATAGAACCGTCCTATTTTAGGATGTTTTAACACTCTAACCTGCAGCTAGTATGTGAGTACTTCATTAAGCTGATTGATGTTATTAGGATGCCCGAAGAGATAAAGGAGATCTCCTTGTTTTATAATTGTAGATGGTGAAATTTCAGTAAGATAATGAGTGTCCCTTTTTATTGCCAGGACGGTAACCCCGTAATTCTTACCAATTCCCGCCTCTTCAATGGATTTATCTACAACGGCATTAGTGCCCTGCTCCACTTTTAGGGTCACAATCTCCTTATTGGGAATATTCAGGTGTTTGTAGTATGGAGTATGAGGCTCTCCTTTAATACTGGTCAACATTTCGTAATCTGAAGACCTGATGTAATTGATGAAATCCTGTATGTCATTATGCGGAATAAGATATTTCCGAAGTACCCTGCTAAAGATCTCTATGGAAGTCTCAAACTCTTCTGGTATAACTTCATCGGCCCCCAGCCTCATATTTTCTTCGATCTCTCTTACATAACGCGTTCGTACAATGATCCAGGCGGTCTGACTGAATGATCTTACCCCGTTGATGATCTTTTTCGTTGCCGAAGAATCTGAAATAGCGATTACCACAACCCTTGCTTCCTGAACGTGCACGTGTTTCAGGATCACCGGGTTAGTAGCATCTCCAAAAACAACCGGCTCACCTTCTGCTTTTGCTTTTTGGAAGGCTTCAGGTTCAAGGTCTACAATTACATAAGGTATTTCTGCATTTTTAGCTGCTTTTGAAATGTTCTTCCCGTTTATACCGTAGCCCACGATCACAAGATGATCTTTTAATTCTTCAATTGGCGTAGCTTCCGGCTGATTCACTTTCCTGATATTTTTCAGGCGCTTCCTTACTGCTGAAGGGATTGGGATCTTGAGCAGGAAGTATGTGATTCTGGAGGAGTAATTAATAAGAATGGGAGTAATCCCCATTGTAATTATTGAAATAGCCAGGAAATACTGGTAAATGTTTTGAGGTAAAAGATCGTTTTCAACTCCAACACTGGAAAGAAGCAGAGAAAATTCTCCAACCTGGAAAAGCGCAAAAACCGTCATAAATATGGTTCTGGCAGGGAACCTCAAGGTGATGACCGTTATTGCCAGGATGATCATTTTCAACAGGATCACACCAATCACCAGTCCCATAATTTTGAAAATATGGTTAAAAAAGAAATCAAGATCAAGTAATGATCCTACCGAGATAAAGAAGAAGCTGATAAATATTTCCCTGAAAGGCAATACATTGGCCGTGGCCTGATGGCTGTAATCTGATTCAGATATAATTAGTCCGGCAAAGAATGCTCCAAGGGCCAGAGATAGTCCCACGGAAGAAGTTAACCAGGCAACACCAAAGCAAAAAACGATGGTGGTCAGGATAAAAAGCTCCCTGTTTTTTGTTCGCACCACCATTTTAAAGACTCGGGGGACTACATAAAGTGCCAGCAAATAGATCACTATACCAACTCCCACAATTTTAATGAGCAAAATGGCCAGGGTCTCCCAGATATTATTGGACTTTCCCGCCAGCAGCGGAGTGACCAGCATCATAGGAACTACAATAATATCTTGAAAGATAAGAATTGCAACTGCCAGCCTTCCGTGGGGAGAAGTGACCTCTCCTTTTTCCTGGAACAGTTTTAAAACAATGGCGGTACTGCTTAAGGAGAATAAGAATCCGAGGAAAATAGCGGTATTCAGGTTAATATCCACCAAATTGGCAAGGATCGCTGTAAAAAGGATGGTTCCGCCAACCTGCAAACCACCACCAAGAAGGATGGGTTTTTTAATAGAAGCCAGGCCTTTAAGAGATAATTCTATCCCGATCACAAAAAGCAGGAAAATGATTCCGATCTCTGATAATAATTCTACTTCGTGACTGGAACTAATAAGGTTAAATGCGTGTGGCCCTGCTATAATACCGGCTAAAAGAAACCCGAGAATAGAAGGGACCTTAATCTTTTGGAATGCCAGGATTATAAATATAGATAGTCCCAGAATAACGACGATATCCTTTAAAATTGGAATTTCCATTTATAAAAGTGAGATTTTTGGCTGGTTGAAATATCCGATCCAAGGTAGCAGAATATATCGATATATAAAACAAAAAAAGCGGTAGTGTGAACTACCGCTTTTGCGCTTACATTAAAATCTATTAACCTTTTAACCAAGCTTGTCGCAATTTAACCTGCGCACTGTCTTCAGGGAGATCTTTTTCAACAATCCCTGTTGTGGGTTCCGTCGGCTGAAAAGTGCTTGCTTCAAGCGTGATCTCTTCTCCGTCACGTTCTACCACAAAGCTGACTTCTGTGCCTTCTTCCCAGGATTCAGCAGTCATTACTAATCCATAAATGTTTTCGACATTATATTCTTTTCCGTTAACCGACTTCAGGATGTCTCCACCTTTAACCCCAAGCTCCTTAAGGAAAGAGTTGAAGGTGATCCCTTTTCTGAAGAATATCTCTTTCGTGGCAGGATCGGCATCTATATAAGGAATATTTCCGTGAAGGAAGTAGCCGGTATTCTTTTCAAATTCCTTTTGCTGCAGCCCAACTTTATTAAAGAATTGATCGTAAGGAATAGGAGTATGGCCGCTTACATACGCCTCGAAAAAGTTCTGAATTTCAGGGTAGGTAAGTTCTACGATGTCATCAATCAATTTATCATCATCAAAAGGTCTGTCTTTTCCGTATTTATCGCTAAGCTTTTTCATAAGATCCAGGATTCCCATTTCTCCATTACTTAGTTCACGCAGCCTGATATCCAGGGCCATTCCTATTAAGGCACCTTTTTGGTAAACATTATAATAACTATCCTTATACTCATCGGCCAATACATTTTCACTCATTTCGGTAAAAGGAACCGTATCATCATAATTTTGGGAGGTTTTTATCTTATCGGCAATTCTTTTATAGAAATCCTCATTGCTAATTAAGCCCTGGTTAATCTGGAAAAGGTTTGCAAAATACTCGGTAACCCCTTCATACATCCAAAGATGTTTAGACATTTTAGGATCATTATAATCGAAATAATGAATCTCATTGGAATGTACGCTCAAAGGCGTAAGTATGTGGAAGAATTCGTGAGAAACCACATCGGTCATTGTTTTCTGCAGAGCTTCGGCTGGCATAGACTCCGGTAAAACCACAGCGGTAGAAGTGTGGTGTTCAAGTGCCCCAAATCCTCTTGCATCAATGGTGTCGATATCCGAGAGATATAAGAGAATAGCATATTTATCAGTATTGTCTATATCTCCAAGGAAGTTCTTTTGAGCGGAGATCATTTCCTTTATTCCGGGAGTAATGCTTTTAGCTGTGTATTTTTTATTTGGCGAATATACATCTATAAGAACCTCCATATTATCTACCATAAATTTGGTAGTATCTGGAGCTGCATACATAATTGGGTGGTCGGTGACCTGGAAGTATCGGTCTACATTGTAAACGTCGGTGGTATAGGTTTCCGAATCCTGAGGTTTTGTAACGGCAGTAAGTGAAGTTCCGGGAATTAGGGATAGCGGCCTTTTTATGACAAGGCGGTAATTCTTTTCCTTGAGCTGATCAAAATATCCAACAAACCCGTGCAGGTTCAGCATAAAGTTTTCACCTTCATTAATGTTGGTTCCGGTAGGGGAGAATACATCTTCTTCGCCCTTAATATCAAAGGTGTCATTTACAAGATAAGTAACCTTATCAAGGTTTTTTGCATCAGAAATTTGCCACGAGTTATCATCGATCTTAGTCACTTTAAGCTCCTTACCTTTATAATCCAGAGCCTTAAAGTCGTCAATGAATTTTCCGTAATTGTCCGTTGAATAAGTGCCGGGAACAGTTTTGGGGATAAAGAAAGTGATCTGTTCTCGGGCTATTTTGTCTGGATCAACACTAACGCTTACCCTGTCTTCATTAATATTTACAAGATCAAGATTCGCAATAATGGGTTGTTCGGCATCAGTTCCGGTTTGAGCAGTTTTACAACCGTATAATGTAGCTATGGCGGCTACTGCTACTATTAATTTTTTCATTTATAAATGGTTTTAGTAATAAGACTTTCAAAATGCAGAATTGTTACAAAATGCCGGGTAGAATTGAAGATATAGCCTAATGGAATAAAAAAAGCCGCAGTTTAAACTGCGGCTTTTTTTGATCCTTATCAGGATTATTCTCTGATGTGGCCTTCACCTAAAACATAGTATTTGTTTGTTACCAGTTGCTTTAAGCCAAGTGGCCCACGGTGGTGAAGCTTGTCTGTACTAATGGCAAGCTCTGCACCAACACCCATCTGTCCACCATCTGTAAATCTTGTGGAAGCATTGTGATAAACAGCGGCACTGTCTACCTGCTCCATAAATTTAGCGGCTTCTGCTTTATCTTTAGTGATAATAGAAGCGGAGTGACCACCTGAGTATTTATTGATCTTTTCAATTGCTTCGTCAAGGCCGTCAATTGCCGAAATCACAATCTTCATAGCAAGGAACTCTTCATACCAGGTATCTTCATTTGGTACTATTTCCTCATCGTTCAATACTTTATGTACTTCTTCATCTACAAGAATTGACACTTCATGTTCTTTGAACATTTTTTGAAGTTCTCTAAGCTTGTTCTCGTAGTCTGGAATATTCTTATCTACCAATACTTTATCCAGTGCGTTACATCCTGAGATCTTGTCGATCTTGGCGTTTAGCATTACTTTCTTGGCAGTTTCGAAATCGGCGTTTTTAGAAACATAAAGGAAGTTGTTTCCTCTACCACTCACCAGTACAGCTCCTGTGGAGTGCTCTTTTACGAATGCAATAAGGCGTTCTCCTCCTCTGGGAACAACAAGGTCTATATGTTCCGGCGGATTTTTAAGGAAGTCCTGAGTCTCCTGGCGGTTTAGGTGCAATAGCTCGATCCAGTTGGTATCAAGACTATTTTCCTTAAGCGCCTCGTGCCAGCATTCTTCAAGGATCTTGTTACTGTTAATTGCCTCTTTCCCTCCTTTTAGATATATCTTGTTATTTGCTTTAAAAGCAAGAACCGCAGCCTCGATGGTCACATCGGGTCTGGATTCGTAAATAATCAGAATTGTTCCGAAAGGAGCGGTCTTATTGGTGATATCCAGTCCGGTGTCAAGTCTTCTGTGCTCTATGGTTTGTCCAACCGGATCTTCCTGGTCCATCACTTCTTTAACCGACTGGATCATTCCGTCTACCTTATTATCATCAACAATAAGGCGATCGTACATTGCCTGATCGTCTTTCTGGAATGACTCCAGGTCTTTCTTATTTGCGGCAATTATTTCCTTACGTCTTTTGTCCAGAATATTCATCATGGACTTCAAGACATTATTTTTAGTTTGTGTATCTAAGAGTTTCATTTCTTTTCTTTTTTCTGATTTTTAAATTCTACGCTGTAAATTTGGTGCCTACCGGTTTACCAGCCATAATATCAAGGATCACGTTCTCACGTTTACCATTGGCGATATAGGTGGTAATATTTTTGGAAGCGGTACCTTTTGCGATCTTAATTTTAGACTCCATACCTCCACGGCCTTCGCCTTCACCTTTGTCAGACTCCTGAACGTATTTTTCAACATTCTGGTCGATCTGCACTTTGTTCAGTTTTTCAGATTCTTCATCCTCAGGGTGGCCTGTATAAAGCCCGTCTGTATCACTTAATATAATAAGTGCATCGGCTTCAATAAGTTCAGCTACAAGACTTGCCAGTTCGTCATTATCTGAGAACATAGACATAGTCACCGAAACGGCATCATCCTCATTTGCAATTGGAATGATCCCTTCAGAGAGTAAAGATTCATAACAATTGATCATATTTTCCCTGTGAATTCCAGGGCTAAAGTCTCTTTTAGTTGCAAGAACCTGCGCACATCTCATTCCGTAGTCGTGAAAAAGACTATAATAATGGCGCATCATTCTTGGCTGTCCTACAGATGAAAATACCTGTCTACGTTTAGAATCATCTTCTATATTGATCTCACCAAGAATTTCTTTCCCGGCAATAGCAGAACCTGAAGAAACAAGAACTACCATTACATCCTCCTCATAAAGGGTTGCAATTTGTTGTACAAGATGTTTTAAGACCGGTTGTAAAATTCTGTTGTCCTTGTTGGTCATTACATTGGTTCCAACTTTAACAACTATTCTCTTTTTTTCCATTACTTTACTTTTAAAGAGTTTTGGGTTATGCTTCTTCTTTTCCTAATTCCACTGCTCTGTTAAAGGCGGCATAGGCTGCGTCTTTAATAAGCTCTTCCACATTATTGTCTTCCATTGAGTCTAATGCTGCACGGGTTGTACCACCTTTAGAAGCTACTCGCTCCATCCAGGTCTTAGCCGAAAGGTCAGACTCATTAAACAGTTTAACGGCTCCTTCAAAAGTCTGGCTAACCAATACTTTCGAATCGTTCTTGGAAAAGCCCATTTTTAATGCAGCTTCAAGCATAGAATTCATAAAATAGAATACATAAGCCGGCCCACTACCAGAGATTCCGGTAGAGGCATCGATAAAGTTTTCAGATTCTACGTGAATAGATGCTCCGGTGGTGTCAAGAAGATTTCTTACCATTAGAAGCTCCACGCGGGAAACTTCTTTTGCTTCGGTATAAGAAGTAACACCTTTACCAACTTGTGCGGGAAGATTAGGCATAGACCTAACCACTTTTTTCACTCCTAAGCCTTCCTGGATTTTACCAATGGTAACTCCGGCCATAAGTGAAACGAAAATTTGCTGGTCATTAACCATTCCCTTGATCTCTTTAAAAAGGTCGTCGCAGTGGTAGGGTTTTACGGCGATAAATACTACATCGGCCTGCGGTAGGCAGTCTTCAATATTATCGAAAACGTCAAAATGGTCTATTTTGCTTAGGGTTGTGATCACTTCGGCAGACTTGTCGAATATCATCAGGTTACGGCGATTCAATAAACTTGATTGCGCCATTCCCTCAGCGTAAGTAAGTCCCATATTTCCTGCTCCAATAACTAGTACTTTCATTTTAAATTTTTTGGTTTTTATTCGTTGGTTATTATTACCATCATTTTAATTCACCCTGTATGGCGCAAAGACCATGCAAGCCTCCTTAAAATGGATGTTTTTATTGCATTTAGTAAGTTAAATTAATTTTCCCGGAATGGTGGTTGGAGAAAGGTTAAACAAATCCAAAATTCAGTGATTTAAAATGGTTAAATATTTTTAAAAATCATCTTAGGCCTTTGTATACAAGGGATTCGAGACTTGTTACTTTTGTCGAAAAGACAGGGGTTTTGGTCGTTTCAGGAACATTCTTTTGAATAAATGCTCAGAAACACCTCCCCGAAATTGGTGTAAAAAGGAAAATATTGAAATTTTATTTATACGAAATAAATACGCCCTTATGACAATTTACTGTAATTATGGCAGGTTTTAGGCAGAAGCAGTCTTTACTTGTTAAGCAAATCTTCGGTTCCTAAGGCGGAAATCAAAATATCTATGTACTCATTTATCGAATTATCTATGATCTTCGGATTAATAAGATCTATTCTTGCCCTCCATATCACTTCTTTATTCTTATTTCTTGATAGCCGGTATAACGCAGTTTCGGTGATATAAATTTTCTTGGTATTATCGGGCTCATCAAGGTACAGTGCCTGATTTTGATAATAGTCTCTGGAGAAATTTCCGCTAAAGCTTTTGAAGGCCTGTCCCAGGCTCACCTTATCTTGAACACTCTTTATTCTGCTCATCAGTACCGTGTTGAAGCCTAAATCAAGTAACTTTTCTTCAAGTTCAGCCAGGTCATGTTCAGATTGCTTACTGGAAGTGAAGTAGGGGTCAAAAAAATCTATACTTGCAACACCCTGAATATCTCTTTTTCGGAATTCCTGTACCAGGTTTTTTTCAAACCTTTTCCTTGTCTTGTCTTTAGGAGTGATGCCAATTACGAGGATCTTGTTGATTTTCGGATTGTCAATATCCGGATTTCTGTAGCTTTCCACCAGTCTCGAGGTACTGCAAGAGACTAAAATCAGGAATATTATAGGTAAAAGTCTTTTCATTGGTTCTTAAATTTACGAAATAAAAGTCCGGCGGGAAACTTTTGTCCCGGTCGGTTCAATAATCTTTATGGGGTTTTAACCAACTTAAGGACCACTTATTCCAATAAGCGTTTTTGCTTTTGTTTTTTAAGCGCCTTGGAAACAATTTCAAAAATTTCTTTTTTTAGTTTATTATAAGCCCTGGAGTACTCATTCAATTCCTTCAAAAGGCTTTTGTGTTCTTCTTTGTAATCTTTTTCCTCATCCGGCTGGTCTACACCATCTACCATAATGTCCAGACCATTAATGTGTTTTTCAATCCTTTGCAGTAAATCCAAGCCCTTAGTTTTAGAATCATTTAAACGATCTATCATTTTTCTTACTTCATCCAGAAGATGAGATTCGATTATAGGTAATGTATATTCTTTGAGCATATCCTGAAAGAAATGATGCTCATCCTGAATAAATTTTAGCTCGGAAGCCCACTGAAGGGAGGAGAAATGCATTTCTTCCGGACTTTTCCAGGCAATATACCTGAAATGTTTACTTGAAGTTTCCATAATGTTTTATTTTAATTCCAACTTATTTCAATTCTTATTATCCTTTTTCAGGATACCCATGGTGTAATTTATGATCTCAGATTTTAGTACCTGGTATTCACTTAGCAGGTTCTCAATCTGGTTTCCAAGCCTTGTATGCTGGCCGTAATAAAATGCATCACAACTTATATCGTCACATTCCATCATTCCGTCAATTTCGTAGGTATGGTTATGCAGAGCTATATTTAACTCCTGAATATCTGATTTTATCGATTCTATTCCATCTGAAAGTTTGCTGAGCCTTTCGAAAATATTTGGCTGGTTCGACTCAAAAATATCAGCGGTAAGATAGACCTCGAAAAACTGAATTTCTTCAGAAGTAAAAAACAACTCCTTTTTCCAACCTTCGGTCTCGGTTTTTAAGACTTCAATACTCTTTCCATTATCTGAAGACTTGTCCATAACAAAAGCATTCATCACATTAAATTTTATGAACAATAAGTTAGAAGAGAATTGGCTGAAATAAAATGATAATTATCAACCGGCTTTTTATAACAGAAGTTCCACAGTTTCATTTAAGTGGGGAATGTGCACGGGCCAGCTATAAGTGTCCTTTATCTTCAGCCTTAAAAAGTCGGAAGCAGCCGGCTCTCCGTGAACGAGAAAAACTTTTTCCGGCTTGTTTTTTATTTCCTTTAGCCACCCCAGGAGTTCCTGCTGATCGGCGTGGGCAGAAAGGCTTTGAAGATGCTTGATGCTTGCATTTACCTTACAATATTTTCCGAAGATCTTGATTTCTGCTGCTCCTTCCTGAAGCTGTCTTCCTCTTGTCCCTTCCGCCTGGAAGCCTATCAGTATCACATAGGTTTCCGGTTTCTCTAGGTAATATCTTAAATAAGTAAGTACCCTGCCGCCCGTTACCATTCCGCTTCCGGCAACAACTATTTTAGGCCGGTTGTCGTCTATGGTTTTCCAGGTGTCCCCATAGGAAGTGATAATATTAAAGTGGGAGATCATTTTACGAAGTTCTCCGGGATCAATCCTGTGCCAGGCGGGGTAACTGCTGAAGATTCCCAGAATATCATTCCCCATAGGACTGTCTATAAAGATTGGGATATTTGGGATCTTATTTTTTTCGTATAATTTCCAGAGAATATACATGATATGCTGAAGGCGTTCTACAGCGAAGCTTGGAATAATAAGGATCCCTCGTTTTTCGAGAATATCTTTTACGATCCCCGAAAGTAATTCTTCAATATTTTCTTCCGGATGCAACCGGTCTCCATAAGTACTTTCCAGAATCAGATAATCTGCTTGCTGAGGTTTATAAGGAGGAGGAAGCAGCGGATCTTTTTCCCGTCCAATATCTCCTGAGAAAACGATTCGTTTTCCCGTTATTTCGAATTCGATGAAGGTTGCTCCAATAATATGGCCGTTTCTCAGAAACCTGTAACCAATGTTGTTGGAAAATTTATACCAGGTATCAATTTCCACAGCTTCGAAATACTCAATGGTCTTTTCGGCTTCCGTCACCGTATAAAAGGGGAGGGGAGGTTCGTGAATACTGTACCCCTCTTCATTTGCTTTCTCGGCATCTTCTTCCATAATCTTTGCACTGTCCATTAAAATGACCGAGGTCACTGCAAGGCTGGGCGCCGTACTTTTTACCGGCCCTTTATATCCCTGCTTGAAAAGCCGGGGCAGATAGCCCGAATGATCCAGGTGACCGTGGGTAAGCAGTACCAGGTCGATCTCCAATGGTGGAAAATTAAAATCCTGCCAGTTTAATAGCCGCAGGTCCTTTATTCCCTGAAACATTCCGCAGTCAATAAGGATATTTCCTTCATCGGTTTCCAGTAGAAATTTGGAACCGGTCACGGTTCCTGCGGCTCCCAGAAAATGTAGTTTAACCGATTTCATTTTAACTAGTATTGCAAAGATTTTCCATCTCGTGCAGGATCTTTTTCTGCCTTTTTTCTGATACCCCAAGATGATCGAGGTAGAATTTATCATTAATTAGCTCCCTGCATAAAACCACATCCCGGCTTAAAAGAAATTGCTTTTCTCTGCCTGTAAGCAGGGTAGATACTGTTATGGGGTAAAGCCCTGAACTGTCGATCCTTTTTTTAAGACTGCTGCTTTTCGGATAATCCCAGCTTAGGAGGAATAGGTTTGCACATTTCCCATAAGTGTGAGCATCGGCAGTAAAACGGGTGTTGGTGACCACCCAGCATTCTTCAAATTTATTAGCATCCTTGTTTTTTGAAGTGCGGTTCTGGTCAAGAATGTCTTTGTATCTGGAGTGAATATAGAGCGGGATCTTAACGTCACAATTACGCCCCTGGTCACTGTGGAACTTACATTCAATAAGCGTGTTCCTTCCATCTTTTCTCGCAATCACGTCTATTTCGTGATTTACACATTTTCCGGGAAGTATTTTTCCCACTTCTACCTGGTACCCTGTGTTCTGAAGTATTGCAGCAATAAACTTTTCGAAAGGAAAGCCGGTGGGCCCCAATTCGTATATTGCTTTTTTAAGTTTGTATCGGGAAGCTGAAGAGTTGTTTATTTTTTTTAAGTATCCGTAGGCCCTGTTATAGATCTCTTTGGTAGAAATGCCATCGTAGAGTTCCCTGGCCAGTCTATTGGTAATATAATCTATATCTTCCTGGGATACCCCGGCCCGGCGCAGGGAAGTTTCCACTTTTTCCATATTAAAGTGGGCTTTTTCTCCTGAAGCTTTAATGATATCGATATCTGTATGGCCCATTGCAAGTTCCTATTTATTGTTCTTTATTAAAATCGGGTAAGATAAGGATCGGGACCTGTGGTTTATAACCAATTTCTTCTATGATAGATTTAGAAAAAAACTTGTAAAAGAAACTGTGTCTTTTGCGGCTTATGGCTAGCATATGGCTGCCCCTGCTTTGGATAAAGGAGTGGATTCCTTCACCGGTTCCTATCTCTGTAAGCGTATGGAAACTATGTACCACCTTTTTGAGGTATTCCTGCAGTTTCTCTTTGTTTTTCTGTTGCTCAGGGTTTAAATTTTCGTGTTCCTGAACGTATAATATCCTTATCGCAGCTGAATATTTTCTGGCTATTTCAGCCAGGTATCTTACTGCTTTTCGGGTGTACGGATATTTATAATTTGTGGCAAATACGATCTCTTTTTTTTCTATATCTTTTAAACTAGTTGAATCAGGAATAACCAGCAGCGGACAGGTGTAAATATGCTCCATTACATTTAATGCAGTGCTTCCATAGATCCTGTTTTCAATACTTTCTTTTCCCTCCGTACCCATCACCAGTAAATGTATCTTCAGTTTTTGAAGGCTGTTTCTAATGGCTTCCAGTACGGTGTTATAACTTGATATGGTTTCGAATTTATGATTACTGTTCCCCGAGTCCAGCTTTTTCTTTAAGTGCTCTAACCCGAATTGGGACTGATTTTTGGCGTTATCATAAGCTGGTTCCCCGGGCTCGGGCACCATTAAACTGTCGGTAGTGAAATACTTAGATTCAAATGCGTTCAATAGATAAAAAGTGCACTTGTCCTCTCTGAATAGTTCCACAGCATAATTCAGAGCATTCCAGGCATTATCGGAAAAGTCGGTGGGGATAAGGATATTTTTCATTTTCAGGGGTTATATTTTCCAGATGGTATTACCAAAAAAGGAACTTTAACATGAAAGCCTATCTTATTAATGACCGGCCGGAATAACAGGTTTTCAAAAAATGAGTGTTTGTTATTGATCATAGCCAGCATTTGAACAGGGTGGTCATTTTGAAAATCTGAAATACCCTGGGGAACATTTCTCTTTTCTATACTATAAAACTGGTGGGCAACAGTCTTTAGTTTTTCAGCCAAAACCTTCTTCATCCTTTCTTGGTCTTCATCAAGAGCCCGACCGGTAATGATATTGAGGATATGTAGCTTGGAATTGGATATTTTTGCAACCTCCCTTATCATGCTCAATTGGTCTTCCCTGTAATCTATTTCATAATCTGTAGGGAAAAGAATGTTCTTGGGAGGTTCATATTCATATTCTGAAGGAATCGCCAATAAGGGGCAAATAGCCTTTTGCAGGGCGTGAACGGTGTGTGTGCCAAAAAGGATCTCGTCTGCACCAGTTGCTCCCTGGGTGCCCATAACGATAAGGTCTATATTTTTATCCCTTACCTGTTTCTGCATTTCATCATTCAGCATATTGAAAGCTGAAATTTGCTCGAACCGATGCTTAGCATTAGGGAATCTTTGCTTAACCTTTTTAATCATTTTTGCCAGTCCCTTAACCGAATTGGTTTTGTAGATCTCTTCCAGGCTGGGCTGAGTTGCATTATAAAGAATATAATCGTTGTCGTATAGAATGGGAGTATAAGTGTTAAGCAGGTAAAATATTATCTCTTCATCTTTAAAAAGCTGAAGAGCATAACTTATCGCGTTAAAGGAGTTAAGCGAAAAATCGGTTGGCAGAAGTATCCTTTTCATCGTTCTTCGGTTTTTAATAAAATTAGTCCGTTTTTTCCTGCTTTTATATGATAATTGTCAGCAATACAACGCTTTATGTGCACTCCCGGTTATAGTTCTGCAACACCAAAAACGGGATCTTTGGATGTAAGCCTATTTTATCTATAGTAGATTGGTAAAGTATACTTTCGAGGTATGTATGTCTGGAATTGACCATTATAAGCAGGTCGATCTCAAGATCCTTAATGAACTTTTTAATGATCTCTAACTTGTCGCCTTCATCTACACAATGAAAATAGAAATCTGACTCGTGAAACTGCTCTTTTAGTATTATCTGGTTATCCTTTTGCCGGTAGGAATCGGCTGGGAAATTTGAGATATAGATCATATGGATCTCAGACCTGTAGGATTTTGCCAGTTCTGCTACCAGCTTCAATTCTCTTTTCTGGTAGGGTATAAGAAAATTGGAAGGGAACAACATTTTTTCAGGTCTCTTATATTCAAAATCTTCAGGGATACTAAGCACCGGGCACTGTACATATTTTAATACCTGAAGGGTATTGCTGCCAAAGGAAATGCTCCTGTCATTGGTCTTACCACGTGTCCCCATAATAGCTACATCGGCATTTTCTTTATTGATCAGGTGGTTCACCCCGTCTACCAAAGACCCAAAGGTGGAGATCGCTTTAAAACTGTGCCTGGGGTTAGGGGAGTACTCCTTTATTTTATCCAATAGTAATTGCAGTTCTTTATTTGTGCGTTCTAATGTTTTGGCCTTTAACTCCTCCATTAATTCCCTGCTTAAAATTACTTCCTGGTCGTAAACTTCGTCAGCATAGGCGTGTACCACAAAGAATTCGCTTTTCTCATATTTGAAAAGGTCTACCGCATATTTAAATGCATTGAAGGCATTGACCGAGAAATCGGTAGGAATTACAATCTTTCTCATCGCTTTTAATTATAAGAATTAAAATTAGGGGATTAACGGGCTTAAAACTATGACGAATGTCAGAGGACAGGTATTGAGCTGACCAGGTGATCATTATCATTTTATTTATTGGAGTTTAAAGCTAAATTGAAGTTCATAACATTAAATACAGAGAGATGAGACTTCAGTTTATTACAGCGATGCTGATTCTTTTTCCGCTGCTTGCATTTTCACAGACCTTAGGAGAACTGGATTATATTGCCCCTATGAATGATAGATATTCCGCGGTTCATAAAGAAGGCCAATGGGGGTTTATAAATTCTTCCGGAGAATTGGTCGTTGATTTTAGAAAAGATCTTATCCATAACAAGGAAACAGAAGATCAGAATGAAATGGGAGTAGAAGCCCAGAAATATCCTTTAATGCAGGATAACAGAAGTATCATCAAAAAGACCATAGAAGATATTCCTTATTACGGGTTTATAGATGAAAGGGGAAATATTGCAATAAAACCTGTCTTTTTGAATGTTTCCAACTTTAAAAACGATAAGGCTCTGGCACTAAAGATCGATGAAGAATATCTGGGAAGAAATGATGTGTTGGATAAAAAAGTGGTTTCTTATAAATATGATGTGGTTCTAATAGATAAGGATGGTAAGGCGTTACAATACCTTTCCGGGCCGTTTCCGGTCTCGCTTTCTAAAGAGAAGTTAAGAAAAGCACCTTCTATAAAAGCCAAATATATTTCGGAAGATGTTATTGCCGTGAAGGGACCTGAAAAAACCTGGGAAGTTTTCAAAATATAAAAAAACGGGCTATTTAAAGAGCCCGTTTTTTTTAAGAAACCTTAATAGATTTATGTTTCTTTGGTTTTACCGATTCTTCTTTTTTAAGAAGATTAAGGCTAAGTACTCCGTCCTTATATTGAGCTTTTACATCCTTGTCTTCATCTATGCTATCTGGTAAGCTCATAGATCGAGTAAAAGAATTATAGCTGAATTCTTTGCGAACAAAGTCTTCTTTTTTCACTTCTTTCTTTTCTTCTTTTTTAGCAGATACGGTAAGGATGCCATCATCAATATTAATTTCAAAATCTTCTTTGGAAAGTCCCGGAGCGGCCATCTCAACGATATAATTCTTTTCCTGGTCTTTAATATTCACCGCAGGGGAGAAGTTGAATTCTTCGTCAAAATTTCCATTCAGGATTCTGTTTAAATTATAGATACCACGGCGAGTATCAAAAAGGTCTGAAAAGAACGGATCCTGGTTCATAAAAGGTTCACTAAGTAGTGACCTGCGTTTTTTTGTGGGCTTGGCTAATGACATAATTTAAAGTTTTAAGGTTTGTAAATCAGTGATTTAATGGTCCTAATTTAATGAAGATACTAAGTTTTTAAAATGACAAAAATCAGGAAAAAAATGGACGGGAAGTGGGAACAGAAAGGCTATAAAACAGGAAACAGGAAACCATTGCTTCCTGTTTCCTTAGAAGATATAAAGTGTACTTACAAACTCTTGATTGATATCAGTGATCTTACACGAAGTAAAATTTGTATATCACGTTACGCAGTACCTTTTTTATCTCCTATAACTTGATTTTTAACTCCAACAATGTACTTAAAAATCAAATTGTCTTTTTGTATAAAACTATACTGATTTTTTACTTCACTAAAATACCACTTTTTTTGTTCTAAAATTGGTGATAAATATCAGTAAATCAGTTTTTAACAAATATTTGGCTGTTAAATTACCAGCGTACTTTTTGCAATTTTGACAGGTCCAGGATCTTAATGTTTCGGCCTTCAATATCTATAAGGCCTTCTTTTTTTAAACTCGAGAGACTCCGTATAAAACTTTCGGTAGATATTCCCGCTATACTGGCCAGATCACTCCTGGAGATCTTAATATCATCGGCGTGATGAGCCTTCATAATTTCAGCAAAATTAAGGATCGTATTAGTGGTCTTTTTAAGGACCGAGGCATAGGCCATTTCCAGTAAATGATTTTTCAGGATCGAAAGATTGTCAGATAACAACTGGGCAAGCTCTATGGTGAGATCGTGACTGGAGGAAAGTATTTCACTCAAATTTGAATTATAGATCCTGTAGAATAAACAATCTTCCAGGGCCGTTGCAGTTTCAGGGTAGGTAGAGACATCTTTAAAGTAGTAGAAGCCGAAAAAATCATCTTCCCTGTAAATTCCGGTAATAAGTTCCTTTCCATATTCATCCATCCGGTGAGTTTTTACAAGTCCTTCCTCTATGAGATAGATGAAATCGGCGTTCTTTCTTTCCCGGTAAACCGCAGAGTTTTTATTTAATTCCAGTACTTGTCCTTGCTCTCTGAAATAATTTCTCAATTCCTGAAGAGAGGAGACTTCCGGGCCCGGGCTATCTCCTGAACCCCGCTGTCGTTTTTGATTTTCGGTTAAAATCGCATATTTCGCCAGTCGGCTTTCAATACTGCTTATCAGGTCTTCTTCCTTGAAGGGTTTGGTTAGATAATCATCGGCACCTAAATTCATCCCCTTGCGAACATCTTCAGGATTAGATTTGGCTGAAAGGAATATGAAAGGGATCTGCCGTGTTTTTTTATTATTGTTCAGTATTTCATACACCTCATACCCATCCATTACAGGCATCAGAATATCACAAATAATAAGGTCCGGTAAATACCTTAATGTATTTTCCACACCTTTTTCTCCGTTAGGGGCATCATAGACCCTGTAACCTTTGAGTTCCAGGAGCTCTTTGATGTTTTCCCTAAGGGTGTTATCATCTTCTATTAGCAAGATACTTTTCATAGAAAAGAAAGCTTTAAATGTAATCTTTAGATAAAAAACGCAGGTGTTTCAGGCTTGGTATTTTGGGCAACCCGGTTTATCATTTAAAAATGATAAAAAACAATTTGATTCAGGTCAAAACTCTGACTTAAAGATACATAGTATTTTTCAATAGTGCAGGCTTCAAATTGAATTTGGGAGTGATAATTCAGCCTGTAAAGTGATAATTGTCATTAAACGATGAGAGTATTCTGCGTAATTTTAAAAGATTACCTAAAATAACAATCCTGATGAAAAAATTACCGAGTACATATGCCGCTGAAAAGTTTTATGAAAACCTGGGCAAACTTTTTTACGCTATTGCGGCTGCCGATAAAGTAGTGAGAGAACAGGAGGTAAAGTCATTAAAGAAAATCGTGAAGACCAAATGGCTTGGCCTGGAAGGCTCTATGGATGAGTTCGGGACAGACGAAGCTTACCAGATGGAGGTGATGTTAGACTGGCTGGAAGACAATCGCCCCGATGCTAATGAGGCTTTTAATGAATTCAAAGACTATAAAATGGAGCACGAACAGCTGTTTGACCAGGAAGTAAATAAGCTGATCTGGAAGACGGCTGATGCTATTGCCTCTTCATTTGCGGGTAAGAATAAGTCTGAGCTTATTATGCTGTCTAAATTAAAATCAATTCTTCAAACCTGAATTATGATAACCGAGGTATGTCAAAGTTGCGGATTTCCTTTAATCGAAGCTAATCGTGGTCATAACAGAGATCTTTCGCTCAGTAATGACTATTGCCGAAATTGTTTTGACAACGGGGAGTTTAAAGACCACTCTCTTAGCCTTCATCAACTGGAGGTAGACCTTCTTGAAAGGGCAGAAAAACACAATGAAATAAGCCTTGAAGAGGCGCAGGATATAATTAAGATACTTCCGCATCTTAAACGCTGGAGGATGTCTAATTTCTAAACTCCTGTATTATGCTCAAGCCAAAGAAAAAATTACCCGTTTTAACCGAAGAAAGAAGGTTCCTAGAGGGCCCCCGTTCGAGGTTCAGGGAGTTACTCTTTGTTTTTAAGGTCATCTGGAATTTTGTAAAGGCCTTTAGAAAGATGCATTTTTTGGGGCCCTGTGTAACCGTCTTCGGGTCAGCGAGATTTCAGGAGGACTCTTTGTTCTATAAAAAAGCGGAAGAAGCCGGGGCTGCCCTTGCAAAGCTGGGCTTCACGGTGATGACCGGGGGAGGCCCCGGGATTATGGAGGCTGCAAATAAAGGGGCTTATATGGCAGGAGGCTATTCAGTAGGTTGTAATATTGTTTTACCGGAAGAACAGGTCCCTAACCCGTATCTAGATGTTTGGATAAATATTCCTTATTTCTTTGTTAGAAAAGTGCTCCTGGTAAAATACTCCTATGCATTTATCGTGATGCCAGGCGGGCTGGGTACCTTAGACGAATTCTTTGAGTCGCTGCTGCTCATACAAACCCAAATGATAGATCAGTTCCCTGTGATTTTATTTTGTAAGGATTACCATACAGATCTTATGAAGCATATAGAAATGATGAAGGAGAAGGGGAGTATAGACGAATCTGACCTGGATAAACTTCTTTTTACCGACTCTGTAGAGGAAATGGTAAGCTATATTGAGGAGCACGCAATAGAACGCTATAAATTAATTAAAAGGCGTAAAAAACAGAAATGGTGGCTTGGAGAAAGACTTTCTTAGTTTTCGGTTTTCTTAAACCCAACGCCCGAAATCACTAAAGGAACTTCCCAACGTATCATTTCCCTCAGGAAGTCATCCAGCTTTTCTATGATTAGTTTTTCAGTGATAGAGTTAGGGGCATAAGTTCCCAGGTCTTTCATTTCACCGGAGGGGTCGGTGATGCTGTCAACCTGAGGGAAGATGACAAAAATCTCGACATCTCCGTTGTATTTCTGGGAAAATACTAAAGAGCCCCCCTGAAGAAACTGATATGACGGAATCTGGTTTGTAGTTTCGATGAGGCCAGGCGGGAAGGAGTTGAAGGTGATATTTACTGCTTCATTGGTATGTATCCAGTTAAGTTCCTGTACTTTCCAGCCTATCAGATAGGTTTTTTCGGCTTTTTTGAGAATGCGGATCACCAGCGGCTTAAGCGTAGAATTCCAATAGATACGTTTTTCTACCACTGTTTTTATAGAATTAAGATATTCTCCTATCCGCTCTTCCAGATGTTCTATTTTCATTAGGCTTGTTTTATTCATTCAAGTGCGAGGCCGTATAGCTTAATAATGGAATTTTAGTACAGGACTGCATTCTTTTCACCTTGTCCCGGTGCAGGATATTACTTAACTCGGTGCGGTTTCTTCTTTCAAGCATGACAACCATATCCGGATGAATCTCTTCTATCGTACTTTTCAAGGTCTCAAAGACATCATCAGAAAAAACGATCTCAAACTGTATGTTGTCATAATGGATACGTTTTGATATCCGGGCTTTGAACTCCTCCATTTCATTTCTGGTGAGTAATTCATCTTTATTGGTCACGTGAATCACATATAGCTTCATTTTAAAGGGCTTCGTGATTTTTACAAGTTCAGCAATATTGTTGAGGTCCTCTTCCTCGAACATAGTGGTGTAAACCACCTTATCTAAGGACTTAAAACTGAATTCTGCCGGAACAGCAAGCACAGGGAAAGGAGAGATACTCAGCATCTCTTTAGTGGTGCTTCCCATAATGAGTTCTTTTAAGGTTCCGGTTCCACAGGCCCCCATAACCAGCATATACACATCCAGATCCCTAATAAAATCCAGGATGGAATGGGGCACATTCGGGCCCGGGACCACCGCTAGGGAGATATTCAGGCTGTCAAAATCCTTCTCGAGGTGTTTTTCGCAAAAGGTTTTCAGTTTCTTGTGGTGGATATTCAGGGCTTCTTTTTTTCCGTGGGAGGTCACACCACCCCTGACTTCTGAAGGAGGGTAGACATGTAAAAGGATGAGGTCTGCCTTTATAAGCCGGGAAAGGGCATAAGCATATTTTAAAGCCGATACTGAATTCGGAGAATAGTCGGTGGAGCAGATGATCTTTTTCATTTCTATGATTTATAGCTGAATAAAGTTAGTGCCGGAGAGAGGATTAAAGAATGATTTTGATCAGGTTTAAACTCATAACTCCCGGAAGTCAATCCTGGTTTTTTCTGGCTGCCCTTTCTTTTTGTCTTTCCAGCCTTCGAAAATAACCACGGAAAAAGAAGTTATGTTTTAAGGCTTCCATATTCTCGTTAAATTTCTCGCTGGCTTCCTCAACATTCCTGATGGTGCTCTCCAGATTGTTTACAAAACTTGTGTCTTTTATTACATAATTCAAGGCACCGTCTCCCTGCCTGATCTCTTCCGAAAAGCTGTTGAGATTGGAGGTCATAAGTTTAATCTCACTAGCCGAATGGTTGAGATCTTCAAGGATCATTTCCATTTTGTCAGCTGAAGCCGTATCACTTAGCAAAACCGAAGCAAGGCTTTCGTCATATTCTATAGAAGACACTAAATGGTTGATCCTGTTTATGGTTTGTACCGCTGAAGCCGTGGTTTTCTCAAGATTAGAAATACTGTTCTTAAATTCTATTGCCATTTCTTTATCCTTTATCAACCCTCCAAGCACTCCTTCCCCGTCATTGATTGCTTTGGTGATCTTTAGCAGATCGGCAGTAAGCAAAGCCGCGTTCTCGTTGGTAGTATTTAGAGTTGCCAGCATATCGGCAGTCGCGATATTACTTATGGAGGTAATGGTGTCTCCCGGCCTGATGTTTGCCGGTTCCCCTTTTTCACCGGGCAGAATGTTCACGATCATACTTCCAACAAGCCCGTCAGAATTTATGGTGGCCAGAGAATTCTTTTTGATAAGTCCAATGGTTTTTTCTGAAATGATCATATCAACACAAATGCTGGTGTCGTTAAGAATTGAAATGCTCTTCACGGTTCCTACGTTCACGCCGGAATAGCGCACATTATTCCCCGGTTGCAGGCCATTTACGTTCTTAAATACAGAGCTTATCTGAGTGGTATTTCCAAACAGGTTTTTCCGGTTGCCTATCAGGTAAACTGCAAGTGTAAATAGGACAAGGCCCACTATTACGAATATTCCCAGTTTCAGGTTTTGTGAGTTGTTCTTTTTCATAATGAGATCATTTAAAAAATGCCTGTATTTTAGGATCGGTTGAGGTAGAGAGTTCTTTGAAAGTTCCCTGGGCATAGTTGATTCCGTCCAGGAGAAGAATCATCCTGTTCGAGATCACACGGGCGCAGTCCACGTCGTGGGTTATAATCAAGGAGGAGGTTCTGTACATCTTCTGTATGTTCATCATAAGCAGGATAATCTCCTTGGCGGTAATCGGGTCTAAACCTGTAGTAGGTTCATCATAGATAATGATTCGGGGTTTAAGAATAAGGGCCCTCGCCAAGGCGATCCTTCGTTGCATTCCGCCTGATAGTTCAGCGGGCATCAGGTCCATTGTTTTAGGCAGGCCAACATTCTCAAGCGCTTCCCGAACCCTTGTTTCCCTGTCACGATTGGTCATATTCTTGGTATGCCGCCTTAGTGGGAATTCCAGGTTTTCTCTTACCGTCATAGAATCATACAAAGCACTGCCCTGGAAAAGAAATCCAATATGTGTTCTTAATTCATCAAGCTCTATATGCTTCAGTTTGGAGATATCCTTTCCCAAAACCTTAACGGTGCCGTTGTCGGGCTCCATAAGTCCAACCAGGCACTTGATCATTACAGACTTTCCGGAGCCCGACTTGCCCATCAGTACCAGGTTCTCACCTTCAAGGAGTTCTAAACTGAAGCCGTTAAGTACTTTCTGGTCACCAAAGGCCTTATAAAGATTATTGATCTCTATTACGGGTTTTCCGGATGCATTATTATTTGATTGCACAGGCTCCATAACTCAGTAAATTATATCGGCAATAAATACCGCGATGAAATCTATTATAAAAAGCAGTAATGAAGTGAACACAACAGCCGAGTTGGAAGCTCTTCCCACACCTTCGGTTCCCTTGCTGCTGTTGTAGCCTTTAAAGCATCCAACCAGCCCTATGGCGAAACCGAAAAAGAAAGATTTAATGGTCGCCGGGATCAGATCGCTGAATTCCAGAGCGTCAAAAGCCTGATTGAAGTACAGCAAAAATGAGACCTGTCCCTTAAAGTTTTCAATCAAGGCAGAACCAAGAAGGGCAATAAAATCGCCTAAGATCACCAATATAGGCAGCATTAATGTGGCTGCTAAAACGCGGGTCACTACCAGAAATTTAAAGGGGTTGGTACCCGATACTTCCATAGCGTCAATCTGTTCGGTTACCCGCATAGAGCCCAGTTCAGCCCCTATACTGGAACCTATTCTTCCCGCACATATAAGGGCGATGATCACAGGGCCTATTTCCCGCACTATCGATATACTAATCATTGACGGCATCCAGGATACGGCACCAAATTCCAGTAGGGTAGGGCGTGACTGGAGGGTGAATACAAGACCAAGAATGAAGCCGGTCACTCCAACAAGCAACAGGGATTTGTTCCCCATATTAAAACATTGTTTAAGGAACTCTCTGAATTCGAAAGGACGCGAGAAAACTTCCCTGAAAAATCTGGCCGCAAAGTAGGACAGGGCCCCTATTTCAGAGAAGAAAGCAATAGCTTTATTTTGTGAACCAAATGCCCCTTGCATAGTTTTTAGTTTAAAGTTAGTTGAGTCCTAAAGGGGCGGCAATGATAATTCTCAGCTATTGTTAAGATTTGTGGTGGAATCCTTAAATTTAAGCAAAAATATGGACTAATTATGGTTAAACATCCAAGTACGACCCGTACTTAATTAAGTTCTTTTTTTAACAAAAAATTAGCTTTTCACATCTTTTATTAAGATATAATTAACTTTTGAGGTCTTTTTTGGCCCTAAACGCGCAATTTGTGTAAGAAATACATCAAAAATTGTTATAATAAATTTTTTTTGGTATAAAAGATGTTGGATTTAAATTTTAATTTCGACGACTTAAGAATCTTTTATACCTACTATAGATTTCTATCTTAAAGAATATGACCAAGAACAATAACTTACCTTCGGATATAGAAAATCAAACAAGCGAAAAAGCTCAGGCGCGGATTATCGCGGTTGGAGCAAGTGCCGGAGGGCTTCAGGCCTTAAAATCATTTTTTCAAAATATTCCTGAGGATGATAAGAGTGCCTATGTAGTTATACAGCATCTTTCTCCTGATTATAAGAGTATGATGGGAGAATTGCTTAAAAAGAACACCAGCCTGCCGATTATGGAAATTACGGAAGGGATGGAAATTGAGCAGGGTCATATCTACCTTATCCCACCCGTGAACAACCTGCTTCTCGGAGATGACGGGACACTTCAGCTTTTGGATAAGCCCAAGGATCAGACCCTTAATTTACCAATAGATAAGTTCTTTGAATCCCTTGCCAGAAAGCGAAAGGAGAAGGCTATAGGTGTGATTTTAAGCGGTACCGGTAGTGACGGAACCAGGGGAGCGCGGGCCATCAAGGAAAATGACGGGATGGTGATGGTGCAGGATCCGGAAGAGGCGAAATTTGACGGAATGCCTCAGAGTGCTATAAGTACCGGACTTATAGATTATGTATTACCTGTAGAAAAGATGGCGGTTGAACTGCGTAATTTTATAAATGCGCCTTCTGTTTTTCATTTTAAGGATGGAGATGTAGAGTATGACCAGAGCGAACTAAATAAGATCCTTCATTTTGTTGATGAGAAAACAGGACTTGATTTTAGAGAGTATAAGCACTCTACTCTTGCCCGAAGGGTAGCCAGAAGGGTGAATGTATGTAAATGCAGGTCCTTGTCTGAATATTTCAGTTTTTTGAAATCTAAGGAGGGAGAGGTTGAAATTTTATATCGCGAGTTCCTGATTGGGGTAACCAAGTTTTTTAGAGACGAAAAGGTTTGGGAAATATTGAAGATGGATGTTTTTCCTAAACTTATCAGGTCTAAGACTAACGGAGAGACCCTAAAGATCTGGGATGTAGGCTGTAGTACGGGAGAGGAAGCGTATTCGCTTGCGATGCTCGTGAATGAGGAGATGGAAAAACAGGATAAAAGACTGGAAGTAAAGATCTTTGCTACAGACCTTGCACAAAAACACCTTGATATAGGAAGTAAAGGAATATATCCTGAAAGTATAGTGGCCGATGTGCCATCTGATTACCTGGTTAAATACTTCCTTTCCAAGCCCAATAATTACCAGGTTGTGGAAAAACTCCGCAGTATGGTGATTTTCTCCAAACATAACATTATTAAAAATCCGCCATTCAGTAATATGGATATGGTGGCTTGTAGAAATCTTCTTATTTACTTTCAGCCGGCTATCCAGAAAAAGGCCATTAACGTACTTCATTATTCTCTTAAACAGGATGGGGTCTTATTGCTTGGAACCAGTGAAAGCGTAAGTAGTCACAAAGATAGTTTCAGCGAAATAGATCGTAAATGGAAGATATATAAGAATATTAGTCCTAAGAAGAGACTGGAATCGGGGATCTCTCATTCTTCCTATGAAAAACAGGTTAAGCCTAAGAATAAAACCGAAAGGCCCAGCAGGACGGTTCAGAATCCCGTGAAAGACAGGCTCAGGCTGGAACTTAACCATAGTATTATGGAGCAGTTCGGCGGAGCCAGTATCCTGATAGATGCGGAGTACAATATACTGCAGGCTGTGGGTGAATTCAGAAAGTATGCAAATCTTCCTGTGAACGGCTTCTCTATCAACTTGATGGATATGCTTGATTCTGATCTTAAGTTCATCCTACAGACCACACTCAAGAAATCTCAGAAATCTAACGAAAAGGTCTACTACCAGGATGCTGTTTTCAGCCATAACGGAGAAAAGAAAGGAGTGGATATCATTATATCGCCTTTTGATCAGCAATATGGTATGGATGAAACCAATTATGTGGTAACCTTTGTAGAGAAGGAAATTAACGTAGAGGACACTAATACCATAGACAAGCTTACGCTCACTAACCGCACCAAGGAATATGTTTCGAGCCTGGAAGAAGAATTAAAGGAAACCAAGCACGAACTTCAGAATTCCCTGGAGGAGATAGAAACCAGCAACGAAGAATTACAGGCGGCTAACGAGGAGCTTCTTGCCTCTAACGAAGAGCTGCAAAGTACCAACGAGGAGCTGCAGAGTGTAAATGAAGAGATCAATACTGTAAATGCGGAGAATGTTCAGAAGATGGACGATCTTGCGGCACTGAATGCAGATATGAACAACCTTCTGGAGAGTACTCAAATAGGTACTATCTTCCTTGATTCATCGCTTGCTATCAGGAAATTCACACCTGCCATCAAGAAACATTTCAGTTTTCTAAATTCAGATGAAGGGCGCCCAATTAGTCACTTCACTTCCAATATTGGTAGTAGTAATCTTATTGAGCGATGTAAAAGAGTTTTGAGAGAGGGTAAAACCCTTGAAAAATCCGTTGTTGCCCAGGACGGCCTCCACTATTTAAGAAGGATCTCTCCTTATCACAATTCCAAAGGCAAAATAGATGGGGTTGTGATCACCTTTATAGATATTGAGACCCTTCAGAAGTCTAAAGAAAAGCTTATAGCCAGTGAAAAGCGCTTTAAGTCATTCTATGAAGAAGATCCGGTAATGCACATAAGTGTAAACCCGGAGAACTCATTGATCGTTCAATGCAATGCTATGGCGGTTTCAAAACTCGGTTATGAGTCTAAGGATGACCTGCTGGGACTTCCTATTTTTGACCTTTACAGTGAAGAGGCTCAGATTAAGGCTCTTAAGACAAATAAGAAATTCAAGAAAACCGGAGAAGTGGTAAACCTCGAACAGAAAATGCTTACCAAATCTGGGGAGGTGCTGCCGGTTATTCTGAATGCGACAGCCGAAAAGGATGAAAATGATAAGATCATTACGGTAAGATATACCTGTGTGGATATTTCGGCGATAAAGAATGCCGAATTAAAGCTTAAGAAACAGAAAAGTGACCTGGAACGAGCCAATAATGACCTGGAACAGTTTGTTTCGCTTTGTTCGCACGATCTTCAGGAGCCGCTCTCAACCATTAAATTTGGTAGTGACGTACTCGGGAAGATCTATTCAGATAAACTGGATGAAAAAGGGAGAAATTATATTTCCTATATCAAGGAGGCATCCAATCGTTTATCTGCGCAGATCAAGGCTTTACTCGAGCATTCCAGGATTGGGCGTAACGGTGAGAAACAACTGGTAGATACCAAAGAGGTTGTTGAGGTTGTTAAATATGATCTTGGAAAAAGAATAAAGGACACCAAGGCGAAGATCCATACTGGTGCTCTGCCAAAGATTATGGGCTACGAGATCGAATTGCGACTCTTGTTCCAGAATTTGATAAGTAATGCCCTGAAATATACTCCTGGTAACAAAAATCCCGAGATAAGAATTTCGGCTTATGAAGAAGGAGAATACTGGGTATTCTCCATAATGGATAACGGAATTGGTATTTCTGAAGAAGATCAGAAAAATATCTTTACCATTTTTAACCGAGTTCGCCACGAAGATGAGAAGCTGAATGAAGAAAGTACCGGGGTAGGACTTGCCCACGTAGAAAAGATCGTGCTTTTACATGAGGGGACTATTTGGGTAGATTCTCAGAAGGGTGTAGGTAGTACCTTCTACTTTAAATTAAAAGCGGAATAAATTATGCGCAATTCATCTGAATTGTATCCTAATAATGTTGATATTTCCAATTGTGACAAAGAACCGATTCATATAATTGGAAAATCTCAATCTCACGGGCTTATACTTTCAGTATATTTTGAAAGTCTTGAGGTTATTCAGTCCGGGAGTAATGCAAAGGACATTTTAGGCATTTCTTCAGATAATATTCTGGGGCGCCCTGTTCAGGAGATCGTGGGGGATTCTTTTGCGGAAAAGCTGGCAGAAAAACTTCAGCAGCAAACTTCTCTATTGCCGGAAGAACTGGAAATAAACGGGAAAAAGTTTATTGTACTCGCCCATCGCTCTGAGGAGAATCTCATTTTGGATATTGAGCCTTTAGGAGAACTGCACGATCCTTATCTTTTTCAAAGACAGCTGACAAAAGTGCTCAATAACCTTAAAGTTCAGGAAAATGCGCCTGAGCTTTGCCGTGAAGTTGCCAGACTAACCAGGGAGTTCTTTGATTATGACCGGGTAATGATCTACCGCTTTGATGAAGAGTGGAATGGAGAGGTGATAGCCGAAGAAAAAAAAGAAGAGCTGGAAAGCTGGCTGGGACTTCATTATCCCGCGAGTGATATTCCTGCCCAATCCCGCAAACTTTTTTTAAAACACCCCATTAGGATCATTGCCGATGTAAATTATGATCCTGTATCTATTAGCCCGGAACTTTCTCCGGTCACAGGAAAACCTTTAGATCTCTCGAGATCTCAGCTTAGAGGAGTTTCCCCAATTCATATAGAATACCTTCAGAATATGAATGTTGGAGCTTCGCTTACCGCAGCTATCATCGTGAATGGTAAATTGTGGGGCCTCATCGCGTGTCATCATTACTCTGCAAAATTTATAAATTATTATGAGCGGGAAAGTTATCGCTTTCTCACCGAAATGTTTTCAAGTGAGCTTTCACTTATTGAAACAAATAAGTTCCTGAAAAAGACTGATAAAACCAATAAACTCAGAAATGAGCTTATTGTGAAAATGAAGGAAGCTAATACAATTCCTGATGCCTTAATAGAGGCTTCTCCTGTCTTTACAGAATTATTGTCGTGTAGTGGCGGGGCTATCATATGGGAGGAAGAGACTATTATGATTGGGAAAAAGGTCCCAGCCAAAGCTTCCATAAAAAAACTGGTTGAGGAGTTGATCCGGAAGCAGGAGGAGGATATGTTTTTCACTAAAAATCTTGGTAGCTTCATAAAACTTGATGAATCAGTTTCTAAGCTGATTTCGGGGCTATTAAGTATCAGGGTCACAGAAAATAAATATCTGGTCTGGTTCAGGCCGGAGCTGGTGCAGGTTGTGGATTGGGGTGGTAATCCTGAAAAGAAAGTTACCTATAACGAAGCAAAGAAAAGATTAAGCCCAAGGAAATCTTTTGAAAAGTGGTCTCAAAAGTTAACCGGGATTTCTGAATCCTGGAAGGGTTATGAGTTAAGTGCTGCAAAAGGCCTAAGGGAAGATATCAGCCATATAATTGTTGAAAAACAAAGAAACGAAATTCACGAGCTTAATGAACGCCTGTTAGATGCGAATAAGGAACTGGAGCTTTTCGGTTACGGGATGTCTCACGATATGAAGGCTCCTTTAAGAGGGATCAAGGGCTATGCTGAAATTCTGCAGGAGGATTATGCTTCAAACCTTAATAAAGAAGGACAGTACTTGATAAATACCATTCTTGGTCTTACCGGAAGGCTGGAAAACTTAATAGATGATATCCTTTCATTTTCGAAGATGAATTCCAGAGAGCTTAGGGCTCAGAAGATTTCAGTTAACACCATAATTTCAGAAATCATTGAATTGTTCAATGTTAAGGTGAATTATCCCAGGACAGAGATTATGGTGGAAGAGGATATGCCTTTTATTAAGGGAGATAAGAAAATGATCTTCCAGATATGGTCTAATTTAATGAACAATGCCCTTAAATATTCTGCAAAAATCGAAGCCCCACAGATCAAAATAGGTTCTGAGAAGGTTAATGGAAAAAATGTCTTTTTTATAGCGGATAACGGTATCGGCATTGCTTCTGAATATCACGATAAAATCTTTGAATCTTTTTCACGATTGGCAGGAGACGGTTATAAGGGTACCGGAATTGGTTTGGCTATTGTAAAGCGCATTATTGAAAAACACGAAGGAGAAATCTGGGTTGAAAGTGAGCCGGGCAAAGGTGCAAAATTTAACTTTTACCTGAATTAAGGAGGTTTGTTGCGCTCCAATTTTATGTATATTTGCGGAAATGACCTAGATGATAAATACTTCTCTTCGCATACTATTAATAGAGGATCAGAAAACAGATGTGGTTCTTATTAAGCGGCAGTTGAAAAAGCTGGTAAGAGACCCAAAAGTAAAGGTTGCAGAAGATCTTCAGGGGTGCAGGAGCCATCTTGTAAATTTTGGGCCAGATGTGGTGATTTCAGATTATAATCTGCCTACCTGTAATGGGCTCGAAATTCTGGAGCTGACAAAGTCTATTGATCCCGATGTCCCTTTTATATTCCTTACCGGAACTATCAATGATGAAGAGCTGGCAGCCAACACTATTCTTGCCGGGGCCACTGGTTATATTCTAAAGAAGCATATTCATAACCTCGAAGAAAAATTGAAGCCTTTATTAAAGAAGGTAGCATTCAATATGGTTGCAAGGGAAGATGTTCGTGAAAAAGTGAGACAAAACAAGATCGCAGTGAACCAGATCTATAATTATCTGGATAACTTAAATGCTGATAATAGTGAACAGCTTAAAAATATTAGCAAGATTAAGGATACCATCGGCGATTTTAAAATGGATGAAGAAGACGAGGAAGAATGATAAACCGACTAAGAGAGGATACTGCAAGTTTACATAAACAAATTGAAAAAGATAATCTTGCATCCAGGATTATGGATCATAAGATAAGTCTTGAAGAGTATAAACTGCTTTTACTTCAAAATTACCTGGCTTATTCTATTGTAGAAGATGCCATATCTCCTTATTATAAATCACCGGAGGCTAACCGGGTTAAGAGGTTACAAAGAGATTTATTCAATTTGAACATAGATCCCACTGAAGCTTTGGTTCAATTTCAGGACGCGTTTAAATGTACCTGTAAAAGTGAAGCTTTAGGAGCGGCATATGTGATAGAGGGTTCTGCACTTGGAGGAATGTTTATTGCAAAGGAGTTAGAAAATTGTGAGCAGCTTAAGGAAATAGAAGAGCATCATTTTTTTAACGGAGACCGCAATAATGTAAAACCCTGGAACAGGTTTCTGAAGGACATTAAGTCAGAAGCATTTACGCAGGATGAAGAAGATCGTGCAGCTGAAAAAGCTAAAGAGACCTTTAGTTTTTTCGGAGATATATTTACTATGGATGAAGGGCGAGTTGATTCCTGAAATTCATACCACTAAAGATATTTAAGAAGCAGAGCCACCGGTTCTGCTTTTTTTATTTAATAATATCCCACGTTGTCATCTAGGATAAATACTAAAAAACCCCTAGTTCGACCCCTTTCATTTTTACATAATTTTAAGCTGGAAATATTGCCAAAAAGATATTAAGATAGTTTTCCAGCTATTCCCTACCCATTATCCCAAAGTGCTTAAAACTAAATACACCGGAGTTCATAACTCTCCTGGCTGACAGGACTATGTAATTTATTAACCACCAAATATTGAATTATGAAAACTTTGAAGTATTATTTAGCCTTTACGGCTGTATTTGCCTTATTGCTGACTTCCTGTAGTAAGGATGAGACCCAGATGGTAGACAATCCTGTGTCTGATGAGGTAGCGGTGCTGACCTTTGGACCTGTTTTAAACGATATGCTGAACAGGGCCCAGGTAAGACAGGATGCGCCTGCCTGTTCAGAGAATGCACCGGCCTATGCACAGATCTCCCTTACCTACGGGTCATCGAATACTCCGGTAGATGTGGTTGTTGAAATTTTGTCTGATGATGACGGGCTTTTTACGGCTTATGATGAAGCGCTTGAGATCCCGATACCTTCAGGAGAAACCTCAGTAGCAGTGACCCTCACCGACTTTTTGGTCTGGGATGACGATAACGGTTCTCCGGGAAGCGTGATCTGGGCAGCACCAAAAGAAGGCAGTGAATATGCACAATTTGTTGAAGATCCTTTAGATATGATCTGGGACCTGCGTGCGGGAACCAAGAAGTATGTAGATGTAGAGGTGATCTGTTTTGATGACAGGGAAGTAAACCTTTATGGATACCAGTTCTTCGATATCATTCCGGAAGTGCTTTACGAGCTTTGCTTCTTTGCGAACTACTGCAGTGACAGCGGAAGACACTATACGGCTAACTATAACCTGAATGTTTGGTATGGTGATCCTGATAACGGAGGTACTTTGATCTATGAGGGATTGATGCCTGCAACCGGAAACACCGAAGATGATGACTCCGGAGACTGGTATGCCGATCCATTATGTATAGCTGTTCCGGGACCACAGGATGGAGAAGGAGCAGATACGCCATACTTATACTATGAGCTGACTCTTGCAGACTGGCCCGGAAGCTACGGTACAGCCGGAGATCATATGATGAGTGGTTCATTAAGCTGGAACGAGGTAGATATGTTACTTGGCGATGACGGTACTTCAGTAGAATATGAACACGTATTCATCAATTGCGGAGATGACGATGGGGGAGAATGTGACGCCAACGATCCTAATGCAGATTGTGATATGGATGGTGTGCCAAATGAGATAGATGAATGCCCTGATACAATGTTAGGAACTCCTGTTCAGGAAAACGGATGTGATCTTCCATCAGGGGAATGTGATCCAAATGACCCTGAGGATGATTGTGACAGAGATGGCGTTCCCAATGGAATTGACGAATGTCCGGATACCGATGAAGGAGTGGCGGTAGATGAAAAAGGCTGTGAAAGCATCCAGGTGCCGGGAAGAGATGTGGTGGTATTTAACGATATAAATATCTTTGATAATAACAGTATGGCCGATGCTGATAATGTAAAACTTGTTCAGAACCTGGTTAATTTCACCACCACCGGCCAGCGTAATAATGGTGATGTTGTTTTAATAGACAGGGGAAGAAATGCCAGGTGTTACTCCAATGGGGAATGTAATGATAATGGATGGGCTACTATGCGTTCTGTAATTACTAACGAAGGTTTTTCTATACAGGACCTATTTTCAACAGGGGGTGATTTAACCAATATAGCTTCAGATATAAAGACGATCTTTTTGGTTATGCCTACTATATCTTATACTGCAGCTGAGATTAATGAATTGAAATCTTTTGCCGCTGAAGGAGGAAGAATCATTTTTATTGGGGAACACGAACAATTCTACTTTTATATAAATGTGGAAAATGAATTCTTGTTGAGTATGGGGGCTGTTTTAACTAATACGGGAGGCTATATAGATTGTGGTTACACAACACTGCCGTCTGCCTCTAACAGGGAACACCCGATTATGGACGGAATAAATCAGCTCACAATAGCCTGTGCTTCTGTAATAGAACCGGGGCCGGATGATTTTCCGTTATTTTATGACACTACAAATACCAAAGTACTGGCGGGAGTCGCAAAGATCGATACAAACCCGGTTTCTGATGTTAATGTGCAAAATACATTAATGATGGACTCAAGAGTCTATAATCCGGAGGTAACCGCTTCTTCGGTGCCTGAATAATGATTTTTAGAATAATCAACTTAAGATAAGAGCAATCGCCGGTGGCGGTTGCTCTTTTTTATAGGTGGTTTAGTTCCCTTACCTCCCCGGCCTGCATTTGGCCCAGATATTCCTTGCCAATCCTTACCCGAACAAGGCGCAGAGTTGGAAAACCAACTGCAGCGGTCATTTTTTTTACCTGACGAAATTTACCTTCGGTAAGGGTAATAGAGATCCAACTGGTAGGACCGTGACGCTCGTCCCTTATTTTCTTTGCCCGTTCCGGAAATTCCGGTCGATCTTTGAGCTTTAATACTTTGCAGGGAAGGGTCTCATATTTCTTACCCTGTATGCTTATTTCTAAACCTTCCCTGAGTTTTTTGATACTCTCTTCATCTATCTCTCCGTCTACCTGGCAGTAATATTCTTTTTCTACTCCTTTCCCGGTTATCTTTGCGCTCACTTTACCATCAGTCGTCAAAAGAAGCAAGCCTTCAGAGTCCTTATCCAGTCTTCCTATAGACATCGTGCTCTCCGGGAAATCGCCTAATTCCCCTAAAAGACGGCCTTTTTTCCTTGGTTTTTCATTATTGATAAACTGACTTAAAAATCCGTAGGGTTTATATATTTTGAAGTGCCGATGCATCAACTGAAGTTTTCCTTGGCGCGAAAATAGTGATTTTAGGGAAGTATTCTAATTTCCTAAACAAGCCAAATTAAGAAAGCCCCGCAATTGCGAGGCTTTATATATGAATGAAAATAATATTATTTTTCTTCCGGAACCGGGAAACCTCTGTCTCTCATAAGCGCATCAATATTAGCATCCCTGCCTCGGAATTTCCGGTAAGCTTCAGCCGGATCCATCGCATTTCTGGGGGCAAAGAGATATTTTACAAGCTTATGTGCTACCTCTTTATCGTAGAAACCTCCCGGGGCTTGAGCAAAAGCTTCAGCAGCATCTGAGGTTAATACATCGGCCCAAAGATATCCGTAATATCCTGTAGCGTAACCTTCTCCGGAAAATACGTGGCCAAAGTGAGGAGAACGGTGTCTCATTACGATTTCTTCCGGCATTCCCAGTTTCTCGAGTTGTTCCTTTTCGAACTTTTTAGGTTCAATATTTTCAGGATCGGTGGTATGATATTTCATATCCATAAGGGCTGACGCAAGGAACTCTGTTGTTGCAAAACCCTGATTAAAGGTTGAAGCCTTCTTGATCTTTTTTACCAGTTCATCCGGGATTACTTCTCCGGTCTCGTGATGCTTCAGGAACTGGTTGATCACCTTATCTGTGGATAACCATCTTTCAAGTAATTGAGACTGGAATTCAGTATAATCACGCACACCTCCGTTTAAGGTAGGATACTTCACATCGGCAGATAAGAAATGCAAGGCGTGACCAAATTCGTGGAAAAATGTTTCGGCATCATCCCAGGAAACCAATACGGGTTCTCCCGGAGCAGGCTTTATGAAATTGGAGTTATTAGAAGCCAGTACCGGCTTGTCTCCGGTTACTTCCGTAGCACTGCGGTAAGTAGTGGCCCAGGCACCAGATCTTTTCCCTTGTCTTGCATAGGGGTCAAGGTACCATAAACCTACAATATCGCCGGAAGTCTTATCGGTAACCTCCCAAACCTTTACATCTGGATGAAAAACTGGAACGGTCCCTTCTTCAACCGGAGTAAATTCAAAATTGAAGAGTTCACCCGCAGTAAAGAAAAGGGCCTGGGTTAGATTCCCTAGTTCCAGGTACTGTTTTACTTCTTCACTATCAAGATCATATTTTTTCTGACGTACTTTTTCAGCGTAGTAACGATAATCCCAGGGCTTGATCGTAATATCCTTTCCTTCCTGGTCGGCAATCGCCTGCATATCGGCTACTTCCTCCTCAACTCTTGCCAAAGCAGCAGGCCAAACAGCTTCCATAAGCTCCATTGCTCTTTCTGGAGTCTTCGCCATTCTGTTTTGAAGTCGCCACTGGGCATAATTATCATATCCTAATAATTCTACGCGCTCATCGCGTAATTTGAGGATCTTCGAAATAACCTCGTTATTATCGAATTCATCATTATTGTCACCTCTTGAGTAATAATTTCTCCAAACCTTTTCTCTTAATTCACGATTATCAGAATAGGTTAAAAACGGGTCCATTGAAGAACGGGTGTTGGTCACGGCATATTCCCCTTTATGATCTCTTTGCTCAGCAGCCGTAGCAGCAGATTTCACATAAGATTCCGGCAACCCGTCAAGCTGGTCTTCATTAAGGTAAACTACATAGTTCTCTTCTTCAGCAAGAACGTTGTTAGAAAATTTTGTGTATAATTCTGAGAGCTCCTTATTGATTTCTGCATAACGGGCCTTGTCCTCTTTGTTAAGATCTGCCCCCTGCATCGCGAAATCTTCATAAATAAGCTCTATCACTCTCTGCTGCTGTGGTGGAAGAGAATCTTTCTGTGATTTTTCATACACCGTTTTTATCCTTTTGAACAAGGCTTCATTTTGAGAGATCTTAGACCGGTATTCAGAAAGCATTGGGGATAATTCCTTTTGTACCTCCCTGAATTCAGGACTGGAGACATTACTGCTGTAAATTCCATAATAGGTGTAAGCTCTTTCCAGGGGTTCCCCAGATTTTTCGTAAGGAATAATGGTATTCTCAAATGTTGGCTCCTCAGGATTGTTCGCAATTTCCTCGATCTCATTCAGGTGCATTTCCATAGCTTTTTCCATAGCCGGTTTTACCAGGGCTACTTCCATTTCATCGAATGCGGGGACTCCTTCGTAAGGACCTGTCCATTCTGCCAGTAATGCGTTATTCATTTCGTGTTCTTTTTTTTCTTCTTCAGGATTATCGTTACAGGCGGTAACGGCAATCAGGGCAAAGACTCCAAGGCCTTTAATAAAATTCGAATTCATTAGAAATATTAGATTTGGATTTCAGGCCTGAATATACTAAGATTCCTTTAAATGTTAAGACCATTTGGGAATGGAATATGACCGAACGCAATTTCCGGGCGCGTGAGAAGATATAACAGTCCGACATTTTTCTTTTATATTTGTTAGGAACCCAGACGAAATTTGGGAAACTTAATTGATTAACGTAAAATAAACTTTAAATGAAAGGACTACATAAGATTGTTCTGTTTCTTGCTGTGGCTCTGTTTGTGAGCTGTGGTGAAAAAAAGAAAAAGGAAGAGGAGAAGATCACAATTGGGGATAACCAGGGATCTACCGAAGCTATTTCTTCCGAAGCAAAAAAGACTTCAGAATCTACCGAAGAGGATGTGGTGGAGATCAGCCTTACGGGCAATGACCAGATGAAGTATAATAAGAATGAGATCAGGGTGAAAGCCGGGCAGACGGTGAAGCTTACTTTTGAGCACGTTGGAGAAATGAGCAAAGATGTAATGGGTCATAACTTTGTACTGCTTAAACAGGGAATTGATATGGCCGAATTTGCTCAAAAAGCAATGAAGGCTAAGGCCAATGATTTTATTCCTGAAGGTACAGATGCCATTATCACTCATACCAAAATGCTTGGAGGTGGAGAGTCTACGACCATAGAATTCAAGGCGCCACCAAAAGGGACCTACCAGTACTTGTGCAGTTTTCCCGGGCACTATTCTTTAATGAACGGAAAATTTATTGTAGAGTAGCTTTATATTCCAGATAAACTTAAAAGCTGAAATTTTTTAAAAGAGATTTCAGCTTTTTTATTTTCTAAAGATCAGAGAGATCAGTCTTGGGATCTCGTCTTTGGTTTTATCGTCAAAATGTTCATCCAGCTCAACCAGTTTCAGGCCCTGTCTTTTAGCGGCCTCTAAATACTCTGAAATATGGTGAACATAAACTTCAAGTTCCTGCGTTCCGTCTTTTGTCTCGAATCTTGCCTTACTGCCTTTGTATTGTTTAAAGGGATGCAGCTCACATAAGTAGATCTTTCCGTTTTCGTCCAGCACCCTTTTGGCTTCCCGGAAAATGAAATCCAGATTTTCTATATGTTCCAGGACAAGGCTACAGGTTATAAGATTTGCCCAGGCGTCTGCTACCGGCCAGGAGGTATTTAGGTCTGCCCGGAGAAATTCCATATGCTCATCCTTTATTTTATTTCTTGCTCTGGCCATCATTTCTTCCGAAAAATCAAGGCCTTTGAAATTTTCAGCTTTGTCTGCCAGCCAGAAAGAATTCTTACCAGTTCCGCTGCCAAGTTCCAGGATATTTGAAGCAACGTTATTCGCTAATTTTTTCCTTATCACCCTGGCCTCAAGATCACGGGTTTTATTTTTCATCTCATCATAAGAGCCTGCCCAGGAATTATATGCCTTACTAATACTCACAAGTAACAGTTTAATTTTTACAGATCGCTAATATAAAAAAGAAAGTCCCGGAATGATTCACTCAGGGAAGTTTCATTTTTACTCCTTAAAATTTCATATGGCGGTTTCAGGGGCTTAACCTGCAGGTTTCGGAGTCTAGTTCAGTCTCAATAGTATAATGATGAAACTTATATTCTTCCAGAATATCCTTAACTGAAGATTTAGCCTCAAGCAGTTCCCCAAAGCGTTCGATATTCTTCAGTTTTATATGTGCGGTAAATACGTGGTGTTCCCCCTCCAGAGACCAGATATGGGTATGATGCATAGAGGCGATATGCTTCACCTGGAGAATTCTTGATTTGATCTCCTCCAGATCTATATCTTTTGGGACTCCCTGGAGGAAAATAAAGAGCGTTTCTTTAAGGCGCTTAAAAACGTTCCACAAAATATAAAGCGTGATCAGTAAAGAAAGGGCAGGATCCAGATAGTGAATATCCTTAAAGGTAAGAATGATGGCTGCAATTAGCACTACCACCCAGCCCAGTACATCTTCCAGCAGGTGCCAGGAGACCACCTTTTCGTTTAAAGTCTTGCCGCTGCTTAACTTCCAGGCTGCATAGCCATTAACCACAACACCAATTAGTGCAAACACGACCATTCCCTGGGCATCGGAATGTTGGGGTTCGATCAGCCGGCCAATGGCTTCGTAAATCACATATACCGAGCCGGCGATAAGGACAATACTGTTAATAAGTGCACCTAAAAGAGAAAACCTTCTGTAGCCAAAGGAAAAGCTCTTGTCGGCCTCTTTTTTGGATTTTGAATCCAGATACCAGGAAGTCCCCAGCGAGAGGCTGTCCCCAAGATCGTGTACGGCATCAGAAATTATGGCTATACTGTTAACGTAGATACCGCCTATTATCTCAAGAATTGTAAAGGCCAGGTTGAGGAAGAAGGCTATTTTCAGATTTTTTCCTGAATGATGATGTGAATGGTCATGTCCCATTATCTAAAGTTCGGTTTTTGAAATTTAATATGAATGAAATGAAGACAATACTTCAAAACCCGGAACCAAAGTAGGAAAATTAGTCATGCAACAGAAGTGCATTATTCATTGCATTGGTCGCATAGACCTTTTACTACCAGGTTTACATCTTCAGAACTGTATCCTTCGGGCAGATTGATTTGAGGAATCTGATGATTTGTAAGACAATGCGTCTCATTACACCTGGTGCAGTGAAAGTGGAGGTGGAGATCAGAATGTGTATGAGCATCACAATCTTCACATAAGGCATATTTTAAGACCCCTGTCCCGTCATCTATCTGATGTACGATCCCTTTATTTTCAAATGTTTTGATGCTCCGGTAAAGCGTGGTCCTTTCAGCATTCTCGAAGGCTTCTTCAACATCTGTAAGGGCCACCGCTATTTTCTTGTCGAAAAGGAAGTCTAATACAAGCATTCTCATCGCTGTGGGACGAACGCCTTTCTTTGTCAAAAAATCTTCGGTTTTACGCATCCTGCTTGAAGTGTAATAATCCAAAAATACCGAATTATTAATAGTTGAAATAGCAGAGCCAAAAAATAATTATTTTGAACCCGGGAAACTGTGCTTGTATCCTGGAATGCTTTTATTCCAGTACAAGATTTGTTTCGCCGGAAATAAGGTATACGTGGCAGCAATCGGCTCCTGCTTTGTAGATCGCACTTACCACTTCTTCCTCGCTTAAGAAGCCGGAAAAACTTATATTAACTTCATCATTTCGATATTCTGCTGTAAACAGGTCATTAAAAACAGGGTAGGAGCCACTTTCCTGATATCTTTCAAAACCATCTCCAATTAAGGTTTCAGTAATATCCTTATCGTTTTCCTGAATTACAACTTTAATACTGTCCAGTGCTACCGGTTCTCCATCAGAGTTTTGCACAGATACGGTAATGGTCCTGAATTCTTCGGTACAGGCAAGCTGTTCACAATCTGAACGATTTATGTTATCATCCTTGTCTGAATAGCAAGCCTCGAATACTAAAATTATAATTCCTAACAGGAAAGGCCTTAAACGCATAATGAGTAAAGTTTTATTAATCAGATTAAATATAAAACGGAAAATTGGATATCTCCGTACACGGCTTTAAGTGTTTTTCCCCATTTTACAACTTAGTTTTAAACCTTAAATTAAACAAAAGCAATTAGAAGCGATAACCCTGCAATCTGCGGCTAATTGAAAAGCTACCTATTTCATCGAAAATGCCTGAATTAGAGGAGAAGTTCACTCCATTTCATTTTCGAAGTTCCAATAACATTTTAATTAACGGATAGATGCAATGTAATTTATGACATTGTCTGGCTGATTTAAACTGAATTTAGAATTAATATCAGAACTGTGATCAATGAATGAAGTTAGAGATAAAGACAGAATTATAAAGGTCCTGATCTTCGAGAAGGATGATTTTTTACGTCAGTCTATAGCCGGACTTCTAAACGAAAGAGCTCAGTATAAAGTTCTGGGGGCTTATTCTGATGTGTCTGAAGTTAAGAGTATTCTTAGTCTGGAAATGCCTGATGTTGTAATTCTTAGTATAGGTATGCCCGGGGCTCAGGGGATCGCAGCTATACCTGTTATAAAGGAGGTTAATTCTGAAATCGCTATCCTGATGTACACCAGCTCTGAAGATGAAGCGAATTTATTTGCCAGTTTAAAAGCCGGCGCTGATGGCTATATACTGAAAAAGACTTCCCCTTTAATTCTTTTTGAAGCCATAGATGAGGTTCATCAGGGAGGGGCTCCTATGTCTCCTTCTATTGCCCGGAAGGTGATAGATTCTTTTCACAGGCGGGAAAAATCTGCACAAAGTCAATATGACCTTACCGGCAGGGAAGTGGAAGTTCTTAAGTTACTTTTAGAAGGACAGAGTATAAAATATATTGCGGCCGAACTTAATATAGCCTTTGAAACAGCAAGATCACACCTTAGGAATATCTACAAAAAACTGGATGTAAACTGTGGGAAAGAGGCTATCGCAAAAGTGATGGCAGACAATATCAGGTTATAAAGGGTCATATATCCCCTATAAAGGTGATTGCATTTCTTTCTTTTGAAAAGTATCTTTAATCGATTCTAAAAATCACAGGAACCTTTAATTATTTATGGTTCGACCTTAAAGGATCATTGGTGGATTTTTTTCCACCATCTTATTCCCTGATAAAAATTTTAAAAGCAGGGTTGAAGGAGGGTTTTTCACGAGGGGGAGATTATCTTTTTTCAATTCTGCTTATTATACCCTTAAAGAGGTATTGTACTTTACACACTTTATAATTATTTTTATTTACACTTAAAACGCTGAACAATAGTGTTTTAAGATCTATTTTTCTGAGTACCCTTACTGCACAGAATATTGCTCCAATATTTAATGTGCCCCCCAAAGTTTAATCAATATAAATCTTTCAGGATGAAGGTCCTGAGATTAAACGGTTCGTAATGAGGTGCTTTATATCCATAGTATTTTTTATTCTGATAACAACAGGGCTTTCGGCTCAAACGAATTTTGAGGTCATTACTTCTGAGGACTCTGGCAAAGGTAGTTTGAGACAGGCTATACTTATGGCGAATGCCGCTGAGTTTCCTGCCGAGATCAGCTTCAATATTCCAGGACCGGGACCGCATATTATAAAACTGAATGAGCAATTACCTCCTATCAACAAGACTTTAAAAATTAATGGGTTTAGCCAGCCGGGAAGTTCAAAAATATATCCGCAAATACTAATTGACTGTAATAATACAAGTGAAGGTTTTATCTATTTAGATGAAGCCCCCCTCCAAGATATAAAAGGTGTCATTGTAATTACCAGCCCTGAAATGCTTGCATATGAATTATCGTATGTATTCAGCAAATAAACACTGGCTAACAATGGCTTAAGACGGTTAGAAAAGGCTTTCTAATTGGGGGTAGACAGTTTTATCTGACCGTCTTTTTTAAAGCTTTTTATAAACCTTAAAACCATCTCGCCACCTATTGCTTATTCCTATTTATGGGTTGGTAATACCAGCTATTTAAATTTTAACTAAAACCAATAAATTATGAGAACAATTATTACTAAATCAAAAGGGAATTTGGCGACGACCTTGAAAAAACGGGTAAAAACATTAAACCAGCTTTTCTTAATACCCTTGCTCTTTTTTATGTTCAGCTTTTTAATGCCTGTAGATGCTAATGCCAGTCATTTTAGATATGGAACTTTAAGCTGGAAACCAGTGCCTGGTGATCCTAACACTATTGAATTTAAACTAGATGTAGCTTATAGGCATAGTTTTAATAATGGTCAACCTATTTCAGATTATATTTATTTTGGAGACGGGACTAACCAATTTATCACTCCTACAATTACGTCAATAAATTATGGAGAAGATTGGCATTATGCTACTGCAACATTTACAAAAACTTATGCTAATCCGGGTGATTATAATGTAATTTGGGCTAATAATTGTTGCCGTATTTTTGCCTTACAAAATAATTCTAGTGATAATTATAGTCTGGAGACCGTCGTAAGTGTAGGCACAGGAAATCATTCCCCAGTAACTTCTTTAGCTCCAATCATTTATTTGCCGGCAAATGATCCTAATGCTTCTTTTGTAGTTCCGGCTAGTGATCCTGATGGTGATCCTTTAACTTTTAGACTTGCATCTGCGGCAGATTATCCTAATGTATCTATTTATGATCTTCCAGCTGGTATATCTGTATCTCCAACTGGTGAAGTAACTTTAGATACCCAGGGTAAAAGTGTTGGGAACATCTATACTGCGGCTGTAGTGGTTGAAGACGGAAGTACAAAGACTATGGTTGACTTTTTAATCATAATAGGAACCCCGTCAAATCCTCCTAGCTTTGATTATACTGTCACTCCGCAAAATGGACATTTGTTTGAAATTGGTGCAGGCCAAACACTCAGCTTTGATGTTAAGGCAGAAGACCAGGATGCGGTAGATGTTGTAAGTTTACAGGCAGTAGGCTTACCAACAGGAGTAACTTTTAATTCCCCAACTCCGGCAAACCCGGTTCAAACCAGTTTTTCCTGGACACCATCAGGTACTCAGATTGGAACCTATGTTATTAATTTCATAGCCCAGGATAATAATCTAGCACAGGCATTAACTTCTGTGACAATAGAAGTAAGTGAGGAAGTCTGTAATACATCTGATCCTATAATTTCAGATATAGAAGGTCCTATAGATCCGGTACAGGCAGGTAATTCTTTTGATTTGTCCGCAGACGTTTTAGATGAAAGCATTGTCTCTGCAATCTGGTATTTTAGTGAAGATGGTCAGAATTTCGATTCAGGGACAGCCGCTACTATTTCCAATGGAGAAGTCTCTGGTAGTTTTACAAAGCCGGTTGGTGTTTATCTGGTTAAACTAGTGGCTGAAAATGATTGTGAGCATACGACAGAGAAGTATTATGAGTACGTAGTTGTTTATGATCCGAAAGGCGGTTTTGTTACAGGTGGCGGATGGATCATCTCTCCGGAAGATGATTCTTATGAATACATGCAAGATGAAGGCCGAGCTAATTTTGGTTTTGTGGCAAAATATAAAAGTGGGAATAACACCCTTGGAGAGGTTGACGGAAATACCAATTTCCAGTTTAAGGATGGAGATTTTCATTTTAAAAGCTCATCCTATGAAGATATGTCACTTATTATTTCAGGAGCAAGAGCTACCTACAAAGGAGAAGGGACTGTTAACGGAGCCGGAGTACATAAATTTTTAATAGTGGCCGTAGATGGTGATCTTGATGGTGGAGGAGGAACTGATAAATTCCGACTTAAAGTCTGGGGTGATAATACATCCAGCACTGTTATATATGATAATCAATTAGGAATGCCTGAGTTATCTGATGCTGCTACCGGACTTGAAGGAGGTTCTATTGTTATCCATAAACCTAAAGGGAAAAATAGTATAGAGGAGCAGGCATTGATTCAATCCGAAGTTGATATACTGGAAAGTATGATAATAGCTCCGAACCCTTTACAAAGTCAGGCTACAGTTAGCTTTGGTTTAACAGAACCAGCTAATGTTGTTTTGAAGGTTTATAGCTTTACCGGTCAGGAAATGGAAACTTTGTTTTCAGGATCAGTAAATAAAAATCAAAGTTATGAGGTTGAGTTCTTCAGAAACAATTTAGCAACAGGAAATTACTTCCTTAAATTGACAACTGAGAAAGGCTACTCATATGAAAAACAATTTATTATAGAGTAAGTATAATAAACATGTTGATTGCTTTCAAACAATTCAAATAACCCCCAGCCTAACCAATCTGAAAACCCCGGCTTTACTAAAAGCCGGGGTTTTTATTGGAGATTGTTTCCAGTTTTTTAAAATAATGTAAACGCTTTGAAATCTAACTTTACACACGGCGTGAAAGCTAGGCAATTATTGAACTCCACTTTTAAGATCGGGGGTGCTGCTATTTAGGATAGCAATTTGTTAGATATACTAAGGAAAGGGGGGCAGTTGCTGTAAGAAAGTCTGAAGGTTTCTGGGAATAGCCCATCAGGTATAATTGCTAGACCTAATTAAATATTTTGAAAGTTGTTCTTGCCCGGGTGACCCTGCAAAGCAATCAGAAGTAGATAATAAAAAAGAGAGGCTTTCGCCTCCCTTTATCCATTTTGAAGATTTCTATTCTAGTTCTTTTGGACTAGAGCAAAGCCTTCATTAGGTTTCATTTCTAATTTAAGCCTGCGGGTTTCATTTCCGTTGGTGAGTTTTATCTTGTAAAAAGCATTGTCAACTCGGTCACCATTTCCACTGGCTACATACTTGTTTTTAACTATTTCCCAACCTTTATGTTGTTTATAAAGAGCGATAATCAGATCTCTTGGTATTAAAATATTCCTAAATACCTGATCATTTTTTATCATTTTCCCTTCATCATCAAAATTGGCTCGCAGAAATCCTTTAGAATGATTCAGCACTACAGTATAGGTATCATAATCCTTATCGGCAGTTTGATCAATAAGATCCTGAATGTCGAAATTCTCTCTAAGAAATGCTAAAGGATCTTCTAAAAATTCACCTGCATATTCTTCTTCAATTGAAATGCTAACAGCATTTAAATCTGGAGATAATGCGTGTTTCACTGGTTTATAAACAACTTTTGTTTCTTCCAGTTCAGTAATTTCCTGTGCATTGACAGTTCCCGCGGCAATAAAACATACCATTAACGAATAAAAAATCAGCGTTTTCATAATAATAAATTTAACTATTAATAATTCAGTTTTTCGGAGTCATTGGTCGTTAGAAAAATGCCTTGGGAAAGTATTGAGCTTAGATCCTCTAGGGATGGCTTCATTAGCTCAAATAGAACAATTATGTAGGGATAATTTTGGAGGAGGAGGGATAAGAGCCATTAACCTGCTCTTAATTCTTGTAGTAATTTTGTTATGTAAATATAGGCAGAAGCTTAGTTGAAATCAATCGCCATTTAAGGTGGAATTGCCATCTTTAATATAAGCTTAAAGACTTATAAATATAATTATCCCCTACAGTTATAGGTTAGTAGACTGAATAATGTTGTTTAATGATGCTTTTTTGAAATACGGCTTTTATAAAATTAGCCGGTTTTAAATTCATTATCGAATTGAATACCTGAAGCCGACAGGTTTTAATCTTTGATTTCACAAAAACTAAAGATTTAAGATTTTAGCCTCAGACTTAGCTATGGATTAATTCAACAAAATTGTATGGAAAGCCCGGTGGTTTTAGGGCTTATAATATTCCTGAGGGGGAAAGCTAATTGAAAAATAATTTTAATTAGGGGAGGAGAATACCGGTTCTTATTTCGAATGGGATAGGAAAGATTTATTAATTATCTTCTTCAGGACCTTTCTTTTTATTGATCTCGAATAATTTCTTTGAAACACCCAGTTCCTTGCCTGCATAATATCCCAGGAAAAATATCCCGATAGGAATTAAAATAGAAGCAAGAACAAGAATTATAATAAATAAGGTCGACATTTCTTGAAATAATAGTTAAGAAGAATTCTAAAAAGTAAAATTGATAAGAAAGCATATAATTCACAACAGGATTTTTCCCCTATTTGAATTTGAGGTGTTTACATAGAGTGTTTTATTATAAAAAAAGCCATATCGGACTTTATAATCCGATATGGCATTGATATCTCTCCTGTTAATGTCAGCCTGTTTCTTTAAAAATTATTCAGCCATACTAAGCTTAATTTTTTGCAAAGATATTTTCATCATTTTTTTCTTTAAATCTTTTCAGGCCACGATCCAGAAACTCAACAAATCGGTCAACATTCAGGTCATAACCTTTTGGAGCAGCAAGTAAAGATCCGTCCGGATTCACTAATGTGTAATACGGCTGTGCATTTGCATTCAGTTTTTGGATCATAAAATCTAAATTTTGCCCTCCAATGGTCTTTTTAATGCGGTTATCCACTGTAGAAACATACCATTCATTTTCCGGTAATTCTTTTTTCTCATCTACATACAGAGCCACCACCACATAATCTTCTTTCAGCCTTTTCAGGACTTTAGGGTCTGACCATACCGCGGCTTCCATTTCACGACAATTTACACAGCCGTGTCCTGTAAAGTCGATGAATATTGGCTTGTTCTTTTTTCTGGCACATTTTAAAGCCTGTTCATATTCAAAATAACCTTGAATGCCGTGGGGCAGTTCAAGCAGCTCATCATATTTTGGTGTTCCGCATTCAGCTATTTCCTCATTTTTATCTTCTGAAATTCCATTATTTGAATAAGCTTTTATATTGAAATCCTGAGAGCTTATAGGAGGCAGATATCCTGCCAGGCCCTTTAGGGGAGCGCCTAATAAACCGGGAATTAAATAAATTACAAAGCTAAAGACCAATAAGGAGGATATCATTCTTCCTACGGATACGGAAGTTCTTTTTTCTTCGTGAGAAAAATTGATCTTCCCTAAAAGATAAAACCCAAGAAAAGAAAAAATAACTATCCATAAGGTTAAATAAATATCCCGGCTTAAGAAATCCAGGTGATACACCTGGTCTACCATAGAAAGGAATTTAAGAGCGAGTGCCAGTTCAATGAAACCCAGCACCACCTTTACCGTATTTAACCAGCCTCCGCTTTTTGGTAAGGATTTTAACCAATTGGGAAAGATCGCAAATAAGGTAAATGGCAAAGCAAAAGCTAAGGAAAAACCTAACATGCCTATTAAAGGTTGCAGTCTTTCCCCCCCGGCTGCCTGAAGCAAAATTGTTCCAACAATGGGGCCGGTACAACTGAAGCCTACCAGTACCAGCGTAAAAGCCATAAAGAAAAGACCTATTATTCCTCCTTTATTCGATTGCCTGTCCACTTTATTCACAAAACTATTTGGCAGCCGTATTTCAAACAGGCCGAAAAAAGATAGTGCGAAAAGAACGAATACAATAAAAAAGAACAGGTTCGGGATCCAATGGGTACTTAAAAAGTTGGCAAAGGCCGCACCAAAAAGAACCGAGAACAAAGTTCCTATTACAGTGTAGATGGCAATGATTGAGAAGCCATAGAAAATGGCCTGCCAGATTGCTTTTTTACGATTGGAATTCGATTTGGTGAAATAGGAAACAGTCATAGGTATCATAGGAAACACACAAGGTGTTAGCAATGCCGCGAGGCCAGCTCCAAATGAGACCAGAAAGAAGGAAAGGAGGAATGTAAACCCCTCGCTTTCCTTTTGCTCTGGCTTAAATTCATTTTGAAAAGGCTCCAGCTCTAAAGCCGCTCCTGTTTGTTTTATTTCATTTCCTTTGGGCTTATTATTCCCGGGAGTGACTCCATTAACAACAATATCACTGTTAAAGGGAATACACTGGCCGGTGACATCAGAACATAACTGGTAGGAGACACTTGCATTTATAATCGCGTCTTTATTATTAATCCTGAACTTCTGTTTGAACACTGCCTCTTTAGTAAAGTAGGTATATTCCCCCTCAAATATTTCATCGTATTTCTTTTTTGCTCCTACAGGGGTCACGGGTCCGAGAGCCTTAGAATCAGTGCTATTGTTATATTGAAACTGAGTTACGGTTGGTCCCAAATTAGGATCAAAGTCACTGGAGTACATATACCAATCCTTTGGTATTTTGGCAGTAAATTTCACCCTTATGGTATCGCCTGAGGAATAGGAATCTTCCTGAATCTCAGCTTTCCATTCTGGCGCTTCTATCACCTGGCTGTGGGCTGAATTACCTACAGCCAGGATTATAAAAGCTAAAATTAATCTTAAAAGCTTCATAGAACTTTATTTTTTTTGGATGTGAATTGCTCAAATTAATTTGAACAGGATCACGGGTTATTGTAAGCTCTTTAAAAAGTTTTTGAACTTATCGGTATTGTAATCAGCCATACCCTTATGAGTTAAGGCCAGGTTTCCGTCGGCATCAATGATATATGTAGTCGGGATTGCCGAAGACTCATACATTGATGGGAGCTTGCTTGCCGGAGCATATATAGGCAGCTCATAATCTTTCTTCTCTTTAAAGGAAATCGCCTTGTCAAAATTTCGGTCTAATGAAAGCATAACGAAAGCGACTTCATCTCCCATTTCCTTATGCAGTTGGTTTATGGAAGGCATTTCGGCTACGCAGGGAGGACACCAGGTTGCCCAGAAATTCATAAAGATCACCTTGCCTTTGAGATCTGACAGCGGGATTATTTTTCCATTGGGATCCCGTAGTTTCAGGTTAAAATCAGCTTTTGGTAGTTTTTTCAGCTTATTTACAGACTCATTGGCGGTGTTAGTTGCTTTGGATATTTCCCTGCTCTGTTCAATCTTCGGGTTCATAACTCCGGTTTCAAGCAATCCGCGTTGGAAGAATCCAATAACTTCTGTATGAAGGCCGGTTGCGAATAAAACAACGACTGCAATCGTAAACACTCCATATTTAATCAGACTTCTATTTTTATTCTTTTTATTATTTTTCATAATTCTTTCTTTAATACTTATATATAATTCATTTAACTAAAAGGGGTAGGGGTAATAGCTTCGGTTTACTTCAAGAACACCTGCGTCGCTCAAAAAGATTGAAACAGTATATCCTGAAACAAATTTGTTGGAGCCTCTTCTTGCCTGCGTTGCTATGGTCGTTTTCTGATAAAGACCACGGACAATTATTCATATAGATATTAAGGCTTCAGCCCTGATGTTACTCGAAGCGGGCAAAAGAATGCTTAATACATCAATACTGGTTGGTTCTTAATGAAAATGAGGAATGAATTGGTAAAACAAAACTCCGAAGCTTGTCTGATTAAACTGATCTGGGGGGAGGGGAGTTGTTTTCTAAATACCTGCAGCTTAGTCTTGAAGTGAACAGGTTATGCTCAGTAGGTATTTCTTCGGAAAAGCTTAGCTCCCATAATAAGAATTCTAAGTTGAACTGAGGCGTGCAAAAACTGCTGATTTTTTGAATGTCATTTTGAATATCGGCAGCCTGTAAAAGCTTTTCAGGCTTCTTATCCTGAAGGTCTGGTTGTTCCTTTTCGCAGTAAGGCTTGACAATCGAAAAATTATCGCCCAAAAAAAGGCCGATCCCGTTTGAGTTAATGATCAATATCTTCATTAAAAACAAAGGGATCAGAAATAGCGATATATAAATTCTTGTACGCACTCCTGCGAATTTAGAAAATATTTGTAATTAGCCAATGTAACAAATGTTACTAAAGACAGAGGAAAGCATATTTCCGGAACAGGACCAATTAAGCTCGTAGCTCTCTTAGAGAGAAACAGGCAAAGTTATTATTCACCTTTCAAAGGCTATTGCTACCCGTTAAGCTGTAGCAATTAGCCCTCGAAAAAATCTACAGTTAAACCCAAATTTCAAATTTGTTTCACAAAATCTTCAAATACTTTTTTATGAAGATCGAGATCAAGGTTTGGTGAAACTGAAACCCGGGCGATATAATCCTTATCACTTTCCTTAGTAGTTCCCTGAGTCGATGTAGCCGGAATCGTCCAGTAACACCCCTTTAACTGGCCATAGCTCACACAATATTTACTTTCGTTGGGAATTTCACTAATCATCATTGTTATCAGCTTATTATTCAGTGCCCTCTTATAGGATTCTTTTTCCTGTTCAGTATCTCCTTTAGTGGGAAGGTCTAAGGAAAAAACAGATGGCGTAAAGCCTTCTTTAGCCAGCTCTTCCGAAACGAAGTTAATTTTGGCTTCGGGTAGTGTTTCTTCAATAAAGTTTACAAACTCACGGGTGTTCTTATATGCATCTACAATCCTTTGGTTCATAGATGGCAGCTGTTCTGCCAGTATCTTAACCTGAAGATCGGTGGCCTTGTTATCGCAAAGCTTCAAATGCCTGTCAATTTTTTCCATAAGGGCTTCAGCTTTGCTGTTTGCTATACAGTAGCCTGCCGTACATTTTCCTCCACTTGGAAATTTAGAACCGCTTACATAGGAGATCGTCCTTACAGCTGAAAGTATACCGTCTTCACCGCAGAACTGCACATTTGGACAAAATGTTTGGTCTAAAATGAAGACAGGGTCTATAGCAACTTCGCCGTTCGCCATTTTCCGCTCTTTGGTAAGGACCTCCCTTAATTTTTCCAGGTCGGGCACTTCGACCCTCGGGTTTGTGGGGATCTCTGCAATGATATAAGGAACTGCTCCAGCTTTGGCCACCTGGTTCAGGACCTTATCTGTACTTTGAACCATATTATTTTCACCATCAACCGGTAAGTCAACGATCTCTACGTTTTCAAGAGAAGCTGCAACCCTCCTTGCCTGATCGTTGGTACCTCCGTAACAGTTTGGAGGCACAATAATGTTGATTTTCTTTCCAGGATGTTTTTCCAGCGCATCATCAATAAGTCCCATCATAATGGCATATTGGACAGAAAGTCCACAGGAACCAAGAACAACTTTAGATCTGGTAGCTGTGATTTTGTGGATCGAAGCTTCTACACTTGCCCTGTCAGCCTCATAATTAGTGTTCCCGGGTGAAGAAATAGAAACTCCTATTAGTCGCTGGAGGGCAGTATAACAATCGGCCGGAGTCATAGCAATGCTTTCCCTTCTCCTAACGTGCTGAATATCGGATATATATTCTTCGTTTTCCGGGCCATTAACAAGGATGATACTTCCAAGTTCAGCCTGCAGACTAATATAAAAGTCTATGTTCGGGTTAAGGTAAAGATCAGTCAGTTCATCCTTTTGTGAAATGAAGATACTACTACCGTTAAATTCAGAAATATCTTCCGGTTTTTCTACCTGCTTAAGCTCAAAAGTATATCCGTATACCTGCTTTAGCGATTCAAAATCAAAATATTCCGGCAATTCTTCGGTATAGCAGATCCGGGTGTTTTTACGATCGAAAAGATTCTTTCTGAGCACTGCCAGAACCGGCATTACCCGGGATGAAAAACTGATCACGTTATCCGGATTAAGATCATTCAGCTTTGCAATTCCCCATTCCAGGACGGTGGATAACGGATGCCCCAGCCGGATATAGTCGAAAGCCGTTGGCAGTTCACTTAAAGCTGCTTTCTCAGCATTATCACTCAAATACAGCTCTTCAAATTTTTCGAGAAACTCAGTTTTGGCCAGAGATTCATTATAAATATCCAGGCGATGAGTTGTTAGCTTTAACCAGTCCGCCGGTAAATTTTTCAGTACTTTTTCTATATACACACTCGCATTCTGCTCTTTCATATTCTTTAATTATAGATCGGCTGGAAATATAGATGAAATAGATAATCTTTAAAAGCCATGGTGCTTGTTTTCTTTAAGTAGCTTTATAAATAAAATCGATCGACGAAAGGGAATAGGTCTCCATTAGTTTTTGTGTGCAATAAGTCAGGTTACATATACCTCACCCTGGGGTAGTTAATGATGCCTGCTTTTTCTTTGAATCAAATAAATATTGGCCGTAACGGCCGCAATCAGCATAAAGTAATCCTGATATACCTCAAAATTAATGGCCGCACTTGTACCTATGATTGCCCATATTGTAGGGATAATCAATAAATGTTTTGGGAACTTGTTGGTCGTTAACATGAATAAACCAAATGTAAAAATTGTGGTAGGACACGGTAATCCTAATGAAATTGTTTTTTCAATAGAACCACCAAGCGAATAACCGATTAATGGGTATATGATTAAACCAAACAAAATAAAGATATAACCAATGATTCCGGAAGAGGTATTTTCTATGGAAAAATTCAATTTTTTCTGAAAAGCATAAATTATGAATAGCAAACCTTGAATTATAAATAGTCCACCAAAAGCATAAGCCGCTTTATTTATAGAACTAAAGAAGTAGATGTGATATACAATTCCCATCCAAAGCCAAAGAGCTCCAAGTAAGCCCGTAATAAAATAACTACTGATTTGCTTTTTCTTATGAAGCAGAATGACCGCGATGATTCCAAATAGAATGAAAGTGAATTGTACTGGAAATACTGAGCTATTATAGTCTCCAAATACCTTAAAAAAATCATCAATTGTAAACGGTGTTTCCACGGTTGATTATTTGTTATAGTTAAGACAGTTTTTCCAGTTTATATAGTTTCACTTTAAGGAGTGAGATTTTAAGTAATTAAAGCTGAAAAATATGTTTTTAAAGACAAATTTTGGGTAGTAGGGTAGCGATAACTGATCAGGCTTTAACCTGCTCTTATCCTGGAAACCCGACATCTTTTATCGTGCTTTTACAAGATCAGGATTTATAATCTATTCCATTTTAATAAAATTACTCCTGCGATTGTTTGTAACAGACCTGATACAAAATACAATGGCTGCAAGAAGCCTTTGTACCCAATCATAGCTAATTGCGAGAGTATCCAAATCATCAGGATTATACCGGAAAACAATCCCAAATGAGCCAGTTTCACACTTTTTTTAAAAGTGAACCAGGAACCATAAATATTACTAACACCAATAAATAAAAAAAGCAATATTCCCGGAATCAAGAAATTTGGAAATGGAGTCCCTTTTAGCCAGTTTAAGTTCATATATAGGCTATCACCGGTAGGGTCGGTAATCAGCATATACCCACCAAGTAATCCACTAAGGCCGTTAAATATTTGAATGCTGCCTAAACATACCTCAAGAGTTGCTTTGCTACTCATATTGATTAATTATTCCAACTAGATTCCGCATAGTTGAAATTAGTGATTTCTTTCCAAAATACCGTCTATTTGACTTAGGGCGTTGACTTTACCAGTTTTATCTGAATGAGTTTCTGAGCATTTTTTATGAATGGAGTGCCTGTCAATGCAGAAATATTAACTGCAGTCATAACACGGATTTGCCGGGAGATACGAAAAAATAACACAAAAAGCAGCGATGATAAATCCTCCTGTTTTTGTGTGTGCGTTCTTACCGAATCCGTTAGAATGAAAGGAAAGTAATCAATAGGTTCTGGATACTTTATTACTCTTACATAAAAGTTAATTAATAGTTAGACTCTTGTGTGATAATAGTTTTACTATTAAATTTGCGCAAAAAACTATTATATTGGAAGAGTTGTACAAGAACTTCAAGATTTCGATCAATCCGGAACTTTATATAAAGGATCCGGAGTCCAGTCAGTTAGGTAAAAAAATTATCGGGGAGGGAATTCTTCTGATAGATAAGATCGGTTTTGAAAAATTCACCTTTAAGAAACTAGGCATTAGGATCAATTCCAACGAAAGCTCAGTTTACCGGTACTTTGAGAATAAGCATAAATTCCTGGTCTATATCACCAATTGGTTTTGGGGCTGGAAAGAGTTTCAGCTTACCTTATCTACCTATGGAATTAGCGACCCATATGAAAAACTTATCAAAGGAATTAAAGTTATTACAGAGCCTGTAGTAGAAGATGTGCGCTTCGAACATATAAGTGAAGTGGCATTGAATAATATCATTATCAACGAGAGTTCTAAATCTTATCTGACAAAAAAGGTAGACGAAGAAAACAAGCACGGCCACTTTATAATTTACAAAAGGCTCGCAAAACGTATTAGTGAAATGATCTCTGATGTGGATTCTAGCTATAAGTTTCCTTTTAGCTTGGCAACAACCATCATAGACGGTGCTTTACATCAGCATTTTCTGAGTAAGCATTTTTCGAGTATTACCGATTGTAAAAACGATGTTTCTCCTAATATCTATTTCGAGGATATAGTTACTAATGTTTTAAATAATAAGAATGCAGAATAAATTAACGCCATTTCAAAGGTTTCTTGGTCTGTTAAAACTGGAAAGAAAAGATTTTCTCCAGATATTCTATTACGCCATTTTTGCGGGACTGGTAAGCCTTTCCGTGCCTCTTGGTATTCAGGCCATCGTTAACCTTATGCAGGGCGCCAGGATTTCTACCAGCTGGTTCGTTCTTGTGATCCTGGTGACCCTGGGGGTTGCCTTCGTTGGAATTCTGCAGTTAATGCAGATACGGATCCTTGAAAATATACAGCAAAAGATCTTTACCCGTTCGTCTTTTGAGTTTATATATCGGTTTCCAAAGATCAAAACTGACCAGCTTAAGAATTACTACCCGCCTGAGCTGGCTAACAGGTTCTTTGATGTGCTTACCATTCAAAAAAGTCTGTCTAAAGTCATCATAGATTTTCCTGCGGCTTTAGTCCAGGTGTTTTTTGGATTGATTCTGCTATCATTATACCACCCATTCTTTATTATATTCGGAATTTTGCTTGTGGTGATCATTTATATCGGTTTCAAGATAACCGGTAAAAAAGGTCTGGAAGCCAGTATGTCAGAGTCTAAGTACAAATATGACATCGCGCATTGGATACAGGAAGTGGCAAGAACCCTGATGAGTTTTAAGATCTCAGGCCGCACAAACCTCGCTATTAAAAAGAACGACAAGAAACTTTGTGATTATCTCGATGCCAGAGAAGGACATTTCCAGGTTTTGAGGATCCAGTTTGTACAACTTATTATTTTCAAGGTTTTGGTTACCGCCGGTCTGCTTGCCATTGGAGGGATGCTGGTTCTTAATCAGCAAATGAACATCGGGCAGTTCGTGGCTGCAGAGATCATAATCCTGCTGATTATTAGTTCTGTTGAAAAGATCATTCTTGGATTGGAATCTTTTTACGACATACTTACCTCTTTAGAAAAAATGGGGCAGGTAGTAGATAAGGAACTTGAAGATCAATCCGGAGAAAAACCCTTTGAAATTGGTGAACCTTTGCATGTCGAGCTGGATGGAATTCAGTATAAAGGCTTCGACGGGAAAAAGATTATCAGGAATCTGAACCTTAAAATTAACCCGGGTGATAAGATTCTGCTTAAAGGTTTAAACGGGGCGGGGAAATCCACTTTACTGAAACTTGTCGCCGGGCTCATTCAGCCTAGTTTGGGTGAAGTTTATGTAAATGATATATCCCTTAAAAGTATAAACCTTAACCACTACCGTTCTATGATCGGGCAGTCTATTACTGAGGAATCGCCTTTCGAAGGGACCATTATGGAAAATATCACTATGGGTGATGAAAATATCCCTAAACAGGATATACAGTGGGCCCTGGAAAAGACGGGACTTTTATCATTCGTTAAGAAGCAGCCAAAAGGTTTGAATACGATGATTTACCCCGAAGGGATTCAGATGCCTTACTCTGTATCTAAGAAAATCATCCTGGCTCGCGGTATCGTGAAACGTCCGTCTATTTTGATCCTTAATGATGCCCTGGACCAGCTCGATGAGAGTGAAGAGGTGAGGATTATGGACTTCCTGTTTAGTGAAGAAAACAACTGGACCATTCTGGTTTCCAGTAAGGACAAAAAATGGGAAAAATATTGCAACCGAATTATTTGCCTTGAGAAGGGTAAAATTAAATCTAAGGAGTAAGATATGCTGAATATTACAAATAATAGCCTGTATGAGAAAGTGGATCTTCTTCAGTATGCATCTGGAAAGAAGGTTTTCAGTGAACGAAATCAGAAATACTTCAACCGATTTTTAATCGTTTTTGTGGTCATTTTGGTCATTATCCTGTTCTTACCCTGGACGCAAACAGTGGCAGGCAAGGGGTATGTCACTACTCTTCAACCAGAGCATCGGCCTCAAACTATCCAGTCTCCAATTCCGGGCAGGATAGAGAAGTGGTATATAAGTGAAGGAGATTATGTGGAAAAAGGCGATACCATTCTTCACATTTCAGAGATTAAAAGTGAATATTTTGATCCCAAGCTTGTAGACCGTACAGGAGATCAGATCAGGGTTAAGGAGAATTCACGGAAATCCTATGAAAATAAGATCGGTTTTCTTGGCAACCAGATCGGAGCCATCCAGCAGGAAAAAAGACTGAAGATCAACCAGGCGCAGAATAAACTGCAGCAAAGCAAGTTGAAATTCAAAAGTGACAGTATAGATCTTGAAGCAGCCAGGACCAATCTCGAGATCGCAAATTCGCAGTTTGATCGTGCCAAAACATTGCACGAGGAAGGCCTGAAATCTACTACAGATCTTGAGAATTCCCGTCTTAAATTACAGGAGGCCCAGGCTAAAAAAATAGCGCAGGAGAACAAATTACTGGCTTCCCGGAATGAGATCATTAATGCGGAAATTGAGCTGAACAGGATAGATGCTGAATATGGCGAAAAGATATCCAAGATTCAGAGCGACAGGTCTTCTGCTGAAAGTTCTTTATACCAGACACAGGCAGATATCAGTAAACTTGAAACCTCTTTTTCAAATTATGAAACACGTCAGGGCCTTTATTATATCAGGGCACCTCAATCAGGATATATAAATAAGGCTATAAAGGCAGGGATTGGAGAAAGTTTCAAAGAGGGGGAAGCTCTGGTAAGTATTATGCCTTCAGACTATGACCTGGCGGTAGAGACTTACGTAGAGCCTATTGATATGCCTTTGCTTCACGTGGGAGAAAGTGTCAGGGTTCAGTTCGATGGCTGGCCGGCGATCGTTTTTAGCGGATGGCCAAATAGCTCCTACGGAACTTACGGGGCAAGGATTGTTGCAATTGAGAATTTTATTAGTTCCAATGGAAAGTATCGGGTTCTTCTTGCTCCAGACGAAAAGGAGTACGAATGGCCAAAGGAGATCAAAATAGGCTCCGGAGCATCAACATTGGCCTTGCTGGAAGATGTACCTATATGGTATGAGCTATGGAGGCAGCTTAATGGCTTCCCTCCAAATTATTATTCACCGGAATCTGAGAATAACAAGACCGATAAGAAATGAGAAACCTGATCTTTACCATTTTCGTTTTTTCCTTTCAACCGCTGTTTGCCCAGGTGCAGGATAGTCTTCGGCTTGACTTTCGTGAATACCTTGCAATTGTCAAGAAATATCATCCTATAGTGAAACAAGCGGGGCTGGTGGTTGATGAGGGTGATTTTAAACTAATGAAGGCCCGTGGCAAATTTGACCCTAAGATTGAAACAGATCTGTCTAAAAAGAACTATAAATCTACCGAATATTATAATCTATTCAATTCGGCCTTTAAGATTCCAACCTATTACGGACTTGAATTTTATGGAAAATATGAAAAGAATTCGGGATATTACCTGAACCCTGAAAATACGGTGCCTGAAGATGGTCTTTATTCTGCAGGAGTAAGTTTAGATCTTACTAATGGGGTCTTTATGAGCGAGCGAATGGCGGCTTTGCGCCAGGCCAAGATCTACCGGGATCAATCTAGAGTAAAAAGGGATATTTTGACTGCTGAACTTCTTTATGAGGCTTCGTTGGCTTATTTTGAATGGTATGCAGCCTATCAGAAATATGAATTTTTCGGGGATTACGTTGAAAATGCAGCATTCAGAATGCGCTCTGTAAAAACTCAATTCAGGGCGGGAGATAAACCGGCTGTAGATACCTTAGAAGCAAATATTGCTTATGAGAACAGGTTGGTTCAGTTTCAGCAATCTGAACTGGACTTAATTAAGTCTTCTTTAAAACTTTCGAATTTTTTATGGGCCGAGAATAATACTCCGCTGGAGATCACAAGCTCGGTAAAGCCTGAAGAAAACTTACTCAATGAGATCAATGGCCTGTGGATTGAAGATGAAATTAAGGTTGGAGAAAATATTCAGAATAATCCCAAAATGCGTTATCTGGAATATAATCTGAATTTACTGGAAGTAGATCGAAAACTAAAGGCTGATCAGCTGCTTCCCGATTTGAGTCTGAACTATAATTTTCTTACCAGTGAACCCGAAGAATGGAGGCGGTTAAATGTTGATGATTATAAGTTTGGAATAAAGCTTAGTCTTCCCATTCTTATGAGAAAGGAACGTGGAGCGCTTGAACTCTCTAAACTTGCCGTAGAAGACTCCAGATATGAGTTAATGAATGCCGAACGTGAGATTTCAAATAAACTGAAACTACTTGAATCAGAAATTAAAAGTTATCGCTCTCAAACAAATCAAATAGGAAAAGTGACAGACAATTATGAGAAACTGGTAGAGGCTGAGCAACGAAAGTTTGAACTTGGTGATAGCTCCCTTTTCCTGGTTAATAATCGTGAAAGTTCATTTCTTTCCTCAAGAATGAAAGAATTAGAGATACTCTTGAAGTTCCTGAAAAGCAGAGCTGAGTTAAGGAAGGTCCTTGCAGAATTTTAGATTTTACTGGAAAGGTTTTATGCTATTACTTAAAGTATTTGTTAGAAATTGTAATATCCTATTAAATAATCTAATCTGTAACAACTCTAATATTAAACCTAATAGATTTTATTTTATACACTCCAATAGATTATTTCCCAATACAGAAATACTGAACCCTTGCTATTGCTGGAAAAATTAGCGGGGTACAAAAAAGGTACAAGAAATTAACACAAAAAATAGCAATAAAAATCTCTCCATTTTTGTTGGTGTTCTTTCGCTAGAGAATTCAATTTCATAAAAGAAAATAATTTTTTCAAAAAAATCAGTGCTCCCTAGTAATGGTTTTCCGTCTGAATTAATTGCTATAATAAGTTTTGTTAATACACTTATATATCAGCGATTTTGTAGATATTAAAAACTAAATCTTGTCTAAATATTGGGAATTGGTATCTTGTGATTGAATTCCGATTTGACAGATAAATATGATCAATAATGTTAAGGCTGAACTTATTCAGAGACTTGATGCGAACCAACTTACTAAATTATTATTGCGCTTATTGTATTGTGAACATTGGAAGTATAATTTTCCTGATGTAAGAATCAGTGTGCCGGAGAATATCAATACACCTGATGGAGGTGAGGACGGAAGAATTACTTCTAGCAATACAATGGGATCCGAATGGATTATTGATACCGATATATTGTTCCAGGGAAAGGCTTCTGCCATGTCCAAAGCGGATTGTAAAAAGGAAGTACTAACCACTAAAGGAAATCTAAAGCCGCAAGTTAAAGACATTCTAGAAAAGGAGGGGACATACCTTCTTTTTACAGGAGATGATCTAAATAAGCAACAAATTTTAAAGCGTGTAGCTGCCATCAAAGAAGGAATAGCCGAAGCAAAAGAAAAAGAGGGACTTTCTGAACAGGATGCCGAGGCCATTGCCACTAAGGCTAAAGTTTTAATCTATGATTCTAACTTAATAAAGGACTGGACCAATCAATATATAGCTGCAGTTTCATATGTGCAGTATTGCACCGGCGGAAAAAGACCTTTAGGCCTGATAACATGGGATGAGCTCAGAAAATATCACCACGAGGTTTTTAAGTCAAATCACAGACTGGATGAGATTATAACTAAAATTAAGAATTGGATTAGTGAAGGTGAAATTGTTCGGATACAGGGGCCTTCAGGAATAGGTAAATCCCGTCTTTTGTGTGAAGTGTTTAATCCAGGAGTGCCGAATACCGCAAAAGAGTTTCAAACGGAATTAAAAACCCTGGCGGATGCAATGGTTTATTTTGATGTTGGTGACGGGCATCTTGAAGTACTGAAATTCATAAAGGATCATTCTCAGGAACATCGAATGATTTTAGTATTAGATGATTGCCCTCCAAATGTTCACGAAATGTTTGTTAACGAATGTATGCGCAGCGATAGCAAATTACAATTAGTGTCTTTGGACTTTGAACGTTTACCACAAAGACTTTCTATTGATTCAAAGATTATTGATCTAAAAGAAGAAGACTACAAATCGGTCACGGAAGATATTCTTAAAGAAAAATATAAGGGAGAATTGGAAGATGGTGAGATAAGATTCCTTATTGATTTTTCGGAAGGCAATACTAAGATGGCACAGGGTTTTGCTGAAGCTTCACTTCAAAAGATCGATTTTCATGAAATGGTAGACAACGAGCTTGTAGAGAAACTTGTTTTTGGGAGAGGAGATAAAAATGAAGAGGACTTACAAATTCTAAAAATTTTATCGGCATTTAAAACTTTTGATTATCCTTTACAAGAGCTATACAAACTTAATCCTAAAGAATATGAACGCTTAGAAGAAGGTACCCAGTTTATCTCTATTTTTTTTGGTATAGATGCTGATCATATTTACCGGACGATCCAAAAATATATTAAAAAAGGAAATATAGATCGTAGGGGAACTAAGATTATGGTTCGACCAAATCCTTTGGCTCTTAAATTAGCCATGATGTTTTGGGAAGAAACAAGTATTAGAAGTTTGGAAAAATTTATTAAGCAAATTCCGCATTCTCTGAAGACTCAAGTCACCGATCAGTTGCAAAATCTTCGAGGAGCAACGAATGCTAAGGAATTAGTTGAAAATTTATGGGGTGTTGATGGAAGCTTTTCGACAGCGGAGATTTTAAATTCTAGCATGGGTTCACACCTTTTCCGCTCAATCGTTATTGTGAATCCGGAAGCTACGACCAGAACTTTGGTTAAGCATTATTTAAATCAACCTAAGGAAGAATTACAGAAAGTTAAGGAAGGTCGTCAAAACCTAGTTTGGGCATTAGAAAAATTATGTTTTCGACAAAGTGTTTTTTATGATGCAGCACGTGTGCTTATGAGTTTTGCGGTAGCAGAAAATGAATTCTACTACAGTAATAATGCGACTAGTTATTTTAAACAATTATTCAGTTTTCAGCTGGCCGGTACAGAAGTGCCGTACACTGAGCGTATCCCTGTTCTAAAATGGGCACTGGAGAAGCAGGATCCTAATTTTGATAAGTTATGCCTTGAAGTCTGCTCTCATGTATTAGGTCGAAATTCTAATCATCGAATGTTGGGAGCGGAACGTGATGGAAGCGCAACACCATTAAAAGATTATCAGCCTCAGAATATACAGGAGGTTCATTGTTACATCAATGAATTAATTGATATTGTCAAACCCTTCTTAAAAGCCCCGGCACCTTTCAACGAAATTAGTCAGAAGGCAATTATTCATAGCCTGACTGACCTGGACCGGATGGGTTATGACATAAGAAAATTAAAACAAGAGCTGGAGTATATTACAGCGAATTCCTGGAATGAAAAAGAATTATTAAGTTCCTTGAATCTTGGACTGCATCGATCGAGATCTTCTGAGCCACTTAAAGAACTTTTTTCCGATTTACTCAAAAAACTAGAGCCACGGAATTTTTCACAAAAAATAAAGCGATTTGTATCTGAACCTTATGATTATTATAGAGGTAGGGATCATGAGGAGCAACAGAAATATATTGAAGATTTAGCCAAGGAAATCAACGCAAAAAATATTGATTTGGAGCCCTATTTTGAACAGCTGCTTAAAGGCACCCAGTATGAGGGCTATTATTTTGGCAAGTGTTACGGAAAAGTGCATGATTATGATGAAAGACTAATAGTAGCCATGCAGGAATTTTATCTTAAGATGGGTGTTGAAGATAATTGGAACGCCGCTTTTTTAAGAGGTTATGTCAATACGCTTATGCCTGGACAGCAGCAGGCTATATTTGATAATTTTATACAGCATGAATCATTATTTGCTTTCGTAATATTCCAGGAATTAAGGCCATCACTAAATAACGCAAGTGAATTAATAAGACTTATCGATAAAGGGATAAGTCCACAAATGTTTCGCTTTTCCAGAAGAGAAATGGCTCGACTTCCCTTGGATGAACTTATCATTTTATTGGATCGTATGGATGATCTAGGAGAGGAGGTACGAAGCCAGATTATCAAGATCGTTTACTGGCATATTCGTGATCATCAGCAGGATGAAATGGGTAATCAAGCGGCATTAGTAGAATTTTTAAAAAGTTATATTTCTCATTACAATACATTACAATACATTGGAATACTACTTAGATGTGAAGGAAATAACTGGCCTCTACGAATGGGAACAGGTGATGTTCTTTATGTTGAATGCAGATAAAGATATTGCCGAGCCTCTAGCTAAAAGTATTGTTTCTACCTATAGAAATAAAGGCTTCAGCCTGGGAAGCAATCATCATATTGCGAGTGTGGCTAATGCTACATTGCAAGTGAATTTTGATAATGCTTGGCCAATATATGGAGCATTTCTATCGGAGGATGGTGGCTTTCTACTCTTTTCAGAGATTTTCAATATGAGTTGGCTCACGGGTGCAGAGTTTAACAATCCATTTTTTCAAGTTTCAGAACGCTTAATAAAGCTGGAATCCTGGTTGTTAGATCATCAAGAGGTAGCTTCCAGAATGGTACGATATTTACCTCTTTATGGGCCTGATGGGGAATGGTTTTCACTGACCAAAAATTTAATAGATGCCCATGGTGAAAATGAAGCGTTTTTAGGAGAAGTCTCTAGTAATTTACATTCCATGTCTACAGTGGGTTCAAGAGTACCTTATTTAGAATCTCGTGTAGAATTACTAAGATCTTTATCAGATCATCCTATTCCTTCTGTTCAATCCTGGGCTTCCAAAGAAATCGACAGATTTGAAAAGGAGATTAAATTAGAAAAAATACGGGATGAAGAATTCGGACTTCAATAACAATGGAGAAGATTGAATTCATCTGGTTAGATATCTCGAAGTTCTTCTACTAACTTCATCAGTATAAATTGTGTAATGTAAAAATTGGCAAATACTTCGAACTTTCCGTGTTAAGAGGAGAAACATTAATTGAAGGCATTTAAATTAGAAGAAATTAGGTAAATATTTGAACGCCCAGTTATTTTAAATATTTGTTTAATTTTTGTCTCTGTTAGATTGATTTGATAATCTGTTTTCCGAAACAGAAATTATAAACTTTTTGAATATTAATATTTTATTGAAACAAAGATTTACCATATTTCTTTAGCCAATTAGCCTGTTCATTAAAAGTTGGGCATACTGTAGAGAGTTTAAGCCAAAACGCGTGTGAGTGTTTTAAAATAACCGTATGACAAAGCTCGTGTAAGATAACGTAGTCAATTACCTTAACCGGAGCTTTAATTAAACGCCAATTCAATGAAATGTTCTTTTCTTTAGAACAATTACCCCATTTATTGAATGAGTCTCGGATAAATAGTTTGTTAAATTTAAAATTGTGTTTTTTAGCCAAGAAATCTATCCTTTTTGATAGGTAATTTTTGGCCTCTTTACGATACCACTTTTCTAAATTGTTTCTAGGCTTTGGGTGTGGCTCTCCCAAATATAAAATATTAGCAGGTGGAATATGGATGGACAAAATTTCTTCTTTCTGAAATTCTGCCAACTTCTCTTTAATCCAATTTTGTTTTTGTTCGATTAATCTTTCAATTTCATCATTGGAAAAGCTATTAGGTATGATTAATTTTACCTCCTGCTTTTCGTTCACATTGATTCTGGCGTGACGAACAGATTTTCTTTGTATTATGTATTCCTGTGGAATATTCATTATAATTTATACTGGTTTACCATATGCTCTAAAAATTGCTCCACTAAAGCATCCTCATCACATAGATCTAATGATTCAAATTCATCGGAACAGAGCCAAAACTCAATATGATTCTTGATAGACTTCTTTTCTCTTTCGCTATCAGCCCAACCTACATAGCGTTTCTCTCTAATTATATTGCCAAGTTTCATCGCTAATGCTTTAGCTGTTTCTTCTTCGAGACTTTCACCAAACTTATTTTTCATTTCCTGATAGAAATAGAACTCACCCATATCTGCAAAGCCCATTTTTTTTGGTAAGCTTTCGGTTTCTTCCACCTCCGTAAAGAGTTTTTCTAAATCTTTAAGAGTGTCCTCAATCTTTTTAGACTTGTTATGTTTTTGTTTGATGATCTCTTCTAAACGTTTTAGGAAGTCTACATAAATAGGGTTCGCCACTTCACTTTGACGGATTACTGTTTCGATATCACGTATAATTTTCTCAGCTTTATCGTCCGGATTAAGTTTAGAGCCATTCAATACATCAATGTAGCTGCTGTCAATCTTAACTTCTGGCAAGTGACCTTTAAAGCCTAAAATTTCAGTAGCTTCATTTACTAACTGTCTTGTTTTAGCTGCATAAAACTCTGCATCAAAATCTAAACGTTTGTATTCTGATAAGTAAACCTGGTAGATAGCAATCAACCATCTGTATTGATCTCGATAAGGTACTAATAATGCACTTGGTGAAATTGCTTCATACAATTGATAAACTGCTCTAAATTCCTTTTCAAACTCGGTATGGTTTATTTCAGATAACCTTCTAACAATTGCTATAGAACACTCATAGGTATCTTGAAGCGTAATATCATCGAAATGCCCCATTGCCTTATCAATAGCTTTAGGAAAATCTTTAAATAGAGCTTCTTCATCTTTAAAAGTCCCAACATCTGTAGGGTCGTAACTCAAGGCTTTATTGAGATCTATACCAATGTAATCTACAATACGTCCATTGTTTTTACTTACTCCAGAAACTTTATCGTCATACGGTCTGTTAGTACGTGCTATGGCTTGTAATAAAGTATGTTCCTTTAAAGGACTGTCTAAATACATTGTCTGCTCGATAGGGGCATCGAAGCCTGTAAGAAGCATATTGCAAACAATTAAAATTTTAAGATTATTTCCATTGCGCAATTCTTCAGGGGTTATACGCTTTTTAAATTTCTTAATTACCTTTTTTAATTCACCTTCATTTAAATAGTGATCTTTAAAAAGTGTGTACCGCTCTTCACTTTCCTTAGCTGTTTTTGAAAACACAACTTGCACCTCAGAAGGGTCGAAACCATTCTTTAACAGTTCGTTGTAGTATAAAACACAAGCTTCTTTATCTATACCAACCAACTGAGCTTTAAACCCATTAGGCTCAACCTTTTCTCTGAAATCTTTGGTAATGTCTTTGGCTATTTCAGCTATACGTTCGGGTTTCTTTATAATGGTTTTCCAAGGTCTTACTCTGCGTTGTACCTCTTGCTTCTCATCATCTTCTAAGCTTTCTGTGAGTTCATCCCAGCCCTTTTTCAGAGTGTCTTTGTCTACTTGTAAATCTGTAGGACCATAGGTGTAAATGATTTCTCTTGTCGCACCATCATCAATAGCATCTTGAATACTATATCGGTCTAAATATTTTTCTACTTCGGTAGTACTGATTTTACCAAATTCCTTTATAGTTTTTGGAATTGGTGTTCCTGTAAAGGCATAACGCCCTGCATTAGGAAGCGCAGCTTTAAGCTCAGAATGGAAATCACCGTATTGGGTTCTATGCGCTTCATCTATTAAAACAAACACATTTTCTCTTGGGTCTGTAATACCATCTAACTCACGGAATTTTTGAATGTTAGTGATAATTACTTCACTAGTCTGAGACTTAATTTTATGTTTTAATTGCCCTGTATTTATAGGTTTAAAGGTATTGGGAAAGTCGGATTCTTCGAAAGTATCGCCAATCTGTTCCCTAAGGTCTTTTCTATCTACAATAATGTAAACGACCGGATCTCCTAAGTTTTTATGGTGACGTAATTTATAGGATGTGAAGAGAATGGTTAATGATTTACCAGAACCTTGTGTATGCCAAATTACACCTTGTTTAAAATCTCCTTTTTCAGCTCTGCGTACAATTTTATTTGCTGCTCTATACTGTTGGTAACGTGCTATTTTTTTAACTAAGCCTGATTCCGGAGAACGCTCAAATACCATAAAGTTTAGAAGCATATCCAAAATACGTTCAGGTTGTAATAAGCTACAGACTGATCGTCTCATTTGCTCGTAGGCAGGAATATCCATATCTAATAATCCTGTATCATCATTAAGTTTTGTTGCTATTACCTTGTTTTTAATAGCAGGATTATTCTCAGGTGATTCTACACTTAAATCTTTCCACTCAAAAAAGTAAGATGCAGAAGCTCCTAAAACCCCATATTTAGAAAATTTACCGTTGGCAGCAATCCCAAAAAAGTTTGAAATAAAAAGTTTAGGTACTTTACTTTCGTACAAGCTTAAATCTTGAATGCCTTTAAAATAATTAGAGTTGGATTTGGCTCTCTGTTTAGCTTCTACACAAATCAGAGGAATACCATTTACTAATAAAGCGATGTCGGGTTTTACCAGCTCAAACCCTTGTACCCAATATTGACGCGTTACTATAAAATCGTTATCCCAGAGATTTTTAAAATCAATAATTCGAATGGTTTTATCTTCTTCACCTATTTTAATATTTACCCCCTTAACTACACGTTCCAAAAACAACTCATTAGCCTCTAAAGTATTTGGATTGTTAAAATGTTGCGTGAGAATAGGTAACACCCTTTTGGCATCTGCTTTAGAAATATTATTGATTGAAGCAATTTTATTAACTAATATTTCATCAATAATGGGATTCGCTAAAGGGCGTTTGTAACGTTTTAAAAACTCGTTATCTCGGTTTGTCCAACCTAAATCACTTATCCATTTAGACATTGGGACTTCAACTGCTGGTATTTCTGAAAAGCCTGCCATATTTTTTATTGTATTCGTTTATTAATTGTTCTTATTATTTCCATAGTGGTTCTTTTTGCCAATTTTTAGGAAAGCCCATTTTATACAAAGGTGTGTTAGGGAATTGTTGGAACAAGTCTAACAACTCGTCTTTTATATGATGCCCTGGACTAATTCTGTTATTCATATATAGAATAGCTGATACCAGTGGAAATATTTTTCTTCGTTGGTATTGGTTAGGTGTATAGCTTAAAAGCGGATCTTTAGTACTTTTAGGCCAATCGTATTTATTGATGATTACCCGATTCCATAATCGACCGTGATGTGCAATTATGTTTCTTATATAAGTAGTACTTAACAACCAACTGGCTAAATACTTTTGATTATTTAGACCAAATTCTGTAGCGATTTTGGCCTTTTCGGGTAGTTGGTGATTTAAGTTTTGATATAGTTTAGAAAGTGAGCCTAAAGTTAAAATTTCTAAAGCCTTCCAAGATTCTGGATTTTCTGTAACGTGATTGTCGTAATGCTTAATAATAAACTCTTCACTACTGTTGGCAAGGTCTCTGGCTAATTTACTCTTAAATCCTAAATGATTTTTATACTTCTCAAAATATTGGGTTTCATTATGCCAATGCGGACCATAGGCTAAAGACATATGGTAGATTAGCTTTGTACGTAAGGCTATTTCTATACGCTCTATGGCATTGAAAACAATAAGGCGGAAGTGCCTGTCGAAATTATACAAGTCTATAATGTCCTCGAAATAATTGTTGGGGTGGAAATTATGATTGACCTTATCGGACTGCATTTCCCACCAATAGCCTTTAAGGCGGTAATAGCTTATATTACCTAAAAAGTGAGGGGCATCTGCCACGTTATGAAACAGCATCCCTCTATCTTGGAGCAGTTGTATTTGCTCTTGTATGGTTTTAGCCGGTTTTGCCATTAATTCATTGTATTTGGGGTTAATGAATACGGCTTGCTAAAAAGAAAAAGATCACCTAAGTGTGCTTTACAAAGAAGCAGAGGAGGTGTATTGTGTGTTAGGGACTGCCCTAAAAAAAAGAAGACCCACTTGCTGTTCTTACGGGAAGCAGAATGGGTACTGTTACTGCAAATGTACAAACATTTAACCCATAAAACAAAGCTTTTTAACAATTCTCCGCTACTTATTAACAATTTTAAGGTGTAAACATCATTTTTAACCGACTGAAAATCAATGTTTAATGATTTTTTTAATGTTATAAAAAAATGTACAAACACAGAATACCCAAAATTTTGAGGCGGCCTCATTATTGATTTACTCTTTCCTAAGTTACAGGTACTACTCATATCCAAAATTTCATTTAATTCTCTATAGCCATACTGAATTATTCCAATTCATTTTTTGCATCTTCTGGGATTCTTACTTTGCCAGTTAATAAGTTTTGCATCAAAGACTTTTTGAGATTATTCAGCTGCTTAATAGATTCTTGCTTATTTTCAACCACAGTAAAGACTGTTTGGATTTTTTCAGTAATAATTTTTTGTTCCTCAAAAGGAGCTTCGTACACCTTTAATTTTTTAAAATCTCTATCCGTAACAGCAGGATAATTTGAACCAGATATAAAACTGGCAAATTGTTTTTCTCCTATAAAACTTAATATTTGAAAGAAGTAGAAATCGCTTACCTGATTACCCTTTGGACTTACGGTTGCAAAACCAGTTGAACATATCAAATTATCACCTTCTTCCTTAATTCTCGCAAATCCTTTAAGGTTTGGTCTTACTGTAGAAACTATGAAATCCCCTTTTTTTATTATTCTTCGCGCTCGCCCAGGAGCTTCTGAAAATTTATATGTAGGAACTAAATCATAATCAATGCTATCAGTTGAGACTGCTTCAATAGTAATATACTGCAACTCATAGTTCGGGTCTGTTGAAGCTGGTAAGGATGCCTTATTGATTATTTGAACCTCTTTCAAATAACTTATTCTCCACCCCTTAGGCACTTTCCCAAACTTTTCATCGAGATAAAACTCATCTTCCGTACGCCAAGAACCATCGGGTTTCATTTTACCAGTAAGCAGGTTTTGCATTAGGGAGGTTTTTAGCTTCTCTAATTTGGCAATGCTGTTTTTGGTGGCTTGTATAGTTTTGTCTACTGTAGAAAGCGCATTGGCTATTTGGGTTTGTTCTGTTGGTGAAGGTTTCGGTAGCCTTTGGTTTAAATAATAGCGGTATTCTAAATTTCTAATACCATTGGTTTGGGTTTGCATAGTTTGGGTAATACCTGCACTATGCAAATGATATAAGCAGTAAAACACAAACTTTGCATCATATTCATCAGATACACGAATACGCTGAATAAAATTGGAGAACCCGAAACCAGTTTCTTCAATGTCTTTAGTTACAAAACTTACCCTTCCAACAGGTTGATTGGCACTACCACCAGAACGTTCTATTACAATATCGTTTTCTTTTAGTTTAGTTTTTAGGTATTCATCTTCTGAAAGGGCACGTTCTGCTACATCAGATAAATCTAAATACCCTGTATCGTTAAAATTAGTACTCCTTACAACAGCAATACTATTATCGTCTTTTGGGTCTGCACCCCATTTTCCTGCATCATTACTTGACAAGAAATCCTTTAACCGTATTGGGTCAAAATCTGGAATACAGAAGCCTATTTTTGTTTCCTTTAATTCCATTAATTCAAGATTTCAAGTAATTGGTTTAGTTCAGCTTCAGCTTGCTTTTCGTCATCTAAAGCCGTATTAAGCTCTTCTTTTGCTTCGGCAATAGGGATTTCAGGTTCAGGCTCTACGGTATCGATATATCGCGGTAGGTTTAGGTTGAACTCATTTTCAATTAGCTCTTCCATATCTACCAAAGCAAAGTATTTTCTGCGTAATACAGGGTCTGCAAACACTCCTAACATTTCCTGACTTACCACCTGTATGGCTACTTTTTCACGTTCGGCATCTGCTTTAGCTTCGGCAATGTCATTGTCTTTTTGGTCGATGATACCTTGCAGTTTTTCAATGCGGTTTTCAATTTTATTAATATTAGCTTTGGTAATAGCCGCTTTATTGCCTGCTTTTAGTTTGGTTTTAAAAATTTGCTCTGCACCAAATTGAATTTCTATTTCGCCTTTTTCGTTTACAGGAATGCTTGTCTTTCTTTGATCTTTTAAACTCAATTCAAACTTGCCTTTGTGGATGTTGGCATTTAAAATAGTGCCGTCTTTTAAGGTTAGTTCTAAAGAAGCGTTGTTGGCTTCAAAATAGGATTTTGTTTGTAGTAATTCTGATTCCAACCCTGCCAATTCGGTTTCTTCATCAATGTATTTTTCATTGATTTCCAAAAGTTTAAAATCGAGATTATCATCTACTAAAGCGAATAAACGTTGTTCCTGAGATGGAATAATAGCCTTAGCTCTTTCTATATCACCATAACTAAGTAACTGCACCAAAAGACGCATTACGTCTTGCGGACGTAGCACGTTCTGGTCGGGTTCAGATTTGTACCAACCTTCTTTAGCACCCCAAACCATAAGGATTTTGTCTTTACGTTCTACAGGCTTATTCTTATTAAAAAAGATAATCGCCCCTGGAATGGTATTACCATAGAATACATTTTCAGGTAAGGCCACAATGGCATCAATAATGTTTTTATTTTCTTCGCCTATACCTTCAATAAACCCTCTACGAATTAGATAGTCGTCATCTGCTTTACGGTTTTGTCCGTCTTCCTCTTCGGTTTTTTCAGGTTGCCCTTTGAATAATACTCCATTAGGACAAACTACGCCTGCCATACCATCAGGTTCTAAAGAAGCGATGATGTGTTGCAGGAATGCGAAATCTCCATTGGTAAAGTTGGGCGTACCAAATAGTAAACGGTTATAAGGATCGGCATAGGTATCTTTAGCTGGGTAATCGTATTTAGGAGACCCATCTTTATTTAAAACAGCTTTTCCTTTTTTATCCTTCTTAGGCGTACCATTACCTGCCCAGTTTTCTACAGAGAATGGGAAATTAGCCAAGACTACATCGAAGGTTTCAATTTCGCTATCGTTCTTTTTAAACTTAGGGTTTTGGATGGTATCGCCCTGACGGATTTCACCCTCTAAACCGTGTAAGAGCAAGTTCATTGTAGCAATAGCCCAGGTATTCCAAATGGTTTCCTGACCATACAGACGTAAGCCCTTTAATTCCCCTTGACTTTCTTTTACATAATCAGCAGCTTTAATCAAAAAACCTCCCGAACCGCAAGTAGGGTCATATACACGCATACCATTATTTGGAGAAATGTATCGCACCATTAGTTCTACTACTTCCGGCGGAGTATAAAATTGCCCCGCTACTGTACCTCCTTTGTTTTCATCGGCAAAACGTTTGATAAGATATTCGTAAGCGTGGCCTAAAATATCTAAAGGAACATTCGCATTGGATAGGTCCATATGGTCTAAATGGTTGATTAACTCCTGTAGTATTTTGGGATCTAATCGTTTCCCTCCAGAACCATCAGGAGCTGCTGCATTCCAATTTACGGTATTGATAATCCCTTTTAGTTTAGGGTTAGCATCTGCAATTGCTTTTACAGCTTCGTCTAATTTTTCATTTTTATCTTCTAATGAAGCGCTTGAGATATCTTCCCAAAAGTGACCTTTTGGAATGGAAAAAATATGAGCATTTTTTAATGCTTTTTCTTTTTGCTTCGCATTCAGTGTGGTGCCGTATTCTGATTCGAGTTCTAGAACTTTTTGTTTTTCCTCCCAGGGGTAGTTATCGGAAAGTCTTTTGTAGAATAATAAGGTTAGAATATATGATTTGTAATCTTCTACTTTACCATAGAGAATATCTGCCATTCCCCATAAAAAATTACCTAATTGCTGTTTTGTTATCATCTAATTATTTGTGTTTTAACTTGTTTAGCGCTTCTTCCAAAGCCTCTTTGAAGAGTGGGTATTCCTCATTCTCTTCGATTAATTTATCGCTCAAAATATCGACCTGTAAGCCTTCGTAATCCAAATTAAATAGATTCGCTACAGTAGGTATCATTTCGATATTCCCTTTACGGTCTCCTTTTTCAATTTTACTAAGGGTAGATTGATCTAAATCTAAGTTAGCCGCAATCTTTCTCAATGGTAGATTGTTAGCTTCCCGATACTCCTTAATAATTGCTCCTAGTTTTTTACTCCATTTGTCAGACATAGTATTTTGGACAAGTTTGCCAAACAAATATAGTTAAATAGATTTATTATAGACACCGTATTTTAGGTAGTTAAGGAAACAGAGGAAGCTAAGGAATAATTTAACATTCTCAATGTTCTTGTTTTTCATCAATAGAGAAGTTCATACGAGTGTTCTGTAGCTTACGGTGAATGAGGTTTGTTACTATTAAATAGAGCAGAAAGCGAAAATTTATGCAATTGATACATTTTGGAAAATATTAAACTAGTGAATTAGACCAAAATCTCATGCTTTCAGTAGAAAGGGACATGGAAGAGATTGTATAAAAGGAATGTTTTAATGATTAGAAAGTTAAATTCGTTTATAAGAGGGAATATATTGAATTGGTTCAGTTTGAGTAGATATTAGTAATATTTTCGAGTTTTCTAAAATAATCCTCTAGGTCGTGATTGTATATCCCTTCTTTTTTTAATTCTTCATCAGTTTTACCATAGCGCATATCCCATAGTTTGATTTTTATTCCTTGATCCTTCATTCGGTTTACTTGCTTCATAGCAACCAAAACTGCCTGATTACTCATGTCTGGTACCAAAAGGATCTTGTGACCCTTTAAGCTTTCTATTTTATCATTAGTTAAACCATTTAATCCACCATAAGCTAACCAGGTGAATTGAGGTAATAGAATATCTCCTACTAAAGCTGTTTTTTCACTTTCGACCAAAACTACTGTATATCTACCTTTATTGTAATTTATTAATAAGTGGGCTCCAAATAAACAGGCATAATAACCTTCTTCATTCTTATAGGGTACCTTAAACCTATTCGTTCTTTTTCCATTTTGATCATAAAAAGCAACTTTACATTTCTGAACCTGATGATTTTTGTTGATCATCCAAAAAACGGTTCCACCTGCTTTACAGGTGCCTATAGCATATTTTTCCAATGTCTCCTGAACTCTACCATGTTCGTAGGTTCTTTTCAGGTACCTAATCAGATTATTTTCAGGTTTATTCCTGTAATAATTCCAGATTATCTTTTCAGGGACAAACTGTTGTTGGATCCTGGTAGACCTCGAATTTTTAATTTTATTTAAATACCCAGGATTTGTTAATTGGCCAGAAAACGGAAGCGAAGCTTTACCACAGCTGTGACAATATCCAAACTGTTCTGGGAAACCTTGATAGTTAACAAACTTACCATCTCTGTTAGATTTACCACAACAGGGAGTTACTAACCGGTATTTTCTTTTCTTCTCAAATTTTAATTCCTTTTCCATAATAAAATTGATCTGCAACATGCAACTTGCAATTGTTTGTATAGTTGGTTGTATTGGTTCTATTTTCAAGGCCTTAACTAACGAAAGTCTTTGAGTTGCGTGTTGCACGTTGCATTACTTTTGTTTTGCCAATCTTCTACTTACCGTAGATTTATTTTTCCCGATAACTTTTCCTATTTCTTCTAGGCTGGCACCATTATTAAATCCTAGCTGTATAACCGAATCAAGATCAAGCTTTTTTGAACTATCATTGGAGTATTCCTGACATATCAAATCAAAATTCATTTTATAAAAATTCAATAGTTTTATGGCTATATCAACCGTTTTAGTCGAGATTGTCATAGCATAGTGAGGGGATTGAGATTCAAAAATGGTATGCACGATAATTATTAGTTTATGAATATTGATTTGCATTTTAGAAATATATGGCTGCATTAGCTGCGAAGCTGTTTGCTGTTCGTTACTTAAACTCTGTTTGTAGTTGTAGAGGACATCTTCAGCTTCCATACTGCATTTAAGCATTAATCTTGATTCATTGCCATCTTCAATACCATCTCGTAATTCAAGAACTCTTAATAAATTATCCTTGTATTTTCTATAAGTATTAGAGTTGATCCCATTTTTACTCAATTTAGGGTTATGAGTCAATTTATAACTAAAAAGGAACCGATCTACAAGACCACTTTCCAAATTGCCACCTCCAAATAGTTTGGGAATAAATTCCTTCTGAATTGACCCAAGAAGAACTGGATAAGCCTGTTCAATTCGGTAAGATTCCATAGTTTTCCTTTTAATATCCACAACCTCATTTGTATTACCTTCTAGTAACAACTCTCTCCAGGCGGGACCATCACTGCTATTTGGATTACCCATTTTATTAATCAGTTGGAAAAGCTCATCCATATAAATTCCCAATGAGTATGGGTTATGATAATGTGTTAAATGCGCAGCTTCAATGGTTGCATTTTGTATCAACAATTGCTTTCTTTTAATGCCTTCCGGTTCTGAAGTCTCCTTCCTCTCAGATTCATATTCATGGTATTTTTCATTATCAAAAGTTTTTAATGGCTTCATGGCCAACTTCATTGCTGGTGATTTCATATCTCCACGTCCTCCAATTAGCGCCAAATAAAGATTTCCATAGTTGTCAAAACCCATCGAATCTAATCCGATAGCTAATCCAGTAGCATTACTGTATGCAAAAATTATTGAGCTTAGTAAATACTCCTTTGGTATTTGATTTTTGATGAAAGCTTCATTTATCAAAGATCTAATGCTATCAGGTAACGTTTCAATAATTGATTCTAATTCGAGAATTGCTTTTTCCTCAGGGGAGCTACTCTGATAAATGATTTCTTTTTCGATGTCCTTTTCACTTTTAAACTCCATGATTCTTAATTTTTAGATAAACAAGAGCTTCAGTTTTCTTATCACAAAAAGCATAAGTGCCGTCATTTCTCATAGGAACATTTCTCAGTTGAATATATCTTCTGTCTATTCTTTCGATCAACTTATTTAAATCATTTCTGGTAACCGATTTACTTCCAGCTGGTGTCAATAATCCTTTTATGGCATCGTATCCGAATGCGGCTATAAATGCATTCATAATTGAGGCCGCATTAATAGTTGGCGAGGATTCATTTTTAACTTCCTCAGACTTTTTTGTTGTTAGACCTGCGGGTTTTTTTAAACCGGTTGATTTTCTTTTTTGGTAAGCTCTACTTCTACATGAATCAGAACAATATTTTTGAACTCCTCTTCTTTTTGGGATATATAGCTTGCTGCAGTTTTTGCAAATTTCTTGGTACATAAGCGTGAATTTTACGTTTGTTTTACGGTTAAAATCTTTTATTCTTGAGTAAATACTCACTTGCTCTTATTTTCACATCCTTTGTTGAAAATGTTTCGACCGGATTTTTTCCAGCCTTTAGCCATTCTATTAAAGCTGATTTTGAGAAGCGAAGTTTCTTTCCTCTTTTGAAAAACGGAATCTCATTTCTATGAGTTTTTCCATAAACAGTTGCTGGACTAAGCCCTAAAATTTTTGCAGCTGATTTTACGTCGATGATATCATCTTCATCAGCAGTCTTTTCTTTTTCTTTGTTTTTAAGGAGGTCATACATTCTTAAAGTAAATTGCTCTAGATCCTTCTCCTGGATCATAATTACGTTTTCCATCTTATCTAATTTTATGGGTTAAACTTGAAGCAAAATTACTTTGAGAGTAGGGGATAAGAGACCTTGGGTGTAGGAGAGGTGATAATGTGTTTTTTAAGTTAAGTAGAAGTAAATCAATATCTTATTTTGGTTGTTTCATTCAGAATAACGCATAAAGACACAAAAAAACCAGCAAGAAATTACTTGCTGGTTTTTTGAGTAAAGTAGATTTAGTTTGTTCTAGGTGGTTTTAGTTAGCAATTTTCTTAATTCTGGAATAAACCTATCTACTTTTAATCTTTGCAGTTTCTGGATCAGGTTTTCAATATTTTCTCTTTCCGATTTTTTACTGACGTCAACATGTTCCCCTAGTTTTCTATATACCGATTGATTAGATAATTTCTTTTCAATTATACGGTTATCGAATAGGTCTTCCGTTAAAAAGATTAACCGATAAAATTCAGGTGCCCTCAGAAGTCTGTGGAGCGGAACCTTGAGATTATATAGCACCTTTACAATGAGTACTTTTTCATCCTGTGTCAAGCTTTCTGCTAATGTATTTTGTTTGACATCATCTGTTGTATCTAAGCTTTTAATTGTGATACCATGGTCTTGATCCATTTTTAAGTGTCTGCCTCTTTCATGGAAGTCATCTAAAGTGTTATACCCATCTTCAATTTTATATAAAGATACTTTGTCGATGGCATTAGTTTGATAGCATCGGTCGTAATAAGGACGATTATTTTGATAATTGATGATTCCCTCTTCCAAAGCTCTTAATTGCGCTAATTGAGCTATGAAATATTTATAGTTACTACCTGTATTTAATTTCTGAAACTCTTCCTTTATTTCATTTGAAAGGATTCTGTTTAATGCATGCTTGGAATATTTGGTATTCTTTAAGCCTATCATATCAATGAGTGGTTTAAACTTTGCATAGTTCCACCTTTCTTTTATTTTCTTAAGCTGAAGATTATATTGTTCTAAGGTCTTCTGGTCGGCATAACTGAAAGGACGGTCTTGTTTTTTATATTTTTCTAATTCTGATTGGAGAATATGTGTTAACCTCCTCTGAGTTGCTTTGAAAAAATAATTGTAGGTTCCTTTATAGTCCATCCAAATCTACGTTTACGTTATTGACAGCTTTAATTTTATTTTTATCCATACTTTGAAGGTAGATCTGTGTGGTCGTAATATTCTTGTGACCCAATAGATCTTTTATAGTATAGATGTTTTCGTTTTTTGATAGGTTGATAATAGCGAAAGAATGTCGGAAGTTGTGAAATGAAATTTTCTTTTTAATTCCTGCATCTTCAACCCACTTTTTAAGTTCTCTGATAACCTTGTAATATGGAATGTCGCTAAAAATTTTACCTTCAGTGCTTTCTTGTGACTTAAGAATTTTTAAAGCTGCTTGCGAAATAGGGTGAGTATGACGATGATCTGTTTTTTGTTCTCTCAAGTGAATATAGGTGCCCTGGTGGGTATCTTCAAAAACATCATCCCATTCTAGTTTCACTACATCAGAATACCGTAAGCCCGTCAAGGCCGAAAACATGGCCATATGTTTAACGATTGGACTATTTATGGGAGTTTTCCATAATTTACCCAATTCCTCTTCAGAAACATATTCACGAATATTCCTTTTTTCTTTAATGTATTTTGCATCCTCAGCAAGATTACTGGGAAGGATCTTTTCTTTATATGCTTTTTTAAGGATAATGATGAACTGTTTGTAATATGCGGAAGCTGTATTATTAGCGAGCTTTTTCTTATTGGTACGAAGGTTATTGGTGGTAAGCAGGAAATTTCGGTATTGGTCTACATGCCATTTCGTGAGTTTTCTTGATTCCAAATCTTTTCCAGCAAATTCAAACCAGTATTTTAAAGAAGCTTTCCAAGAATGATAATTTCCCTTGCTGCCAGTATTGTAATATTCCTCTACAATTGAATTATAGAAGTCGTAAAAATTTACATTATGCTGGATGTTATCTACCAACCCAAATTCCTTATTTCGTATTTGTAGAAATCTTGCTGCCCTAATTTCTTCCGCCAACTCTATTTGAGCATCATTATGTTTCTGTTGCCATTCGTTTTCTGGAACCTCATATATTTTCATTTTCAGAAATTCCCGGCGAGATAGTTTAGCTGTGGAAGGGATTATAACTGGGGGGTAATAGTCTAGGTATAGGCTAAGCATTCCGCTTTTGAGCTTTTTAAATCGTAGGGTAACCGTGGTTTTCTTCATTTTAAGCTTTTTGGTTGAATAGCGTATCTATTTCAGTGCGTTTGATTCGTGTCATACGTTGTCCCAGATTAACCGACTGAATGGTTTTGTTAGTGATCATTCGGTAAATAGATTTTGAAGAACATCCAAGTAAGAGGGAAGCTTCTTTCACCGTTAAGTAATCTTTTTGTTGAATATCGCTCAAATCACTTTTCTTGCTCTGTGTTTTTGGTGCTGGATTGCGAGCCTTATTTATTTTCTCGGCCCGTTTCCTGGCTTTGTAAGCAATCTTAGCACAGTTGTCACTGCAATACTTTGTAACCGTTGTTTTAGCGATGAATTCACTATTGCATAATTGGCAATTTTTCTTAATTCTAATATTAGAGCTCATAAATATCTATTGAGGATTTGTAAGAGCCTTTAAGAGAAATAAGGGACATTTCGCTAGGGCTTTTTGAAGGCGATAAGGATAAATAAGTGGACATCATTTCTCCATAATTAAGGGACACTTCCATTAGTTTCATTTTAGATGAAATAAGAGACATTCTTAAAGCGAATCTAATAAAAGTTTTATGAAAAAAAGGTACAAATAAGCTAATATTTGTACCTTTTAACAAAAGCTAAAATAATAAGGTTTGCCTTTTATCTATTGTTATACTTACGATTTGGTTGATTTTGTTTTTTGTTAGTTTGTGTTTCTATTTCCCAATACAGAAATTCGCAAAGATATTCCCCAGCAGGTCATCATTGGTGATCTCTCCTGTTATTTCCCCGAAATGATGTAAAGCCTGGCGGATATCGATTGCCAGAAGATCTCCCGATAGGTTTGCGTTAAGGCCTTCTTCCACTTTGTTGATCTCTTCAAGCGCCTTGAGAAGTGCATTATAGTGCCTGCTGTTGGTCACTATGGTGTTGTTATTCCTAAGCGCCCCGGTATTGACGAATTCCAGCAGTTTATCCTTAAGTTCATCCACACCGGTACCGGTTTTTGCCGAAAGTAACTTCAGGTTGGTACGCGGGATGTTGCCAAGATCAGATTCCAGCATTTCCTTTTCTTCTGCGGAAAGCTGATCTACCTTATTCGCAACAATGATTATGGGTTTTTGCGGGAATTTATTTTTGATCTTTTCAATTTCAAAGTGAACTTCCTTAAGTCTGTCACTATCGGCTTTAAGCCTGGAACTGTCTACCAGGTAAACCACCACCTGCGCCTGGTTTATTTTTTCGAAGGTTTTTCTGATCCCAATGCTTTCCACTACATCTTTGGTCTCACGGATCCCGGCCGTATCGATAAATCTGAAGCCCACTCCACCAATGCTCATTTCATCTTCTATGGTATCACGCGTGGTTCCTGCGATCTCCGAAACTATGGCTCGTTCCTCATTCAGAAGGGAATTCAGCAGGGTAGATTTCCCAACATTGGGTTCCCCGACGATAGCTACGGGAATTCCGTTTTTCAATACATTTCCGGTAGCGAATGAATCAACCAGTTTTTTCAGAACCTTCTGGATTTTAAAAATAAGTTCTTTGAACTGATCACGGTTGGCGAATTCAACATCTTCTTCAGCAAAGTCAAGCTCGAGCTCTATAAGAGAAGCGAAATTGAGCAATTCTTCCCTTAGTTTTTGTATTTCATTTGAAAAGCCGCCACGCATCTGCTGCATCGCCATCTGGTGGGAAGCCTGGTTTTCCGAAGAAATAAGGTCGGCTACGGCTTCAGCCTGGCTCAGGTCCATTTTTCCGTTAAGGAAAGCGCGAAGGGTAAATTCTCCGGCTTCAGCTGAACGGCATCCTTTCCTAACCAGTAACTGGATGATCTCCTGCTGGATATAAGGACTTCCGTGACAGGAAATCTCAACGGTCTCTTCGCCTGTATAAGACCTGGTGCCTTTAAAGATCGATACCAACACTTCATCTAAAGTACGCTCCCCGTCAACGATATTACCAAGATGCAGCGTATGTGAAGGCTGCTCTTTTAGTTCTTTTTTGCTCTTTGCATTAAATAGAGGTGCGACAATAGATAAGGCTTCAGGTCCTGAAACCCGTATTACGGCAATAGCACCGGCACCCGAGGGAGTGGCAAGCGCGACTATGGTATCGTTCAATTTCATAGGGCAAAGGTAATAAATCAGTTTGCAGTTTCCAGCCTTCAGTCTTTGGTTTTGAGCAGGGCTTACATTTTGTCCTGACCAAGGGAAAAACAGGATTTTATTGTAACAAATTTTAAGCTCAGGCGTCATACTAATACAGGACAGCATAAGTCCCCGTTAATCCTATAAAATTATGAGAGAAGATAATCAAATGTTAATGATCACTCACCTGAGCCAGCTTCTGGACCTGGTTACCGGAATCGGGGGATTTATAGTGCCGTTAATCTTATGGCTTACGCAGAAAGATAAAGTAGCAGGAATGGATGCTCACGGAAAAATGATCCTGAACTTCCAGATCAGTTTATTTATCTACAGCATACTTTCCATTCCGCTTATCATTTTGTTCGGGTTAGGGATATTTCTATTGATCGCTATCGGAATTATCGCTCTGATATTTCCAATTCTGAATGCGATAAAAGTGAGCAACGGAGAAATGCCATCTTATCCTCTAAGTATTGAAATCATAAAATAAAGGCAACTCAAAAAACTGCCTGAAAGAATCTATAGTTTGTCTTAATTTAGGAAACCCGGTCATCAGATAATTTGATCGGGTTTTCTATTGCTTTCAAATAAAAAAGCGCTATCTATTTGACAGCGCTTTTTTTTATTATTAAGCTCTTTTTTTAGCTGTTCAGCATTACCGGCATCACAAGCATCGTGATCTTTTCTCCCGGGTCAAGTCCGTCTACCGGGGTAAGAATACCTGCCCTGTTAGGCAGACTCATTTCCAGTTGAACTTCATCTGAACTTAAGTTGTTCAGCATTTCAGTAAGGAATCTTGAGTTGAAGCCTATTTGCATATCATCTCCCTGATAAGCACAGGTTAGACGCTCTTCAGCCTTATTGCTGTAGTCAACATCTTCAGCTGAAATATTCAATTCGGCTCCTGCAATTTTAAGTCTCACCTGGTGAGTGGTCTTATTAGAGAAAATAGATACCCTTCTTACAGAACTCAGGAACTGGTTTCTTTCTATGGTAAGCTTGTTCGGGTTCTCTTTCGGGATCACCGCTTCGTAGTTCGGGTATTTCCCGTCAATTAATCGGCAAATAAGCTGGGTATCATCAAAAGTGAACTTAGCATTAGATTCGTTATACTCGATCAATACTTCGCTCTCACTGCCGGCAAGGATCCCTTTTAAAAGGTTTAAAGGTTTCTTCGGCATAATGAATTCTGAAGCCTGGGATGCCTTAACATCTTCCCTGGAATACTTTACAAGTTTATGAGCATCTGTTGCCACAAAGGTCAGCCCGTCTGTAGAGAACTGAAAGAAAACTCCGCTCATTACCGGACGAAGATCATCATTTCCTGAAGCGAAAATGGTCTTGCTGATAGCAGTTGCAAGAATATCTCCCTCTATAACAGTACTGCTTGGCTCCTCAAGTTCTACCGGGTTAGGGAATTCTTCGCCGTCAGCATAGGCAAGGGCATATTTCCCGTGGTTAGAACTAAGTTCTATAGTGTTGTTGTCTTCAACTACAAAGGTCAGCGGCTGCTCCGGGAAGGTCTTAAGTGTATCTAAAAGCAATTTTGCCGGAACGGCTATTTTCCCTTCGGAATCTGATTCTACCTTTAACTTCGCAGACATCGTGGTTTCAAGGTCTGAGGCTGAAACCGTTAATTCATCTTCTTTCAGATCAAACAAAAAGTTGTCTAAGATCGGCAGGGTGTTCGTGTTGTTAATAACACCTCCAAGTATTTGTAGCTGTTTCAGCAAGTAACTGCTGGATACAATAAATTTCATCGGCTTGTTGATTAATTTGAATCAGTTACAAATATATTTGAATACTTGAAAAATCTTAACAGCTTCAGTCATATTTTATTAACAGGAAAATGTGAAGAAAATAAGCTTGAGGTCGCTGAATCAGTACCTTTTGAGAAATGTAATGTAAGAAATTGTTAATATGTAGAGTTCAAATCGAATTCAGGTCTTCTAAAATGACCTATTTGATATATTTCCTTCTTCTGTAGGCTCTGAAAAGGAAGGCGAAAACAAGCAGCAGGAGCAAGGGAAGACCAAGGTTTATCACCTGCCACTTGGTACGCTCTGCTTGTGTTTTCTGAGTATCGAGAAAAGGGATGCTGATCTCTTTAGACCGGATGTCGATCAGGCCGTTATCATCAAGCATATAATTTACCGCATTCAGCAGAAATTCCTTGTTCCCGTAAGTATTTCCCGTGTATCTTTCAAAGCCGAGCTCAAGAGGCTTACCTTTCTGAACTTCGTTCTTAATGACATCACCATCGGAGATCACCAGCATTTTGGTCTCTTTTCCTTTCTTGATGAAATTATCGACTTCAAAAGGCTTTATACGGTTCTTATAAAGTGAAGTGAATCTGCCTTCTAAAAGTACGGCCAAAGGCTGTTCTCCGTCAGTGTAAGAGGCGATATTCGGTTGCTGGCTGACCATTTCCAGGCTAATTTGTTTGGGAGTGCCTTCTACCTTTGTTTTAGGAGAACTGCTAAGCAGAACGGTCTTTTTAATATCGTTGTTAAGCGTATCGATCTGGTTGGCGTAATCGAACTTCACCGCCTCGATATTGTTGATTATAGGGTGGGTGTTAGGAGAGGAGGTAAGCGGACTGTAAAACCAGGGGTAGGGATTGAACCGGGTATTGTTTCCGCTCCCGGACGCAAGAATAATGGGCGCAGAGTAAATGTCGTTGATCAAAACAGGGTTTATCCTGATCCCGTAAGAGAAGAAAAAATCGGTTAAATTAAGGTCTCTTGGTAGTGCAAAGCCGGTTCCGGCCGGGTTCAGGAGACTGTCTTTTTCCATCGCCACACTTTCTGCAAGCCACAAGGCTTTTCCGCCGCTCATTAAATACTGATCTAAAACCAACTTTTCTTTTTCGGTATAAGGCTGGGTCGGTTTGGCTTCAATGATCAGGTCGTATTCCTTAAGTTCGTCCAGCGTTCTTTGCGGAGAGGCGTCTACCGAATCCAGGGTAAAGGGGGCCATAAAATAGTATTGCTGTATGGTCTTCACGAAGTCAGCGATATGGGCATCGGCCAGTTCTCCGTTACCTCGCATAACCGCTATCTTTTTCTTCCGCGGATAGATAAGTTTACTAAGTCCGTCAGCAAAAGCGTATTCCAGCTGTTGCACCGAGTTGGTTACGCGTTCCTCATCTGTAGCGCCCAGTTTGTTCTTTAGGAGCGGGATCTTTACGGTCTGATCTCCGTAATTGGCAAGGGCCCACGGGAAAATAATTGCCTCACTGGTCTTCCCGTTTTCTTTTACATTAAGTCGGGCGGGGGTCATCCCCATCCGGTAAAATTCCTCGGCAACGGCATTCGCATCATCGCCCTCTTCCAGCGGATTTATGAAGTTGAAGCGAATGTTGCTGTTGTAGGCAGTGAATTCTTCCAGAAGCTGCCTCGTCTCATTTTTAAGTCTTCTGAATTCCGGGGGGAAATCACCTTCAAGAAAAACATCAATGATCACCGGTCTTTTGGCATCTGTGATTATTTCTTTTGCCGCCGGAGAAAGGGTGTACCGGTTATCCTGGGTAAGGTCGAAACGTTCAAAATAATTTGCAGCCAGAATATTTACAGCTGCTAAAATTATGAGCAGGATCGCGAAAGATTTATATGTTGCGGCCTTTTTCAAATCTCAGGAGTTTTGCTGTATGGATTTCAGTTTTAATTGAGTGGCTTTCAGAAATAATACGATTATGCTCATAAAATAGATCAGGTCCCTGGTATCTACCACCCCGCGGCTTATGCTCCTGTAGTGATAACTAAGCCCCAGGTATTCCAGCCCGTAACTGGAGTTCCCGATTACTCCCAGGCCAGCGAGCCCTTCAAAAGCAAAATAACTCAGGAAACAAAGGAAAACCGCGATGATAAAGGCCACGATCTGGTTAGAGGAGAGACTTGATGAAAAGATCCCGATGGCGGTATAGCAGGCAGCCAGAAAAAGCAACCCGAAATAGGATCCCATTGTCGCTCCTAAATCGAAATTCCCGACCGGATCTCCCAGCTGGTCTATCGTCAACACGTATAATAATGTTGGCAGGATCGCCAGGCTCACCAGTATAAAAGCCCCAAGGAATTTCCCTGTTATCAGCTGCCAGAGTCCTATAGGTTTGGTGAAAAGGATCTCCATAGTTCCCTGTCTTTTTTCTTCGGCAAAACTCTTCATACTTATTGCCGGAATCAGAAAGATAAAGATCCAGGGCGCGAGGTTAAAGAATGGTTTGATATCGGCAAAGCCATTATCGAGAATGTTATAATCGCCGGTAAATACAAAGAGGAACAGGCCTGAAGCCACCAGAAAAATCCCGATCACAAGGTAACCGATAGGGGAGGAAAAAAAGGATTGTATTTCTTTATTTAGTATGGCGAGCATTAATTGTTTTCTGTTTCAAAATGCAAGATATCAGATTTGCTTGATTATTTGGAGTCGCTGGAATAAACTTTGTCTACACTCCAGGCTTCAGGTTTCTCGTTGAATAAGACCTTGGTCTTGGCCCAGACTCCTTTGAATAATTCGGAATGCCGGTATCGCTCAAGAGCTTTTTCATCCTGCCAGTAACTATACGTAAAAAACCGGTTTGTATTGTCCTTGTCCCGGTAAAGCTCCAGGAATTCACAACCTTCAAAACCTCTGATCATCTCCTTCTTCTTTTCGAAATCGGAAAGGAACTCTTCTATTTTGTCGGGCTTAAAGCCCATTTTCACTATTCTTACCAGCATCTTACTCAAATTTTATAGTAATGGTATCCCTGTTCTCAAGTCCGAACAAACTTGCCGCGCTCCCCACGGTAGTAGGGTTGCTTTTATAAATGGCGAGCTCTATATATCCTGCAGAATTGAAAACCGCGAGCTTTTTTCCGTCTTCTTCGCCACGCTTTTCCTTGTCGATATTAAAATTTATGGCATCACTATAAGTCTCGTGAATTTCATTGAAGCTTACACTTCTTGCACTAACACTAAAATCCCTTCCTTTACCGATGGTATCAAAGAGCTTTCGTGAAATATTGGTCACTACGTTCCCGTAATTGTCTATATAAAGAACGTGCCCAATTATCTGATTCTTATCGGTATTAATGAGAGGCTCAAATTGCTTCAGGTATTTGATCTCTGTGATGCTCTTGCCAATAACCTCCAGTGTTCCGCCGCGCGCCAGGTGACAGGCAACTTTAACAAAAACGTCCAGGACCGGGAAATTGGTCTCTATCTTATCGTGAATATTGATCTCCACGATCTTTGCAGGCCGTATTTCAGAAGCGATGAGCGAAAGTATACCATTATTGGCGCAAATAAAATAGTGATCATCCAGTAAAACCGCCAGATGTTTGTTTTCCGGGGTTAATTCTGAATCGATCCCGATAATATGAATGCTTCCCTTTGGAAAACTCTGGTAGGCATTCTTTATGATATATGAAGCCTCGCTAATATGAAAAGGAGAAATGGAATGTGAAATATCAACAATCCTTACGTCCGGCAACTCACTGTAAATAGCTCCTTTAACTGCGCCTGAAAAGTAATCTTTCTCTCCAAAATCGGTCGTTAAAGTGATTATGGCCATATAGTGATTGTTAATATTTTTTTAACCCGTGACAGGTTATTTTATGTAAGTTTGTATAGTAGGCGAAGATAATTTATTTTCATCAAAACATTTCAAATTGCAGATAAAATAAAGCCTGTCCCGTCTTACAAAATTAGTATTTGAAATTGGTTGTACAAATTCAAAATACTTATCTTTAGTTAGAATGTCAGGATGTTTTGGAATCGATATTAACATAAAACCATAGGCTTTTGAACGAACTTATCATTGAACTTTCAGAGATCAACCCAAGGGAATTTTTCGGACAACATAACGAACATATAGAGCTGCTAAAAAAGTACTTTCCCAAACTAAAAATTGTAGCCAGAGGGACCAAGATCAAGGTCTATGGTGACGAAGAGCAACTGGAAGAATTTGATAAGCGTTTTTCGATGCTTGCCGATCATTTTAGCAAGTATAATAAACTGGATGAGAATGTGATTGAAAGGGTGCTGACCAGTGAAAGCCGTGAAGATTACGCGACTTCAGACGAAAGTGGAGAAGTCCTGGTTCACGGGGTAAGTGGCAGGCTCATTAAGGCGCAGACGGCCAATCAGCGTAAACTTGTAGAGTATACCCGTAAGAACGATCTTGTATTCGCCATTGGTCCGGCAGGTACCGGTAAGACCTATACAGGAGTGGCCTTAGCGGTAAAAGCCCTGAAGGAAAAGCAGGTAAGGAGAATTATCCTTACCCGTCCTGCTGTGGAAGCAGGGGAGAACCTTGGGTTCCTTCCGGGAGACCTTAAAGAGAAACTGGACCCGTATATGCAACCGCTTTATGATGCGTTGCGCGATATGATCCCGGCAGAAAAGCTGGACACCTTTATTGAAAAAGGAATAATACAAATAGCACCCCTTGCATTTATGAGGGGTAGAACTCTGGATAACGCATTCGTGATTCTGGATGAGGCGCAGAATACCACTCACGCCCAGATGAAGATGTTCCTGACCAGGATGGGGAAAAATGCCAAATTTATGATCACCGGAGATCCCGGGCAGATCGACCTTCCCCGAAGAACAATTTCAGGATTAAAGGAAGCATTACTTGTGCTCAAAGAAGTGAAGGGAGTGGGGATGATCTACCTGGATGATAAAGATGTGATAAGACACAAACTGGTCAAGAAGATCATTGCCGCTTACAAGGAAATAGAACATACCGAATAATACAAGAGCCTCACGTGTAAACTGTGGGGCTTTTTTAATGAAAATAGATAGTAAAAATCAAAGCAGAAGATTAATTAAAATGAACAATACTATTACCCGTACTAATTTTAATTTCCCGGGACAGATATCAGTTTATAAAGGAAAAGTAAGAGATGTATATGCACTAAAAGATGACAGGTTGCTGATGATCGCTACCGATCGTCTTTCGGCTTTTGATGTGGTGATGCCTAAAGGAATTCCTTATAAAGGACAGATCCTTAACCAGATCGCTACCAAGATGATGGAGGCCACTAAGGATATTGTTCCTAACTGGCTGGAAGCTACACCCGACCCTAATGTTGCGGTGGGGAAAAAATGTGAGCCTTTTAAGGTTGAAATGGTGATCAGGGGATACCTTTCCGGTCACGCTGCGAGGGAATATAAAGCGGGAAAAAGAGAACTGTGCGGTGTGAAAATGCCTGAGGGAATGAAGGAAAACGATCGTTTCCCAAATCCAATTATTACCCCGGCTACCAAGGCCGAGCAGGGAGATCACGATGAAGATATTTCCAGGGAAGACATTCTGAAAAGAGGAATAGTTTCAGAAGATGATTATAAGGTTCTTGAGGATTATACCAGGAAACTTTTCGAAAGAGGAAGGCAGATCGCGAAAGAGCGGGGGCTTATCCTGGTCGATACCAAGTATGAGTTCGGGAAGACCGAAGACGGAAAGATCGTCCTTATAGATGAGATACATACTCCTGATTCCTCGAGATTCTTTTATATGAAGGGATACGAGGAACGCCAGGAAAATAATGAGCCTCAAAAGCAGTTGTCAAAAGAATTTGTAAGGCAATGGCTTATTGAAAACGGGTTCCAGGGAAAGGAAGGGCAGCAGCTTCCTGAAATGAGTGACGAATATATTGAATCGGTATCCGAGAGATATATTGAACTTTATGAAAAGATCACCGGAGAGAAATTTGAGAAAGCTGATGTCTCTAACATCGAAAAGCGTATTGAAGACAATGTGTTAAAGTACCTCGGGTAGACACAGCATTTACAAGGTTTAAAAGCCGGAATGAAATGATCATTCCGGCTTTTTTGTTTTTACAATGAAGTCTACTTATGTGAAAATTTATATATTTAAATTCTACTTATGTTAAAAATTTACTTAACCTAATATTAGGAAGGATTATTAAACAATTTTATACATTGTAGAGCAAATTGAAAATTAACCGCACCAACCTAAATTAAATTATGAGTAACTATCATATCAAGCATCTGGAAGAATATTTCCAGGTTTATAGAAAATCGGTTCGCGAACCGGAGAATTTCTGGGAAGAGGTAGCAGAAGAGCATTTTATCTGGAGAAAGAAATGGGATAATGTCCTGAGCTGGGATTTTTCCAAACCCGAGATCAAATGGTTCGAAAATGCCAAACTTAATATCACCGAAAACTGTATAGATCGTCACCTTCTTACCCGTGGAGATAAGACAGCGATCATCTGGGAACCTAACGACCCTAAGGAAGAAGCAAAGCATATCAGCTATAATCAGCTTCATAAGGAGGTGAATAAATTTGCGAACGTCCTGAAGGCAAATGGTATCGGAAAAGGGGATAGGGTATGTATCTACCTGCCTATGATTCCGGAGCTTTCTGTGGCAATGCTTGCCTGTGCAAGGATTGGGGCTATACATTCGGTGGTTTTCGCGGGCTTTTCTTCTAAAGCTCTTGCAACCCGAACCAAAGATGCCGACTGTAAAATGATGATCACCTCAGATGGCTCATATCGCGGTCACAAGACCATAGACCTTAAGGGCATCGTAGATGATGCTCTTGAAGAATGTCCCGATGTGGAAACCGTATTGGTTGCAAAACGCATCAATGCCGATGTAAATATGAAAGAAGGAAGAGATAAATGGTTGCAGCCTTTACTTGATGAAGCTTCAGATGAATGTGTCCCGGAGATTCTTGATGCCGAAGACCCGCTTTTCATTCTTTATACTTCGGGATCTACAGGAACCCCGAAAGGGATGCTTCACACCACGGGAGGTTATATGGTTTATACTGCGTATACCTTTAAGAATATCTTTCGCTATGAAGAGAATGATGTGTACTGGTGCACCGCCGATATCGGATGGATCACCGGTCACTCCTATATATTATACGGACCCCTTGCGAATGGAGCCACAACCCTGATGTTTGAAGGGGTGCCTTCTTACCCCGATTTTGGCCGTTTCTGGGAAGTAGTTGAAAAACATAAGGTAAATCAGTTCTATACCGCACCAACTGCAATAAGGGCTTTGGCTAAAAAGAACCTGAATCTTGTCGAAAATCACGACCTGTCATCCTTAAAAGTACTTGGTTCCGTAGGGGAACCTATTAACGAGGAAGCCTGGCACTGGTACAATGATAATATAGGTAAAAATAAGAGCCCTATTGTGGATACATGGTGGCAAACGGAAACCGGGGGAATTATGATCTCCCCAATTCCTTATGTTACTCCTGCTAAACCTACCTATGCAACCTTGCCTTTTCCGGGAATTCAGCCGGCTTTAATGGATGATGAAGGAAATGAGCTGGAAGGGAACCAGGTAGATGGCAGATTGTGCATTAAATTTCCCTGGCCATCTATTGCCAGAACCATCTGGGGAAATCATAAGCGTTATAAGGATACTTACTTCTCGGCCTATGAGAATAAATATTTTACCGGGGATGGAGCTTTACGTGATGAGGTTGGCTATTACAGAATAACAGGTAGGGTAGATGATGTGATCATCGTTTCAGGCCATAACCTGGGTACCGCGCCAATAGAAGATGCCATAGATGAACATCCGGCCGTAGCAGAATCGGCAGTGGTTGGGTTCCCTCACGAAATAAAGGGGAACGCATTATATGGCTTCGTGATCTTAAAAGATACCGGAGAGGTAAGAGATCGCGATAACCTTAGAAAAGAGATCAATCAGCAGATCTCCGATAAGGTAGGACCAATCGCCAAGCCGGAGAAGATCCAGTTCGTTAGCGGTCTTCCGAAAACGAGAAGTGGTAAAATTATGAGGCGTATCCTGAGAAAGATCGCTTCCAAGGACACCTCAGACCTCGGTGATACTTCAACTTTACTGAATCCGGAAGTAGTTGAAGAGATCATAGAAGGAGCTCTTTAGTATTGAGCCCGTTTAACTGATTTAAAAGGCCCCGTTAAAAGGGGCTTTTTTTATACTTCAATTTCGTAATCTTGGATCATTTTCAGGATCACCTTTTCTGTTTCAGACAGAGATGCGTAATTTTTTCTTTCATCCCTTTTTACTTTTCTGAAATAAGGCACGATTTCCCCGGTTTCGTATGATTCCACAATTTTTGGGTGTACATAATAACTTCTGCATACCGCCCGGGTGTTTCCAAGCCCCGTTGCTGCAGCGTCAAAGGCATTCAGAATGTTCCTTTTATTTTCTTTCTCTTCTTCGGAATACCCATTCTCCTTCAGGGTTTCAAAAAAGATCTTGCTGGCAGACCAGGTCCTAAAATCCTTAGCAGAAAATATATCCCCGCTTATATCGTGAATATAATCATTGATCATCCCGCTGTCTATGCTTTGCTTTTGTCCGTTTTCGTCGAAGAATTTGAATAATTCCCAGCCGGGGATATCTTCACACTGGTTCACCAGTTTTATCAGCTTTTTGTTCTTTACGCTAACCGAATGTTCCTTTCCCTTTTTTCCTACAAATTCAAATTTCAGCTGATTTTTATGGGTTTTAACATGGCGTGTCCTGAAAGTGGAAAGTCCGTATGTTTTGTTCGCTTTCGCGTAATAGCTGTTTCCTATACGAATGTGGGTTTCTTCCATTAGGCGGATGATAAGTGCCAGTACTTTTCTTTGTGTCATCTCTTCCATATCAAGGTCTTTATCCACCTGTTTTCTGATCCTGGGCAGAATTTCCCCGAAGGCAGCCATCTTAAAAAACTTTGTCTGGTTTCTTATTTCACGCCATAAGGGATGATACATATATTGTTTCCGGCCTTTTTCATCACGTCCTACCGCTTGTAAATGGCCATTTTTCTGGTTTGAGATCCTTACCTCTTTCCAGGCCGGTGGAATTACCAGACCTTTAATTCGTTTCAGGGTTTCCTTTTTGGTGATCCTTTTTCCCCTGTTCAAATAAGTGAAGCCGCGCCCTACTTTTCGGCGTTCAATGGAGAGATGATCTTCAGAAACGTAAATAAGGTTTGCCATTTCAACGGCTTCAACCGGGTTTTTTATCAGCGTGTGAACTTCGTCCTGAGAAATGGTCATAGCTTTTTTCTTTAAATATAGGCAGCTTCGTATTTAACAGCTGATAAAGAACTGTGAAAGTTAGATTAAGGAAAATAAAAAAACTCCTTTTCGGTTTTCGAAAAGGAGTTTTTTGAAATGTCTACTGAATAATATTTGCGTCTGTACTTTATTCGAAATAGCTGAAAGTATCACCTTCTTTAATTTTAAGGATGCTTTCATAGATAAGGTTTATCACGTTTTCCACATCGTGCTTATGAACCATTTCTACAGTGGTGTGCATATAACGAAGCGGCAGCGAGATCAATGCAGAGGCTACTCCGCCATTGCTATAAGCAAAAGCATCGGTATCTGTACCTGTCATTCTTGAAGAAGCCGCTCTCTGGAACGGGATCTTCTTTTGTTCGGCAGTCTCTATAAGCAGGTCTCTAAGTTTATTCTGAACGGCAGGAGCGTAAAAAATAACCGGACCGTCTCCAATTTTGGTTAGACCATTGGTTTTCTTTTCAATCATCGGGGTAGTGGTATCGTGGGTTACGTCTGTCACGATGGCAACATTTGGCTTAATGCGCTGAGTGATCATTTCTGCTCCTCGTAGCCCGATCTCTTCCTGTACCGAATTGGTGATATAAAGACCGAAAGGTAATTTTTTCTTGTTCTTTTTCAGCAAACGTGCTACTTCTGCAATCATAAACCCGCCAATACGATTATCAAGCGCGCGGCATACATATTTATCTTCATTCAGAATAAAGAATTCATCGGGGTATGTGATCACACAACCAACGTGAACTCCAAGTTTTTCAACTTCCTCCTTGGTGGAGCATCCTACATCTATACAGATGTTTTCCATTTTTGGAGATTCTTCCTTTTCCTTGTTTCTGGTGTGTATGGCCGGCCATCCGAACACCCCTTTAACAATTCCGTTCTTAGTATGGATATTTACTCTTTTGGAGGCGGCGATCTGGTGATCACTTCCTCCGTTTCTTACTACATATATAAGGCCATCATCGGTAATGTAATTCACATACCAGGAAATTTCATCGGCATGTCCTTCTATTACTACCTTAAATTCAGCTTCAGGATTTATCACTCCCACTGCCGTACCGTAGGTGTCGGTAATAAAAGTGTCTACATAAGGTTTCAGGTATTCCATCCACATCTTCTGGCCTTCAGATTCATAACCTGTTGGTGCGGCATTGTTGAGGTATTTCTCAAGAAATTCGACCGATTTCTTATTTAATATACTTTCTTGCTTCATATCACATTAAATTTCCACGAATTTAATAAGAATAAAATGGATGGCAACCGGAGATTGATTAATTTTGGAATGATTTTGGTGCAGATGAGACGGACCCTTAACAGAGTGTAGTGAAGTATTTTTTGTCTATAATATTAGTGTTTATTTCGACCTTAATGTTTTCTCAGGAAAATATTAAGGAGGAAGATACTTTGGAAAAACGCTATATGTTAATAGCCGGTGACTCGGTTCCCCGGGAAGCCATAGATCTCGATGAGGTGGTGATTCTGAAAAAACTGCATTTTAATTCCCTGGAAGATAAACGCCGTTACCTTATATTAAGGAGAAAGACACGTAAAGTTTATCCTTATGCAAAACTGGCATCAGAAAGGCTGGTTGAGCTTAATAGTCGTTTAGACAGGATAGAATCGAAAGGAGCCAGGAAGAAATACACCAAAATGGTTCAGAATTATATCGAGGAGGAATTTTCTGCAGAACTGAAGAAGCTTACTCATACCGAAGGGCAGATACTGGTGAAACTAATTCATCGTCAAACGGGAACTACGGCTTTTAATCTTGTAAAGAACCTCAAAAGCGGATGGAGAGCGTTCTGGTATAATACAACCGCCAGCTTCTTTGATATCTCTTTAAAGGAAGAATATGATCCTGAGTCTAATCACGAAGACTATTTAATAGAGGACATACTACAGCGGTCTTTCCAGGCTGATGTCCTGGAGCCACAAGCCACAGCTCTCGATTTTGAGTATATTGAACTTACCGATAAATGGAGTAGTGATGCTTCTGAGAAAAGGACTTTGAAAACCCGAAGTGAGTAGGAGAGTCGTTTTTTAAATTTTATTTCACATTTATTTTCGATCGTAACCAGATTGTTTTCAGTGGTTTAGTTTTTCCGGTTTTAAAAATTTTTGAAAAACTTTAGAATTGCTCTTGCCAGAGTAAAAAAGCCTTGTATATTTGCAGCCGCTTAGGCGCTGAGGGCTTGCTCTCGGGGGTGAGGCGGAAGTTCATTGAGAGTCTTGTTTTTTTTGGATAGTAGGGGTGATTTGCTCTGAAAAGCTCTTCAAAAATTTTTTCAAAAAAGTTTTGCGGGATTCGAAAAAAAGCCTGTATATTTGCACCCGCTTTGCGAGGCAGCAAATGAGGCTGAGCGCAGGGCGTCACGTTCTTTAGGTACTGTAATTTTTTAGAGTTTTGGCTTCGAAATTTTTTTCAAAAAAACTTTAAAAAATGTTTGCTCAGGAAAGAAAAAGGGTTGTATATTTGCACCCGCTTTCAGGTAAAGCGAGCGATCTGAAACAGACTGAAACAACAACGAAATCCACGGGTAGTGGTAGTTTAAGAAAAGGTTCAACTCCTTTTATTTCGGCGAGGTAACTTTTTTATGGTTACACGAAAGTTCATTGAT
>NZ_JBHTLI010000001.1:2334691-2338567 GCF_042678405.1 Salegentibacter chungangensis | reverse complement strand
ACAACGGAGGCGCAATGGCCTCGGACAGCTGTGGTGATGTCACCTGGAGCAACGACTTCGACGCTTTAAGCGATCTTTGTGGTGCGACCGGATCGGCTACGGTAACCTTTACCGCTACCGACGACTGCGGTAACACCAGCGAGACATCAGCGACCTTCACTATTGAAGATACTACCGACCCAACGATCGATACCGAAGCAATGGACGAAACCGTGGAATGTGATGGCGAAGGAAACACAGCCGCATTGAATGCGTGGCTTGCCAATAACGGAGGCGCAATGGCCTCGGATAGCTGTGGTGATGTCACCTGGAGCAACGACTTCGACGCGTTAAGCGATCTTTGTGGTGCTACCGGTTCGGCTACGGTAACCTTTACGGCGACCGACGACTGTGGCAATACCAGCGAAACATCGGCGACCTTCACTATTGAGGATACAACAGATCCAACAATAGACACCGAAGCAATGGATGAAACCGTGGAATGTGACGGTGAGGGCAATATGGCCGCCTTGAATGCGTGGCTTGCTAACAACGGAGGCGCAATGGCCTCGGACAGCTGTGGGGATGTGACCTGGAGCAATGACTTCGACGCCTTAAGCGATCTTTGTGGCGCTACCGGTTCGGCAACGGTGATCTTTACGGCGACCGACGACTGCGGTAACACCAGCGAAACTTCAGCGACCTTCACTATCGAGGATACAACTGATCCAACAATAGACACCGCTGCGATGGATGAAACCGTGGAATGTGACGGTGAAGGCAATATGGAAGCCTTACAAGCCTGGTTAGATAACAACGGAGGCGCAATGGCTTCTGACAGCTGTGGTGATGTGACCTGGAGCAATGACTTCGACGCCTTAAGCGACCTTTGTGGTGCTACCGGTTCGGCAACGGTGATCTTTACGGCTACCGATGACTGTGGCAATACCAGCGAGACCTCGGCTACGTTCACTATCGAGGATACAACAGATCCAACAATAGACACCGAAGCGATGGATGAAACCGTGGAATGTGACGGTGAAGGCAATATGGAAGCCTTACAAGCCTGGTTAGATAACAACGGAGGCGCAATGGCTTCTGACAGCTGTGGTGATGTGACCTGGAGCAATGACTTCGACGCCTTAAGCGACCTTTGTGGAGCTACCGGTTCGGCAACGGTGACATTTACCGCTACCGACGACTGTGGCAATACCAGCGAGACTTCAGCTACCTTCACTATTGAGGATACGGTGGCACCTGAAATTCATTTAGGTGACTATCCTGAATTCGTATGTGAAGAGGATGTTCCTGCCAGTTTAATGGCAACCTACACCGATGAATGTTCCGGAGAAGGAGATATTTATGCGACTCCGGTACTGGTGGGTGAAGATGAATGTTCAATGACTTATGAATATACCTTCACTGCAACCGATGACTGTGGAAATTCAGCAGAGGAAGTAGTTACCATAGTGAGAGAGATCGAGCTTGTAGGCAACTGTGAAACCATCTTCGGTTATGATCCAGATGCAGGTACTTGCTTCTCAGAATATGACTTTAACAGATGGGGATGGACTAACCATCTTACTTCTGAAGGAAGTTATACTCTGGACCTTTATGCAGGAGCAGGTCAATGTGATATCAGCAAAGGAGCCTTTACAGGAACCGCAACCGTTAATTACCAGGATGGATACGTGACCGTTGAGTATAATTTATCAGATAATTATGTGCTTAATGAAGCCCACGTTTACATTGGATGTGATCCTGTACCAACAATGAAGAATGGTAAGGAAACTGTAGCTCCCGGTCAATATCCTTTCAATCCTGATCTTGGCGGTGGAGTGAGGAACTATACCGTAGGGCCTGTGGAAGTGACCGGTGACGATGTTTATGTGATAGTTCACGGTGTAGCCTGTGAAGTGCTATGTGAGTGTACTGATGGCGGAAGCATCATTGATGGAAATGATGGAGGACAATCGTTTAATGGAGAGTCTTATGACTGTAATGAGGCTGAAGAAGAGACTGCCTCTAGCGGAAATTCCGGTAAGAATAACAGGAATGCTTTATCATCCGACTTTACTCCTTATCCGGTTCCATTCAGGGAAACACTGAACATTCAGTATGAATTCGATTATGTATCTAATGTGACCATTCAGATCTATGATATGAAAGGACAGTTGCTTAGAACATATAAGGATAAGAAGGTAACCCGAGGAGATACTACACAACTGGATATCGACTTTGCAATGAAGGCCAACCAGGTTTACATTGTAAGGGTGAATACCGGTAAAGAAGTGTTCTCTAAGAATGTAATGTCTGGAAACAGATAATAGTTATAATTAACTAACCAAAATTAAGGCAGCCTGAGAGGGCTGCCTTTTTTATGTCTGAAAATTAAATGTTAATATTATCAAAAGGCCTTTCATCAGTATACTGGGGGATTTCCCTGAAAAGTTGTCAGAATGGTCAATTTCAATTGAAATTTGGACGAAATTTCCCCTAAGAAAGCCTTAAAGTTTTATTTTTGATTTAAGATAAAGTTCAGAAGGATCCCTGCCAAAACTCAAGAATTTTATTTAATCCCCCAAAATCCATATTTATTTTTCTAATACTGATTGGTGATTTTTTATCACCGGGTATAATTACTTTTTCCACCCCCGGAGCAAAAAGTTTATACGCTTTTATTGCTTTAATTTCGGGTTCCCATTGGGATCTCTAAAGATATTTTATGCCACTTTTCTTCATACACCCCTTGTGTTAGGTTATAACTAATGCTAACCTAAAATTTTATTAATTATGAAAGATTCTACCCTATTGGAAGGAAAATCCGCAACAGGTTTTTTTTCCGGGATTGAAGGAGTGAATTTTAAGAAATGGATTAAACCTCTATTTATTTTTATTCTATTTGCATTTTTTTCTGGACTAAATAATTTATCTGCACAAACAACAGATCCTGATGGCTACCCCGGAAATATCCTTAGGGCCTCTCATTGTCCTGCGAACGACCTGGAAGTATTTGATGCACTTTTAGAAGGAGCGGATAATTGCATTGATTGTAGTTCAGTGACCAAATATCCTTTGAAATTAGGGGTGCGGAATAAGACGGGATCCACCAGGACATCTTTTTCATTCTGGGCGATCCTGGAAACTACTAACCTGGAAACAGGAGTAACTACGCGGGAAGCTATTAAAGGCTGTAACGGGCCTATTAGCGGAAAAGGAGAACATTATTTGACATTTGGTGAAATTGAATATTCCTGTGGGACAACTCTCAGGTTAGTCGATATTTATATGGCTTATACTGACGCTTCAGGCAATGACAGTCGGAAGTGTGGGGAATTCAACGAAGAAGGACAATTTTACGAACCGGTTGATCCGAATACGATTTCTCCAAAATGCGGAGTTTCGGAGGATATTGCTGTAAGAACCCCATTGAGTGCATCTTCAAGTATAGTTAATGTTACTTGTTTTGGGGATGAGGATGGTAGTGTGACCATCGGTGCGAGTGGAGGAACTTCTTTTAATGATAATTTACCGCGTTATGAAATTGATTTTGATGGTGCTGGATATGTGGAATATACGGTTCCTAAAACTTTTACCGGGTTGTCAAGCAAGACCTACAATTGGACTGTAAGAGATGCGAATAATTGCACTCAAACCGGTATGGCGACTGTAGGAGAACCCAAGGAACTAACGGTATCGATCAGCAGCACGAACGTAACCTGTTATAACGATGGTGACGGAGTAGTGAGTATTGGTACGACTACTGGTGATATCATCCGCTACGAATTGTATAAGGACAGTGGCACCACTGCAGTAGCCAGCAATACCACCGGAGCAGACTTTACCGGCCTGGTACCCGGGGATTACTATGTAAAGGTCTTCGGCAAGGACGGAGAA
>NZ_JBHTLI010000001.1:2331015-2334595 GCF_042678405.1 Salegentibacter chungangensis | reverse complement strand
TCATCCGCTACGAATTGTATAAGGACAGTGGCACCACTGCAGTAGCCAGCAATACCACCGGAGCAGACTTTACCGGCCTGGTACCCGGGGATTACTATGTAAAGGTCTTCGGCAATGACGGAGAAGAGAACGATGAGTGTGAAGCCAGCAGTGGCACGGAAACCATCAGTGAACCTAATCAGTTAAATGTACAAGAAAACCTTTCGGACGAAACCTGTGTAGGAGAGGATGGTTCAATTAGTTTAACAGTTAGTGGAGGAACCTCGGGTTATACCTATGACTGGGCCGATATGGATGGGGAAGAAGCAGGTGACCCGGATTATCCAGAACCAAAAGACCGGACCGGCTTGCTGGCAGGGAAGTATTCCGTGACAGTTACAGATGCCAATGGATGTTCCGTGACAAAGGATATGGAAATTAAACTTCCCGGAGATTGTAACCATCTTTTCCCAACCCAAACAGAATGTAGCGATTATTTATTCTGTGATCCTGCTCTTTTCGTACAGGAATATATGTGTACTACCATTAAAAAATTCAAAGGAGGGCCCGAACAGGTGACAAATGTAATCCCGGGTGCATTCTTCTATTACGGGGATTTTGTGATTCCGGAGCCGGAAATAGGACAGGAATACACTCCTGAACTTGTAACTATAGTGCTTAAGCAAACTGTACCGGGTGGTTTCAAACCATTCGATTATCTTAATGATTCCAATGTTCGTATTTATTCGGAATCCTGTGGTAATATAGATATTAATAGTATAGACTATAATGATTCTGAAGGATCCGATGGAATATTTAAAATAATAGTCACTTTTACACCATCGGTACCAGGGAAATATGTGTTTTCCACTAAATTTGATTCTAAGTCGATAATAGGAAGTACTCCTGATCAAATAGATGATGAAGACTGGTTCGGAAACGCCTATTCTTTTGGGATGATCATAGATGATGTTCCTAACGGACCGAGTTTTGGAGTGCTTGGCATTAATACCGACAGAAGATGTTCTGACCCTGCAACGGCACCATCAGGAAATTGTGAAACCCTGGAAAGCGCAGTGAACAAGGATCTAAGTTCAGCTTCATTCACTACAAGCTCTTCCCTGGAAGAAGTGAGTGGTTTCGGGGTAGCGCCCGTTCCTTTTAAGGAAACACTCAGTGTTTATTATGAATTCGATTATATGTCAGATGTCAGGATTGAATTCTTTGATCTTAGTGGTCATTTACTAAGAACATATACAGATCAAAAGGTGACCAAAGGAGATCAGACCCAGCTGAATATTGATTTTGCTCTTAAAGCCAATCAGGTTTATATTATAAGAGTGATTACTGATAGAGAATCATTCTCTGAAAGTGTTATCTCGGCTAACTGATAAACCTTATGACAAGAAGAGCCACGCACTTGCGTGGCTTTTTTTTTGGGAATGATTCCATTAGGGGAAAACCTGTAAATAACTTAGAGTAAGCTGAAGTTCTTCCAGGTTTAGCCCATTTTTAAACTCTATTGTATTAAATTAGTGTTAAAGGAAAATATCTTCCTGTATACTACTATTTTACTCCCGACTCATTTTATCGGGTTCTTAAATTCCCCCCACAGATGGCGCATGTAAAATGCATTTGATTTTCCGGTTTGAGCCGGAAAAGTAGTTCCCCCCTGTTCAAGTATCCTCCTTTTATAATTTTGATGATTTTTTAAGCCGGAATTCCCGGTTAATACCCAGGTCTCCTTTAACTGCTTGTTTATGGAAAGTTTTATTACTAACCATAAAATGTAAATTATGAAAGTTATTACATTACCGGAATCTCCGGATTCCGGAATTAAGACTGTTGAAAGCAGGAAGTATTTTAATTGGATTAAAATATTTGCCGTGCTTTTTATTTTTGTCCTTTCCTTAACCAACGCATATGCTCAAACGGTACCACTTGAAACCGATGTGGTGGCAGATTTTGGGATCGATGCCGATGTACAAAGGGACACCCTTTATTTTACGGGTATGAGTATTACCGCACCTCCCGCACCGGGAACCGATGACTGGTTTCATAAAGTGCCAAATCCTGATGCACCCGGAGCTGGAGTGATAGACACTCATAGTGCTGCGGCTTTAGATTCAATCTCGCAAATTAGTGCCGGACAGAATGAAAGCATTGAATTAAGGATGGCTGCTGACCTTTATTCTTTTCCCGAAGGGGATGGAAGACTCTGGATAGATGCAGTGTATTTCAGGGATCAGCAAACCTCAGGTGGAAATAAGGACATGTCCACCTTTGATCAGAAGATCAATAAGAACTTCAACAACCCTAATGATTGGACGCTTAAAACAGGAAGTGTGCCTCAAAAGAATGACCTTATCGATGTAATGGGGCATTTAAGAAGGTCCATCCCTTCAGATGAATTTGTAGATTCAGACGATGAATTTGCCATTGCGGCAGCTTCAACTCGAAGCGAGAACGGGGATAGTTACCTGGATTTTGAATATTACCGTAAGGATATTACCTGGGAAGAGGGTGCCGGAAACTTTGTTTCCTTAGGAGCTGATTGTGGGCATAGCACCTATAAATTTGATTTACCAGGTAGTTCGGCAGATGGTACCGATGATGATGGTAGTGTTAATAAACATGGTGATATCATTATGTCGGTGAACTATACCGGTGGGGGAGATAACATAGATATCCGGCTTTTTGTATGGATCGACAAACGAGACTTTCCCAATAATGCCGCCTTTTTGAATTTTAATTCTTTGGGCGGAAGACCTTTTGAATTTGGTGATGGGAATGGACGATTTCCGTTCTTCTATTGTGACGGTAACTCCAGCAATAATTTCGGATATGCGCGTATCGTTCTTAGCTCATTGGAAACAGGTAAATCCTTATTCGCCCAGGCTAATCCAACCGCAGTTCCTGCACCCTGGTGGGGAACTATAGATTCCGGTGGAGATCTTTCTGATGTCTATACCGAAAATACTTTTGCCGAAATAGCTATTAACGCCACTAAGTTTGGTTTTGATACCCGTTCGGGGGAAGGAACTTGTGAAAACCCGCTCGGAAGTTTACTTGTGAAAACCAGGTCTTCAGCTTCCTTTGATTCTTCTTTGAAGGATTTTGCCGGACCCATTGACCTTGGTAATACACCTCCGGTAACGGTTAATGTCGATGATGTGGTGTTTTGTGAAGATGATTCTGAAAATCTTGTGGCTACAGTAAGTCCCTCAGGAGATTATAAATTTGAATGGTATTATTATCCACCTACGCCTCAAAATGACTCTATAATGGTACAGGGAGGAAATAGTGTAGGGGGCAGTAATTTAAACCTTAAAACTTATACACCTACTTTAGCCGGTGAATATAAATTCTACGCTACTGTCATTATCGGAGGTAATGTTAATGAATTAGGATGCTATGGCGTGGACGGTGCAACTGTTACAATTTATGATAATCCTGATGTAACCGCACAAAATCTTGACGAATGTGAGATCGGCTCCACAGGGGCAGCCACCTTTAATCTAGGTGACGCGATCACCGATGCGGATGGAGGAACCATCAGTTTCTATTCTAGCCAGGCAAATGCCGATGCAGGCACTCCTGC
>NZ_JBHTLI010000001.1:2197230-2330922 GCF_042678405.1 Salegentibacter chungangensis | reverse complement strand
CGATGCGGATGGAGGAACCATCAGTTTCTATTCTAGCCAGGCAAATGCCGATGCAGGCACTCCTGCCTTGACCGGAACAGATATGTATAGTTCCACCGGCGGCGAGACCATTTATGTACGCAGTGATAATAACAACGATGGCACAGAAGGTTGCTACGGAACCACATCGTTTACCTTAACGGTATATGATAATCCAACAGCTACAGCCACAGGAGGAAATCTTCCTTGTACCGATTCCGGATTCCAGTTAATGGGATCAGCCAGTGGAGGAACTGCTCCTTATGATTACAGCTGGACCGGACCTGGAGGATTTACTTCAGATGAACAAAATCCAATAGTTCTTGTAACAGGTACTTATACGCTTACGGTTGAAGATGCCAATGGATGTACAGATACCGATACAGCTACTGTTGATCCACCGGAGAACTGTGCTCATATCTTCCCAACACAGACAGATTGTGAAGATTACAGATGTATCACTCAAAGTACCGATCCGGATCCTATAGATTATACTTTAAGTAATGTTTGTATAACACTTAATGGTGATATTATTGACAATGCCGTACCGGGAGTATTCTTCTACTATGCAGATGTTACCGGTAAAGCCGGGTCAACAACAGTTTATATAGACCAGGATTCCGATCTTACTAAATACTTCATAGCTCAAAATGAGCAGAACGTTAGGGTATACAGCAGTGAGTGCGGAACTATTGAACCAACTTCGGTGACCATATATGATCATAGTGATGGAACTGACCAGGGAGATGTAGAAATAACCTTCTCATCTACAGCAGGAACATCTTACATAATTTCGGTTAAGTATGATGTAAAAACCATCTTAGGTGGTATGCTGGTAGGTTCTGATCCTTATGCTTCATTCGAAATGCAGTATGGAAACGGAGATCCCGTAGGTGGAAGCCAGGGACAGATCAGTCTTAATACCGGTGAATTTTGTGATCCCGATCCTATCGAAGATCCGGATGACTGTGAATTTGATAATAATTTAGTTGAATCTAATGATGTATTAACCACTCAAAGCCTGGTGGCAGAAAGTGGATTTAGTGTAGCTCCGGTTCCGTTTAAAGAAACACTAACCGTTTATTACGAATTCGATTATGTTTCTAATGTGCAGATCCAGTTCTTTGACCTAAGTGGTCACTTATTAAGGACTTACGCTGATAAAAATGTAACCAGTGGGGATGCAACTCAGATAGATATTGATTTTGCCCTTAAGGCTAATCAGGTATATGTGATGAGAGTTGTTACAGACAGAGAATCATTCTCTAAGAGCGTGATGTCAGGTAACTAAAGTTAGTTTAATCATAAAACTAAAGCAGCCGAAAGGCTGCTTTTTTTATTCAATTACAAAACCTTGCTACCGGAGATCTTTAAAAACTGTCATAACAGCATAGTATTATTTACAGGAAAACACCCAGTGCTAAAATCGCCCTTTCGATATACAAAGCAAGAGGATTTGGCGTATTTTTATATAAAGAATTACAGCTGGATAATCAGGAATTAACCAACTGAACTATTGAATGTAGGAATCATTTATTTTCCTGATCAATTTTGGACTTCCCCCCGTGTTTTTTGACGGTTATACCTCAGGTATATTTTGCATTTTTTCTCCCCCGTAAATGATGATTATCCCCCCTTCGGCGCTATTTATATTAAATAACAATTTAGCTATTGTCCAAATTTACCTGCTTCCATTATGTGCGGTTAAACAATCTAGTTACTAACCTTTAATTAATTATCTTATGGAACTTATTACAAGTAGGATGAAGGCCTTCAAGGCTTCCGTCCAAAATGATGCTTGCCAAAAGGCTTTCCAAAAAAGCCTGATGAAGTTGAGACTGTTTTCCAACGGTTCTCTTTTAACGATGCTCCTGGTTCTTTTAGCTTTTCTATTTCAAACCGACGTCTTCTCTCAAAATATTAAAGGCCTGGCGCCATTATTACAGCCCCTAGGAGGGTTGAATATTGACGGAAATGCTTATGTGAACGTAGATGGCGAACCCGGTGGAGACTGGCTTTTTGAATTTGGAACAGATCCGGAAAATAAAAACCCGGGTGGGGTATTCCCCCCATCTGCTTCCGATGGAATTGCAGAGGGAATTCCGGATATGCCTTATCCCGATGATTTTTATTTGTATCCTGGGCAAACTACTTTCTTCAGGGATAATATTACCAATAATGATCCAACTATTTTTACCAGTTCGAACAAGATCAATGACGATCCCAACACCTATACCTGGGGTACCGGGTCTTCACCTAACAAAAATGAGATCCAGAATGCCATTGCGCATTTTTCTTATGCAGATGGCAGTCTGACTTACGGAAATGACGGAGATCTTTGGCTTGCTTTTGCAGCTGACAGGCAGGTGACCAATGGTAGTAGTTATATAGACTTTGAGGTGCTGCAAAAACCCTTGACTGCAGAACCGGATGGAACCTTTAGCTCATTAGGGGAACAGGGGGGGAGGACCCTCGGAGATCTTTTGATCACCATTGAATTCACCAACGGAGGAGGAGCAGCCAAAGTAGTGGTGAGGCAATGGGACGAAAATGATGGAGGTGGATATATATACAGAATTGTTGAGAACCCTGAAGCAGGAACCGTATTCGGAACCGAGAATGATGTAGAGTCCATAGTGCCTTTTTCCATCTATTTCCAGGATCCCGTGGAAGGTAATTTTTACCAGTATTCCATCAATCAATGGGCCGAGGGAGCAGTGAATATATCTGCATTCTTTCCGGAGGATGAATGTCTTACCTTAAGTACGCTTTTTGTAAGAACCCGTACTTCAGGTTCTTCAAGCCAATCTGAATTGAAGGATTTCCCAGGAAAACCAATCCAAATTACAATTGATACCACACCGGAAGCACCTGAACTTACAGACGATGCTGCCTGTGACACCTGGGATGGTACCTTAACAGCTGAAGGCTGTGAGGGAACAGTTAAATGGTATGATGCCGCTGAAGAAGGCAACTTACTTCATACAGGAGCCGATTTTTCTCCGGGACCACTTACCGAGACAACTTCCTACTGGGCAAGCTGTACTGTAGACCTTTGTGAAGGTCCAAGAGCGATGGTGACCGTAACCATTTATGAATCACCAGACTTTGATGTTACAGACCTTTATGACTGTGAAGATGGTACTACCGGAGCACAAGATTTCGATCTTAATGATGCCATTAGCAATGAAGAAGAAGGGACATTGAGCTTCTATACTTCTTTAGCTGATGCTCAGGGAGCTTCAGGAGCTATCTCAGCATCCGCAAGTGTAACAGTAGCTGAAAGTCCGAAAGAGTTCTGGGCGAGGCTGGATAATGATAATGATGGGGAGGAAAACTGCCATACCATAAAATCATTTATGGTTACGGTATACGATAACCCCGACCTAATGGTTCAGGATCTGGAGGCCTGTGAGGATGGAACAACTGAAGCACAGAGCTTCGATCTTAATGATGCAGTAACAGATGCCGACAGCGGTTCCACAAGTTTTTATGCATCTGAAGCTAATGCTTTGGCCGGAACCCCGGCAATAAGCTCACCGGAATCGTATAGTGCCGATCTCGGAACCACAACACTTTGGGCACGTAGCGACAATGATAATGACGGAGAGGAAGGTTGTTTCAGTATCGCATCTTTCGATGTTACTGTTTATGACAACCCTGATCTTATGGTTCAGGACCTTGCCGATTGCGAAGATGGAACTACAGAAGCCCAAACTTTCGATCTTAATGATGCAGTAACAGATGCCGACAGTGGAACTACAAGCTTCTATGCATCTGAAGGTGATGCCAATGCAGGAACTCCTGCAATAAGCTCACCAGAATCGTATAGTGCCGATCTTGGAACCACAACACTATGGGCACGCAGTGACAATGATAGTGATGGTGAAGAAGGTTGTTATTCAATTGCATCTTTTGATGTTACCGTATACGATAATCCTGATTTTGACGTGGAAGATCTTGCTTCCTGCCAGGCTGATGATGCTGAAACAGCCGAATTTGATCTTAATGATGCAGTAAGCAATGAAGATGCCGGAAGCTTAAGTTTTTACAATTCTGAAGCAGATGCTCTGGTACCTCAAAATGCGATCTCTGATCCGACAATGGTTAGTGTAGGACAGGCAGGTGACACCTTCTGGGTGAGACTTGATAATGATGATGACGGAGAAGAAGGCTGTTATACCATCAAATCTTTTGATGTGACAGTTTATGACAACCCCGATCTTCAGGTTCAGGATCTTTCAGATTGTGAAGATGGAGAGACCGGCGCTCAAAGTTTCGATCTTTATGACGGAGTAACCGATGCCGATGGAGGAACACTTAGTTTCTATGAATCTGAATCTGATGCAATGAATGAAACCGGAGCCATAGGAACTCCAATGTCCTTCAGCGTGAATATAGGTTCCGATGTTATCTGGGTTAGAAGCGATAATGACAGTGATGATGAAGAAGGATGTTATAGCATTGCCTCTTTCACCATCTATGTTTATGACAATCCTGATCTTATGGTCCAGGATCTAGAGGACTGTGAAGATGGAATGACCGGTTCACAAAGCTTTAATCTGAATGCAGCTGTAACTGATGATGACGGAGGTTCCGTAAGTTTCTATGAAACTGAACAAAACGCTTTGGACAAATCTGGAGCTATAGGTACTCCCGGAGCGTATAGTGCAGATCTTGGAACAATAACACTTTGGGCCCGCAGCGACAACGATAATGACGGTGAAGAAGGATGTTTCAGTATTGCTTCATTTGATGTTACAGTTTATGATAATCCAGATTTAATGGTTCAGGATCTTTCAGATTGTGAAGACTTAGATACAGGAGCACAGACTTTCGATCTTTACAATGGAGTTACCGATGCGGATGGTGGAACTCTTAGTTTCTATAATTCCGAAAATGATGCGATGAATGAAACCGGAGCCATAGGAACTCCAATGTCCTTTAGTGTTAATATAGGTTCAGATGTTATTTGGGTAAGAAGTGATAATGACAGTGACGATGATGAAGGCTGTTATAGTATCGCATCTTTCACCATCTATGTGTATGACAATCCTGACGTTACCACCACGAATCCAGATACTATTTGTTATGGAGAGTCTGTAGACCTTTCTTTATATGTGTCTGCAGATGGAGGTACAGTGACTTATCATTCAACTCAGGAAGATGCTGATAATGATATGAATGCACTTGGAAGCAGTGTGGTTAGTCCGGAAGTTGGAACAACTACTTATTATGTAAGGAGTGAAACCACCAATGGAGATGACATTTGCTATGGTACAGCCACCATTATGGTCACCGTAGAGGAATGTGCCCAGGAGGGATGTACTCTTGGTTACTGGAAAAATCATACCGACAGATGGTGTGAAGAATATGAGACTTGTACATTATATGAAAATGTATTTGCTAATGCACCACAGGAGTTTAAAGATGCAGATCTAACCTTGCTTGAAGCACTTAATTTAGGTGGTGGCGGTATTTACAACCTTGCCCGACAGTCTGTGGCAGCATTGTTAAACACTTGTAGTAGTGGAGAAGATGATATTGAATTTGCATATTCAGACATAGAAACACTAATAGAAGACGTGAATTATGCGTTTGCGAATGGAGAAGCAGGATCTTTTGGAAGTTATCTGGATGGACTAAACCAGGCAGGTTGTCCGCTTGGAGGATCAGCTGCTACTACCGCACCTAATGGCACTTGTGGCAGTGAAGAATCATCTTCTTTACAGGCCGATGCAGGCAGCTTCAGTGTATCACCAGTACCATTTAAAGATCATTTAACAGTGAAGTATAACTTTAATTATACCTCTAATGTGAATATTCAGATCTTTAATTTAAGTGGTCAGATGATCCAGAACTTTAAGTTCAAAGAAGTTTCCGGAGGTGATATTAGTCAATTAAGTCTTGGATTCACAGTTAGACCAAGTCAGGCTTATATCATTAAAGTGAATACAGACAGAGAAAGTTTCTCTAAAACTATCCTGTCTTCTGAGTAAAAATCAAGTTTAATTCTTAAAATTTAAAGCAGCCTTTCGGCTGCTTTTTTTATTTAAATCCTTCTTTTATTGCAGTTTATCGGTAAAATTTACGGATTCATCGGACTTTTTAAGGAGTTAAGGAAACATTAAACATTTCTTAAAATGGTAATACAGTTTGTTCAACTTCGTTTGTTTTGTGAGTGGAAAACATAATTAAGTATGTAAAATTATTACTTGGCGCCCAGGCGTCTTATTTGAAAACAATTAAATAGTAATAACCAAACGCCTTAAACTAAAAGAGGTGTAAAAAAGACGATTATGAATAAAAAAGATGTATTCAAAACAGGATTAATGTTATTGTTTATGAGCTTTATGGTCTCTTGTTCTGAAGACAACGATGATATGGGATCTGAAAATCCTGAGGCTTATAATACAGAAGTGTATTTAACCGATGCTCCAATAGATGATGCTAATGTACAGGCTGCCTTTGTTACGGTTACCAATGTGATGGTAAACGGGAAAGCCATTGAAGGTTTTGAGAAAACCACAGTAGAAATTAGTAGCCTTACCAATGGAGAAACACTTCATTTAGGAGATCTTCAGCTTAAAAATGGTGCAACCTCAAGCATTACATTAATGCTGGATTCAGAAACCGATGCAGCCGGAGAAGCTCCGGGGAATTATATTCTAACCGCTGATGGGGAGAAGAAAGCCCTTGCTACTTCTGCTAATGAAATTGTGATTAGCGATGATGCCGAAATTAAAGCTAGCGATGAAAATCAACTTATCCTGGACTTCGACCTTAGAAAATCTATTGTCAGCAATGCTGAAGGAGAATATAGTTTTGTAAGTAATTCAGAACTGGCAGGCAATGTTAGAGCTGTAAATACACTTAATGCCGGAAGAATTAACGGTACCGTAGATAATATGGAGAACAGTGACGCCGAAACTATGCTTGTATTTGCCTATAAAAAAGGAGAATACAGCGAGTCTGAAAAAGAGGCTGATGCCAGTGGAGCAAGATTCTCTAATGCTGTTAACAGTAGTGTAGTGAGTGAATCAAATGGTAATTTCTCATTACACTTTCTGGAAGAAGGAGAGTATGAGCTGCATTTTGCATCTTATTCTGATAACGACAGCGATGCCGCACTTGAATTTGAAGGTATGGCAGAAGCTTCTTCAAAATCGGAACTGGACCTGTTAGGACTTAATGTAACAGCACAATCGCAAACTACCGTAGAGGTAAGCCTTAGCGGTTTATTAGGACTGTAAATAAAAGAAAGTCATTATAATTAAAGGGCTGCCCGATTTCGGGCAGCCTTTTTTATTTTAAATAATCCTTTCCATTTCAAATTGGTCTATATGGTTGATTAACCCAGCTCTTTTTAATTGGCGAATTTTACCTTCTTCCTGAATGTCTACATTGTTGATCTTGATTTCGCTGGAGACTGAAGCAATGGCTTCGAATAAGTCTTCCCAGGTTTTCTCATCGTTTTTCAGGCAATGTACTTGTGGAATATATCCGGTTTCAGGATTAATAATAAAGGCTGCGAGAGGAATCTGGCGGCCAAGGATAAAGAATTTGTAATTACCATTTTGTATGGATTTCCTATGATTGTCCCAGGAATACCGGCTTTGATCTGCTAATAAAGACCAATCGAAAAGACCTGGTAAAACCTCTGTAAGACCCTCAGGTCTTTGAGGCTTATGGAAAAATGACCCTTTAAAGCATTTATAGGTTTTGCTTATGCTGAACCCTGTTCGTTTGTACACTTTTATGGCAGATGTGTTTTTTGTAACTACCTCCAATGTGGTTTTTTTAATGCCATTTCTCCTTAGGTCAGGAATAGCAAATTCATAGATTTTGTCTACAAATTTACGGCCTCTGTATTCAGGTAAAACCCCTGTACCTGTGTTATGTGCAGTCAATTTACCAACACGGTGATCGACTGCGTGAATTATAAAGCCAACCAGTTTATCCCCATCAAACATGCCATAGGAAAGATCGTATCTCACCCCGGCATCTCTCCATCTTTTTCTGAAGTAGTCTGGATCAGTAGGAAACTGAATATAATAATTCTCAAAAGCTTTCAGAAAACAGGTTATGATTTCTGAGGAATCAGTTTTCTCAAGAGACTTTACTTTCACTTGCTCTTAGCTTTTTCAATTCTAAAAAAATCCTGAGAATTATTCCATTTAAAGGAGATCGTAGCTTTTTCGGGATTAGAAAAAACTATTTCATCTCCCTTTAGAACGTCTACGTAATTGTTGGTGTTCAACGGAGTTAAAACTAGACTATCATTATCCTGAAGATCATAAACATTCAGTTTTCCGTCTGTATATACTACTTTCACAAGATATTCATCTGGTGTCTGTCCTGAATACTTATAGGTGCCTTCGAGTTTGCTAAGAAATTCCGGTTTAAGTTCGGTGGCCCTAACAATCCTGGGTTTATCTAAATTCCAGTTGTAGACTTCAGAAACAGACCGCTGTATCTCCTGAAAAAGCCGGATACCATTATCACCATTGGTCATAATAATCAGTGCTTCCCCTTTATTTGCAAAGGCCAGCAGATTATTGGTGAAACCGGCATTTTTTCCACCGTGCGCAAAAATCAGGGAATCTTTTTCTCCCTGTAACCTTGGACCAAGCCCCCAGGAAAATTGATGCTTTGTAAGCATTTGACCTGCCATAGATTTGGAGATCACCCCATATTTTTTACCACTTAAGATCTTCTGAATTTCCATACAGTATTTGGCAAGATCTGTAGGCGTGGTCCAAAGACCTGCAGCGGCTTTTTCGGGATAGTTGTGATACAGGCTGTCAATAATTTTCCCTTGCAGATCATAAGCGGCACTGAAATTTTCAGTCTTTTCGGGAAGTGGTTGTTCAAAACTACTGTTTTCCATACCTAAGGGGGCAAGAATCTCTTTTTGCATATACTCCTCGAAGGGAAGTCCGCTGACATCTTCAATAAGTTGCTGGATCACCGTATACCCACCCCCCGAATAACTCCAGTTGCTTCCTGGCAGGGTATCTACAATCAGTTTTGGCGTATCTCCTTTGCCATTAAGTATCATAGCAGTTGTAGGTAAACTATCTCTGCGTTTATAGCCGGGAAAACCACTTACATTGGTACCTGCCGTATGTGTTAACAGCATTCTGAGGCTTACCTTTTCTTTAGAGGTGTATTTATTCTCCGGAATTTTCCAGGATTTCAAATACTTGTTTACGTCTTCATCCAGATCCAGTTTATTATTTTCAACCAGTTTTAAAGCCCCTAAAGCAGTGACAGGTTTGCTAATTGAGCCGGCCTGAAACAGTGTAGAGGTATCAACTTTTTTACCTGTTCTGGTATTCGCTGTCCCGTAAGCTTTACTCCATTCCAGCTTGTTCTTGCTTACTTTGGCAATGCTTATTCCCGGAACATTATAAAACTCCATTCTGTCCCTTATTTGAAACCTTTTAAGGCTGTCTTTTTCCAAAAGGATTTGGGGACTAAGACTATTTTCAACTTCGGAAATCAAGGGGTTTTCGCTATTTTCTTTTGTTTCAGAATAATTATTCTGGCAGGCTACCAGAAAAAATAACACAATGAGGTAACTAAAGTTGATTTTCTTCATTTTAATAAATAGCGTCTAAAGGAGGGATTATTTTATGAGTTTAAGCTCATCTTTTAATTTGTGCTTATAATAGAAGTACATAAATATATAGAAAGGCATACCTATGAGCAGGAATGCCAGAACTTCATAAGAGTCCATCTTTTTTCCTATTAACCGGTAAAAATCAGACTGATGCTGGAAAGCTCTGAACAAACAATACAAAAAAAGGATGATGCTTATTATGCTTAGGGCCAGGGCTATACTGCTGTAAAAGCTTGATATCCTTTCAAAAACAGGAATCAGGACATTAAGAATAAGTGTGGTTATATAAAATATAAGGGCGTGCTTTGAATTTTTTCGATAGGCGCGAATATATTCCTGTGCCGACTCAAAATTTTCATTTCTAAGGTTACCCGTAAGCTTCAGGTCATTAATGCTTATTCCTCTTTCTTTAAGAATTCTGCAGGCTGTTTTTCGTAAACTATTATCATAGCCATATTGCCGGTAATTCTTAATAATATCGATCAGCTTATTATTGCTGAATGATTCAAGTAGTTCAGTTTTATCTTCCATAGATAAGATATTACCGGGACTTAAGTCTCGCTGAACTAAAATTAAGAAAAAATGACTTATAAATCTATTCTTAGCTTAGTTTTGATATTTCAGTTTTTGCTTTCTTATTTTATGAATTACAGGTTTATATACTTCTTCATAATAGGCCAGGTGTATATGCTGTTGCATCCTTGTGTTAAGGATCTGAAAGACATGTGTCTCCGGAGTTTGATGTAATTCTATTTCTTCGTTCACTTCAGTTCCTAATTTGGTATCTACCTTTTTCAAATTTCCGGGAGGAATAAAAGTTGCGGTATACGAGGATTCCAATTCATTTTCTATTGTTTCAAGAGAGGTGCTAATAAGGTTTTCACAGAGGTTATTCTCCAGTTCTTTTTTAAACCTGTCATTCTTGCTGGAACCTAACTCCATCATCGTTTCCAGATATGCTTTTTCTATTTCAGGTTTGATAGAAAGAGAAGCCTTCGCATTTTCAAGTGCCTGCTTTTTCTCAAGATACTTTAAAGCCGAAAAATAATCTCCTTTGGAGAAAGCGATAAGCTTAGCTTTGGAATAAAGCTCTTTTAGGTCCTTGTTTTTGGAGTTGTCTTCTGCGAACTTAAGTTTTAATGTACTTTCCAATTGAGAGGCGAGCTCTTTGCACAGGGATTCATTTTCTAAATAATCGACCACACAGTTCCCTTGAAGGTCATATTGCTTGACTATTTTTTTATTTGATGGAAGCTCTGATTTGGCGCTTCCTTGTGCGAAACAAACACTTCCACCTAAAATTAATAAAGCCAGTAAAAAATTTTTCATAACGAGAATTTTGGATGCGGGCCAATGGCTCGCACGGTAAAATGAAATAATTTGAGATTACAGAGGGGACACTTCAGGTGGTAGGGAAATAATCCTGAATACAATTTATCTGCTAAAGTGTTTGGAGATCAGTAATTTACAAAAAAATACTGATATGATATCAATTAGGAGACAGGAACTTAAAACCAAGTTTAATTTTTAAGGAAATCTGAGAATTCATTAAAAAGCTCCTCGAGCCGGGTCATATTTCTCGAAAGAAACTCCATTACTATTGGCCAGTCCTTTTTATTATGAATGCTTACCCCGTCAAGCTGGACGTATACCCGGGAGATGCTTTTACCTTCAGGTAATTCATAATGTTCGTCAAAAACAGCTTCAGGTAAATAATCATTTAATAAAAGATTTTTTAAGGAAAGCAACTTGTCATAATAATAGGCCTGTATAAGATCATCGGGAGCACTGATATCAATGGAAACCTGTGCTATTTTCCTGGTAAAGGTGAATTTAAGCTGAAGTTCTTTGATCTTGGTGTTGTAGAGTATCCACTTACGCGGATACTCTTTTCCAAAACTTGTCCAGAACTCCTGTCTTATTTTTTTTGACTCTTCCCTGCTGAACATATTTAAAGAAAATAAGCGAGTAGGATCCCAAAAACGATCACTCCAAGTTTGGAAGCATTGAACTTATGATTTTTAGAAGCCTCAAAGAGAATGGTAGTTGAAACGTGCAGAAATATGCCGATTACCGCGGCATTGATAAAAACCGAATATTCCTGTAAAATTTCAAAATTTGCCTTCAACCAGCTTCCCAATGGCGTCATTAGCGCAAAAATACCCAGAAACAAGAAGGACTTTACTTTTCCGATCCCTGAATGCAAGAGGAAAACCGACAATATTGCGGCTACCGGTATTTTGTGAATTACCACCCCGTGAATAAGGTGCTCACTGCTGTTTAACGGGAAGCCTTCAAGAAGTGAATGTATCCCCAGGCTTATTAAAAGCAAGAAAGGAAAGCGTTTTATATTTTCCTCGTGGTGAAGGTGCCCGTGTTCCACACCTTTGGATAAGAACTCCAGGATGATCTGCAGTAAAAGCCCTAGCATGATAAAAATACCCACGCCATTGGTTTTGTGGGAGTAGACCTCAGGGAGCAGTTCGAATACCGTGACTGACAGGAGGTAAGCTCCGCTAAAAGAAAGCAGTAATTTAAAAGCGATGGAAGAGGAGGGCTTAAATAGCAGACTTATCAGGTATCCTGCAATAACCGCAAGTAGTGGTAGAATATAGATCATCAAATAGAACAAAATTTGCTTATGGCGGCGGCGCCGAAATCTTCGTGTAATTTCAAACCAACCAGCTTACTGTCTTTTCTGCTTTCTGCCAATTATTATATCGTGCAAAATTAACGTATTTTTGCGGTTCTCTAAAAAAGCGATATGGGAAATAATTTTAAGATGATTGCCAAGACCATGTATGGTTTTGAACCTATCCTTGCCAAGGAGCTGCTGGCCCTTGGTGCAATGGATATAAAGGAAGGAACCAGGAATGTGAGTTTTTATGGTGATAACGGATTTATGTATAAAGCGAATTTATGCCTTAGAACCGCGATAAAAATTTTAAAACCCTATACCAGCTTTAAGATCTACTCAGAAGATGATTTGTATAAACAGGTTTATGACCTGTCCTGGGAGGAGTTTATGGATGTGGATGATACCCTTGCCATAGATGCGACCGTACATTCCGAAACATTTACCCATTCCAAATACATCTCCCTTAAAACCAAAGATGCTATTGTAGACAGGTTCAGGGATAAATACGGGAAACGTCCGAGTGTTGACCTTGATTTCCCAACCCTCAGGATTAATGTGCATATAGATAGGAATATGTGCAATATTTCTTTTGATAGTTCAGGGCAGTCCCTTCATAAAAGAGGTTATAAGACTGCTACCAATATTGCGCCTATAAATGAAGTGCTTGCTGCCGGGATGCTTCTGCATTCGGGGTGGGCAGGACAATCAGATTTTTTGGATCCTATGTGTGGAAGCGGAACTTTGTTGATTGAAGCAGCTATGATAGCCTGCAATATTCCGCCTAACCTTAACCGAAAAGAATTCGCTTTTGAAAAATGGAAGGACTGGGATGCCGATCTTTTTGAGAAAATTGAAGAATCTGTACTGAAGAAGATCAAAGAATTTCATTTCAGCATCAAAGGATATGATAAAGCACCATCGGCAGTGCATAAAGCCATCGATAATGTTGAGAACGCAAACCTTTCGGAATTCATCAAAATAGAGCGAAAGGATTTCTTCGAAAGTGAAAAAGAGAACGAGAGACATCTTCATATGGTATTCAATCCTCCATATGGTGAAAGACTGGATATAGATATGCCGGTTTTTTATAAGAAAATAGGGGATACCCTAAAGCAAAATTATCCCGGTACCCAGGCCTGGTTCATCACCTCTAATCTCGAGGCAATTAAGCATGTAGGCTTACGTCCTTCAAGAAAGATAAAAATGTACAATGGCGCACTGGAATCTAAGCTGCTTAGGTATGATATCTATGAGGGGAGCAAGAAAAAGGCTAATCAGGAAGATTAGTCTCTCTCCTTTTTATAAAGCGGAATAAGATAGGAAAGCGAGTAGCCGTAACCAACGCCGAACTCGCTTCCGTCATAGGTGCGGTTGAAGCCCGGAATTATAAGATTGTCGAAATTATTCGGGGTAGTCTGAAATAGTCTTCTTTTGAGCTGGACATTTGCAGAAAGGAACAGGTTGTTCAGGACTTCTACTTTTATCCCAACCATCAGTTCGACCCAGCTTGCGGTAAGACCTTTCGTTTCCGAGTTTACCTGCCTTATATCCGGCCCAAAATACTGATTGGTGTTATAGATGCTATATTCCTCTAGTTCCTGAGAGAAAGTCGAAAATCCATACCTGAGCCCTACAAAAATGCTGTTTTGCATATCCTGCCAGTTTTCATAGGCATTATAATCGGCTCCTATTTTAGCATAACTCCCTTTTGAAGTAACGGTTATCTGGTCTCCTTCAAATTGGCGGTTTTCATTACCGATCTCGGCAGCGGCGTAAAAATTATCATAGACCCTATAGTCTCCTACAATTTCAAAACCCTTATATCCATCTTCGAAAAATGTCCGAACAGGTTTACTGAGATCTACTCCAAGCCTTAACCCGTACTTTTCCTTATAGACCACGCTATCCTGTGCCTGCTGGTTTTGCGCAAAAGCAGAGAGGGAGGAAAGGCCTAAAAGAAAACTAATAATAAAGAGAGATATGGGCGCTTGCTTCATCTGTTACTTCTGTTTGTTCAATAAATATATCCTGTATCCATTCCCCGTCTTCCTCTCCATCTACCTGAAGCTTAAGATCAAGGTAGTTGATCTTAAAAGAACAGGCTCTGTTAATGTATTCCTGCTCCCGGGCATAACTAAAAGTCAGGAGGTCGGTATTGGTCTCGATGGACTGGTCCGGGATAGTGTCACTTTCCTGGTCATTCAGGATAAATTCATACTGGGTCTGGTCGGCATCTGTTCTGAGCGGAATAACAATACTGTCCCGGTTAACCCTGTATAACCAGGTGGTATCATTATTAATTTCTCTCACGCTTAAATTTATAGGAGCCTGGGCATTGTCCCTTTCCTGAGCATCATAGAACCGAAGTACCAACAGGGGGGTGGTTTGCGTGCTCTCAGGGCAAATATCATCCTTCTGGCAGCCCATTAGGCTAAGAAGGCTGAAACTGGCTGCTAAAAATTTTATACTCAGGTTTTTCATCTATCTTCTTTCTAAACAAACCACGTTCTCTACGTGATGAGTCTGCGGGAACATATCTACAGGCTGTACCCTGGTTACTTTGTAATGCTCATCGAGCATAGCAAGGTCGCGGGCCTGGGTTGCCGAATTACAACTTACATATACAATTCTCTCAGGCAATATACCAATAATTTGCGCTACCACATCCTTATGCATTCCGTCTCGGGGAGGGTCGGTTACGATCACGTCCGGATGCCCGTGTTGTTTTATGAAATTTGAAGTGAAGACCTTGCGCATATCTCCGGCGAAGAACTCGGTATTCTCAATATTGTTCCTTTTGGCATTTTCTTTTGCATCTTCAATAGCTTCCGGAACGGCTTCCACACCAATAACCTTTTTCGCCTTAGCTGCTATAAATTGGGCAATTGTTCCCGTTCCTGTATAAAGATCGTATACCAGCTCATCTCCTTTAAGATCGGCAAAATTGCGGGTAATTTTATATAGTTCGTAAGCTTGTTCAGAATTGGTCTGGTAGAAAGACTTCGCGTTGATCTTGAATTTAAGACCTTCCATTTCTTCAAAGATATGGTCACGGCCTTTATAACAGATCACCTCCTGGTCATAAATAGTGTCATTGCCCTTTCCGTTTATCACATACTGGAGTGAAGTGATTTCCGGAAATCTTTCAGCAATTTTATCAAGAAGAAGTTCCCTGTCCTCCTTGTTTTCTTCAAAGAACTGAACCAAAACCATAATTTCTCCTGTAGAAGAGGTCCTGATCATTAATGTTCTCAGGAACCCACTCTGATGACGCGGATTAAAGAACGGCATTCCATGTTCTGTAGCGAATTCTTTCACGAAATTCCTAATGGCATTGCTGGGGTCTTCCTGAAGGTGACATTTTTCAATATCCAGGATCTTGTCCCACATTCCCGGAATATGGAATCCTAAGGCATTCTTATTGTCAAACTCTTTTCCGCTTTGTATCTCTTCCTGGGTTAACCAGCGGCTGTCACTAAAAGTGAACTCCATTTTGTTGCGGTAAAAATATATCTCTTTGCTTCCCAGGATAGGAGTGATCTCGGGCAGTTCGATCTTACCAAGTCTTTGCAGGTTGTTGACTACTTCGCGCTGTTTGTATTCCAGCTGGTATTTGTAGTTCATATTCTGCCACTTGCAACCACCACAGCTGCCAAAATGTTTACAAACCGGCTCCACACGTTTTTCTGATAACTCGTGAAAATTTACGGCTGTACCCTGGTAATATGCTTTTCTCTTTTTAGTGGTCTGCACGTCGGCCACATCTCCGGGAACGGCATTATCTATAAAAATAACTTTCCCGTCCGGAGCCTTGGCGATACTCTTTCCTTTTGCACCTGCATCGGTAACTTCTACTGCTTCAAAAAGCTTGTTTCTTTTCTTTCTGCCCATAGCGCAAAAATAGGATAAATGCGAAGATTTAATAGCTTCGAGTTTGAAAATTTCGGGAAACATTTAGTAATTTGCAGGAATTGAAAAATGGATGATTTCTCTCCTAAAACTGGGATAAACAGTGCAAGAAGGAATAGTGAAAGTTAATTGATTAAAACATAAATGAAATGCCATTAACGCAAATTAATTCTTCAGAAGAAGCCATTAAACTCGAAGACCAACACGGAGCTCATAACTACCATCCGTTACCTGCTGTATTGAGCAAAGGAGAAGGAGTGCACGTTTGGGACGTTGAGGGTAATAAATACTACGACTTTTTATCGGCATATTCCGCGGTAAACCAGGGACATTGCCACCCAAAAATACTTGGAGCCTTAAATGACCAGGCGAGCAAACTTACACTTACGTCAAGAGCTTTCCATAATGATGTTCTTGGTCCGTACGAAAAATTCGCAACCGAATATTTCGGGTTTGATAAGCTTCTCCCAATGAATACCGGGGCTGAAGCCGTTGAAACTGCTATAAAGGTTGCAAGGAAATGGGCTTACGAAACCAAAGGAGTAAGGGAAACAGAAGCTCAGATAATTGTTTGTGAAAATAATTTTCACGGAAGAACAACAACCATTATTTCTTTTTCTAATGATGAAGAAGCAAGAAAGAATTTTGGTCCTTATACCCCGGGATTCATAAAAATCGCTTATGATGATGTTGATGCTTTGGAAAAAGTACTTTCAGAGAATGATAATATAGCCGGATTCCTTGTAGAACCTATCCAGGGTGAAGCAGGAGTTTATGTGCCTTCAGACGGGTTCCTAAAAAGAGCTAAAGAACTATGTGAAAAGCATAATGCATTATTTATTGCCGATGAGGTGCAGACGGGAATAGCCCGTACAGGAAAGTTACTTGCTGTAGATCACGAAGATGTAAAGCCGGATATTCTTATTTTAGGAAAGGCCATTTCAGGTGGTGTGTATCCGGTATCAGCTGTACTGGCAAATGATGAGGTGATGAATGTGATTAAACCGGGACAACACGGTTCCACTTTCGGAGGGAACCCATTGGCTTGTGCAGTGGCGACGGCGGCTCTTGAGGTTATTAAAGAGGAGAACCTTGCAGAGAATGCCGAAAAGCTAGGGGGGCTTTTCAGAAGATTGTTAGATGATTATATCAGAACATCTAATATCGTGGAGCTTGTTCGCGGAAAAGGTCTTCTTAATGCCATAGTGATCAATGATTCTCCGGATAGTTCTACTGCCTGGGATATTTGCATGGCGCTTAAGGAAAACGGTCTGCTTGCAAAGCCAACGCACGGAAATATTATTCGTTTTGCTCCACCACTGGTGATGGATGAAGAGCAGCTTAAAGACTGTGTGGAGATCATAACCAAGACGCTGGCACAATTCGAAAAATAAGAACAGTACCTATTGATTCAAAGAAAAGGCCTTGCGATAGCAAGGCCTTTTTTTAATTATCCAGTTTTATTCATATTCCCGAAGGATCTCTTCCTGCATAGATTCTATGCCCTCAAAACCTCCATAAATAATGAACGCTGCTATCGTAAATATAAAGAAGATAATGCTGAGTACTATGCCAATAATGGCAAGAATTCTACCCGTTTTTACGTTGTTATAGCCTGTATAGATATCAGGGTTGGTATAATAAACACGCGAGGCCCTTCTTGCCATTACCAGGGTAATAATCCCGAATATAATTCCTAAAACACCATAAAAACAACAGCCCAGAATAGAGAGTATTCCAAACACTAAGATTAGGGTGGAGTTGTGTAGTTCTTGTCTTTCCATAGTAGAGAATTTAATTGGTTAGTTGTAAAAACTGACTCATTTTCAGGATATAACTGATGCCAATTACTGTCCCATTCAGGACGATCAGCCAGATCTTAATACGGTAATCGTACTTAAATTTAACAAAAAGATTGACAATCAGGAATGAAAGTAACAGTAATAGGCTGTAAATAGCGGGATACATAAGGAATGCTTCAGTAAACTCACCTTTAAACACAAGAAGCAATGCTCTCTGGCCACCACAACCATAGCATTCCACCCCAAAAAGGTTTTTATTGATACAGGGAAGCAGGTATTCTTCCATTTTTAGTTTTTCACAGACAGCTTTTTAAAATATGTCTTGCCGTTCTTCTCTGTTAACTTTATAATATACACAGCATTACTGAGATTACCGGTAGGGATCTCTAAGTATTTTTCATTTTTATCTACTTTCTTTCGGTAAATAAGCTGCCCCTTTAGGCTGTACAAACCAAGGAGTTCTACTTCTGATAGTTCATCAAGGCTGATTTCCAGACGGGAAAATGAATTGTTTTGAGATATATTAATTTTAGCTGAGCCTTCAGGAAGATAAGTAAGTTTATCTGGTTTTGCCGGAAGACCGGGTTGAGGTTGCAGATTCCTTTTTAGACTTAGGTAAAATCTGTTTTTATATTCCCCTTTATCCAGCTCCAGACTCATGCTTTGACCTGAAATATTGAAATATTCATTTTTAAGGGAATCAAATAGCAGTATTTCAACCCCTGGAAGCTCCCTGATGAATTCCAGTCCAAAACCTGCAGAGCCATCCTGATCGAAATTCAGGATCAAAGGGATCATTTCTACTGCTGAAAATGGCAGTACGTTAATCACGTAATGCTCATCTTCAATAAGCCATCCCGCGTCGTTCTTGAGCTCACCGAAATTTTTCGCATCCATCGCGCGGTCAGCTCCGATACTTGAATCTTCCCGGAAGACCAGGATAAGCTGTCTTGTATATTCATCATTGATATCCACATTAAGACGAAAACCGGAGAGATCCGGAATTTCTGTTTCCATAACCTGAGATCTGAAGCTTGAATTATTATTGTTTTCCTTCTGGAAACTCCTGTATGTATTTTTGAAAGTGACAGGGCCGTCTTTGATACCAATAAGGAAGAATCCCTGGGCAATCGGGCTAAATTCACGACCATATACATTCCCGGCATTTCCTGAGTTTCCCACCTCATTTCCATCTCCTGCATATTTTTTGAACACCGCAGGAGCGTAAACATTTGCGCCGGGGGAGTAGGCACCGTAACCTCCTTCATATTCCTTTAAATTATGTGAAGTTCCATTTTCCTTGGAATCCCAATAATAAGCAATACCGGTGGTGTTTGTATTTGCCAGTAAAAACGATTTCAGGTCTAATGCGGAAGGATAGGGGTTGCCGGATAAGAGTGCCTCGTCTTTATTAATATGTACTGAGATCTCTCCATCATTGGGAAGTCCTCTGAAATCATATCGCTGGCTACTGCCGGGATTGTTCTGAACACCTTCCACCGTGTTTGAATTAATTCCGTTTACCCCTTTCATTGTAAAACCTTCTCCCGGTTTCACATCAAAAATATCACCCACATAGTTCCAACTGGAGTAACCACTTCCTGAAAACTTGTATATCCATCTCTTTGAAATTGTGAGAGGGGAAGCTGAACCATTCAGCTCAGACGTGAGCTTGACCTGAGTGCTTAAAGTTGTGGTTTGTGGTTCAAATATGTTTTCTCCAAATTTATCAGTAACACTTAAATTGTTTGTTACAGGCAGACTCCAGTAATTATAATCGAAAGCATTTGATGTTCCTTCCTGGAATACAGAAATAAAACCGTCACCAGCGTTCAGGTTGGCGGTTTTATTGCCCTGAAGAAGCTGAGCTTCGTTTCTAAGATAGATGGAAGCTTTGGTTTCAGGTTTTTTGTTCCTGGAAAGTTGAATTTCCTTTTCTACAAATAAGACCTCATTATTTAAATAGAGGTAGCTGTCTCCGGCAGCTGAAGGTGATATACTTAATTGCGCCTGAAGATAGCTGGAGAAAATAAGGGTAAAGAGGTAAAAATGCCTCATATTTCATTTAACTTTGCATCAAATTAATATAAATTCCGGGCCATAAAAGCCCGGGGATTTCCTGTAAATTATGGCAAAGAATAATTCACAATTATATAATACGATATTCATCATAATTGGAGGCGCGCTCCTGCTTTATACCATAGCGGTTGAGGATGCCAGCCACTATATCAAGATTGCAGGACTTATAGTAATTATGTTCGGTCTTTACAGGGCAACAAACTACTGGGCGGCTACCAAAGACGACCATAAGGAAGAGCAAAACGAAGAATAGTATGAGTTTTCAGAAAGGTGACAGGGTTGCGGTTCTTGATGATACTATTGAGGGAGAAGTGTTATCTGTAGACGGGGAGATGGTGGAAATCGAAACCGATGAAGGTTTTCCAATGGACTTCAGGGCATCAGACCTTGTGAAAATAGAAGTGCCTTTTGAAGAAATGGAGCCGGAAGGCAATATTGATATTGAAGAGGTGTTAAAGGAAAAAAGTCTTCCGAAGAAACCCAGGGCTAAAAGAGTAAAGCCCAAAGAGAGGTCTGCTCCTCCAATGGAAGTAGATCTTCATATAGATAAGCTTGTGAATAATTATCGCGGGATGAGCAATTTCGACATTCTTAACCTGCAGCTGGAAACTGCAAGAAGACAATTGGAATTTGCAATGAGAAAACGAATTCAAAAAGTGGTTTTTATTCACGGAGTGGGCGAGGGCATATTAAAGGCCGAGCTTGATTACCTGTTTGGCCGGTATGATAATCTGAAATTCTATGACGCCGATTATCAGAAATACGGAGTTGGTGCCACAGAGGTTTACTTCTTTCAGAATCCCTGATTATTGTTCCGCGCTCTCCTCTTCAGTTTCATCAGAAAAAGGTATCAGGCTGAAATTGACTGAAGCTGAATCGAAATACCCAAGGTTGTATCTGTCAAACCTTATTTCTTCTCCACTGCCATCTTGTTTTACCAGTTTAAAATCAAGGAGTGTTACCTGCGATCTGTACCTGCGGCTAATATTGTGGGAGATGTAAAGATTATGTTCGGGCTGTGTGGTATCGATCTGGTCATTCAGATAATTTGGAATGTTTTCAGCTTCCTGGAATGCTTCAGGGTTATCCAGGTCGTCCGGGCTTACTTCCAGTCGGGTTAACGCTCCATCGCCATCATCATCTGCGTCAAGATAATTAGGGGTGCCATCTGCATCGGTGTCAAGGAAACCTTCGGCTGTAGGATCTTCATCACCTGCAGTGGTTTCTCTTATAGTCGCTACATTATCACCATCATCATCAAGGTCTAAATAATCAGGTATCCCGTCATTGTCGGTATCACGGTGATTTCCATTGTCCGGATCCCAGCCTTCATCCTGAGACTCCAGGTTGTCACCGTCGGGATCATCATCTCCCGCAAGGTCATTGAAATTTGTGCTGATGTTTATAGTTCCCCCTGTTGTACTCCAGTATTCCTCTATTACTCCCGGATTTCTTGGAGGGACCTGGTTGCAGAAATAATCGTTAGGAACTTCGCCGTCATACAAGCGGTAGATCAAACGGTTTTGGTCGCTTAATGCTATGCTGAGGTCCTGATCGGTATTAGTGGTTAGGACATTTTCAAGTGAATCTTCTAGGTTTCTGTTTGAAACCTGCAGGGACATACTTTCGTTAACCTCCCCGTTATTGATCACATAAAGCACTTTGTCATCGGCGGTACCGCAAAGGTTCAGCTTACTTCCCTCAAGGTCGAAGCTCGTAACGATAATATCACCGCTGTCACAGGAGGTAAGAATGGCTGTTAAACAAAGTAGTGTAAAAAGCTTTTTCATAACATAGCGTTTCAACAAAAATAGAGGAAATAAGGTTTTTTACCGAAGCTTCTTTTCAATTATTTTATTTCTTTATTTTTGCTGTCAATGAGAAAAGTATATTTAGATTCAGCCGCTACCACGCAAATGCGTGATGAGGTCATCACCAGGATGACTGAAGTTATGAAAACCGTTTATGGAAACCCTTCATCTACTCACAGTTATGGGAGGTCAGCTAAATCTTTAATAGAGCAGGCTCGTAAAACTGTAGCGGGTTACCTGAAGGTCTCAGCTTCTGAGATCGTGTTTACCTCCGGAGGAACCGAGGCCGATAATCTTGCACTTAACAGTGCTGTTCGGGACCTTGGAGTAAAGCGAATCATCACTTCCAAAATTGAACATCATGCAGTTCTGTATACTGTGAATCAGCTGCAGGAGTGTTTTGATGTAGAAGTGGAATACGTGGCACTAGATAAGAACGGAAATGCGGACCTTGAAGACCTTGAAAAGCGACTTCAGGCTTCAGGTATGAAAACCCTTGTGAGCCTGATGCATGTGAATAATGAGGTTGGGAATATGCTTGATATTAAAGCGGTTGCTGAAATCTGTAAAACAAATAAAGCTCTTTTTCATTCGGATACCGTTCAGTCCGTAGGTCACTATGAATTGGACCTTAGTGAAGTTCCAGTCGACTTTACTGCGGTTAGCGCGCATAAGTTCCACGGCCCCAAAGGAGTTGGATTTGCGTTCGTAAGAAAGAACAGCGGACTTAAGCCGCTTATTTTTGGAGGAGAGCAGGAGAGAGGAAGCCGTGCCGGGACTGAAGGATTACATAACATTGTTGGGCTTGAGGAGGCGTTAAAACTTTCCTATGAGAATCTGGCTGAAGAAAAGGATTATGTACAGGGGCTTAAAAATCGCTTTATCACCAAATTGAAAAATGAGATTGAGGGGGTGAAGTTCAACGGAGAATGTGAAAACCCTGATAAAAGTACTTATACTTTAGTGAATGTTTGTCTGCCGATGTCTGCTGAAAAATCACTGATGTTGTTATTTCAGCTGGATCTGAAAGGAATTGCCTGTTCCAAGGGAAGTGCCTGCCAGAGTGGAAGTGATAAAGGTTCTCACGTACTTAATGCCTTTCTGTCTGAAGAAGACCTGAAGAATCCTTCTTTGCGTTTTTCTTTCTCAAGATTCAATACGGAAGAAGAGGTTGATTATGTGGTGGAGGTGCTAAAAGATTATCTTGCAGATTAAAATATAGATTATAGTTTCATAAAAAAAAGCCTCACAAAAATGTGGGGCTTTTTTATTAAGGTGAGTTTAGTTTTATTCTTTTCTAAAGAATTTGCCTTCGTAAGTAGTGCTGTTACCTACGTTGTCTGTTACCACTATCTTGAGGTTGTTCTCTGTTTCCGTAACCACATCGTCGTCAAAATTATGGGTTAAGGTAGCATCTTTATATTCATATTCCATAAGGATGAATTTCCCGTTTACCGTGGCCCTGTAACTTTTTATCCCGGAGAGATCATCCGCGATTTTAACCTTTAAGGTATTGTTGTTGGAGATCCATTGCCCGTCATAAAAGTTTAGCGGTTTTATGGAAGGCGGTTCAATATCGGCCACCAGGGTGTAGTCTCCAAAAGTTCTGGTCCCCGTTGTAAACCTGTTGGCTTTTTTATGGGTTGTAGAGTAACTGGGTTTTCCCCATTTGCCCAGCCTTGCAATAAAGAACTTTTCCTTTTCCTCAGGAGATAAATGGCTTACATCAAAGCCAATGGTCATATTGCGATGTAAAGGCGTGTCTTCTTTGTGAAGATGAATAGTGTCTCCTTTAAAACTGATATCCAGGTATGTGTCTTCATAAAGACTGCCCTTGGGTATGTAGACATCTATTCCGTTAGCTTCAGCGGAAAAGGCTTTGTTTGCCTCGGCAAAATATTCGGTCTCTTTATTTTCGGCTTGCCTGATCTGATCTGAGTAATCTCCCTGGATCGGGATCCTGATAAGGCTCTCGTTTCCGGCAAAATCGCTGACCTTTATCGTGTAGTTATAATTAAGGCTGTCTTTTATCTCAAGCTTTCCTTCAGAAACCACAGTGCCGTACATACTAAGAGGGTTGTTGTTGTCTATAAATAGTTTCTGAATCCTGCGATTGTTATTAGTGTAATATTCGTAATCTATAAGCTGATTCAGATGGCGGGTTTCAGAAAATGAAAATCGGTCGAAATTAAGTTCGAAGACATTATCTCCGTTCATTTTAGCTTGAATCTTATAGACTCCATTATGGTTTGGCGCACCGTCTTTCTGATCTACCGTAGAAACCCCGAATCCAATTTTTCCGCAGGCATCGATTTCTTCAGTGGTATAGGAGCCATCCCGCTGCGGAATAAGCCTTAGCTGTTGTCTTTCAGAAGAATTGTTTACGTGCGAATTCTCATCCAGGGGGTAGGCGTAAACTCCGTGAATAATAGGTGCCCTGGTATCTCTGAACTCCATTCCGAAGAGTTCCGGATTCATAGGTCTCTGCTTCCCGTCTCTGATCTCAAAATGAAGGTGAGGGCCGCCACTACCTCCGGTATTTCCGCTATAAGCGATCACTTCTCCCTGATCCACCTTCAGTTCGCCTACCTCAGGGTATAACTCGATCTCATAGGTCTCGTTGGCGTATTGCTGTTTTTTCAGATAAGATTCTATTTTTGGGGCAAGTCTTTGTAAGTGGCCATAAACAGTAGTGTAGCCGTTAGGGTGTTGCACATATAGCGCCTTTCCGTAGCCATAGTGCTGAATTTTAATCCTGCTAATCGAGCCCGCGGCGGCAGCCTTTACTTCCAGGCCTTCTCTGTGCTGCGTTTTGATATCCAATCCGCTGTGAAAATGGTTTGACCTTAACTCGCCAAAAGTTCCGGCCAGAACCAAAGGAATATCCAGGGGATCGGAAAAATATTTTGCAGGGGGCTGCATCTGGGCTTGCATAATGGAGAAAAATAAACTGAAAAACACGGCATAAAACCACTTCATAAAACTTATTTCTTTTTCAAAATTTAACGTGTGTAAAGGTAGTTAATCTTGAATCAAATCTGTAATCTAAATTAAACGGCTAGCTCTTAGTTTATTAGGCTTCACAAAAGATGATTTTTAAAATAGGATTAAAAAGTATTGGGATATTTCAATCGGTATGCTAACTTTGTAAGGATTAGCATCAGATTTTGCTTATATGAGTGAATTAACGGAAATAGTTGATAATCTTGAAAATAGAATCAGCAAATTGCTCCATAAGTATGAGAACTTAAAGCAGTTGAATGCTTCGCTTCAGGAAGAATTGACCTCTGTTAAGGAAGAGAACAAGGCCCTGACCGATGAACTCGGAGCTAAAGACGGCCAGATCCACACTCTTAAAGCAGCAAATGCGATGCTGGGCAGTAAGGATTATAAGAGAGAAACAAAGCTCAGAATAAACAGCTTGATAAGGGAGATTGATCACTGTATAGTTCAGTTATCCGAATAAATATAAATGAGCGAAAAGTTAAAAATAAAGATTTCTATAGCAGACCGGGTGTATCCTTTAACCATCCAGCCGGAACAGGAAGAGGGTTTACGTAAGGCGGCTAAGAAAATTGAAGCGATGATCAAGCAGTTTGAGCAAAGTTATGCCGTTAGGGATAAACAGGATGTATTGGCGATGTGCGCCTTGCAATTTGCGGCCCAAACCGAGCAGAAAGCTATAGATAATTCAAGTGAAATGCTTCAGGCAGAAGATAAGTTGAGATCTCTCAATGAATTGCTGCAGAAGCACTTGGTGTAAAATATGTTCTTTAAATAGATTAAGGTTACTGCCTGTATTAGTCATTTTTTTGATAAACTCAACAGAAATTCTTTAAAAAGGGTGAGTCTATGTTGTAAAAGCGTGCCGTCTTTGAGCGGATTCTTGATCAGCAAGTTAGCTCTAAACTTGATTTTAAGGAGTTTTAACAAAACAGAACTAATACAGGCTTTTTTTATATATAAACACAAACTATGGATGTAATAACTATAATTATTGGATTGGTTGGCATTGCTATAGGCTTTGCAATCGCCAAGTTCCTGGAGCGCAAAAGAGCTTCACAAACTATTAAAAATGCTAAGAAAGCCGCTTCTAACATTATTAAAGAAGCGAAGTCTGAAAGTGAGAGCATCAAAAAGGATAAGATCCTTCAGGCTAAAGAGAAGTTCATAGAACTTAAATCTGAACACGAGAAGGTGATACTTGCCCGCGATAAGAAGATCAATGATGCAGAGAAGAGGGTAAGAGATAAGGAATCTCAGGTTTCCAGTGAGCTTGCTAAGAATAAAAAGCTGAATAAGGAACTGGAGGAGAAGGTTAAAGACTATGATTACCGCACCAATTATCTGGAGAAAAAACAGGAAGAGATTGATAAGCTGCATAACAGCCAGATCCAGCAACTGGAGGTGATCTCAGGACTTTCTGCTGAAGATGCCAAGGCTCAGCTTACCGAAGCCCTTAAAGACAATGCCAAAGCAGATGCTATGGCGCTTATCCAGGATACTGTGGAAGAGGCCAAGCTTACGGCCCAACAGGAAGCCAAGAAAATCATCATCAACACTATCCAGCGTATTGGAACTGAAGAAGCGATCGAGAATTGCGTTTCAGTATTCAACCTGGAAAGTGATGATGTAAAAGGACGAATTATAGGTAGGGAAGGACGTAACATTCGTGCGCTTGAAGCCGCTACAGGTGTTGAGATCATTGTGGATGACACTCCTGAGGCGATCATTCTTTCCTGCTTCGATTCTGTGAGAAGGGAGGTTGCCAGGTTGTCGCTGCATAAACTGGTGACAGATGGTAGAATTCACCCTGCCCGAATTGAAGAGGTGGTGAAGAAGACCAGAAAGCAGATAGACGAAGAGATCATCGATATTGGAAAACGTACCGTTATCGATCTTGGAATTCACGGCTTGCATCCTGAATTGATCAAGGTTGTGGGTAGAATGAAGTATCGTTCTTCTTACGGACAGAACCTGCTTCAGCACTCGCGTGAAGTTGCGAAGCTTTGCGGGGTGATGGCCGCTGAACTCGGGCTTAATCCTAAGCTTGCTAAAAGAGCCGGATTACTTCACGATATCGGGAAAGTTCCTGAAACGGAAACGGAAGTACCTCACGCTATCCTTGGTATGCAGTGGGCAGAGAAATATGGTGAGAAACCGGAAGTTTGTAATGCCATAGGTGCTCACCACGATGAGATAGAGATGAATTCACTTCTTTCTCCTATCATTCAGGTGTGTGATGCGATTAGCGGTGCGAGACCTGGTGCGAGAAGGCAGGTGCTTGATTCTTATATTCAAAGGTTAAAAGATCTTGAAGATATTGCTTTCGGATTTGGAGGTGTTAAGAAAGCCTATGCTATCCAGGCCGGACGTGAGCTACGTGTGATCGTGGAAAGCGAAAAGGTGAACGACGAGAAAGCTACAAATCTTTCTTTCGAGATCTCGCAGAAGATTCAGACAGATATGACCTATCCTGGTCAGGTTAAGGTTACCGTTATAAGGGAAACCAGAGCCGTTAATATTGCAAAATAGTCCAGAAGGACACAGAATAAAAAAAAGCCCTGTAGAAACAGGGCTTTTTTGTTTTTAATAGCTCTCTGCTATCTACTCATCATAAATATTTTCATAGCTGTTTCCTTTAGTTACAAAGAACTCCCCTGTAACATAGCGGAAATGCTTGTCCAGTTCAGCGATTTCTTTAAGATCATCCTCATCAAGGTTAACGCCTGTGCTTTGAATATTCTCTTTAATTCGCCCTTCATTGGTAGATTTAGGGATCACTGCGGTACCGCGAAGAGTACTCCAGTTTATGAGCACCTGCCCGGGAGAAGCTCCGTGTTTCTTGGCAATTTTAATAATGGTCTCATTTTCAAGTAAGGAAGGTTCGTTCTCGGCTTTCATTTCTGGGGTGCGGTCACCACTGCCAAGCGGGGAATAAGCAGTCACATTGATCTTGTTTTTGCTGCAAAATTCTAAAAGGTCGTTCTGCTGAAGGTATGGGTGGAGCTCTACCTGGTTCATTTCCGGATTCTCATCGGTCTGCTCCATAAGTTCCTCAAGTTTCAGGGAACTGAAGTTTGATACCCCAACGTGTTTTACCAGGCCTTGCTTCTTGGCTTCCAGCATCATATTCCAGGTTTCGATAAGCGGAGCTTCTTCAAGAGAAAGATACTCGTCATCATTTTCAGGAAAACCAACACCTTTTTTAAAGGCTACCGGCCAGTGCATAAGATATAGGTCCAGGTAGTCGAGTTGAAGGTCGCTTAAAGTCTTTTTAAGCGCCGGGATTACATCTTCTTTCTTGTGAGAGTCATTCCATAGTTTGGAGGTGATCCAAACGTCCTCGCGCTTTATTTTCCCTTCTTTAAAGACTTCAGATAAAGCCTTTCCTATTTCTGCTTCGTTTCCGTAGATAGCCGCACAGTCAATATGGCGGTATCCGTTATTCAGTGCGATCTTTACCGCTTCACCAACTTTACCGGGTTCAGATTTCCAGGTTCCCAATCCTATAGCCGGTAATTCGTCTCCGTTCTTGAATTTTAGTTTTTTCATAGTTATTTTGATTTTTCCTGAAATTACTAATAAACACAGGCAATAAGAAACTATGAAAGGGGTTTAGCAGAATTTTAATATTTACCTGCGGGGATGGAATTCTTCCATTACTTTTCTTAAGTGACTGCGGTCTACGTGCATATAAACTTCAGTGGTAGTAATGCTTTCGTGGCCCAGCATCTGCTGAATTGCTCTAAGGTCGGCCCCGTTCTCCAGTAAATGGGTGGCAAAGGAATGTCTGAAGGTGTGAGGGCTTATTTTCTTTTTGATCCCTGCGGCTTCGGCAAGCCGTCTCACTATCGTAAAGATCATTGCCCGGGTAAGTTTATTGCCCCTGCGGTTCAGGAAGAGGGTGTCTGTTGCCTCAGGTTTTATGGAAAGATGAGTTCTTACCATATCTTTATAGATATTGATGTACTTCTGGGTGTAGTCTGAGATAGGAACAAACCTTTGTTTATCACCTTTCCCGGTTACTTTGATAAAGCCTTCATCAAAGAATAGATCAGAGAGTTTGAGGTCTATTAGCTCTGTAACCCTTAATCCGCAGCCGTAGAGGGTTTCTAAAATTGCACGATTGCGTTCCCCCTCGGGTTTACTCAGATCTATTGCGCCTATAAGCTCATCGATTTCAGCTGGTGAAATGGTATCGGGAAGCTTTCTTCCTGTTTTTGGAGATTCAATAAGGTCGGTTGGGTTGTCTTTTCGGTAGTCTTCAAAGACGAGGAAATTAAAAAAACCTCTTAATCCCGATATAATCCGGGATTGTGACCTTGCATTTAGCGATTTTGCCAGTTCATATATAAATTGCTGAATGGTTTCTTCGGAAATATTAATAGGAGAGACCTTCAGTTTTTTAACTTCCAGAAACCGGATGAGCCTGAGGATATCCAGGCTGTAATTTTCGATGGAGTTTTCTGAGAGCCCGCGTTCTAGGCGGAGGTAATGCCGGTAATCCTGAAGTGCGTTCTGCCATTTCATCTGTTAAAGATACAAAGTATTGCCCGGTTAATCTTAGTAATACTTTAGTCTTGGGTAACATTTTTTTAACAGGATGTACCATAGATTTGCCCCTGTCAAACAAAAACAGAAAATTATGAAAAAGACGTTTTTAGTATTAGCAGTCGCAATCTTTGGATTTAGTATGTCGGCGAGTGCACAGGAGTATTGGAATTTTGGAATTAAAGGAGGGGTGAACTTTTCGAATATGACCTCAGATGGCTTTGAGGATAATAACAGCCGTACAGGATTTAATGTGGGCTTATTAGCAGAGATTCCGGTAAGTGACCGTTTCTCTGTGCAGCCGGAGGTGCTTTATTCTACCCAGGGTACCGAAGCTACACGGGTATTTGCCGGAGAACGCTATAACGGAGAATACCAGGTGGATTACGTTCAGGTGCCTTTGATTGCAAAGATCTATTTAATAGACGGACTTGCGCTTGAAGCAGGACCATCTTTTAATTTTGCGGTGAATGAAGAATATGACTTTGAAAATGGAGGTCTGGACCTAGAGACAGAACCTGAAATGGCGAGTACCTTTGAATTTGGAGGAGCCTTGGGTGCTTCTTATAAGTTCAACAATGGTTTCTTTCTAAGCGGTCGTTATACCCAAGGGTTTACTGATGCATTCGACAGTGATAACTGGGATGATGATGCCGTGAAGAACAATGGGATTCAGTTAGGTGTCGGGCTTATTTTTTAACCCGATAGTTATTGATTAATTAGAAAAGCGGAAGTAAATCACTTCCGCTTTTTTTATATCTAAACTTAAGCTGTAGTATTTTAACTACAAGTGTATCAGGATTTTATCTATAAACGAACTACTTTAATCATTACCTTTATTGTCTAACCAATAATCTTATTATTATGAAAAAATTACTATTAGTTTTTGCATTTACATTGTTAGGAGTAACTTCTTCCTTTTCACAAGGAAGTTGGAATTTTGGAGTTAATGGAGGTATCCCGGTTGGGGATGTTGAAGAGTTTACAACTTTTCATTTAGGAACTGATATAGCTTATAGGTTTAGTTTTGCCGATATGTTTGAGGTTGGGCCTATGGTAGGATATTCTCATTATTTCGGAGATGAAGTTACGGTAGCCGGAGCCACTTTTGATTATGATGATATTCAGTTTTTACCAGTTGCCGCTTCAGCCCGTTTAAATTTTGTTGAATTGTTTTACCTGGGGGCTGACCTTGGTTATGCTGTTGGTATCAATGACGGTAATGATGGAGGTTTTTATTACAGACCACTTGTAGGGGTAGACCTAGGACTCTTAGGGATTAATGTGTCCTATTCCGGAGTAAGTATGGATGGCGGATCTGTAGCGTCGGTAAACCTCGGGGTGGATTTCGGTATTTAGAGCTTTTAATCCACAATAATTAAGGCAGGAGGAATTCTGCCTTTTTTTATGCCTTAATTTTTTACCTTTATCCCTATGAAGCTATTAATATTGAATGGGCCTAACCTAAATCTTCTGGGGACCCGGGAACCTGAAAAATATGGAAACCGGAGTTTTGAAGATTACTTTTCAGAACTTCAGTTCAAATTCAGGAATCTTGAGCTTTCTTATGATCAAAGCAATATAGAAGGGGAACTTATAGATAAAATACAGAATGCCCGTAAAGATTTTGACGGGGTCATCCTGAATCCCGCGGCTTATACGCATACCTCCGTAGGGATTGGCGATGCTGTTGCTGCTATAGATATCCCGGTGGTGGAAGTCCATATTTCCAATACTTTTTCCAGGGAGGAGTTCCGGCATAAATCTTATATTTCTCCAAATGCTAAAGGAGTTATAGTAGGTTTCGGACTTCAGAGTTATGAACTGGCTATTCAGAGTTTCTTAAAGCAGGATTAAATGTCGAAAGCTTATTTAAACTGGAGCAGTGGTAAGGATGCAGCTTTGGCCCTTTATAAGGTGAGGAATTCAGGCTCCTTTGAGATTTCAAAACTGCTTACTACCATAAACTCGGAAGCAGGAAGGATCTCGATGCACGGGGTGAGAAAAGAACTCCTGATGAAACAATCTGAAATGTTGGGGCTTCCTTTAAAAATGGTAGAGCTTGCCGGGAATGTTTCTATGGAAAAATATAACCGGGTTATGAAAGAAGCCACCGGTGCTTTACTTAAGGAAGGTTATGAGGTTAGTGTTTTTGGAGATATCTTTTTGGAAGACCTGAAGCAGTACCGGGAAGCACAATTAGCAAAGATCGGGCTTAAGGCCGAATTCCCGCTTTGGAAAACAGACACAAAAACACTCATCAATGAATTTATTGAAGCAGGGTTTAGGGCGATTGTGGTCTGTGTGAACACTCAAAAACTTGACGAGTCCTTCTGCGGAAGAATTATCGATAAGGATTTTCTGCAGGATTTACCGGAAGATGTTGATCCCTGTGGAGAGAACGGGGAGTTTCATACCTTCGTTTTTGACGGCCCTTTATTTAAAGCTCCGGTTAAGTTTAAACTGGGAGAGAAAGTAAAAAAGTCTTATGCTCCTCATAAGAAGGAAGAGGATAATTGCTTTAGTGACGATGACCAAAGCTGGGATACTGAGTTCTGTTTTTGTGACCTTATCCCTGAGTAGAAGTTCAAAGAATTTATATAAAATAAAAGCTCCCTCTGTTTTCAGAGGGAGCTTTTTATATTTAAAGAAATATGATTTATTAAATATGGATCACTTCGTCATAAGCAGCTGCTACAGCTTCCATAACAGCTTCACTCATTGTTGGGTGAGGGTGAACTGCTTTCAGAACTTCGTGTCCTGTAGTTTCAAGTTTTCTGGCAACCACCGCTTCTGCGATCATATCGGTAACGCCGGCACCAATCATATGGCAGCCTAGCCATTCTCCGTATTTCGCATCGAAGATCACTTTTACGAATCCTTCAGATTTTCCTGCAGCTTTTGCTTTTCCTGAAGCTGAGAACGGGAACTTACCTACTTTAAGATCGTAACCGGCTTCCTTAGCCTGCTTTTCAGTCATTCCCACTGAAGCGATCTCAGGAGTAGCATAAGTACAGGCAGGAATATTTCCGTAATCCAAAGGCTCCACCTTCATACCCTTTATCTTTTCAACACAAAGAATACCTTCGGCTGAAGCAACGTGGGCAAGAGCCGGCCCGTGAACAATGTCACCTATGGCGTAAATTCCATCAACGTTAGTCTTATAGTAATCGTTTACCAGTACTTTGTCTTTCTCGGTCTTAACTCCAATATCCTCAAGCCCTATGTTTTCTATATTGGTCTTGATTCCCACAGCTGAAAGTACCACATCGGCCTCCAGGGTTTCTTCTCCTTTTTTGGTCTTCACCTTGGCTTTAACTCCTTTTCCTGAAGTGTCAAGGCTTTCAACTGAAGAGTTGGTCATTACCTTGATCCCTGCTTTCTTGAAGGAGCGCTCAAATTGCTTTGAAACCTCTTCGTCCTCAAGCGGAACAAGGTTAGGTAGGAATTCCACTATGGTAACCTCGGTTCCCATTGCGTTATAAAAGTGAGCAAACTCTGACCCGATAGCTCCGGAACCAACCACGATCATAGATTTTGGCTGCTTCTCGAGGGTCATCGCTTCACGATATCCGATAACTTTTTTACCGTCCTGTTTAAGGTTTGGAAGTTCTTTGGAACGTGCTCCGGTAGCCACAATTATATGGTCTGCCTGGTATTCTTTGGTTTTATCGTTCTTGCCTTTAACTTCAATCTTCTTGCCTTTCTTTAATTTCCCGTAGCCTTCAAGAACATCAATCTTATTCTTCTTCATCAGGAACTGAACTCCTTTACTCATTCCGCTGGCTACGTCACGGCTCCTTTTAACTACCGCGCCAAAATCCTTATCGGCTTTCTCCAGTTTTAATCCGTAATCTTCGGCGTGTTTCAGGTAATCAAAAACCTCGGCACTCTTCAGAAGCGCTTTGGTTGGGATACACCCCCAGTTCAGGCAAACACCACCCAGATTTTCTTTTTCAACAACAGCTGTTTTAAAGCCTAACTGAGAAGCGCGAATGGCGGTAACGTATCCGCCCGGGCCACTACCTAAAACAATGATATCGTATTTACTCATATTCGGTATATTTTGTAACGGTTATAGAAGTTGCGAATTTAAGGAATAATACCCTAAACTGAAAGTTTTGAAGCCTCTCGAAATGGCTTAGCTATAACTTAATTAAAAAAGGCCTGCTCCTAATGGAGCAAGCCTTGAATTTGTGATTAAAGAGTAGGCTTAATTTATACTGCGTACTTGCTGGATGTCCTGCTCTTCAAGATTCAGTGCGTTCATCACTGCCTGGAAATTATTTGCATCTATCCCGGCTTCAGCTATAAAGTCTGAAGGTACAACTACAAACCTAAAAACCTGGTCCTGGGTAAAATCGTCACTTAAGGTGCTCAGGTCGAAATTTCCATCAATAAGAAGCTGAACATCTACGGCCGTATGGTTGTAGACATATTGCATAGTACCCTGATCCAGAAAGAAATTCTGGGGGATAAGACTCCAGGTTTCCACACTGCCGCCATCGTCTGTAGGTGCAACTTCAAGACGGTATACAAGAATGGCGTCTGATTCTATTACTTCTATATCTTCCGGAATGTTTAGCAGATAGGTGTGAAGATTATCTTCTGCATTATAATCAAAGTCTATATCTTCAAATTCGAAGGTCTGGCCTACGATGTTTATCCCGGGTTCTCCCGGAGGACCTTGTGGGCCTTCAGGGCCTCTTTCTCCGTCGCTGCAAGAGCTTACCAGAAAGACTGAAAGGATTAAAAGTGATAAAAGTTTTTTCATAATTATAGGTGTTTATTGATTACTTTTTAAATTCTAAACTGGCCGAGTTCACACAATAGCGTTGACCGGTTTCTGTAGGGCCATCGTCAAAAACGTGTCCTAAATGGCTTCCGCAGTTTGAACAAAGGATCTCAGTACGTATCATTCCGAAACTCTTGTCCTGGATATATTCTATACGGCCTTCAATAGCCTCATCAAAACTTGGCCATCCACAACCTGCATCGAATTTTGCGTCGCTTTCGAACAATTTGGTATGGCAGGCGGCGCAATAATATTCGCCGTCTTCAAAGTTCATATTGTATTGGCCTGAATGCGGAGCCTCGGTGCCTTTTTCTCTTAATACTCTGTATTGTTCCTCAGAGAGTTGTTCTCTCCATTCGGCATCAGATTTTTCTACTGGGTATTTTTTCATAAATTTTATTTTGTATCGTCAGGAATAAAATCCATTGCCACTCCATTTATACAATGTCTTTTTCCGGTTGTTTCTCGTGGCCCGTCATCAAAAACGTGCCCTAAGTGGCCGCCACATCTTGCGCAGTGCACTTCATTTCTCTGATAACCTAATTTTGAATCGGAGCCATAGGCAACACCGCCTTCTATTGCCCGGTCAAAACTTGGCCATCCCGTGCCGCTATCAAATTTGTGTTCAGATCGATATAGTTCATTTCCGCAGGCAGCGCAAACAAACACCCCCGCTTCTGTAATATCGTTAAGCTCACTGGAATAAGGTCTTTCGGTAGCAGCTTTTCGTAGAACCTGGAATTCGGCCTCGGTAAGTTCCTCTTTCCATTCCTGCTCCGTTTTGGTTACCTCGAACTTTTCTTCAGCTTTATCTGAAGACTTTTTCTGGGCATTACCATTGCAAGCAAAGAGGAGAAATAAAATTGGTAAAAAAAATAGCTTTTTCATTTTTTTATTTTTAAAGCTACAAAGATTATGCCGTGATAAACGTTGTTATTTTGTTAATAACTTCAGGATTTCCTAAAATACGGCGATGTCCGAGTCCGTAAGTTATAACTAACTCGCTGTTATTCAGAGCCTCATCTATTTCATAGGCCGAGCTGTAATGAACATCCACATCGGTCTTATCGTGGATCACCAGTGCCGGGGTTTCCAGCCCCCCGGCAGAAACCGCTCCTGAGTAATGATCCATATCTTCTCCAAACTTATCATCCAGATACTTTTTCATCTTATCAGCAACTTTTTCTTTCATCTGGAGATTTCGGGCGAACTCTCTTGTAATATGGGTAACGCTGTTGGCTGTTCCTATAAGGATCATCTTTTTAGTCTTGAGCCCATCCTTTACAGCCTTCAGGGTAGACATTCCTCCCAGGGAATGACCAATAACTGCCTCAAAGGGACCAAACTTTTTATCAAGGAAATGAATGCTTTCTATAAAGAAGGGCATCATACTAATTTTACCGGGAGCTTTACCGTGGGCAGGGGCATCAAAACTCACCGTGCTGTATCCCTTTTCCAGCAATGCTTCGGCAATTTTGGCTAACTGGGTTCCGCGGCCACTCCAACCGTGGACCAGAAGTACTTTTTTTGGGGAATCCCCATATTCATAGACCACAATCTCCCTGTTTATTTCCGGAACAGCCATTTTTGTTTCTCTGGCTTCTCTGTCCATTAATTTTTCCCTTTCAGGTAGTTTATAGCGGAAAGGGGTAAGGAATAATCTTGCTGCAAACCTGCTGGCAAGAAATGTGGAAACAGTACTTAAAATTTTTCCTGTTATCAGTATATATTTTGGGACAAGCAGCCGGTGTACCGGAACTTGATCTTTCTTGGTTTTGGTCATTATAAATATTTAAAGTTGCAAGTTAATCAATAGTTTTTCTAAACAGAATGAAAATTCGATTTCCGGACTTCTTAAAATAATTGGTATTGTTTTTGGTTTTAACCTATTTGTTAAATCATACTTAAACAAGAGAGCAGGAAGTATGTGCTTTTGTAATTTTAACAAAACAAACCAAATTATGAGACTTAATATGAAACTAAGAAATGCTTTTGTAGCGATTAGTGTGCTTATGCTTGTGGTAGCATGTAAAACTAATCCTTTTACCGGAGAGAAGAACCTGAACTTTGTTTCTAACGATCAGTTGTTCCCCGCTTCTTTTGAGCAATACAACAATTTCCTTGAAGAAAATGAAGTTGTAAGAGGAACAGAGGAGTCCCGAATGGTGAAAAGAGTGGGAGAGAAGATAGAGACTGCGGCAGAGAGATACCTTAATGCTAACGGATACCAGGGCTTCCTGAAAGACTTTAAATGGGAATACAATCTGGTTAAAGATGACCAGAAAAACGCATTTGCAATGCCTGGAGGTAAGGTAGTGATCTACACCGGGATTCTTGATGTTACTGAAACCGAAACAGGGCTTGCAGTAGTTATGGCTCACGAGATTGCCCACGCTCTTGCCGATCACGGTGCACAGAGACTTAGTGCCGCACAGCTTCAGCAATTGGGTGCCGTAGCTGGTACGGTAGCTTTAAGCGGAAAAAGCGAACAAACCCAGCAGATCTTTGCGCAGGCTTATGGGCTTGGAACTACCGTTGGTGTAATGCTGCCTTTTAGCCGAAGCCACGAAGCCGAAGCGGATAGGATTGGGCTTACCCTGATGGCTATTGCAGGATACGATCCTGACGAAGCTGCCGATCTTTGGAGAAGGATGAAGGCTCAGAGCGACGGACAGGCTCCGCCGGAATTTTTAAGTACTCACCCGTCTAATGAGACCAGGATCAGAAATCTTGAAAAATGGGCGCCTGAGGCTAAAGCCGAAGCACGTAAGTATGGGGTTACAAACCTGTAACCGGATTCCAAACCAAAAAATAATATTCAAAAAGCTGCCGTTTATGGCAGCTTTTTCTATTTTTAGGCCTATGAAGAAACTTCCAAAGGGTCACAAAAAGCTGCTGAATGCCTGGGCTTTTTATGATTGGGCTAATTCGGTTTATAGTCTGGTGATATCTTCAGCCATCTTTCCGATTTTCTATGGAGCCCTGACTATAGTCAAAGATTCCGAAGGCAACAAAATAGATGATACCGTAAGGTTTCTGGGATTCGATTTTAATAACGATACACTTATAAGCTATGTAACGGCTTCGGCCTTTCTGGTGGTCTCATTTATAAGTCCTTTTCTTTCGGGTATAGCTGATTATGTAGGTAATAAGAAGAATTTCCTGAAGTTCTTTTGTTATATGGGGGCACTTTCCTGTATCGGCCTTTTTTGGTTTGATCTTGAGAATCTATGGTTCGGGCTTCTATGTTATTTTCTTGCCCTTATCGGATTCTGGGCCAGCCTGGTGTTTTACAATTCTTATTTACCCGATATCGCTTTTCCTGATCAGCAGGATAAGATTAGTGCGAAGGGTTTTTCAATGGGATATATTGGAAGTGTTCTTCTGTTGGTAGTTTGCCTGGTGATGATCCTGAAATATGAATGGTTCGGTTTTGAGAATGAAGGCTTCCCAACGCGTCTGTCTTTTGTGCTTACCGGAGTATGGTGGATAGGCTTTAGCCAGTATACCTATTATTATTTACCAAAAGGGAATAAGAGATCGGGACTAACCAGACATGTGCTTTTTAATGGATTCAGGGAACTGAAAAAAATCTGGGGTTCCTTGAAACATAATCCTCAGCTGAAATCTTATCTGACCGCATTTTTTGTCTATAGTATGGCAGTGCAAACCATTATGCTGATTGCTACTTACTTTGGGATAGAAGAACTCGACTGGGGGGAGCAGGATGCCACAACAGGTCTTATCGTAAGTATATTGTTGATACAACTTGTAGCGGTTGTTGGTGCAACTTTAACTTCCAGAATTGCAATTAGAATTGGGAATATTAAAACCCTTATTTTTATCAACCTGATCTGGATCACTATTTGCGGCTACGCTTATTATATAGTGACACCTTTTCAGTTTTATATTGCTGCGGCCAGCGTGGGACTGGTTATGGGCGGGATACAGTCGCTTTCACGTTCTACTTACTCTAAGATGCTTCCTGAAAATGCTATAGACACCGCCAGTTATTTCAGTTTTTATGATGTTTCAGAAAAGATAGGGATCGTTATCGGGATGTTTCTTTACGGGATGGTGGCACAGATCACAGGAAGTATAAGGAATTCCATTCTGTTCCTGGTGTTGTTTTTTATTGCCGGAGTATTTTTATTAATAAGGGTGCCAAAGGCAAAAATACCCGAATAAAAAACCCGGCTAGAAGTAAATCTAACCGGGCAACTTAATAAATTTTGTCTGCTTTTCTGTTTCTTAATTAGAAGTTATAGAGCCTGAACCTGCGGTTTTAAAATTCTCTTTTTCAGGATTCCCCCTGTAGGTTACATCACCTGATCCGGCAACTCGGGCATCCAGACTTTTTGATGCATACACCTGAATATCCCCTGAGCCGGAAATCCTGGCAACTACATTTTGAGCTTTAAGGTCGTAAGCTTTAACATCTCCCGATCCGTTTACATTGCAGGTAAAGTCATTAGCTTTACCTCTTAGAAGAATGTCTCCCGATCCTGTAACGCTACCTTCAAGATTATTTGCTTCCACCTCAATTTTCATATCGCCGCTCCCGGTAACTTTCATTGTAAAGGATGAGGCCTTGATCATATCGGTAGTTCTAATGTCTCCCGAGCCTGTTAAGTAAACACCTTCAAGATCTTTAAAAGGTACAATGATTTTAATTTCATTATTTCTTGAAGGGTTTAGATTCACTCCTTTTTCAACTGAGATCTTCAAAACCCCCGCTTCAACTTCGGTCAGGATATACTCCTGAAGGTTGCTTTCTGCTTCCACTTTTAGTTTCCCTTCAGTTCCCGCCACCAGTTCCACATCCATAGATCCCTGAAGACTAACTTCATCATAGGAAGAGGTATTGCGGTTTTGAGTGGTTATTTCTCCGTTCCCGTTTACTCTTTTATTTCCAAAAAATTGGGCGTTGGCGCTACTTATTCCTAATAATACCGTAGCCAGGATTAAAATTGTTTTTTTCATTGTTTTTAATTTTTGATTGATGATTATTTTTGATTAAAACTTATACTGCCGTAACTGGTGTTGATCCTGATCTTGCTTGAATTGTCTTTCGATTTATTGTATCCCGAAAAACTTTTTTTCTGTCCGGATTCGTGGCGTTTTTCAATTTCGAAACCGTCCACGCCTTTTATGCTTCCGTAACTGGTGGTAAGATCAAAACTAAATGCCTGTTCTGGATCGTAACCTATTTTTACTCCGGTGTAATCTGTGTCTATATTAACACTTTTGGTGCTTTCAACGATCTTCTCAATTGAAGCCGATCCGTAATCAAGTTTGAGATCCAGAGAACCAAACACCCTTCCGATCTTGGTGCTCAGGTAGTCTCCGTTTCCTTCCAGGTTTCTTACTTTTTCAACATTTATACTACCGTAATCACAACCGAATTTCATATTCTCAGCTTTCATAACTTTTGAAGAAGTATAGTCTGCGTTAATGATGAGATTTCCGGCTTCTTCTATCACATATTCGGAATAATCGGCGTTGATCTCAGCATTTTTTACGTAATCTATATGACTGTTTTTGGTATAGTCGAAGTTCAGGTAGTTCACCCCGCCAAGAAGCTCTCCTATATCGATCTTTCCGTAGTCACAGGATATTTTCGCGTTACCGCTAAGCTTGTCGATATAGATTCCGCCGTAATCGTTTCTTAGGTCAACATTGTTGGATTCAGGGGCCTTTACAACATAGTTCACTTCCATATTCACATTGTTGCTGCCACCGAATAGTTCGTCCCACCAGGATTTATTTTCCTTTCCAAAGTTGGTTTTGGCGCTAACTCCAGATGAAGTCTGGTTAAAGCTCACATTTATTTCATCAAGGCGTTTTTTGAGTTTTTCTTCATCATTACCATTCACCTTGATGGTCACTTCAATGCTCACTTTGTTCTGATCCCAGGTAGAAATGTCAATATTTCCGTAGCTGTTATCAATTTTCAGGGTAGCATCTGCAGCGACGGTATACTCCTTCGAAATTTTCTTTTGCTTGGTATGTTTACCGTTAAAATCGTTATTGCAAAAGCTAAGGCCTGGTGCAAGTAAAGCGATAAAGAACAGCTTATATAATATTGTTTTCATTTTGTTGGGTTTTTAGGTTTTTGATGTTTTCTATTTGTTCTAAAACGTTTTTCAGAAGATCGATTCGTTGTTGAAAATTGCTGATCATTGCGTAGATCACACGTTTGTCTTTTCCACTTTTTAAGAGGTCTTTCTTAAGCTTGGAATATTCGGTTTCCAGTTTTTCCATCTGAGCCAGGGCATCTTCAACTATGACCTCTGTTTCAGGTGTTTTTTCTTCCTGAAGAGTATGTAGTTCAGCCTCTATCAGGTTGGTATAGAAGTTTTGTGTTTCCTTCATTTCCGGAGAAACGCTTGCCAGGTCACCAGATTTGGCCATCACCCCTGTATTGATCGCATTTCCGAAAAGCAGGAAGGCCAGAGCCACGGCTGCTGCCACCCCGATAAAAGGAGCCCAGAGGCTTCTTACCTTGGAGCTTCTTTGAGGAGCCTTCTGTTGCGTAGCCTTTAGCTTTTCCATAAAACGGTCCTTGTGCCCCTCTTTTGGTTCTGCTAGATCAAAGTCCAGGTCTTTGAATATTTCGTTAATATTATCAGTTTTCATATTTCATCAATTTTTTTCTCAGACTTTCTTTGGCTCTGGATATTGTTGTTCTGCAATTTGCATAGGAGATATCCAGGATCTCACATATTTCTTCATAATCGTAACCTTCAATCAGGTGAAGCATAAGGCTTATGCGGTAATTTTCCTTTAATTTGGAAAGAGCCCGAAGGATCATCTTCACCTTTTCGTTTGTTTGTTCTTCTCCTGTTAAAATCCCGTCGTGATCATCCGCTTCGTTCCTTAATTCATCATTATAACTAACCTCAGGATGTCTTGTTTTTTTATTAAAGGCATTAATGCTTTTGTTTACCACGATCTTTTTTAACCAGGCTCCAAAAGTTGAAGTGCCCTGAAAAGAATCCAGCTTTGTAAAAGCATTTAAAAAGGCTTCCTGCATGATGTCTTCCGCTTCGGCGGTGTCCTTAACAATACGCAATGCGGTGTTATACATAGCCTTATAATAACGCTCGTAAAGTTCTAACTGTGCCCGTTGATCACCTTCGCGACATCTGGCAACAAGATCTTCTGTATGTGTGATGGTTGGTGTCAAAAGAATTCGCCTTGTTATCTACTATAAAGATAGCCTTGATTTCTATTTGTTACAGTTTTGAGAAAAATTCTTGAAAATTTATCGTGGCACAGGAATTGACTTAGTCTTAAATAAATGATTGCTGAAGTGGAGTAATGTATTGCATACAGGGCTTTAGCGTGAAAAAGAAACCAAATAAGAACCTGACTGCTGTGACAGTTTGACTTAAAATATATTATGGCAAAAACAAAATTTACTAATCTTGACAGTTTGTCATTACAGGATATAGACCAGGATGCTGATCTTATCCCTCTGATGACGCCGGAAGATGAAGAGGAAATAAACCGGGAGAGTCTGCCCGAGGCGCTTCCAATTTTACCGCTTCGGAATACTGTACTGTTTCCCGGGGTAGTAATACCTATAACTGCGGGGAGAGATACTTCTATAAAATTGATCAACGAGGCCAATAACGGAAGTAAGATCATTGGGGTGGTATCCCAGAAAGATGAAGAAGTAGAAAACCCTACTGCAAAAGATATCAATAAAGTTGGAGTGGTTGCCAGGATCCTGCGGGTCTTGAAAATGCCCGATGGAAATACAACCGTGATCATCCAGGGGAAAAAGCGATTTAATATTACCGAAGTGGTAAGTGAAGATCCTTACCTGATGGCTAATATTGAAGAAGTACCGGAATCCCGTCCCGAAAGTGCCAACGAGGAATTTTCGGCTATTATAGATTCTATCAAGGAGCTTGCTCTCCAGATTATTAAAGGAAGTCCCAATATTCCTACCGAAGCTTCTTTCGCGATCAAGAATATTGAGAGTTCATCTTTCCTTATTAATTTCGTTTCCTCCAATATGAATCTTTCAGTAGAGGATAAGCAGAAATTGCTTGAAACCAACGATCTTAAGGAGAGGGCCCTGGCTACTTTAAGGCATATGAATGTCGAATATCAGAAATTGGAACTGAAAAACGACATTCAGTCTAAGGTGCAGAGCGATATGAGCCAGCAACAGCGTGAGTATTTCCTTCACCAGCAAATGAAGACCATCCAGGAAGAACTTGGTGGTGTTTCTCACGAAGATGAGATCGAGGAAATGCGCCAGCGTGCTAAAAAGAAAAAATGGGGAGAGAAGGTGCAGAAGCATTTTGAAAAGGAAATTTCAAAGATGCAGAGAATGAATCCGCAGGTAGCTGAATATTCTATACAGCGCAATTACCTGGATCTGTTCCTTGACCTTCCGTGGAATGAATTCAGCAAGGATAAATTCGACCTTAAAAGAGCAAGAAAAATATTAGACCGTGATCATTACGGGCTTGAAGACGTAAAACGCAGGATCATAGAATATCTTGCCGTGCTTAAGCTCCGTAACGATATGAAGTCTCCAATCCTTTGTCTATACGGGCCTCCCGGAGTTGGTAAGACCTCTTTAGGGAAATCTATAGCCGAGGCGCTTGGAAGAGAGTATGTGCGTATTTCCCTTGGTGGTTTACGTGATGAAGCTGAAATTCGCGGACATCGTAAGACCTATATAGGGGCGATGCCGGGTAGGATCATTCAGAGTCTTAAGAAAGCCGGTACCAGTAACCCTGTATTTGTGCTGGATGAGATCGATAAACTGAGTATGGGTAATGCGGGAGATCCGTCTTCGGCTTTGCTTGAAGTACTGGACCCTGAACAAAACAGCGATTTCCACGATAACTTCCTGGAAATGGGCTTCGATCTTTCGAAGGTGATGTTCATTGCCACAAGTAATACTTTAAGCACTATTCAGCCTGCCCTACGTGACCGTATGGAGATCATTAACGTGACCGGATATACCATAGAAGAGAAAGTAGAGATCGCCAAGCAGCACCTGCTTCCAAAGCAGTTAAAAGAGCACGGCCTTACCAAAGATCAGCTTAAGATCGGAAAGCCCCAACTGGAGAAGATCGTTGAAGGTTATACCAGAGAGTCCGGGGTTCGTGGCCTTGAAAAACAGATCGCGAAAGTGGTGAGATATGCGGCCAAGAGTATCGCACTGGAAGAAGATTACAATATCAAGATCACCAATGAAGATATTATTGAGGTTTTAGGAAGTCCTAAGCTGGAACGCGATAAATATGAAAATAATGAAGTAGCCGGTGTGGTTACAGGCCTTGCCTGGACACAGGTAGGAGGAGATATCCTTTTTATTGAGTCAATTCTTTCTAAGGGTAAAGGAAACCTGAACATTACAGGAAACCTGGGTAAGGTGATGAAGGAATCGGCCACCATCGCAATGGAGTATATTAAGGCAAACGCTGAAGAGCTTGGATTGGATTCTTCGGTTTTTGAAAAATATAATGTGCATATTCACGTGCCTGAAGGGGCAACTCCTAAAGATGGCCCTAGTGCGGGTATTACTATGTTAACTTCTCTTGTTTCATTATTTACCCAGAGAAAAGTCAAGAAGCATATTGCTATGACGGGTGAAATCACCCTTAGAGGAAAAGTGTTGCCTGTAGGAGGAATCAAGGAGAAGATACTTGCTGCGAAGCGTGCACGTATCAAGGAGATCATTCTTTGTAAAGAGAATGAAAGAGATATCAAGGAGATCAAGGAAGAATACCTGAAAGGTCTTACTTTCCATTATGTGAACGAAATGAGCGAAGTCATAGATCTGGCCATCACCAAACAAAAGGTGAAAAATGCCAAGACCTTATAAAATAAAGCCCCCGAATCAGGGGGCTTTTAATTGTTTATATTTATAGGCGGAAGAAGGCTGTGACCTTCCTGAAATAATTATTTTTGCAAAAAAATATTTTACAGATTATTCTATGGACAAAAAGATCACCATCGCAATAGACGGTTATTCATCTACAGGAAAAAGTACCGTTGCCAAACAGCTGGCCAAGGAGCTCGGATATATCTATGTAGATACCGGCGCAATGTATCGTGCGGTAACTCTATATGTGATGCGTAAACTTTTTGTGACAGATACCAATTTCGATGAGGAATCTATCCTGAGGCACCTGCCTTTTATTAATCTTAAGTTTGTTTTTGATGAAGAGCTGGGCCACGGAGAGATCTATTTGAACAAGGAGAATGTTGAAAAGGAGATCCGCTTATTGGAAGTTTCCAAACATGTAAGCAAGGTGTCGGCTCTGCCAAAGGTAAGAGAAATGCTGGTTAAGCTTCAGAAGGAAATGGGGAAGGATAAAGGCGTGGTAATGGACGGTCGTGATATTGGAACCGTGGTATTTCCCGATGCCGATCTTAAGATATTTATGACAGCTTCTACCGAGAAACGAGCGGAACGTCGTTATAAAGAGTTGATGGAAAAAGGAGAGAACATTTCTTATGATGAGATCCTGGAGAATGTGAAAGAAAGGGATTATCTGGATACTACGCGCAAGGATTCTCCGCTTAGAAAGGCAGACGACGCCATTGAAGTTGATAATTCTAATATGAGTCTTGAGGAGCAATATGAAAAGGTGGTAAAACTTGCCAAGGATAAAATTGCTCAGGTTTCTGCTTAAAATAAGCATTTTTACTTAATGCCCTTAATTTTAGACTCTTCGGCTTTGGGCTTTTCAAAAAATTAGTTGTATTTTTGCACTCCCTTTTTGGCAAGAGATCGGAAAATCAAAAGGGATTGAAAATCAAAATAGTAAAACCACTTCTGTGTTTTCGCTTTGCTTAATTTTTTCCGGAGAAACGCAGGATACAAATTTTTTTATCAGCAATGGCTGAAGAAATTAAAAAACAAGAAGCCCAGGATCAGTCTCCTGAGGTTCAAAAAGTAGCAGGAATGGCTACTGATTCTCAACCAGCTCCTTCTGAGCAACAGGAAAACCCTGAGAAATTTCTTAAAGAATTCAACTGGCACAACTACGAAGAGGGGATAGACCCTATCGACGATTCCAAATTAGAGGAATTTGAGCAGTTGGTAGAAGAGAATTTCGTAGATACTTTGGATGATGAGGTTGTGACCGGAAAAGTAATAAACATTACAGACCGTGACGCGATCATTGACATTAACGCAAAGAGTGAGGGAGTTATCTCTCTTAACGAATTCCGTTATAATCCAGATCTTAAAGTTGGAGATGACGTAGAAGTATTGATCGATGTTCGTGAAGACGCAACCGGTCAGTTAATCCTTTCTCACCGTAAAGCTCGTGTGATCAAGGCTTGGGATCGTGTGAACAAAGCTCACGACGAAGGTCTTATCGTAAACGGTTTTGTGAAGTGTCGTACTAAAGGTGGTATGATCGTAGACGTATTTGGAATCGAGGCGTTCTTGCCAGGTTCTCAAATAGACGTGAAGCCTATCCGTGATTACGATGCTTATGTAGGTAAAACAATGGAATTCAAAGTGGTGAAGATCAACCACGAATTCAAAAACGTTGTGGTATCTCACAAAGCGCTTATCGAAGCAGATATCGAAGAGCAGAAGAAAGAAATTATCGGTCAGCTTGAAAAAGGTCAGGTACTTGAAGGTACCGTTAAGAACATTACTTCTTACGGAGTATTTGTTGACCTTGGAGGTGTTGACGGACTTGTACACATTACAGATCTTAGCTGGTCAAGAATCAACCATCCAAATGAGATCGTTGAACTGGATCAGAAACTAAACGTTGTGATCTTAGACTTTGATGAGGCTAAAACAAGAATCCAGCTTGGTCTTAAGCAATTAAGCAAGCATCCTTGGGAAGCCCTTGACGAGAACCTTAAAGTTGGTGACAAAGTAAAAGGTAAAGTAGTTGTGATCGCAGATTACGGTGCATTTATCGAAGTTGCCGATGGTGTTGAAGGTCTTATTCACGTTTCTGAAATGTCCTGGAGTACTCACCTTAGATCTGCACAGGATTTCGTAAGTGTAGGAGATGAGGTAGAAGCTCAAATCTTAACTCTGGACAGAGAAGACCGTAAGATGTCTCTTGGTATCAAGCAATTGACTCCAGACCCTTGGACAGATATTACTTCTAAGTACCCTGTTGGTTCTAAACACAAAGGGATCGTACGTAACTTCACCAACTTTGGTGTATTCGTAGAGCTTGAAGAAGGTATCGATGGTCTTATTTACATCTCTGATCTTTCCTGGACTAAGAAGATCAAGCACCCATCAGAATTCACTAATGTAGGTGATGAGCTTGAGGTTGTAGTTCTTGAACTTGATGTTGAAGGACGTAAGTTAAGCCTTGGTCACAAGCAGATTGAAGACAATCCTTGGGATAAATACGAAACAGAATTTGGCGTTGGTACAAAACACACCGCTGAAATTTCTGAGATCGTAGACAAAGGTGCTACTATCGACTTTAATGAGGATATCACTGCTTTTGTTCCACAAAGACATCTTGAAAAAGAAGACGGAACAAAACTTAAGAAAGGTGAATCTGCAGAGTTCCAGATCATTGAGTTCAACAAAGAATTCAAGAGAGTGGTAGCTTCACATATGGCTATTCACAAAGAAGAGGAGCAGCAAATCGTTAAGCAGGCCGCTAAGAAAGCAGCCGCGCAAAACAAAGACAAAACCACTATTGGTGATGTTAACGCTGACCTTCAGGCTTTAAAAGATAAGATGGAAGGGAAGAAATAATTCCTGATCATTATATCATAAATATAAAACCTCTCTGGGCAACCAGAGAGGTTTTTTCTTACAGTAAATTCTGTGCTATCCGGTTCTTTATCGATTAATATAATTGGTTGGAGGAATAAAGTTTAAAATACTCTTCTAATTGCTTTAATTATAGTTTTCAAACTATACCCTGTCCAATTATGAGAAGGTTCTTTAACTCACCGGGAACTCCCGGGGCTATTCTAATATCTGAAATTTTCATCAGAATTTCCTTCCTTTTGGTGATACTACTAATGGCCTTTTCCTGTTCTAAAGAGGAAGACGAAAGACCGTCACCTGCAAGTATCAGGTTAACATCTTCTACCACTACCTTAGCTGCCGACGGAATTGATGAGGTGACTTTTGAGGTGGAAGCTTTTGACGTAGAGAGCAATCCAATTCCTGATGTAGATTATGAACTTTATGTAAATAATGAATTAGCTGAATCCAATTCCTTTTCCACAACCCAAACCGGGGAGTATATTTTTTTTGCAACTGTAGACGAGCTGAAATCCAACCACATAACGGTTAATGTCATAGATCCTCAAAACGCCTTGGTTTCCTGGGTTAGCCTGGAGGTTGATAACCGGCTTATTATTGCCAACGGCACTTCGGCTTCGAATCTCAAGATCAACTTTTATGATGAAAACGGAGATGAAGTTAGGGATGTTAATTACAGGATACTTGCCAATGATGTTAATTACGGCAGCCAGGAGTTCAGGACAAATGTAAGCGGGAAGTATAACTTAATGGTGACGGTAGATCACTTAAGATCTAATATAATAGAGATAGAAGCCCGCCCCGAAAGGGATTATGAGGAGATCTCCATTCCAGTGGTGTTCCATATTGTTCATTTTGGGGAACCAGTTGGTTCAGGCTCTAACCTAAGCGCCAGTAATATAATTTCTATGCTGGAAAAACTTAATATGGGTTTTTCCAATCAACTCAACTCTCAAAATGCAAATGCGGTTGATACCTTTATCAGGTTCAGGCTTGCCACTTTAGATGAAAATGGGAGTCTGCTTCCCGAACCCGGGATAGACAGAATAAATGGAGCAGCTTATGATATTGGTTCACAGAGCAGGATGAGACAGGGCAGAGGTATATTTCAGAAACCGGTGAATGACGGGGAATTTAATGCAGTAGCGGCCTTATTTTTAAATGAAGATGATATTCCAAATGACAGGCAGTTTGGTTATGACGAGATGGAGAGCATAGGTAACGCCTTCAACTGGGACCGAAAAAAATATTATAATCTCTATATAGTTCCGCTTCAGGATAATATTGGTGCAGGTGGCTTTGCTTATTATCCGTTTATAGTAGAACCAAATGTGCTGGAAGGAATTAATTCTCTGGGAGCTGCTGCGGAATCTTCAATACAGAGCGTGGCACCCTGTGTTATAGACTATGAACAGGCTATCAGGGAAACCAGTACCGTAGTAATTCACGAGATTGGTCATACTTTTGGTCTTTTCCATCCTTTTTCAATAGATAAATGTGCGACTACCGATTATTGTGCTGACACTTATTCTTATACAAAGGATTATAGAGAACAAGCCTGTTCAGATAATAAGGTAGGGGATGGGCGCGATAATTTTATGGACTATATTTCGGGCCGTACTAATTTTACTTACGATCAAAGGGAGCGTATGCGTACGGTGCTTGAGTATGGCTTTTTCTATAAGGATCTAAAGGATTCGAAGCAATAGGTGCCTTATAAAAAAGGCCGGGAAACCACTAATCCCAGCCTTTACGTAACCAAATTATGAAAAAACAATGTCAATTATTTAATTCACCGGTAGAAGCACCTGAACATCCGGATTCATTTTTACTTCAGAACTGATAGAATTGGTGATCAGGCAGGCTCTTTCAGCTTTATCCAGTACTTTTAAGGCCTTTTCCCTGTCTTCTTCCATTAGTATGAGCAACTTGGGCTTCAGAATGACCTCTGTCATTTTAAATTTCCCATCGGCTTTATCCAGAATTCCTTCTGAATCACAGCTGAAATGCTTGAATTTTAGTTTCGAGTTTTCAGCAATTGCAAGAAAAGTGGTCATAAAACAACTTACCACAGACGCTGTGAAAAGATGTTCCGGAGACCAGATGTTTTCAATGCCTCCCGGAAATTCAGGAGGAGTTGCTACTTCAATTTTGTCATTCAGTTCTGTGGAGTGAAGTTCACCTTTTCGGTCTGCAACCCAGTTAAGACCTACATTATATTTAAAGGCTGTCATAAGGCATAAAATTATATGAATTAAAAATCAGTTTCTTTTTTATTCGGGATGCTACACCCTCCACCAGCACAACCAAACGCAAACAAACCCATAAACGCAATATAGCCTCCTAAAAGCAGCCCAAGCCATTGCCCGGCATCAGCCGATTGAAATATGACCAGGATCCCCATTATAAGGAACAGGGATCGTTGTATGGTCCAACCTTTAAGAAGTCTGTTTTTCATTATTGTATTTTATTCTGAAGACTTTGCCAGGAACCACCATTATAAACCCTGGTATAACCATTGGATTTAAGAATGGCCTTGGCCGAAGCGCTTCTCATTCCGGAGGCACAACAGGTAATAACCGGCTTGTCTTTATTCTTTAGTTTTCCCAGGTTATTATTCAGGTTATTTACCGGAATATTAATCGATGATTTTATATGGCCTCCTGCATATTCCCCTTTACTGCGAACATCCACGATAACCGCTCCTTCTTTTTTTAGTTCAGCATAATCCACACTTTCCAGTCCGAACATTTGCTTGAGTTTATCTAACATATTTCTAATTTTGAGATTGATAATAATTAACATCCATCCAGGATCCGCCGTTATAGCATTCCAGTCCCTGGTTGCTGAGCATTTGAGCTGCCATTCCGCTTCTATTTCCAGAAGCACAACAAAGTATCAATGGCGACTTCATCTGCTTTAAATCATCAATTCTGTTTTGTAATTCCTGTAAAGGAATATTTACCGAACCGCTCACGTGACCTCCGCTAAATTCCTGTGGAGTCCTTACGTCAACGATACTTGCATTCTCTTCTTTTATCAATTTTTCAATATTCATAGCTCGTCTCTAGTAATTAACAGGGCAAAAATATAAGATACCTGGCTTTCAAACAGTGACAATTGTTACATTTCAGCTAATTTGGCTTTCCTTCGGATAAATTTTGGGATTTCAAACCAGAAAGTTGAAATGAAACCTGCGCTAATGCTTACCACAAGTTGAGAAGAATTAAGCGGAGAAAATCCGAAAAAGTTCCTGAAATCGGGTACTACCAAAAGCAGCGTGCTGAGGATAAGGGTAATTCCAATAATAACGGGTACAAGCGGATTTCTGTAGCGTATAGTTGTGAAGATGGAATGAGTGAACGAACGATTTATGAGGGTAAGGAAAATATTCGCGGCAATTAGTGTGATGAACACCATAGTTCGGGTATTAGTTTCATCAAAAGATTCACCTACGGCATAGCGGTATACCAGTAATGTGCCGCCGGTAATTGTGAGTCCCTGAATAATGCTATTGGCCAATTCCTGCCAGTTAAAGAAAGTATTGCTAATTGGACGAGGCTTCCTGCTCATCGTGCTTTTCTCCATTGGTTCGTTTTCATATATAATGGAACAGGTGGGACCCATAATTAATTCAAGGAAGATAATATGGACGGGTGAAAAGATGTTCGGGTACTTCCAGCCGAGGATAAGTGGTAAAAAGACCGTGAGAATTATTGGGATGTGTATCGAAATTATATACTGAATTGCCTTTTTTAAATTGGAGTAGATCTTTCTGCCCATTGCCACAGCATCTACCATTTTCCCAAGATCATCTTCAACAAGTATAAGAGAGGCCGCCTGCTTTGCTATTTCACTGCCTTTTTTGCCCATTGCTATGCCTATATGTGCTGCTTTAAGGGCCGGAGCATCATTCACACCGTCTCCGGTCATTGCCACCACTTCCTGAGCTCTTTTAAGGGAATTGATCACTTTTAATTTAGCCTCCGGGAACATTCTTGTGAATATCTGTATGTCCTTAAGCCTCGAGCTTAATTGTGCCTCCGGGATCTGCATAAGTTCTTCTCCTGAAATGCTTTTTTCATAACCTTTGAAGTTCACCTGTTTCGCTATGGCATTTGTGGTATTTGCATTGTCTCCCGTAATTATTTTCACCTTGATCCCGGCATTATAGAAATCTTTGAAGACCTTGGAGATATTCTTTTTTGGCGGATCATAGAAGGCAACCAGTCCCAGGAAATTAAATTTAAAATCCTGCTGCTTTTTCGGGAATTCACCTGTATGATCTGTGCATAAACCCACACCAAGAACCCGATAGCCTTCTGAGGCTATTTTAGAAACGGTTTTGCTGATATTTTCCTTTTTATTCTCAGATAGTGCAGAGACATTTAGAATTGCTTCAGAGCCTCCTTTGGCGGCTATAATTCGCTCTCCTTTTTTATTTTCAAAAATATGCGTCATCATTGGAGGTTTACCACCAAGGGGGTACTCGTGAACCATTTTGAAAGATGGACGTTCATCTTGGGGATATAATTTTGCATACTGTTCATGCAAGGCAACTTCCATAGGGTCGAAGGGGATAGGTTCACTCGCCCACATTGCCACCCGTATTAACTCCTTCTCTTGTTCATTTAGCTCTGCCTCAGGTTCTTTTATATGATTCTGGGGAGTATAGATTTTGGCGAGGCTCATTCTGTTTTCGGTTATGGTCCCGGTCTTATCGGCGCAAATTACCGTGGCACTCCCAAGGGCTTCTACCGTTTTCATTTGTTTGACAACAACCCCGGTTTTCATCAGTCTCCAGGCTCCCATAGCCATAAAGGTTGCGAAGGCCACCGGTATCTCTTCCGGGAGAATACTCATAGCCAGGGTAAGCGCTTTTAGCAGGCTGTCCAGTATATCCTGGGATCTAAGGTAGTTCAGCCCCCAGACGATTAAGAAAATAATAACTCCTGCAACAACCATTTTCTTGACAAAATTGTTGATTTGCGTCTGCAGCGGAGTCTTCTCCTTTTCTACTTCTTCCAGACTTTTACCTATCTTTCCTAATTCGGTCTGGTTTCCTGTTTTTGTCACCTCAATTATTGCCAGGCCTCCGGTAACCATAGTGCCCATAAAAACCTGGTTATTGCCTTTATTAGCATCTTTTTCAACAGAAAAAGATTCCCCGGTAAGTATAGATTCGTTTACTGAAAAGTCATTGGAGCGGATAATCGTTCCGTCGGCTGCTATGGTAGTGCCTTCTTCTATGATCAGGAAATCACCAACAACAACATCGGTGCTGTTAATTTGCCGGGTCTCTCCATTCCGGATAACTTTACAGAGAGGCTTGGTGAACTGTCTTAAACGCTTTAATGCCAGCCTGCTTCGGGAATCCTGGAATATGGAGATTGCTGCAACAAAAATTATAGCACAGGCTAAAAAGATTCCATCCCCTGTGTTTCCGGTAAAAAAATAGATACTCGAGGTTATAAGTAATAAAATGACCATTGGCTCCCCGACTATGCTTTTGAGCATATTCAGCAGGCCGCTGTCTTTCTTGTAGTGAAGTTGGTTGGAACCGTGTTTTTCCCGCGAGGTTGTTACCTGGTCTTCGGTTAAACCTTTTATTTGCGTGTTATTGGTTAGCATCTCGGGGGAATGGAGAAAAGGGTTACATATTCCTGTTAATTATGCATTAGATCAGGCTTAAAGAAACCGGGCAGTTATAAATGTTCGGTGAGTCTTTTAACTATTCTTGAAGTACGGCCGTCATTGTAAGTGCCGAACGCATTAACAAGAACACCCTTTAATTTGTATTTCTTTGAAGCGATGGCATAGACGATCATTTCGTCGCCCGGATCAGTCATTCCTTCAAAACGATAGATTTCATCAATCTCGAATTCTTCAGGAGCCATCTCTACCGATGTCTTTTCACACTTAAGTGTTTCTTTATCCTTAATTATAGAGAAATTGGTTTCGTAACCCCTTCTCATAAGATCGGTTATAGCTTCGCTAACCGTGTCGTAGTTATGATGGTCGTGAGAATTCATAATTTAATCGGTTGTTAGGTTAAATAATATCAGTTTAAATGCTGAATTACATACTTAAGTTTTTGTTGCACTTCTTTAGCGATATCCTCAAGGCTGTCATTTCTGGCTGCCGACATAGAAGCAATTGGATCTACCGCAGAGACTTCAATTTCGTTGTTATCACCTTCTTCAACCACAACATTGCAAGGTAAAAAAACACCTATTTTATCTTCGGCAGTAAGCGCTTTGTATGCAAAATGCGGATTACAGGCTCCAAGGATCCTGTATTTTTTAAAATCAACATCAATTTTCTTTTTCAAAGTGTCTTTTACATCAATTTCTGTGAGCACCCCAAAACCCTCTTTTTTAAGCTCTGCAGTTACTAAGTCTATAACTTCATCAAAAGTTTTCCCTTTTACAGTAGTGCTGAAATAATACTCCATATTAAAAATTTTATAGTTAGATTCTTAAAATTGCTAAGGGGCGGGAATTTGAATTCTCTTATTAATCGTTGAATATTAGCGAATTAATACTCTAAGATATTACTTTCTCCTGAAAGATTATATTAGAAAGAGGTTAAAATATAAAGCCTGCTGTTTTGAATTACTGCAGCAGCCAGGTCCTATTCATAAAGACAGGCCTGTTCAGGAAGCTGAAGAAAACCACAGGGTTAAAGAAGGTTTGACAGAAAGGGAAGAAACCTCGATCTGGCTACATCAGTTCAAGGGTTTTCTTAAGTCTTCAGGACTAATAGGTTTCACGGGGTAATTGCTCACACGATTACAGGATTTTGCCCTTGTTACATCCTCCTATCAATGGAAGAGGTGGCCATATAGATGGCGATCTCTTTTTTGAAGGAATTTTTACAAATTCATCCAGAAACTCCCAGCCATCCATTAGCGACATATTAAGATCCAGCACTATGAAATCCGGTAATATTGCGTTGACAGCCAAAATGGGGTTCAGAATATTGAGTACCTGTTCACCGTTGTGGAAAACCATAAAGCTATTGCAAATATTGCCTAATTGTTTGATCCTTATTGCTCCAAAAACAAAGACCGGATCATCATCAATAATACAAGCCAGGTCAATTTTTTACATACTTAAAGTAAATTTTAAAGGTGGTACCCGTTCCTTTTTCACTTTCCACCTCTATCTTTCCGCCAATAGCTTCTATTTGGTTCTTTGTGATAAAAAGACCTATTCCCCTGGAGTCCTTATGAGTGTGGAAAGTCTTATACATTCCGAATAATTTTCTTCTATTCTTACTGAGGTCTATCCCCAGGCCGTTATCCTCAATTTTAAGGATGATATGTTTTCCGGTATTTTCCGTACTTAACTTAACATAGCTCTTTCTTTCCGGGCAACTGTATTTGATCCCGTTGGTAAGGAAGTTTAAAAGGATACTATCCAGGTAAGCCGGCAGCCCAAGAATGAAAACATTCTCTTTTACATTGTTTTGAATAGTTACTCCTGAAGCTTCAGCCAGGGCCGAAACATTCTTTACAGTATGATCAATACTGTCTTTCAGGTCAATATTTACAAGGTTGTCAGACACCGAGGTGTTCATAAGGACAACTTCATTGAGATGTGCGATGGTCTCCTTGAGGTTCTGGGAAGCCGTTTTTAAATGGATTATCATTTCATCCTTTTCAGCCTCAGGGTTTTCCTGAACATAAAGGTCAAGCAGCATTGCGAGGTTTCCGGAGTGGGATCTAAGATTATGAGAGACGATATGGGCGAAATTCTTGAGCCTCTCATTCTGGTCTTTTGTTACGGTAAGTAAAGATTTGATTTCGGTCTCCACAGCCTTCAACCTGCTAATGTCTACCGCAATCCCCAGGTAACCAACAATTTCATTTTTATCTTTTATAGGGTTAATGGTGAGCTGAACAGGAAAACTGCTTCCGTCTTTACGAATATAGGTCCATTCCCGGGTATCGTGCCTGTATCTTTCCGCCAGGTTTGAAAAGACCTTGAAGTCCTCTACGTGCTTCCCGGTTTCTTTTGAAAGGGCCTTTGCTACTTTTCTTACTTCACTCTCCCTATGGAACTGTACTGGCTTTGTTTTGTGCAGCACCTCTTCGGCGGAGTAGCCCAACAGGTTTTCAGCACCTTTATTAAAGGCATTGATGGTCCCCTCTTTATCTGTTGCTATAATGCTTACCTGGGTTCCGGCATCCAGAATGGATTCCAGTTTTGCTAGGGTCTCTTCTAATTTTTGTTCAGCCTTTTTCCGGGGGGTTACATCAGTTATTTGTGAAATGAAATAAAGAGGCTGGTGGTTTGCGTCCTTAACAAGTGAAACTGAAAGTATCACATAGATCAGGTGGCCGTCTTTATGGAAATATCTTTTTTCCATATGATAATAATTCCTTTTTCCTCTAAGAAGTTCTTCCAGTAAGCCCACATCCGCGTCTAGGTCCTCAGGGTGAGTTATGTCCTGAAAAGTGAGTTTTTTCAATTCCTTTGCGGAATAACCGGTCATTTGGCAGAGACTTTTGTTCACTTCCAGCCATTGGCCCTTTTCGTTTAAAATAGCCATTCCAATGGCGGCATTCTCAAAATTTCCTCTAAAGGCTGCTTCACTAATACGAAGCCGTTCTTCAGCTTTTTTCCTTTCGGTAATATCGTGGAGTGCCACAACGGCTCCAGAAATTTTTCCGGAGTCGTCTCTTAACTGCGATCCGGTAACCGTTGTTATCCTGATATCTCCCTTGTTGGGCTTGATAACCATTTCATCATTATGAACATATCCCGAGTGAAGGGCCTTTATTAACGGAATTTCATCGGTCTTCAACCTGGTCACGCCATCGGTTTTATAGAGGCCGTAATATTCGGAAAACTGGCTTTGCGGAATATCGGTTTCCGGCAATCCGTGCCATTCTCTTAAGGTTTCATTAAAAAGGGTAAGCCGACCGGTTTCATCGCAGGAAACGATACCTACGTTAATATTGGAAAGAATGGTCTCCAGGAAGTTTTGTCTTTCTCGGTTCAGCTTTTCAGCCTTCTTGAGATTACTTACATCTGCTATATGCATGATAAGGCCGCCAATCTCATTTTCATCCTTGTACCAGGGCCTTACTTCCCAATTCACCCATAATTCTGAACCATCAGCTCTTTTGAAATAATCTTCATCTTTTCTGAATACTTTGCCCTTCAGGCTTTTTCGATGAATCTCTTTCCATTTCTCAGGCAGGTCGGGGTTAATTTCATAATGTGATTTTCCGATGATCTCCTTTTCCGTGATATTGCTTTCCATTAACCAACGATTGGATACAGCAAGATATCTCATTTGAGTATCGAACATCGCAATGGCGGTTGGAGCCTGATCTATAAAGAGTTTATTCCTTTCGAAGTTGTTTTTGCGTTCGGTAATTTCTTCGTGATAGCCGGTCATCCACTCCGGTTTTCCATCTGGGGTCCAGCTCACCACTTTTCCTCTATCGGCCACCCAGATCCATTTACCAGATCTGTGTTTCATCCGGCATTCAGTTTCATAGAACTCGGTGAGCCCTTCAAGATGCTCTGTTAAAAGATGATCACATTTAATTTTATCCTCAGGATGTGAAAAGCGGTCCCAGGTTTCGGGAGAAGTAGGCCTTATTTCATCCAGTTCATAACCAAGGATGTTTGCCCATTGCTTATTGAAGATGGTTTCCCCGGTCTGGATATTCCATTCCCAGGCACCAATATTTGTTCCTTCAATAATATGCTCGTAGCGCTGTACCTGGTCTATTAGTCCCAGGTCTGTTTTTTTGAACTTGGTGACATCGGTTAATGCTCCAAGGGCCCTTGTGAACCCTGAGCTTTCATCTTCTATCAATTTCAGCTTACAGTTCATCCAAATTGTATATCCTGAAAAGTGATAAAATCTTAACAGGAAACTATATGGTGTAGCAGGTTCTTCCTGTTGCCCTGCGAGTTCACGCTGCAATTCCTTAAGGTCTTCCGGGAAAATCAACTTTTCCCAGGCTGGCCTCGTACTGATAGAACTATAACCCAGGCTATCCCAAAATTTCGGGTTCATCCATAAATTTTCGGGCTTTTTTAAATCCCACAACCAGAGCCCGTCAGGACCATAATCCTGGATGAAAGTAAAAACTGAAGCATCACGGCAAATTATTTCGTAAAGTTCTTCTTTTAAGTAGGGTTTAATAAAAGTCATTTCAAGTGCGGCATTTCGGATAATAAGATTATAGTTAGGGGCATAACTATAATCCGGCCAACAAAATTACATATTATAATTTGTTTAAAGTGTTAAGAGTACTTTTGGCCTGCTTAACTTATTTATTTCTTATGGAATGTTTAATTTTAATTAACCAATTCTAATTGAGCATAATGAGAACAATTTTCCGATTATTCCTTTCTTTACTCATACTATCTGTTTTTACTAAAGGATATTCACAGGTTACAGAAGATACTTTCCCGGTTAAGGGCTTGAGTATCGCAGCACCAGATTCTGACAGGTTAAATGATTTTGTGAATTTTATGAATGAAGAGCTGGGGCCAAGAGGGGTAAATACCTTAATTCTTAGAGTCGATTACAATTATGAGTATAAAAGCCATCCTGAACTGGCCAATGAGGATGCGCTTAGCACGGAAGAGGTGAAAAAACTGGTGGCAGCGGGACAAGAGAACAAGATCAGGATCATCCCACAGGTAAATCTTCTTGGTCATCAATCCTGGCATACCAACCTGAATAATTTACTGAAGGTTTACCCTGAATTTGATGAAACCCCGCATATAGAACTGCCAGATAAGTATGAGTGGCCTAATGAAGACGGGTTGTATTGCAAAAGCTATTGCCCGCTGCATCCTAAAGTTCACGATGTTGTTTTTGACCTGGTAGATGAAATTTGTGAAGTCTTTGAAGCCGATGCTTTTCACGCAGGAATGGATGAAGTGTTTTATATAGGTAATGAAAACTGCCCACGTTGCAGTGGAAGGGATAAAGCCGAACTCTTTGCAGGTGAGGTAACAAAGATTAGGAACCATCTGGCCAAAAGTGACCGTGAACTCTGGATATGGGGAGACAGGCTGATAGATGGTAAAACCACGGGAATTGGTATGTGGGAAGCAAGTATGAATAATACCCACAGGGCGATTGATATGATCCCGGAAGATGTGTTCATCTGCGATTGGCATTATGAACGGGCAGATCCCACTCCTGTATATTTTGCGATGAAAGGGTTTAGGGTTGCTGCCTGCCCTTGGCGTGATCCAAAACTGGCAAGAATGCAGGCTCAGAATATGCATTCTTATCGTGCCCAGGCTACAAAGAAAATGAAGGAGAATTTTACCGGGCTTATTCAAACCGTATGGACGGGGGCAGGAAACTTTATGGATGAATTTTATGCTTCTGATCCTGCTTCAGAAGAAAATACTGCAGCGGCCTGCTTCCGGGCTTTATTCGATGAGATAGAGAAGATAGAAAACACCAAGTAATTTTCCGTTAGCAGGAACAGCACTCGATCCCCTTGGCCTTCTGATGAGCTTCCCGTCCTTCCTGAATCGAAAAGTAGACCAGGCCAAGACTGCCAATGGCATCTATATACGGGATCTTAAATAACCACCATAAGGCACTTGAAACCAGTAGAATTACTGACATATAAATGCAAACCAGATTGCAACGGGCATCCGCTATAACCGGATCGGAGTTTAACTCTTTCCCCAGTTTTATTTTAAGATAGACCAGCAGCCACATACTTAGAATGGATATTAGCGCTATAATTACGCCGGCTAAGGTGCTTGTAGGCTGATGTCCTTCAATAACGTTATAAACTGCCGAAACCAATAGTATTAGGGCAAGTACATAAAAACACCAGCCTGTAATCTTTAATGCGGTAACTTCAAAACTTCCCTTGTGAGAATCAGGGTTTCTTTGAATTCTGTAGATCATATGGGTGACCCCAATAGCGGAAATCGTTTCCACAAAACTATCGGCACCAAATCCAAACAGGGTAAGGGTTTCATCTTTTAGCCCAAAGTAGATGGAAATAAGCCCTTCAATGAGGTTATAAAAAACCGTAAACAGGGCAAGAAGCAGTACCTGGTTAAAGAGTTTTTTTTGGCGGGCAGGGGCAATTTCAGTCATTTTATTAATAATTAATCCATTTGCAGGTTACGATCTTTATTCCTCAGGTCCAGGCCACCCTGGATCACAGAATTCAGATTAGCCAAATAAAAGGTCCAGCCTGTCTTACAGCCTACGTGATAATTCTCTTCTGTGGTCTTGTAATGAGGGATGTCTTCCTGAGTGAGTTCAATAAAAGTACGCCCTTCCTGCTCCGTAAGCTTTATGCTCACAATCCCGGCTTTGCCAAAAGAAAACTTCAGGAAATCTTTCTCATTCAACTCAAGGATCTCCCCAAATTCTTCAACACTATCCGGATAACCGTGCCAGCGCCATTTGTAGGTGTCACCAGCCTCAATTCTTTCATTTTTATTCCTGATCAGGCCTTCCGAATTTGAAAACTCTGCCAGCCTGAGAAACCACTTTTCGAGTTCTTCCTGCGAGGTCCAGGCTCTAAATACTTCTTTGGCACTGGCATTTATAGGTGTGCGGATCGTAAATTTGCTCCAGTCGAATTTTTCCCGGCTCTCGTTTTCCATAACATTAGCTTTTCTTAAACTTACTCCCGAAGGAGTCTGATGTGCAGGATTCTCTAAATTATTAAATTAAAAGCATCTTTACTATAATTGAGTGGTTTAATTCCATTGCAGAAGAATTCAGAAATGGCCGATTTTAGGATTTTCAGATACTCTTAACAGGGCCTAAGCACTAAAAGGCTAATTTTAATCTCTCTGAACTTCGGTCTTGAATCGCGGGATTGAATAACTTACTTTTTGAATGAAAAAAAGATACTGGATTCCTCTTGTTTTTTTATTTGTATTGGTCATTACTTATTTCTCTGGTCCAAGACCTTCTGTACCATCCTATTCTTATGAGCTTCCTGATTTGCCGAAAGATCTCCAGCAGCTTGAAGACTATGTGAAAAGGAGGGAGGCATCAGAACCCGTCCGGAAGGATAATCAGGCACGGATCAAATGGCAGGATTCGGTTCCTCAAATCACGGAATATAGCCTTGTTTATCTTCACGGATTTGCAGGAAGTTACAGAGATGGTTTTCCGGTAAATATAAATATTGCAGACAGCCTTAATGCCAATTTATTTCTGACACGTTGGGGAGATCACGGTTTGAAACCTGCAGAATCTCTGGAGAATTTCTCTCCTGAAGCAGCCTGGAATTCGGCTAAAGAAGCTTTAGTGATTGGAAATCTCATTGGGCGGAAAGTGATAATTATGAGTACATCTACCGGCGGAACGCTGGCCATTAAACTGGCTGCCGAATATCCTGAATTGGTATACGCTCTTATTAATATGTCTCCTAACCTGGAAGACGATGTGCCGGGAGCCTTTATTTTGAATTCTCCCTGGGGCTATGAGGTGGCAAGGCTGGTTTCTTTTGGGGAACGGAAGAAGGTTTCCCATCAAAAGGAGATTGCGCGGCAGTATTGGGATACAGTCTATCCTTCAAGTGCGCTGGTAGACCTGCAGTCTTTGGTTGAGACCACAATGACGCCACAAACATTTAAAAAAGTAAAAACTCCGGTACTTACATTGTATTATAAACAAAATTTTATTCAAAAAGACGAGCACGTAGAGGTAAGTTTTTATCCCGAAGTCCATAAACAATTCGCTACGCCAGATTCACTGGTTGAACTTACAGCTCTTGAAACTCCTGGAACCCACTTTATTGGAAGCAATATAAAGTCTAAGGATACCGAAGTGGTTGAAAAGGAGATTTTGGAATATTTGAAGAATAAGCTGAAGATCGACCTGTCTTCTGAATGATTTTTGTGAAGTTAGTTTTTATTTTGGCTTAAGCGCAGCGTAAGTATCCACGTCTATATATTTCCCGTTTTTCACTTCACATTCCCTCATTCTTCCTTCCAGAATGAAATTACATTTTTCAATAGCTTTTTTGCAACTCAGGTTTTCACTTTCCACAAAGGCTTCAATTCGGTTGAGGTTAAGATGTTCAAAGCCAAAAGTCATTAATTCAGGCATTACTTCATTCATAATTCCTTTCTTCCAGAATTCAGGCAGCAGCCAAAAACCTATTTCAGCCTTATGATGTTGTTTTTCCAGATTATTGAATCCGCCGGCACCACAAAACTCCAGGGTTTCTAAGGAATAGATGCCAAACCATATGCCCGTATGGTTTTTCCTGAGATCGGCATACCATTCCATTTGCATCCGAGTATCTTCCAGGGAGTGAAAACTTACTCCATAATATTTTATGACTTCAGGGTGAGATAGCCCCTGATAAATATATGTGATATCATCCTGTTCGATTTCTTTTAGGAGAAATCTTTCTGTTTTCAGGTTATAACTTTTCATTGCCCTATGATAATGCGGTTAATCTTCTCTAAGACGCAAAATGAGTCGGCCATACCTTTCCTGAGAATCGTTGGCATTTATCTCATAGGTGTAATTTCCGTTTTCAAGCGGAGTTTCCCCAACATAATCTATGGGCTGTATCGTGAAGGTATCTCCGTCTATTTGCAATTCTATAAAAGCATATCGGTAGGCAGTTTCGAAACTTTCGTATTCGGTAATACCTCTTGACGGAATATTGCCGTAATTTACGGTTCCGCCGGGAGTACCTACAACCACATTACTGAAGTCATAGGAGCTGAGGTTCCTTAACCTGATATTTACCTTCTCTGAAGGGGTGCCGTCATCTGAACATCCCAAAATTAATAGCATTACACTTAGCAGAGTTAGAAGGTTTTTCATTTTTAGGTTTTAGAGTTTACTTCATAGATGCAAAAAAGAAAATAGGTTGCTTATTCAATGATCATTTATTTCAAAAAAATAATTAATCCAGGGCATAAAGGTCCATCCATACCCCATTCTTACCTTCCAGTCTTTCCGGTACAGGTGAATCATAAGTTATAAGTAAACTGCCGTCAGGTAGAAAGGCCATTCCTTCAGCCTTATCCTGGCCGTGTTCTAATTCTGCTCCACGGGCTACATCAAATAACCTTGTAGGGTTATGCACCACACTGGAATATTCGTCTTTTAATCCGCCTTCTATCTTATAGATACTAATAGTTCCGTCAAGATCCATTGTAGGGCCTGCAAGCAGGTAAAGGTCCCCGTTCTTTGTAATATTCAGTTCGCGTATTCCGGTACCGTGAAGGTCTAAAAAGTGTTTGCGGTATAATTTATCTTCTGCAGGTTTACGCTCTAAAATAAGCTCGTTATCTACAGTCTTAAAGCTTATCTCCAGGATCACGGCAAAACCGTTAAGCACGGGCCCGCGTAATCCTATAAACAAACGATGCCCATATACAGCAAGGCCTTCTATGTCAAAGCCATTGTCTTTACAGGGAATCTCCATAAACTTATGAAGATGCTCATCATAAACCAGGGCATTGTGAAGTTCGGTGCTTTTAGTGCCGCCTCGAAGCATCCTTGCTTTAATGGTCTCTCCTTTATATTCAGCTTCTTTCAGGAGTTCAAAGTTCCCGTTTTTCTTAATACAGGGGATGCAGCCCAGACTAAAGCGATTTTTATCTATGGCTATGTCTGCCAGGTCTTCTAATTGTTCTTCCAGGGAATCATCAGGAGAAGGGGAGTCACGCTTCAGGCTCATACTTCCACAAAACCAAAGATAGGGTTCGGCGTAAGCCAAGGCCTCCATATCAACTTCGCCATTTTCTTCCGGCAGATCGAAAAAGTCGCTGAGCTCATAATGTTTATGTCCTCCATAGCCTTTTTCTGTTTTGCTTAGTCTTTCTATTCCGGCATCTTCATCATAGCTAAGCCATAGATTATCTTCAGTGATAAGACAGCTGGAAATTTCAGAACGAAGGTACTCAAGATTTTCATAATTCTCCTGAAATTCTAAAAGACAGGTCTTTTGTGGTTCTTTTTGTCGGGCTTTCATCAATCTTCAGTTTTATTGATTTCAATTTATCAAATTTTGATGAGAGCAAGTGCCTGGAAGATCCCGGATTCAACCTGTTTTTAGTTAAAGTATGTTTAAAATTTTATTCAGGAAACATAATAAATACCCAGAAAAAACTAGGCGTTCAGAAGTTTTTGGAACTCTTCAAGAAACCTGGCAAGATGTATCCCGTCCATCAATCCGTGATGGGCATTCACCGCCACGGGTAACTTCTTTCCGGAGCCGGAATCAAAAGCCCTTCCGAAACTTATCTTAGGAACCGAATCCTTATTATTGAAATTTTTAGCGTGGGTTAATCCGGTAAATTTATTCCAGGGCAGGGTAGAGAAGTGAATGGCATCCTTTCTGGCTGCATCTTCATTTGCCCGAAGTCCTGTAGTGTTTTCTACATTCTTTATTTCCTCCAGAAGATCGGTATTAAAAACATCAAAATCTTCTGAAAAATGGATAAACGAAAATCCGAAAGTCCCATCTTTTCTGCCGATAGTGGAGGCAGCGTGAACAACATCATAAAGAACCACCTCTTCCCCTAAGATGCGGTATTTGAATTCTTCAATCTTGTTTACCGCGGTTATCGCTTTATGAAGATACCAGGCAAAGAAGGAATACTTATTTTCCCTGGCAAACCGGTAAGCATTTGTGCAATCTACCTCGGTAACTATTCCGAAAAAAGGATCGTCATATTGAGAAAAAAAATCAAAGTGTTCTTTTCGGTTCCAGCTGGAAAGGTCGATCTTTTTCATAGATTGAATAATACATTAGGCGGCAAAATTATTCATTTCAGGCTAATTATCGCCTGATTCTTTAAGTTCATTAAGAAGACCCTGAAGGTCAAGCGGTTTTGTGAACATATGCAAAGAGCCGTCCGGATTTTTTGGCCACAGTTCTTCCGGTTTATCCCAGTATAGCTCTACACCATTCTTATCGGGGTCTTCAAGGTATAAAGCTTCCGATACCCCGTGATCTGAAGCTCCTGTTACCGGATAACCAGCAAGCCTAAGTCTTTGGAAAATTTCTGCCAGGTCTTTTCGGGTAGGATAAAGAATTGCAGTATGGAACAAGCCCGCGGCATTTTTGGGGGCGGGTTCTCCGTTTTTACTGAACCAGGTATTCAGTCCAATATGATGATGATAGCCTCCTGCTGAAATGAACGCAGCTTCATTTCCATAGGTAGTGGTGATTTCAAAGCCAAGGAGACCACAGTAGAACTCCAGTGCTCGGTCCAGATCTGCTACTTTTAAATGAACGTGCCCGATTCTGGTTGATGCGGGAACCTTATAATTTTTGAAATCCTCCATCTTTACAAATTAAAGTTAAATACCAAGTTGTTTGATTGCCGATAGTAAAGTAAGCACCTGCATTTTTTCTATGGCATTTCCTTTTTTAAACAATTCCATACAGTCACTTTTAAGTTCTTCATCTTTCACCAGGGGCATATGCTCTTCAAAATACCCCCATAAATACTTCTGAAGTTTTTCATTGGTTCTGTACCAGTAATTAAAAGGGTTCATATGCGCCTTTGAATAAGTGTTGTTCACCGGCCTCCCTATATTGTGAAAGAAACCTTCTACAACAAATTTTCCAAAATGCTTCAGCGGAATTTCTTTGCCTCTAATCAGAACCGATTTGTCTGTAATTTTAGCATTGATGCTTTCCCATTTGAATTTGGCTGCCTGTGGATATTTTTCCAGGATCCACTTTTTATAGATCTTATGATGAGCCCGATATTCAGCCGGAATGCTCATACAGAAATTGAAGAAATCTACATCCAGAAACGGTGATGCCGCCTCAGAGAAATTTTGAAGCATCGCACTGTTCGAGAGGATTCCGTTAAATCCGCGTACATATAATTCTGCCGTTTCATTATTGCGATACTGTCTAAGATGATCTTTCTGGTTTCTGTGCATTAAGCGCCGCGAAGTTGCCTTCACCTGAGTTGCTTCGGCATAAGCGTTATCAGGGTTATGAGTGCCCAGTACCGCATCGCCCAGCAGCCCGGTATGCACCAGTCCGTAGTTTTCAGTGGAAAAAGATTTTATTCTGGAGAGGGCAGAGGCCCCTGAATAGTGATACAGGGCATTGGTATCCTTCACCATTTGGTCTATACCGTCAATTAGATGTTCCCCCTCATCTAGTTCGGCGAAATGCCATTTCTGGTGTAAATGCTTACTTATCTTCCGGGAAAGTTCCATATCAAGATAGTCACTTTGAGAAAAAGTGAGGTTGGTGGAGTTTTTATAGCCCATTTCATTCGCAACCCAAACCGTCATCCGGCTATCCAGGCCTCCGCTGAGCGTGGCAAAATGCTCACGGGAATACCTGAGGTCTTTTTCATATTCCTTTTCCACAGCCTTACGGAAATGGAGGTCTATGCCTTCTATGGCATCTTTTGAACCAAGTTTAGGTTCAGGAGTGTTGTCTATGCTGAAGTATTGTTTTTTAAGAAGCTCCCCTTTGTTTATTTTCAGATAATGCCCGGCCTCTATCTTTTTGATCTTGTCTACAAGAGTGAGGTCCCTAAGCATATAGCCATAAGTTAAAAGATAATAAGCCGCTTCTTTATCAAGACCGTAAGAAGTTTTGCTAATTTGTAATTGCCGGGTAAGCTCAAAGATATCGGAACTTATGAAAAATTCATTCTCGGTTTGGGTATAGAACAGGGATTGCTCCCCAAACTGATTGGTGTATATAAGCCACTTATCTTCAGATTTGTCATAGATCGCTCCAGAAAAACTACCGCGGAAATCCTTAAAAAAATCATCTCCTTTTCTTTCGTATTCCGAAAGGCAATATCTTGCGTTTTCTTCAGCCTTTGGGCTATTGAAATTGTAATTCACTCCGTTGGTGACCAGGAAATATTTTTCATTCTCAAAGCTGAAAGCATCTTCCTGAAACCGGTTTGTTCCCTGCAGTTCAGCTTTAAAAGAGGAATCCTTTTTTGATATTTTGATATTGAGTTTGGGCATTTTTGTTTTTGCTTAAACAGGAATTCCTTTCGCTTTAACCGGCATATTAACAAGCCTTATAACCTCAGTAAAAACTCATCATAAGGCAGAGCAAACCTAAGCTTTAACTGAAGAGCTAAAGTTATCAAATTTGGGCAAATTCTGTGCAGCTCAAATCAATTATATTGATTTAAGGGGCGTCGTAAATGAAGACAACTAAAGCCTGGTGATCAGTAAATATTCTTATCCAGCACTTTAAATCTCTTGACTTCCGTTTTTCGGAATTCATCCAGAGCGATCCGGTAAATTTTTTGGGAAGGAATAACCTCAAAGTTAATCTCGCGTGCCCCGCCCACAATATATAAATGGTTGTTATAGTAATGTAAAGCGGCATATTGAAGATTAAGATCTATATAATATTCACTTAACTTTCCGGTGGGGGTGTTAAAGCTAAGAAGTTTCCCTTTATTGTAGATGTAGATTATTTCGCCGTGGGCAGCCAGTCCCGGTCTTTCCATATTTTCGAAGAGCTCGCCCAAATTGGTCCATTCTCCCGATTTAATGTCGTAAGATTCGATGCTTTTAAGCGGACTTTTGTTGAACCCGCCAATAAGGTAAAATTTATTGTTAAGGAGGATACCCGTGGTCTCTTTGGCTTTCGGCATCTTAGCCACTTCGTACCAATAACCGGTTTCAGGCTTATATAAATGCATCTTATCGGTATACACCTTTCCCTGATTTCTCTTCCTTTTTGTAGAACCACCAAGGAGTATAAGCTGATCATCATATACAAAAGATGCAAAATTCACTGCCTGATGCGGATTGGTTAAATCGGTATAAAGGCTGTCATTTTCAATGTCGTAGATCTCTATTTTGTTCCCGAGGTATTGCTTTATTCTGTTCGTGGAAAGGGATTTTCCTCCGGTAGCATATAGTTTGTTGCCAATGGCGTTAAGGTTAAGGAAAGCACGCTTTTCAAACTTCAGCGGGGAGGTACTCCATTTGCCTGTATTAAGGTCATAAATATGTAAATTTTCAGAATATTCAAGCCAGTTAAGATCAGATCGCATTGCCCTGGTAAAATCCTTGAAGGTTGCGCGGGTCATACCGGCTCTTTCCATAAACTCCCTGCGTTTATTAGTGGTGTGAGAGAGGTTGCCGCCTACAAGGTATAGTTTATTTCCAGTAAGTACCGAGCCGAATGCAAAGATACCATCCTTCATTTCCGGGAGGCTCTCATACCGGATTCTGTGCTGAAGCCGGGTGTTGCTTCTAATGTTGACTTCTTCAAGGTTTTCATTGGTCTTCCTGAGATATACTCTGAACCTGGATTTTCTGAGATCAAAAAAGCTCAATATTCTGGTTTTGTAACCAAGATGGGAGATCACCAGTGAATCCTGGGTAGAAATATTTTCCGGAAGACTAAAGTTTCCATTTTTATCGGTGGTACCACCGCTTCCTGAATCACCTGCCAATACATTAGCTCCTTCTATGGGCTCTTTTGAGTGACTGTCAAGTATGCTTAGTTTGGTGTTCTGGGAAAAGCTGAGGGTTGTAACAAATAACAGTATGAAGAAGGGCTTCAATGGAAACATCTTTAAAGTTTGAAAATTGAACAATAATTAGGGCCCGGGTAGGGAATGAAGCCTTGCTTAAGTAATGAAAATAAGAATTTTTAATGGGATAAAGCTTGGAGAAGAACTCAATGTAAGTTTTTAATCTAATGTCAACCTGAATCCGAAAACGGGTAATTCTTCCTGCATGAAATCCAGATCTTCCGATCTTTTGAAACCAAGTTGTTCATACATTTTCCAGGCCGTTTGCATAGCTTTGGTTGTATGGATCACTACTTGCTTCTGTTTCTTTTCCCTGGCTTTTTTAATGCATTCCCTGGTAAGGAGTTTCCCGATTCCTTTTTTTCTGGCTGAAGGATCTACTGCAAGTAACCTGAAACCAGAGGCATTTTTCTCTTTTGTAGCTGTTCCGCCGGAACCATAATATTGCATATCGCTGAAATAAACCACGGCGCCACAAATATTTCCTTCAGGCGACAAGGCAACCAATAATTCGGTGCCGGGCTTTTTGGTGAATTCCCCGATGTTTGCCAGGAGTCTGTAATATTCGGGTTGTGCATCCTGGTTTGGAAAGCCTTCCAGTTGAGAATAAACTTTCACCATTAATTGCCCAATTTCCTGAAACTCTTCAGGTTTTGCATTTCTTACAACAAATTTACTATTTCCCATTTTCCAGCATTAGGATTTTTTTGCTAATATCAACAAATCTTTAATAGAATTATCCAAATAAACCGGGTTTTCAATTCGGCTTAATGCCAGGAGTTCAAAATTATTCTTTTTTATATGAGCTCTAAGGTATTCAGCTTCGTGGTACCAGGTATATAAATTTTCTTCTCCCGAACTTGAACCTACGTACCCAGACCTGTTGTGCCGGGCTTCCATAGTGCTGAGGTAGAAAAGACCCCGGGAGTTCAACAATTCTGAAATATTATCAATGAGCCTTAAGGAATCATTTTTGGAAAGATATGGCAGACAAAAGCCGCAAACTACGGCATCAAATTTCCGGTCTAATTCAGCGATTTCCCTGCAGTCCATTACCATAAATTCGGCTTCAGGATTATTGATTTTTGCGAGGTGGATCATCTGCGGAGCCAGGTCAATTCCCAGGATTTTTAAATCGGGACGTTTTTTAAGTAAAACTTTGGTGATATTTCCCGGGCCGCAGCCTATTTCAAGAATCCGGGCTTTCTTTTTCTCTAGCTCATTGCAAAACTTCTCTAAGGAATCCTCATAAAGATGGAGGTCCATATATTTGTCCTGATAAGCCAGGGCGTATTTATCGAAAATATCGGCTGTCTGTTTACTTCGGTCCATTGCTCACTGGTTAAAAATTCCAACAAACTTCTAATTTAATCTGAAGAAAGGAATATAGCAATCAGGCCTTTTTTGTAAATCCTGAAAATTCAGGGTCTTATTCTTTCCGGATTTCACCTTTCCTGAAATAGCAATAAGTCTGGGTGCCAAGCTTAAGTTAATACTGGTTTTTGTTTTGATTTATGAGCTGTACTTATTGGCTTAATATTGAAAATGAATCGTGCCCCATCACCGGGTTTAGATTCGACCCGGATTTCTCCTCCCAAAGTCTTAATAAGGTTCTTTACGGTAGCAAGGCCAATTCCTGTACCCTTATTTCCAAACCTGTCTTTGGCTGTGACTATCTCAAAAATATTGAAGATGCTCTCCTGGTCTTTCTCAGGAATTCCCGGACCGTTATCCTGAACATAAAATTCAAGTTCATCTTCATTTTCGCTTATCCCAATCTCGATTTCTGTAAAGTCCTTATCATTATATTTAACTGAATTGGTAAGTAAATTGATAAGGATCTGCTCTATTGCTGTCCTGTTAACCAAAATCTTCTCAAGCTTTGTATTCAAAATTATATGGCAATCTTTATTTGAATAGAAGTGGCTTTCGAGATCTTTTTTCAAAGTTTCAATTTTTATCTCTACGAGATTTTCTTTTAATAGTTTTTCTGACTGGGTGTATTGTAGTAATCCGTTTACCAGTTCTCTTAGGTTTCCGGCAGAACCCTTTATCATTTCAAGGACTTGTTTTTCCTGGATATCTAATTTCCCGTCGGTATCACTTAATATAATTTCTGCCAGTGACGCAATATTATTTAAGGGAGAACTTATGTCGTGAGCCGCAACAAAAGCGAACTTCTCAAGTTCCCGGTTCTTTCTTTCTACTTCTTTAAATGCATTTTCAAGTTCGATTCTCTTTCTTCTCAGCTCAAGAAGATTTATTGCCTGTTCTGCAAGGGCTTGCAAAGACTTGATCTGGTTTTTATTTAGTTCGTTTGGTTTATCGTCAATCACGCAAAGTGTACCCAGGGGAAAGCCATCTTCGTTTTTAAGAGGTACACCGGCATAGAAGATCATTTCAGGGTTTCCGTTAACAAGGGTATTATTAATTAAGCGCCGGTCCTTCCTTGCGTCCGGGATGATCATTATATTATCAGGATCCTCGATAGCATACCTGCAAAACGAATGTTCTTTTGGGGTTTCCGAAATCGCTATTCCCTGGTGAGATTTAAACCATTGCCTTGTATGATCCAGAAGACTAATTAAGGCGATAGGAGTGCCACATATTTCGGCTGCTATAGCTGTAAGGTTGTCGTAGTCCTTTTCCGGGAGAGTGTCTAGGATATTATAAGATTCCAGTGATTTTACTCGTGCTTTTTCATAAAGATCATCATTGGGGGCTATCATTAATTCCGTTATTTATGGCTTTCGCCTATTAAGCAATCAGAGAATAAACTAAATAAGTATTTAATAGATAATGAGTTTAAAATCTGTCTAAAATAGTATTTTCAACTTATATATCTGCATTTAATCGATTCGCATTTTATATGGACTTCGATTTGTTTATACCCTTCATTAATGGCACATCTTTTCAATAATAACGGCTGAAGCTATAATGGATAAATTTCAGGGGCATTTTATCTTAAGGCTATTTACATCTTCTAGCTTATTGGCTTAAACAAGACATCCTTCGCTAATTCTTTTTCCGGAAAGTACTGATATTCTTTGTAAGGCTCAGTTAGAAACACTAATGGCAGCTGTGGGTTGAATAACTTTGACCAGGCGCTTAATATTGATGCCGTCTTCATCAGGGCATCGCATTTTGATAATAGGAGGCAATTAATTAGCGCATCCCGGTTAATATTATAGAGATTTTTACCGGAAGAGTGAATCGCGGTATTATCTGAAGATCTTACTGAATCATCATTATAAACAATTGGCAGGTTCAGGGAAGACTGCTCTATATACTTAATGAAATTTTCATCATCGCTGGATATGAATAACAGGTTTGTTTTTGGATATTGAGTTAAGAAATATTGTATATTCTTCTCTATATCCCCATAAGACAGCAGTGGTGCTTCAGATTTTTTGTCGGTTCCTCGGTAATGTACACCCAGAACTTTTTTGCCTTTAAAATGATCCTTACAAAAAGCATCCACCTCACTCAGGATATCTTTATGAATTATAAGGTACTTATTCAATAACTCCTGCGTTAATTCTAAGTTGAGTTTGGCATTGTAATTCCAGTCAAAATTAAGGTTCAGATCCTTAAAAGTTCTCATTTTGGCGAACTGAATGGGCCTTTTTAGGTTTGAAGAGTTCTTTATACCAAAATAATTTCCGAAGTTATCTTCCTTTTCTTTAGAATTAGCTGAAGTGAACTTAAACAGGGGGGTTAGCTCTCTTTCCTTACAAAAGGCCATAATTTCCAGGGCCCAGATCAAATTTGCACCAAGCCCCATATAGCTTTGGATCTCAACTGCAAAAACGCCTTTTTTCAGGTTTCTTTGAATAATGTAATTGTTCCTGATCTTTTGAAAAAAGAAAAGTTTATTTCGGCTTTTCTTTTTTACTTTCCTCAGGGGGCTAAGAATAGAGTCGGTAAAATTATTCTTACTTTTTAAATGGTTGATCCTATTCATTTGAGGTATAAGTTGAAACTATCAAAGATGATCTTTTTAAGAAATTCTTATTCTTCTGTTTAAAGCCAATTTTAATCGAAATTGCGGGTTAAAAGTACAAAAGACCAAAAATAAAATAACTTTCGGGTTTTATTTCTCAATTTCAATTCGCTTTTCTTCAATGTTGTAATAAGCCACTATTTCTTCAATTAATCCGTTTTTTATATAATGCCATTCGGTGACCTCCAAACTAAAGTCATCGTGAATTGCAGTGTATCTTATACAGGCTTTGCTTTGTCCATAAAGTTCATCAAGGATCTCGAAACGATGATTTAGAAATTTGCCTCTGTTGGCTTCCACCAGGCTCAGATATTGGTTTTTCCCCGCAATCGTTCCATACGGACTGGTGTGTTTAAAGTTATCTGATATTGGTAAATTCAGGAAATCTCCGTTTTCCCATTTTGAAAACCATTGTTGTACCAAACTCTCTATATCCATTATTTGAGGTTTTTTTTATTCCGAAACTCACATTGCTAACGATAATTCTTTTAGAAGTATACTCTTAAAATATCAAAAGTAGTTGAATATCTTATTTGGATTGGTGAAAAATACAAAATAAGACTAGAATTATACCTGAGATGATTTAGACTGTTTCGAAATCCGGGAAATAAAAAGCGCCTGTAAACGAATTGGTCTACAGACGCTTTTTATTTAAAATTATTGGGATTATTTAAGCATTTCAAACAGTTTGTTTGCTACCAATCCTGAAGATGCAGGATTCTGACCAGTGATCAGATTTCCGTCAACCAGCGCATATGCTTCCCAGTCTCCGGCTTTAGAGTAGATCGCTTCGTTTTCCCTGAGCATATCTTCCACTAAGAACGGAACGACGTCCTTGAGCTGTACAGCTTCTTCTTCAGTATTAGTGAACCCGGTTACTTTTTTGCCTTTTACCAAAGGTTCACCATTCTCTTTTTTCACGTTCTTTAGTGCAGCTGGAGCGTGGCAGACAAAGCCAATTGGTTTTTGTTTGGCATTGAAACTTTCAATAATTTTTATGGAAGTTTTGTCTTCAGCGAGATCCCATAGCGGTCCGTGACCTCCGGGGTAGAATACGGCATCGTAATCATCGGGATTTACATCCTCTAGCTTTACGGTATTATTGATCAGCTTTTGTGTTGCTTCATCTTTATGAAAACGCTTGGTGTCTTCGGTTTGAGCATCCGGAGAATCACTATTCGGGTCTATTGGCGCTTTTCCACCTTTTGGAGTCGCCACTGTTATATCAGCTCCCTTATCTAAAAGAGTGTAGTAGGGGTTAGCGAACTCTTCTATCCAGAACCCCGTTTTGTTTCCTGTGTCTCCCAATTCGTCGTGGGAGGTCAATACAAATAATACTTTCATAGCTTTTATTTTTTATTTCTAATTAAACTTTCACAACCATTTTACCTTTGTTTTTCCCTGAAAACAGGTCGATAAAGGCTTGCGGAATATTTTCAAATCCTTCCACAATGGTTTCTTCATAATTCAGTTTACCTGCTTTTAACCAGCCGGCAAGCTGTTGCATAGCTTCCGGGAATTTCTCGGTGAAATTTCCGATAATGAATCCCTGCATAAGTGCGCTGTTCTTGATAAGAAAAGGTTGAACGCTTAGGCCTTTTGGAAGTGAAGTTTCGTTATATACCGAAATAGCTCCACAAATGACCATTCTTGCAAATTTGTTGATATTGAAAAGCACTGCATCCGAAATATCTCCTCCAACATTGTCAAAATACACATCAACACCATTTGGGCAAGCCTTTGCGATGGCCTCTTTCATATTTCCGGTGGTTTTATAGTTGATTCCTTCATCAAACCCGAATTCGGACTTAAGCATCCTTATTTTTTCGTCTGAACCTGCAATCCCTACAACACGTAGGCCCATTATTTTTCCAATTTGACCAACAACGCTTCCTACTGCTCCGGCTGCACCCGAAACTAACAGGGTTTCCCCTTCTTTAGGTTTTCCGATCTCCGTTAACCCCAGGTAAGCGGTAAGCCCTGTCATCCCCAGGATGCCAAGGTATGCTGAAAGTGGGGCTTGGGCAGGATCGACCTTGTGCAGATCTTCTCCGGTTGATACCTGCTTTCTTTTCCATTCCAGCATTCCGGATACATAATCTCCTTTACTGAAATTATTGTTTTTTGATTCTATAACTTCTGCTACTATGCCCGAAACGATTGGTTTCTGGAGTTCAAAAGGCGGAATGTAAGATTTGGCATCATTCATTCTTCCTCTTAAGTATGGGTCTACCGAAACATATTTGGTTTCTAAAAGGATCTCTCCTGATTTTGGTTCCTGTACCTCTTCTTGAGTAAACTTAAAGTCGGATACCTGAGGAGTTCCAACTGGTCTTTTGTCTAATAATATGGTATTCTTCATTCCTCGTTTTTTTAGTTCTATAATTTAATACTATCCCAGGCCGCTTTATAGGCCTCTTGTAGGTGTGTTTCGTCCAATTTAAATATTTCCCGTTGCGATATGGTCATTAAAAATGCAAGGGGGTAAATTGTATAGGCGTAAAGCAGGTAAGGGGATATGTTTTTTATGATCTTTGCTTCTTTTCCTCTTTCCCAAAGGTCGAGTAGGGGCTGCAGATGTTTCAGACCCTCCTGTCTGCCTTCTTCATCGATCATAGGTGTGTTGTCACACTGAGACAGAAACAAGGCTTTATCGACCTCTTTAAGTTTAAAATCAGCAATGTTCCTCCAAATGATCTCAAACCCTTCCTCTACAGATTGTTCTTCATTATAATCTTGGAATGCATAGTCAGTAAATGCTGCTTTTACTTCTAAATAAACCTGGTTGATGAGGTCCTGTTTGTTCTGGAAATATAAATAGATGGTGGCAGGAGAAACATTTGCCATTTTGGCAATCTTAGACATTGGTGTAGCGTGAAAACCGTTATTGTTTACCAGTTTTACCGTAGCTTTTACAAGTGCCTCTCGTTTGATTTGACTTTTCGATGCTCCGCTCATTTCTGTTCTGATTCTAATGCAAAATTAGTCAAAAATGAACGTTCATTCTTTTTTAAAGACAGTTTATCTTTTTTTTAACCAATGTTGAACGTTAAGAAGCCTAAAGAATCAAAAGCCGATTAATAGGAGAGGAGGATTAAAGCTGTAAGCTATATTATTATAGAATCATAAACTAAAGGATTCATTTATTCTGGCTATTCTAAACCCGTTATTCAGGACTTGCTTTGTTTCCTCAGATTCAGGGTTTATTACAGGGTTGGTATGATTAAAATGGATAAAGATAATTTTTTGCTTCTCTGCCTTGCTTAGTCCCTTGAATTTCTCCATACTTTCTATAATAAAGGGATGCGGGATCTGTGAAATATCCCTGTTGTTTATTTCCTTTCCGCTGAAAAATGTGGCATCCAAGAAAGCATAATCCACCTGCCTGATCTCTTTAATTATATCTCTATCCCATTTCTCCCATTTGTCTATATCCGGAATGAACAGGGCGGTTTTATTTGGCCCCTGGATCCTGTAACCTACGGTTTCAGAATATTCATCTCTATGCGGAACTATAAAGGGAGTGACAGTTATATTTTCTGAAAGACTAATCTGGCTCTCATCTTCCAGCGGTTTTAAACGGATATTTTTTCGATTCACCAACTGATCCCAGGGACCATTGGTTTCAAGGAAGTTTTTCATTTTCGGCATTGTGAAAACATTCACATTCCGGGAATCTGTAGCCTCTTTTCCTAAATACATCAGGCCTGTGTAATGCCCAATATGGGCGTGGGTAAGAAAAATCCCGTCGGCAAGTTCTTCGTTATTTTTACCTCCAAAATTCTTTAAGGCCTTCATTTGCCTGGGCATATCAGGAGTTGCTTCAAACAGGTACTTTTTATCATTTACAGCATCGTACAGGCCCAAAGACACCACCTGCCTGTCCTTGTCAGGCTTATCAAAAAGCTGTGCACAACATTCTTTTTTACAAGCTATATGAGGCGATCCGGCATCCTGAATGGTTCCAAGGATGATTAGTGAAGTGCCTTTGGCAGAAAGTTCTTTTTCTGTTTGAGGTTCGGATTCCGGTTGATTCTTATTTCCGCAGGCGGAAGCAAACATCAGGGAAAGACAGATAAAATATTTAAGCATTCGGGTTTCAGTTAGGGACGGAAAACTAGTTAAATTTGAGATTAAAGAAAAATCCTGGACTGGGTTAACAGCTTATTTTGTGAAGGAAGGTAATTAATTTAAACGAGACAGTCCCTAACCACGAATTCCCAGCCTCGCTTGCACACCTCTTTCTCTTTTTTAAAAGCAAGGCACCTGAACTTCCAGGAACCTCCCCATAAGATCAAACCTGAACTCCTGTTTATTTTAAAAGGCAGTGGTTCAGGCCGGAGTATAATCAAGGTCCTTTATTTCTTTTTTATATTTTGGAGGCAGGATCAGCACTTTCAACAGTGGATCTAATTTGATGTCTCGGCTAAATTTGTATAGACCTATTAGAGGTCTTAATTGTGAAGTGCCTTTCATTTTAAGCAATCCTTGTACTTTTTGGGGTGTGACCAGTTTTTGAGACTCTAGTAATAACTTGTAGCGTCCTGCCCCCAGATGTTTTCGGTATTGTAAATACAGGTCACGTGTATATTTGCTATTTTCCAGATTCCTGCTCAGGTGTTCCCTCCTCATTTTCTCCCATTCAGTGAGGTTTGAGGGAAGGCCGTTAATATTCATTCGTTTACCGACCCGTTGGAATACATTAAATACCTCTTGTTTTTCAGTCTCGCTAAGTTTGCGTTCCATAATTTCGAAAGACCTTATGGAATAATCTATAAGCATAAAAAGCACATCCCTGTATGCCCAGTCAGGGATCTTTGATCTGCGCCTGTCTTCTACCGAAGAATGGATGGCATTTATAGTATCGATTGCCGATAGCGCCGATTCTTTATCTGAAAACACAATGCTCCGGGCATAGGAAACCGTAGAGAATAACCTGCCCAGGGGATCGGCGGGCAGTTTCCCCGTGAAATATAACCAGTCTACAGCTTTGCTCAGGGCAAATTCTGCCGAAGCTCCGGCGAAAATAAAAAGAATAGTGTCTCCTTTTCCCCAGATCTCGCGAACTATGGACCCTTCTTCCACAAAATATTCCTTCTTCATTGTCCTTTACTTTTATATCCCAAATTATGAAAACTTTCAATAAAAGAATATACAATGTTAAGTTGATCAAATTTTATCGGTTAGCCCGAATTTGAGTCATAGCTTACTGCCTTTGGTTTTAGGGTGCATTTACAATTTCAATTGTTCTTTTATTATTTTCCGGTCCTTTAACTCGGATATTTATTTTTTCATCCTGCCAGTTATCATTTTCCCGCTTTGCAGTAATATCCATTTTGGCTGTTTCTTTTTCACCGGTAATCTTTATAGTTGAATTCACAATTTTATTATTGCCAGTAAACTTTACTTCCCCATTCAAAATCATCATTTTATTTATCGGTTTTATTTCACCGATAAACTCAATTACCTCTTTGTTGGAATTGGCCTTTTCTATGGTCTCTTCATAAAGCTCTTTATCTGCATAGGCCTGGGTTAGGTCTGTTGCCATCTTTCCTATTCCGGAGGACGTGAATAAATAAATAATGGAAGGGAGGATCACCAGGACAGGAATCATCCATTTTAATAGTTTAAAAGCCGGACTTTTGTTTAGGTGCCTGGTCACTTCTGCATTAAAGTTATTTATATGGGTTATCTTTAATTAAAATGGAATGCTTAATCAATTCCTTATAGAAGAATGAAACTCTACATAAAATATATGGTAAGTTTAAGATGTAAACTTATGGTAAAACTTGAGTTGGAAAAACTTGGATTGCATTACACCAGTATCGAGTTGGGAAAGATTGAAATCGAGGAAAATATCGATAAGGCACTCAAACAAAAGCTTAAATCTAATTTAGCCATATCTGGTTTGGAATTACTGGATGATAAAAAAAGCATTCTAATAGATAAGATAAAAAATGTAATTATTGAGATGATTCACTATTCTGAAGAAATTCCGAATGTGAATTATTCAGATTATATCGCTGAAAAATTGAATTATGATTACACCTATTTATCCAATCTGTTTTCTGAAGTAGAAGGTATTACCATTCAAAATTTTATCATTAAACACAAGGTGGAAAAAGCGAAAGAGTTTATACTATATGATGAACTTAATCTTACGGAAATAGCCTATAGATTACATTATAGTAGTGTAGCACACTTATCTAACCAGTTTAAAAAAGTAACCGGCCATACTCCTTCTTATTTTAAAAAAATTGGCGAAAAAAGAAAGAGTAACCTGGAAAACCTGTAAGATATGTAATCTTACCCCTTGCTTATGTAACATTAAATCAGGTATTTGTCCCCATCTTTGTAATAGTACAATTAAGTACTGTTTAAATAAATAATTATGCAAACCAAGAATAAAGTCGGGGAGAACAAAACAACTGAAATTTTTAAATTCAGTGGGGATTGGGATAAGCAATCTAAAGCCTTGCAAGAAAAATATCCGAAGTTAACAGCTGAAGATGTGAAATTTGAAAGCGGTAAAGAAATGGATCTAATTAAAAGATTAGAAACCAAATTGAATAAAGACCGAAATGAAGTTGTTAGTATTTTGAAATCGAACGCAGCTTTAGCGAAAACAGCTTAATTGGTTAAATTCTACCGGAATCTTAAGAACAGTTTATTTTATAGACTGTTCTTTTTTTATTTCAGATCAGCAACTAGGAATCTATTGCTTAACGGGACTGGTTAGCAGAGCAGGAGACAGATAATTGGCCTTCCTGCCAAAGCTCCTAATTTTTAAAGGCATTCGTACCAAGTTTGTGGTATACTATATTTTAGGCAGAATCCTGATTAAAAAATTCCATTGTATAATTGAAATATTCAGGTTGGGAGATCCCTTTTGAGTATTTCAAATTTTCAGGTTGATTGTATTTCTTAATGTAGGCTTCGCTTATTTTAAGATTGATAGGATTTTTCGAATTAAGCTTTTTTCCGCTTACCTTTAAGATCTTATCTCCGTATTTTATCTCTCCGATCCCTGTATTTTGAAATTCTGTAAACCAACTTTTTTCACTTTTATTCCAGCTCCTTGCAAAAATTCTGTCATTCACTTCTACCACCCAAATCTTTAGAAAAGAAGGGCGAACGTTGCCTCCTTTTATTTCTATTAAAGTATTATTGGCCAGGTATGCCTGGAAGTCTTTCGGAAACATATCTCTTATATATTTATTAATTACAAATGTACCCTTAAAAAGTTAGTGCCCTGCCTGTTATTGGTGAAAGGAGGAGGGAAGCGGTGTTTTTTAAGCCCAGCCTGGAGGCAGTTTTATTTTTTGGTGAATTAATAATTTCTGAAGCCTTAATGGTTTATGCTGAATTAAGCTTACAATAACAACAGGGGAGCCATAATACCAACCCTTACTTCATTTTTATTATAACTGGATTGCCCAAGATTTTCTATGGCATAGGTCGAATAATCAAAATACCGGCCTATATAAGCCAAATAAAACCGGACATCAATTTTTTTAAACGGACTGTAATAAATAGTGGGGATCATCCCATAGCTCGTTCTAATATGGGTATTGCTGCTCATGATGTCATCAAAGGCGCTACTGGTCATTAGAGTTAATAAACCTTGGAATTTTGGGCTAAAACGATACTCTGCTCTCAACCAGTTTTCGATGTACATCACATCCTCAGCTATCTGTTCATCACTAAAAATATTTGTTACAATTCCCTTTGTATCTACTTGTTCATAACTATAATGAAAGTCATACATCAGGCTGAGATCTTGATTTTGGTATTTATGACCTAGAGTTAAAAAAGTTGTTCCTCTCTTTTTTACCTCATAGGAATGACTTAAGCTATAAATTGTCTGGAGTTTTCCGTCAAAAAAGCTTCCTCGCCAGTTTCCTACGAAGGCTACCGGCCAGTCTGGTTCCTGGATATTTTCTGCAACTATATCACCGTAAAGGTCATCATAATGCATGGTGCGTGAGTTTAAAACCTGCAATCCGAATTTATGATTTTCTAAGGCCTGGTAAGTAATTCCTGCCCCGGTAACAAAGGCAAGTGCATTGCCATAAATATCATTATATTCTAAAACTTCCAGGCCACTGAACTCATATTCGTAACCGCCGTAAAATGCATGCATTTTTCCAAGGAAAACATTAAGTGTAGGGCTGATTTGAACGTCAACATAGGCCAGTTCGATATCGCTTCCAAGCTGATCCAGCGTTTGCACCTCGCTGTTTTTATTAAAGCGGTTTCTAAATTTAAAATTGAGCTTTTCATGTAATTTCCCCGAAATTCCAAGGGCCGTAAATCCATTTTCAAACTGGATTCCGTTGTAATAGTTGTCACCACCCCTAAAGGTGTATGCCTGGAAATCCATACGCATATCGAAGGTGATATTTATATTTTTTAAGAGCTCTATCTTTCCTGCGGGAATAATAGGTTCAGCCAGGCTATCTTGTTCCTGTGAGTACCCCACTGGAGGGATTAGCAAAAGCACACTAATTAAAAATGACTTGATCATAACAAAACAGGAATTTCCGATTAAAAATTTTAGTGAGATTATGGCTGAATTATCATCATTTATTGTGTTTGGGTTAAATAAGGAAGCTTTAGTATTAAAGTCTCCTTAGAAAATTACTAAAATTTATTGAAATTAGAATATAGACTTAAAATATTAATAATCGTATTTTCTCGATAATTAATAAATTAAACACCTGGAGCATAAAGGCTTACTTTTTTTTATTGAATAATGCAGATCAGGGTGATCCGGATAGTGCGGGTTTTTAAAACTGGCCAATTTGTGGTTTGTTATATAAGCGGGATAACTATTTCAGACAATTGGTATTTTCCTTTACTTTTGCTGGTAGCCGACTAAAAAGTCAAAACATTTGCCCATTTTAAAAGAAACATGATTAGAAATGTAATTCCGGTACTGGTGAATATAGCGCCTTGCCAAAAATAAAGTCTTGCATTCCATTGGTTATACATCTTTTCACCCAGTTCTTTTTTGCTATAATAGCGCATTACCTTCCAATAAATAAAAAAGCTCATTAAAAAAACCGATACTGCTATTATTACTGTTGTTGCTGAGATTTTTCCCATTGTTAATTTTTTACATTCTACATTTTGTCTTGTTGCAGAACGGTCTTGGTTAACACAAGTTGGCGGATTAATTCTTTAGGGTTAGTCAGCGTGTTCTTGATTAGTTTAGTTTCTGAAATTGTTGAAATTTTATCGGGTACGGCAAATTTAGATTAATCGTTGTTATTGTAAGTGCGACTATCTGCCCAGTTTTAAAATTCTTATAGCTCCTTGAATCACCAACATAAAAACTATAGTCCCTATTATTAAGTCTGGCTTACTTGAGTCTAACCAATTTACAAGCAGTCCTGCAATTATCACTCCCAGGTTAATAATTACATCATTCGATGTGAAGATCATACTGGCTTTCATATGAGCTTCTTTCTTACTATTTGATTGTTGGAGTAGATATAAACAAACCCCATTGGCGATTAATGCAAAAATTGAAACAATGATCATAGTAGAAAAATCTGGAAGTTCCTCATTGCTAAAAAATCGACGTAGAACTTCTGCAAATCCAATTATTGCAAGTAGTATTTGAAAATATCCGGCTAAATTGGCAATTTTCTTCTTCCGAACAATTGATCCTCCAACCGCAAAAAGACTTATTCCATAAACGAATGAATCAGCTAACATGTCCAAACTGTCTGCCACTAAGCCCATTGATTTTGAGATTAAGCCTGTAGTCATCTCGATAATGAAGAATGCAAAATTTATTGCTAGTACTGACCATAGAAGCTTCTTTTGGTTCGAATTTTCTTCAAAATCTGTTTGGTCGGTTTGTTCTGTAGCTATCTTTTTAGTTCCTAAATTTAATCCCAGCAAGGATTCTTCTATTTCATCGGTTTCTCCAGTATGAAATACAGTAAGTTTTCTATTGGGAATGTCAAAATCGAGATTCTTGATGCTTGAAAATCCGTCTAATTTCATTCGAATTAGATTTTCTTCGGAAGGACAGTCCATCTTTGATATTTCGAAAATTGACTTTTTCATTGAGGTTTTTATTTATCTGGATGTTGCAAGATAAATTATGAATTTAAACCAGAAGATTTTCTTGTATGGAATTTTGATTTATAAAGCTGAACTAATTTCCGCATTGGCTGGAACGGGCTTGATTATCGAAAGTAGGAGGAGCAGGGACGTCGAGTTTTTTAGCCTGATGTCTAAAAACAGCACTTTTCACCGCCTGCTTTTTGGAGACAACCAATGTTGCCTGCAGTCTTGTTCAATTTCCAGATATTAATCTGGAATTTCAGGTTCTACTAATTTCGATAATTTATCCAAAGATTCCTGCCAACCCAAATAACACATTTCAACAGGTATCATTTCCGGAATTCCTTCCTGGATTATGCTCAGTTCTGTTCCGCAGGATACTTTTTTTAACCAAACAGAAGTGGTCATTTCCCCCGGCAAATTTGGGTCATCAAAGCTATCGGTATTCTTAATAAATTCGTTTGGCTTGATTTCTAAATATTCTCCACCAAAGGAATGTTCCCTGCCAGTTGAAAAATTCCTGAATGACATTTTGTAAGTACCACCTTTTCTTACATCCAAGGAATGCACGACACACAAAAAGCCATAGGGCGGCATCCAAAATGAAATTGCATCTGGCTCCGTAAATGCGCGATAAATTTTTTCAGGTGAAGTTTTAAGAACTCTGTGAAGTGTAACGCTATTTTTTGTCATAATTAATCGAATTTATCGTTTGTTCACATTTAATATTTTCAAAGCATCTAGCGGTCCTGGCTAACACAAGCAACGGGAGCAGGGCAGCGGATTTGGCGGCTTAAGACCTGGTTTGTTGGTTAAGTTAATTAATTTTCTCTAACGGTGGTGCCTATTTTCGATGAACTGTTCTTGTACCAAGTTATTTTACTTCTGGCTTTCCTGAAATTTTAGATTTGAAAAAATTTGACACTTTTTCTTTCCCGTCATTATCAAGATTAGATAAAATGATTACCGTGTAATTTGAATCTAAGAAATCCATCCATTCAGTTCTTATTCCATACCAGCCTCCGCTATGTCCAACGATAGTTTCCTCATATCTGTTATCAATATCAATTCCATATCCCAGGTGTGTATTATAGCCCTTCACTTTAGGTTCCAGCATCAGATCAGTAGTCGCTTTACTAAGTAATTCATAGTTTCTTAATGCTTTGGAGAGTTTAAATAGATCTTCAGCTGTTGAGTAAAATCCTGATGACCCTGAAGCCTTTGATATTAAATAATCGTTTCGGGCTAAAGAGTTGTCTTTACGTAAATAAATAGAATAACCATCGGCCGTGTTGTAATTTACACCATCTATTTCGAGTGCTTTTGTATCTTCCATCCCTGCAGGATCAAAAATATTCTTTTGCACGTAGTCATAATAATTTTCTCCCGTTACTTTTTGAATAATCAATGCTAATAAAACAAAGCCTCCTCCGTTATATTCATATTTACTTCCGGGAGAAAATGCTAATGAATCATTTTCGAACAGAGGTAAAAAATCTTCCAGTTCTCTATATCTGTTCTTATTGGTTCTTTGATATTCTTCTCCATAAATGGCTTTCGTTCCTGCCGTGTGGGTAAGTAATTGATGGATGGTAACCGAGTCTAAAACTCTCTGGTTTGGATATTCATCTAAATAATTTCCAATTGGCTTATTTAATTCAATTTTTCCCTGATCATAGAGCTTTAAAATTCCGACAGCTGTAATTGATTTTGAAATTGAAGCTAAATTGAACTTAGTGTTTCTGTCATTTTTGATCTTGTGTTCAATATTTGAATAGCCGTAGGTTCGTTGGCTAAAAATACTGTCATTCTTTCCCACTAAGATTATTCCCGAGAATGTATTTGAGTTTAATGTATCCAGAAATGAAGTTATTTCTGAATCAAGATTTTCACTATTCTGAGAATATAGATTACTGGTGCTAATTGATGTAAGTAAGAATAGGAATAGTATAAAATTACGCATATTTAGAATTTAGATTTATTTTTACTCGATATTTCCTGCTAGCAAATTTTTAAAAAAGTCAGAAACCATTGCTTTACCTGAATCCATAGCTGAATCTACATTAGACAAAATTGTTATGGTATAACCTGATTCTGGGAGATAGATTATCTCGCCACTTATTCCATACCAGCCTCCGCTGTGGCCTAGGATAATTTCATTGTATCGCTGATCTACATCAATGCCATATCCCAGGTGAGTATTGTAACCTTTTACCCGCGGCTCGATCATTACTTCTAGCGTTTCTTGATTTATCAATTTATTATTAAATAAAGCTTTATTAAAATTAAAAAGATCTTCAACTGTGGAATAGTGGAATCCTCCCGGAGATGCTTTTGATAAATAGAAAATATTGTTCTTTAAAGGTTTAGTTGTATCTCCGGCAAAAGTATATCCGCTCGCCTTATTTTCAATTATGGCATCTACACTATAAGCCGCTGTATTTGGCATTTTAGCTTTCTCGAAAATATTTTTATTCAAATAATGATAATAACTTGAGCCGGTTACTTCTTCTATAATTAAGCCAAGTAGTACATAGCCAGCAGCATCATAATTATATTCTGCACCTGGTTCTGAAAGCAATGGTTCACTCTCAAAAAGCGGCAAGAAATCTTTAACTTCTTTAAATCCGAATTTACATCTATCTAGAAAGTTGGTGACGTAAAAGTTTGGGAGCCCTGCAGTATGAGTCAATAATTCAGATATTGTTGCTGACTCTCTGATTTTCTCGTTGGGATAATCTTTTAAATATTTCCCGATTGGTGCATTTAAATCAATCTTTCCCGCCTCATACAATTGTAGTACTGCAACTGCAGTAAAGGTTTTAGTAATCGAGGCAATATTAAATTTTGTATCAGTTTCGTTTTTAACGTTTAGTTCTTTACTGGCAAATCCATAAGCTCTCTTTTGAATTATACTATCATTTTTAGCAACCAGTATCGTTCCTGAAAATTCTTCACCGGTTAATCCATTTAAAAATGAGTCTATTTCTTCTTCTGTGGTCGAATTACTTTGGGAGTAATTAATTGAAGTTGAAAGTATTATTGAAAGAGCAATTAAGATTTTAGGAGCTTGCATAGTTGAATTTTCTATAAAATTATTTGGTATAACGGTCTCGGTTAACACAAGTAGCGGGAGTAGGGCTGCGGACTTGTCGGCTTAGACTTGGTTTGTTGGTCAAGATAATTATTTTCTTACTAAGGCTGCCGCTTATTGGCAATGAACCGTTGTTAGACTTTGCTTATGATTGTAAAACATACCAATCATCAAATTCCGAGTAATCTTCTTTTACTCTTTTATACCCTTTTTTAGTAAGTAGTTCATAAATAGAATCACGAATACCGGTGTAATTATGTTCTACGGTAATAATCTTAAACTTATATTCTTCGAATTCAAAATTCTTTAAAATCTCTAATTCACTCCCTTCCGTATCTATAGACAAATAGTCTATAATATTTGGTGCGTTATATTTTCTAAGTAAATCATTTAGAGAAATAGTTTTGACCGAATATTTTTTTCCGATTTTTCTTAGTTCTGTATGATTATCATTCTCTCCAAATCCTTGTATAGTCGATAATGATGCAATTTCAGGTTCATTAAACTCTACTTCCTGATTTGTTTCAGACCAAATACATTTTTTTTCAATGAATGCATTTCTATTAGATTTTAATTCACTGTGCCAAATTTTTCCAGGTTCTGCAATTATTCCCTTCCAGTTGAATTCCTTTTCAAGCAAATACGTATTGCTATGAAGGATGCCATTACAGCCTCCAAACTCGACGAAATATCCATTATTCTTAAAATCTAATTCATTCAAAACAAATAGATCTTGCCTTAATTGTGATTTTGATAAAGTTCTTACTTCGAAATATTTATTTAGATTTTTGGGTTCAAAACTTAATATGAATTTGAGCTCATTTGCATATTCTTGATCTATTAATAGTTTCTGTAATTCGATATCATTAATAATTTTATATCCAATCAAGGAAAAAGCTTTGTCAATATTTTTTCTTAGAATTTTTTTCATAAAAAAAGATAATGGTCTCTTTTCAAACAAGTTAGCGGGATAGTCCGTTAGGATTAGTGCGTGTGTTCTGGACCAGGTTTGTTTCTAAAATTAGTCAAATTTTATCGGTTACCGCGAATTTGGATTAAACCTTGTTAGGTGCAGTTTTTATTGTTCTGAAATTTCTTTTAATCTATCTAATGCTTCTGGATAAGTTTTATTGAAGAAATCCAAATATTCCTCAATCGCATCCATCTCTACGGTTACGGTTGTAATACCACTATTTTCCTTAAAGCTGTAATTTTCGTATCCGTCTGCCCATTTTTCTACCTGTTCCCCTGTAGTTACTTCTGTATCTCCGTCCAAAAATCCGTAATGACGGATGGAAACAAAATTGGCAGGTTTGTGTTCTGCAATTTCCGATACCATTCCCCCTTTTTTGCCATTTTCATCTACTCCCACAAAAAGGATTTTGCTTCCCTTGTTCCAACTACCTTCATAAGTAGAAGTAGGGTTAAAGGTTGCTGTCCAATATTCGTAAGTTTTTTTATTTTTTAAGCCAAGCATCGTTTCATATACTTTTTGAGCTGATGCGTTTATTTCCTTTTTAAATTTTAATTTTTTCATCGCTTTGTTTTTAGAAGTTTAAATCAGTCCAAAAATTTACATATTTATTAACTTGTATTGCTTTTTACAATGTGTTAAATTTCAGGGTGATGTGGCTTAAAATTGCATCTAAAGGTCTCTGTTATGACCAGTTGGCGGATCAGGGAGGTGGTCCCGACGCTTCTGGAGTCGGCTTATTGTTTTGTTAGTTGGTAGCTCTAAATTATCTATTTTGTTCGAATAACGCATAATGGGCCGTTAACTGATGTTTTGGTGCATTTCCTTCCACACTAAATAGATCGTATAAATTAAATAGAAGCTTAATAATAAAGCAGATTCCCATCTGTCAAGTCTTTTTCTTTTACCTGTAAACATTGCCATAAAAAGAAAAATGCTTCCTCCTATTAAAATAAGAATATCTAAATTAAATTTTTGGTTATATGAAATTGGATTGATGAATGAACTTACAGATAATATTAGCAGAATATTAAAAATATTTGAACCGATCACATTTCCAATCGCTATATCACTATTTTTCTTAGTGGCCGCCACAATTGACGTTAATAATTCTGGTAAAGAAGTTCCTGCAGCAATTATTGTCAAACCAATAACTTTTTCACTTACTCCCAGGTTTGTTGCTATTAGCACTCCATTATCAACAACCAGTTGACCTCCAATTATAAGACCTGTAAAACCTAATAATATAAATCCCCATATTTTTAAATTTGATTTGTGCTGGTAAGAAACTGCAATATTTTTCTCTTTTTTCATCTGCCTGAACATATAAAATAGAAAAGCAGTAAAACCTATGATTAAGATTCCCCCATCAACTCTTGATATTTGAGAAATTTCATCTAGAAAAAAATTATTCGCAAGTACTGCTAAAAATATAGCTGCTACCAATGAAATTGGGATTTCCCGCCAGACTGTTGAGGATTGAACGGTGATGGGGTAAATCAAACCTGCCGTACCAAGTATTATAAATAAATTAAAATTATTACTCCCAATAATATTCCCTAATATAATATCTGGGTATCCATTTAACGAGGCAATGGAATTGACCACTAATTCGGGTGCGGAAGTGCCAAAGGCAACAATTGTTAATCCAATTACTAAATCAGATACATTGTGTTTTTTCGCCAGGGAAGATGCACCATCCACTAACCAGTTGGCCCCAGAAATTAAAGCTGCAAATCCAATAATTATTAACAATAATGAAATAACCATTTTAGTTTTTATCTGTTTTTAAATACACCACAACTATTATTGTGGGAGGTTTTATTCTTGTTAGTTTTTGCTAAAACCGGTATAAATATAGGGGAAATAACAATCAGAATTTATGGAATGTTAGAGGGCAATTTCTTGGTATTATTATAATAGAAATTAGAGATGCCATTTAATATTTGCAGTTGAATTGAGATGTTTAGGGAATTATTTATTCTTTTTTTGCCAGGACCAGAGTATATCGTTTTCACTCAGCATTGTTATAAAGTTCGTGATTTATTTAAAATGCATTACAACGATTCCGGTTATCGCAAATGGAACGGATTAGTCCACGTGCCCTGGACCAGGGTTGGTTTCTAAAATTAGTCAAATTTTATCGTTTACCGCGAATTTGGGTTAACCGTTATTGGTAGTAGTGTATTTTACAATTCTTCCACGAGTTGAATATTATTACCACAGGTGTCATTAAAAACTGCAACTTTTACTGTCCCCATTTCAGTAGGTTTCATACTAAACTCAACTCCAAGTTTTGTCAACCGATCATATTCAGAAGATACATCTTGAACGTCAAATTGTGTCCAAGGAATTCCTGCTTCCAATAATGCATCTTGATATACCTTTGATGGTTTAAAGTGGTTAGGGGCTGGTTCCAATAATAGTTCTGGTCCATCTTGCCAATCTTTAGAAACTACGGTCAGCCATCTATTTCCACCACCTAAAGGCTCATCCTTCTTCTTTATAAAGCCTAATTTTTCAGTATAAAACCTCAAGGCTTTTTCTTGATCTCGTACTGGAATACTTATTAGTGTTACTTTCATTATCTAAGTCATTTTACATTACTCACAACGTCTCGGTTAAGACAACTTGTACCGGATTGATCCGTTAGGATTGGTCCGCGTGTTCCGAACCAGGTTTGTTTCTAAAATTAGTCAAATTTTGTCGGTTACCGCGAATTTGGGTTAACCGTTGTTGTGAACTGGGCGAAAGTGCGGATTATTTAAGATGTTCTATAATTTCTTTTTCCAGATTATCTTCTCTAAGGTTCCTCGCTACTATCTCTCCATTTTTATCGATCAAAAAATTAGTTGGAGTGGAATGAATTCCATAGCCACTAAATATCTTCCCATTCCAGCTTTCTAAACTGCTTAATTGTGGCCAGGTTAAATTATCCTGTTTGATCGCTTTCATCCAATTAGATTTACTAACATCATTAGAAATACTAATTATTTCAAACCCTTTAGAATGGTATTTTGAATATAACTGAGTCAATTGATTATTCATAGTTCTACTATAACTACAGGAGGATGACCAGAATTGAAGTAATGTTAATTTGCCTTTTAGTTCGGAAATTTTCTTCTCAATTCCAACCGTATTAGGAGCACTATAATCATTGTATTTTTCTCCGACATCCGGAATACCTTTATCTAAATCTTTTTTTATTCTCTTTCCAATTGATGATACTTGAACTTTTCTAGAAAGTTTTGAAAAATATTCTCCGATTTCATTTTGGCTCCATCCCTGATTACCGTCCAGGATATAAGCACTAAGTATAGAATTGGGATATTCATTGATGAATTTCTTTTCTTTTATTTTCAATGCATCTTTAGGGGTTGATTTAATATTAGCATAAACTGTTTGCTGCATCTTTGTGAAAAGGTTTTGAGTTTCTGATCCTGTAACTTTCGCATTCATAAATGAATTCTTTGAGGCATTAAAACTCATTGGATTTTTTTCCAGCCATAATTCTTTAAAGTTCTTACGATCTTTTGTGTAGAGCATTACGTATAAAACAGGTTCAGGTAAGTTTGTATTAAATATAAATTCATTGTTTTTAACCAAGGCTGAATCTATATCTCCGCCGTTCACAAGATCTCTTAGGTAAAGATAAGTTTCATCTTTGATATTAGAAGTTTCTCCGGATAGTGAAAAGTCGTTCTTCTGAGCTAAAACAACATTAAACGTTATTAAGCTTAGGAGAATTAATTTTTTTGAAATCATAAATTAATTTGAATTTAGTTTAAAGCTAAGGAAATTTTTCTGAGCCTTGTTCACAACGGTCTCGGTTAACACAAGTGGAGCGGATTAATCCGTTAGGATTGGTACTCGTGTTCTGGACCAGGTTTGTTTCTAAAATTAGTCAAATTTTGTCGGTTACCGCGAATTTGGGTTAACCGTTGTTGGTGCTAGTTTATTTTAACTCAAGGTTCTCTCTATCCCAATTTGAGGTTATTGCTGCCGCTTCATATGTACTTTGTAAAAAGTCATATAATATATTTTCTGGTTGATCAGAATTTCTAACATCTTCGTATTTTAAAATAAATTCTCCCATCTCTTGATTGTAAAATGCCTTTTCAGGTAGAACTTTTTGCTTAGCAAAATTTTCCTGACTAGGGTAAGCGTATGAATAAAATATTGGATATGGAAAATCTTCTGAACCAGGCCAAAATCCAGCACTTGACACTTCTTTAGAGTAGGCCTCTTGCATAACTTCCAAAGGTATATTGGGCATTCCTCCCTGATGAAGAGGAGCGTTATTTCCTGAAAATCTTGTGACAGCTAAATCAAAAGCACCCCAGAATAAATGAACTGGACTAGCTTTTCCAATAAACTTAGATCTAAATTGGTGAAATACCTCATTTATTTTTAGCATTGTAATCCACAATTTATTTGCTTGCTCCGGATCATATTCTTTTTGAATAGTATTCTCTTTAAATGGAATGGCCGGTTCTATTTCGTTAGGCCGATCATGAATTTTTATATCAATCCCTGTTAACTTTAATTTCTCAAATAATTCATCATAAAAATCGGAAACCGTTCTAGATTTCAATTTCATATTGATAGTTTCTTTATTTGAACAACTAATTAATAGTTCGTGTTTTTTGAAATTAAAATCAATTTGGAATATTCTTCCTTGATAAGGTATTCCATAAGTAGAGAAACCACTTGAAGTAATATAAAGTGTTGTATGCCATGAATGATTTTGCCATGGCATAGTTTTTAATCTAATCTTACCAACTATTTGAATCCATTGATGAAGTGTATCTAACGTTGGCTTTAGCTCATCAAACTTTAATTCCGGCCAAATGGTTTTATTTTTCATGTTTTGAAGTTAATATAAATCTTATTTAAAGTATATAGAATCACCAGTTTGTTCGAATCAAAATTCAATTGAATTAAGATCATAGTTTAATTCTTAATATAAATTACCTCCAACGGTCTCGTATAACCGTCAATTACGGGTTTATATGCGTTAATATTCGGTTTGACATTGACTTTAGCAATTCCAAGTGGATTCGGAGGTGGTCGAATCCGTCGTAATTGCGGTTATACATTGTTGTGCTTAGTACTTTTTATCATTATTCCTTTTATAATTCTTTATCATTTTGCCAAATTCCTTGTCCTTTTTGCGTTTTTCAGCAATTGTTGATTCAAAGTGCTCTTTTTCTCTTTCCATTTTCAAGAAGTTTTCATAAGATGATTTATCTATTATACCGTTTTCAACTGCTTTTAAAACTGCACAATCAACTTCGGTCGTATGCCTACAATCTTTAAATTTACAGTCTTTAGAAATTTCAATTATTTCATTAAATGTGATTTCTAATCCTTCTTTTGAATCTGCAATTCCAACTTCTCTCATTCCAGGATTGTCAATTAGAATTCCGCCATTTTCGAGAATAATTAATTCACGATGACTTGTAACGTGTCTCCCCTTATTTGTGCTTGTACTTATCCTATTAGTTTTCATTAACTCTCTACCTGATAAATTGTTCAATAAGGTAGATTTTCCTACTCCTGATGAGCCTAATAAACAATAGGTTTTACCTTTTTCAATACTCTCTTTGAGTTTTATCAGTCCTTTTTGAGACTCATTACTTATGGGAATTATCGGAACTTTTTTAACTCTTTCTTGAACTTTGTTAACCAATATCGATAGCTCATTGTCAGTTATCAAATCGGTTTTATTGAGAACAATAATCGGACTTACTTTAGAAGTATGACAAATGGTTAAATATCGTTCAATTCTATTAATGTTGAAGTCTCTATCAACTGCTTGGACAATAAACGCATAATCAATGTTTGTGGCGATAATCTGTTTTTCTCCTTGTTTTCCAACTGCTTGTCTTTCAATTATGGTTTTTCTTGGAAAGACAGAATGAATAAGAACTTTATCATTATCATATTCAGATATTGCTACCCAATCTCCAACAGCAGGGAAATCAGATCTGTGATGAGCAGTAAAACGTATATTTCCGATTATTTCACCATCATATTCTCCTTTATCTGTTTTCACAACATATCTTTCTTTATGCTCTGAAATAATCCGTCCTACTTCAAAAACATCAAGATTCTGGCCTTTTCTGTGTTTTTCCAGTTCTATGTCATATCCTAAATCATCAAGTGTCATCTGTTTCTTTCAGTATTAAGCACAACGGTCTCGGTTAACACAAGTGGAGCGGATTAATCCGTTAGGATTAGTCCGCGTGTTCTAGACCAGGTTTGTTTCTAAAATTAGTCAAATTTTGTTGGTTACCGCGAATTTGGGTTAACCGTTGTTACAAATAGTGCTTGTACAATTATTGTTTTACTTTTTTCTACCAATACATAGCTGCGTAAGTATTAGTCTTTTTAGCTTCTATTCTTCTTTGAAATCCTAATAGGGTGAAAATTGAAATAAATATAGGGTAGTAATAATTAGTCAAAATAAAATAAAGAATTATATCAATCGTCAATCCTAGGAAAATGAATATGTGTAAATCCCCTGGTGTTTTAAAATCTTCTTTTTTAATCAAAAACTGAATTACAGGCAATAAGTATTTATGAATTTGTGCACTTGTAAGTTTGTCCTCAACAGTATAATTTAGTTCTTCTAATTCATTAAAATAGTCGCATAAGTTCTTTTTAAGCTCTTTAGTTTTGGAATGTTTAGAGTTGGTCACTCTATTGGTAATATTTATTACAGTTTTATAATGGAGAAGTCTTTTTTCCTCAATGGATTTGTCTCCAACTCGATCTATAAAGTTTTGTAATTTTTCTTCTAAAGTCATTTACCAATTTAAAATTCCTGCTAGCAGATTTTCAGTTTAAGCATTATTTGTAACGGTCTCGGTTAACACAAGTGGAGCGGATTGATCCGTTAGGATTAGTCCGCGTGTTCTGGACCAGGTTAGTTTCTAAAATTAGTCAAATTTTGTCGGTTACCGCGAATTTGGGTTAACCGTTGTTGTGCTTAGTTTTTAAATCTATTGGCTTTCTTCTTAAATAGATAATAATTAAAGTAATCAAAATAAGCCAACGAGAAATTAATAATCCAGTATACATCCATTCATAGACTTCTAAATAATTTTCAAATGAATTGATATTATGAAACTCAGTATGATGTTCTGTATATAGACTTGAAAGTTTACTCGTAATCGGCATTAAAAATATAGCTATTGTCGCTAAAATCAGAAATGAGTTTTTAGGAAATTCGTTCAAATATATTCCGTCTGAATTGGATTTAGATTTAAGTTTCCTTAGTAGAATAAAGGTTGTAATTATATAAGATATAAATGTAATTATCGGAATAGAATACTTTGCAATTAGAAAGTTTATATCCAATTCAAGCTCGGAGAAATAAACAATGTGAGTAAAAAAATACAGAATTGAATCGATTGCTTTGATAAATACAAATCCAAAAATGATCCAAAGTATTAATAATCTATTTTCCTTTATCATTCAGGTTAAAAATTAAGCACAAGGGTCTCGGTTAACACAAGTGTAGCGGATTAATCCGTTAGGATTGGTCCGCGTGTTCAAGACCAGGTTTTTTTTAAAATTAGTCAAATTTTGTCGGTTACCGCGAATTTGGGTTAACCGTTGTTAGGCACTGGCTTTTACTTTTTCTTTATTCCATTCTTTTTCATTCTTTTAAAAGCGAAATCAAATTCGTCCTTTCTACTAGATTTTACATTTCCGTAAATTATCTGAAATTTCTCAATATTTTCTTTTTTAGAAAAGATATCTGGATTATCAGTTTTCGGTAATGCTAATTCTGCATTTTCACCTTTTAAAATAATTACATAACTGCTATCAGGGTAAATAAAATGTTGAGTAAAACCTTCTTCATAAAGTTTTACTTTATTTTCAATTATTCCAGCTGGTAATTGTAAATAATCGTTGGTTTCATTTATTTGAACATCTTCCAATGAAAATTCTTGTTGATCTCCATTTTTGCAACTTGTTATAATAAATATACTTAAAATTAAAACTGAGATTATTTTAATCATTTTTAGCACTTATTTTTATTAAGCTTGTGCCTAACGGTCTCGGTTAACACAAGTGGAGCGGATTAATCCGTTAGGATTAGTCCGCGTGTTCTGGACCAGGTTAGTTTTTAAAATTAGTCAAATTTTGTCGGTTACCGCGAATTTGGGTTAACCGTTGTTGTGTGCTGGCTTTTTACCAGTTCAGAAAATTTACTCCAATTATCAAAAATTGTAAAATAAAGATACCTGCTAATATTAAAGTTCCAAGTAATAGTGATAGAAGTATTTGTGGTTTATTAATTTTCACTTCTTGTTCAATATTCCCAGAAACTACTTTTGTTCCAGCAATATAATCTCCAATTCTTCTTTGAGTAGAAAAAATTGAAACTAAAACCTCTATAGGCCATATAACCAAAGTAATATTTCTAATTAAAGCTTTAACAGGAGTTGCTATTTTACCAGTTTTGTTGTCGACAATAACAAATCCTAATATTCTTTTTCCTGGACTCTTTCCTTTTATTGCATCTTTATTTAAATAAACGGAAAACATAATTAGCATTACAATCCCCATAAAGATTCCAAATTCGGAAGATAAGTTTGATTCGGAAGCGTTTCTATTAATTATAAACCCGATTCCTCCGATTATTAAAGTTGGGAATACAATACTGAACGTCATAATGAAATGATCAAGTAGCATTGATCCTAATCGGATGGCTATATTCTTATTTCTATTTTCTTTCATAAAAGCTTGCACACAACGGTCTCGCATAACGCAAGTTGGCGGAGTAGGGATGCGGACTTGTCGGCTTAAGACCTGATTTGTTGATCAAGTTAATTATTTTCTTTTTAATGCAACCGCCTATTTGCGATATGCATTGTTGGGCACAGTATTTTGATGGCAATTTTTTATTCTTCTATCCCTTATCGAATCAAATTTCCGTTCATACTTAAAGTTGAATTTCTCTGACAAGTTTTTATATGTTGAAACATAAAACTCTTTGAAGGTATATTGCTCATCTTCATTGTCTACAATTCCATTTTCATTAACAACAATTCCCGAGCTTCCAGTTCTACCCCAATGAAAGACACCTAGCTTGTCTCTTGGTGGTTCGTCAGGATTTTTCTCCGCGGTCCATTCCTCATTAAAATCTCGAACGTCCATTTTTGGTAATTCCGTCCGTTTTCCTTTTTGATCAACTAAATAATATTCCTGGTCTATAAAACCATATTTTTGTTCCTTATCAAGAATTAGTATTCCGTCATTAGGTATTTCATAAACTAATCCCTCTTTGGATTTTTCAAGTTTTATCCCGCAACCTTCTTTATAAATAATATTTACTCTTCCACGATAATCTTCTGGAATTAGAAAAGTTTCTGGTCCGACTGTATTCATTGCTCTGTAAATAGGCCAGAAAGCTACAATTCCGATTATAAAAAGTCCAATTGGAATCAGTCTTGCTTTCCAAGTCTTTTTTCGAGAGGTTAAAATCAGGATTAATCCAACAATAAATATGGGTAAACCGATGATTGCGAAGAACGCGGCGAAAGTCAGTCCGAATGCACCGACTGCAAGCAAACTTAGTCCGCTGTAGTATAAAATGTTACTTGTTCTATTGGTCATTTTTCATATTGTGCCCAACGGTCTCGGTTAACACAAGTGGAGCGGATTAATCCGTTAGGATTAGTCCGCGTGTTCTGGACCAGGTTTGTATTCTAAAATTAATCAAATTTTGTCGGTTACCGCGAATTTGGGTTAACCGTTGTTGGCAGTAGATTTAATTAGACATTGAAAAATAAAGTCTTTCTCTATTATTAATGCTTGACTTTTTAGATAATATAAATATAATAACGCTTCAATAGGCGTTTTATTCTTGAAGTGATATTCTACATATTGAATTTTTTCGGCCTTGCTATTAAGTATTGGAGAAGAATGAAAAATATAAGTTGCTCTTTTAAAGTTTTCATTAGATTTTTCAAGTTTTTGAAGACTGTTATCATATTGCTCTAGTTCTTTAGTGAAGCTCTTATCAAAATTATTTTCCCCGAAGAAATATGAATTTATGATATCCCTATTATTTAAGTTTTCTCTTGATTTTGTTTTGTCTTCTATATCGGAAATTATCTTATCAAGAAAGTCTAAGTAAGAATTGGTTTTAGACCTTAGTTTGTTTATTTCACCTTGATATTTATAATTACTTTCCGGTGGGAATTCTTGTAAGTATTGGTCTATTTGATTCTGATTATAAGAAATTGAAGTTTGAAAAGCGCCAATAAGCATTTCGTTAGAGGTGTTATTTTTTTCAGCGCAAGCAAAGAATAGGGCTATAAAAGGTAAAAAGTATAATTTTTTCATTTATCGTTAAAATTTACTGCCAACGGTCTCGCATAACGACAAGTGGCGCGGAGTTTTGGATGCGGATTTGTCGGCTTACCGGTTTTGTTTATTATGGAAACTAATTTAGTTCTTTTCTAATAAACCCGCCATTTGCGATATGCGTTGTTGTGAGCCGGCTCATTATTTGGCTTTTCTCCAATATTCTAAATCAAGGTGAACTCTCAAAATTCCCTTTCTGTCAGCAATAGAAAGTGCGATATTTTGATATTTGTCACTTGTATTTTGATCCAGACTTTTAATAGATTTCCATCTTTTTAAACTCTTATTCTCTTTTTCTTGATATAAACCTTTTGCGACATCTTTGTCTAGTGGAACTTCTAGTTTTTGAAGGTGTTTAATTGAATCTGAATTTATATTCAAATATTCTCTTAAGTAGTGATTGTAAATAACATCTCTTAAAAATAAATTTAAACCTTTTCTTGCTGCTCCCCAACTTTGACCATTTATAGGAAATAAATTTCGCAGTTTTATTGTATTGTTATCTAAATATTCTTTGAAATTATCAGAGTATAGTTGCTGTTTAAATTCTTTTAAATCAATTTCATTTTCAAAATAGTTTCTTGAAATTTCAATAATTCCCTTTGCTCCTTGATTTCTAAGTGCTGAAGAACCAACTGATGTTTGGGCAACTTTCCTTTTTATTAAAGAATAAAAATGTTTTTTGCTCTTATCAGTATTTCTTTTTTCTATTTCTTTTTCTAACAAATTTCCAAATTCTTGAGTAGCCCCATTTATATTTTGATATCTAATTACATTTAATGAATTCTGTAATTGATTAGTTGAAAATTTTGTAAAGTCAGCCATAGTTTTATGTTACAATTTTGAAATGAGCTTGCTCACAACGGTCTCGGTTAACACAAGTGGAGCGGATTAATCCGTTAGGATTAGTCCGCGTGTTCTAGACTAGGTTTGTTTTTAAAATTAGTCAAATTATGTCGGATACCGCGAATTTGGGTTAACCGTTGTTGGCAACAGTATTTTATTTTTTGACATTTCCATTTTCATATTCTATAGTTTCTTCTAAAATCCCATTTTCGTCAAAATAATAAACGGTTCCGTTACCTCTTCCTTTTTTAGTCTGTCCGATCATTTTAATAGCCCCATTTTCGTGGAATTTAATATTTTGGCTATCATTAAAAATGTCAGCACTTCTGAATGATTTAATAACTCCATTTTCATAAAACTCAATCATAACTCCGTCTCGTTTTCCATTATTTGTCTCATACAAGTATTTCGGGCGGAATGTATCTTTATTGAGAATTAATCCATATCCATTTAGAGTGTCTTTCTCATAATGCTTAAAACCCACAATATTTTCATTTTGGTCAAAGTAAAATCCGTTTCCACTTTTTAATCCATTTTTTGTTAGAACTTCAAACTCTTTTGTCCCGTCCGTACGATAATTAATAATCGTATCAGTTCTTTCAGATTGATTGGATTCTCTCATTTCACTTTTCTTTTTCTGTGAACGGCTATTACAACTGAACAGAGTCAGTAGAATTATGATATGTAAAATTATTTTTTTCATATTGTTGCCAACGGTCTCGGTTAACACAAGTGTAGCGGATTAATCCGTTAGGATTAGTCCGCGTGTTCAAGACCAGGTTTGTTTTTAAAATTAATCAAATTTTGTCGGTTACCGCGAATTTGGGTTAACCGTTGTTAGCGGCATACTCTTTTTTCATTTTTCCATCAGTCAAATTCAATCGCATTTTTAGTCTTGTCGGCCCATTTAGCAATTTCAGTTTTAATAATCAATTTCTCGTCTCTTGTTAAATGAAGTTTGTTTGGTTTTGCCCAATAGTCTGTCGAGTTGAACCAAATTACCAGTCCGTTTACGCCCAATTCATATTCAATTTCTGCAAGTCTTCCTTTGTCAACGAAATAGAAAAATCCATTGCGTCCGTGAGACTTGAAATGAAGTCCGTCATTGTTCATTATTTGGTCTATATTGTCCTTTTCTCTTCTTTCATTTGCCCACTTGTCCTTGAGTATTTCTGAAGTGTAATGCTGAAAGTGAGTATCATCAATCTTCTCAACTGTCGAGCCGAACGATATTTTGAATTTTAAATCCTTCTCAGTTTTTCTAATCTGTTGACGACAAAAGTCTCTTTCTTTATTCATTTCCATTTTGTCTGCAGCGACTGCAAGGTCAAGCCAATATTTGTCAGAGAAGTAATGTCCTGTTTCTTCGGTCAGTTGGATTAAACTGTCCAATGCAAGTCCCAATTCGTTTTGCTGCAAAAAGTCATTTGAGTTTTTTAATTGTCTGTGGTCATTGTAGATCGCAGGTAAATAGTCAATCAAATTTTTAATTATCTGATTTGGGGTTTTGTCAGTCGACTGTTTCTTCTGTATGAAGTTGAATAGTTTCAATGTCGTTCTTTTGAGTTGCCGCTAACGGTCTCGGTTATCGCCAGTTGGCGGAGTAAGGGACGCGGATTTGTCGGCTTAGTATTGGTTTGTTGGTCAAGTTAATTATTTTCTTTCTAACGGTGCCGCTTATTGGCGATGAACCGTTGTTAGCTGCTGTATTTTTCTTCTATAATGCCCCTGAGGACGGCTTCATTGTAAAAGTGTTTTAGTCCATATCTAAGTGTTTTCTCTTTATCTTCTGGTAAAAATTCTAAAATTGAAGCTTTAATTTCTTCTTGATTTTCAGTGTTTACAGAATTGAATATTTGTTGGTATACATCCATTTCATTTCTAAGCTGCCATTCATCTCCACCAAAATGAACTATACAAAATTCTGATATAGATTTCAATTTATTTATTCCTTTAGCTGAATGAATGTATTTACCGACTGTTGAATAGGTTTTTTCATCTGCTAATATTACTGATTCAGTGAAAATTGATTCATATAGTGATAATATGTAAATGGCTATTAATTCTTGGTCTGTATTATCTAATTGGATTAGTTCCTCGTGGAATAAATTATATAAACTAAAAGCTTTTAAACTATCTCCTTTTATTACGGCATCCTTTAATTCCTCTAATTCCTTTCTTATTACTTCTGGAGATAGCAGTGGTTTTAGTTCTTGAACTAGGGGCTTTACCTCTTCTAGGTTTTCCAAATCCCTTATTTCATTCACAGGATCATAATCTGAAATCATTTTGTAATGTTCGAAATATGACTTTAAAAGCTGCTCGATTTTTATTAATTCAAATAGCAAATTTTCTCTTTCAACCTTATGAAGTTTGGTTGCAACCATTCCAAAAATGTCTTTAAACTCTCTGTCACTTTTTAGTTTCTTCAAAGTTTCTTCTGCATTATAACCATACTTTTTTAGATGATTATTTCTTAGCTTTCTAAGAATTATATCTAAAAGTATTTTGGCCAATTTTGCAGTCTCGAAATCAAATTCTTCTTTTGTTCTAATTTCTTTCCCAGGATGTATCAAGTTTCGGTAATCCTTTATTATTACTGCTAGTTGCTTGTCCTTTGAATTGATTATATCTGCGGCTTCGGCTAAGTCTAATAAGTCAGCTAAGCTTGATCGTAGAATATTATTTTCCGTTTTACCAGTCGGTAAGTTTTCAACGAAATAGTCAGTTAAAACTGATTCTACTATGCTTCCTGATAATATAAGAATGGATTTAGAGGCTTTTACATTATAACAATCTCTGAGTTCGTTATAGTCTCTTTCTAGAATTTTCCGGAATTTATTATCGTTTATAAAGTCAAATGTCATTTTAAAAATATTGCAGCTAACGGTCTCGGTTATCGCCAGTTGGCGGAGTAGGGTACGCGGAGTTGTCGGCTTAGTATTGGTTTGTTGGTCAAGTTAATTATTTTCTTTCTAAGGCTGCCGCTTATTGGCGATGAACCGTTGTTGCCCATAGTTTTAAATTGTATCTATCAATCTTTGAATAATTCTACCTTTTTGTATTATCCAGGTTATTTCATAAAATCCGGCTCCATCTCCACATTTTTGATTTATGAAATAAGTATTACCACGTTTATATATTTTAAATTTATCGTTATTCTCACTGCTAATTTTTCCTTCTTTAAAATCTAAGTTGAAAATGTCGTTGTAATACTTTGCATCAATGACTTGACGATTTTCGTTCCATTTAAGGATCATTTCCTCTGTTTCGAAGGAGTCAGTTAATTGAATTTCTAGACCGTATCCCGAATTTCCCTTTTCTAGTGACTTCTTAGTATCTATCTTCTTAATTTTAAATATTAGGCCAATGTCATTTTCTTTGTAGACAGGTAAGCTAGAAATATTCTTTATTTGAGATTTTTGAACGTAACCATTTTTGAAACTTTCATCTCTATTTAAATTATTTTCCGGTATATCTACTAATATCCATTCTGATATATTTTGATGATTTTCTGTTATTAGAAAAGCTTCATCTCTCAAAATTGTATCTATAGGTTTAGAATTTTTATTTGCGTTTTCGTAAACAATTAGTTTAGAATTATTAGCAATAACTTCTTCTTGTTTTTGAGCGAAAATTAACTGAGAACCAAAAACAAATATTAGAAATAGGACTCTTCTCATTTTTAAAATTATGGGCAACGGTCTCGGTTAACACAAGTTAGCGGATTAATCCGTTAGGATTAGTCCGCGTGTTCTTGACCAGGTTTGTTTCTAAAATTAGTCAATTTTTGTCGGTTACCGCGAATTTGGGTTAACCGTTGTTGGGCATAGTTTTTTTATAGTATAATTTAAATTTCTCAAAAGTCTTTTGCCCCGGAATATTTAAGCTCATTAAATAATAATTATCCTGTTTAGATAATACTTTATAAATATATTTATCTCCTTTTACACTAAAATTAGATCTGGTTTTGTTATTACTGTCGATAAAAGTTAACTCAAATTCAGTATCAGTAACCCAATTGTATGTGAGTTTTGAATAAGTTTCATTTGAGAATTTATCTTTCCAAATTCCCTCATTCATTGACACTTTAGTGGTGTCACCGTCAACTTCAAAGTAGTAGAAATTCTTTTGATTCTTGAATTCCTTAAGCTGATTTTTAGAAATTGTAGAAGTTGGATTTTTAGTTATTCTTACTGCTGCTTCCTTTGGTGGTTCTAATCTATCTAACAAATTTCTAAATTCAACACAGTTCCGTTGGAGTCTATAAAACACCTTTTCACCTATTTGTTTAGATTTTGATTGATCAACTTTTTCTAGATAAGGAAAGAGTTGCTTTTCATAGAGTGAAGATATTTTCAAAGTATCATTTTCAATATCTAATTCTTTCAAATAATCGCACATAACGATTGATACGGAATCAATATCTTCAATAGTTTGCGAAAATGTATGGTTAGAAATACCAATTAAAATTACAAAGATTAAATTTTTCATTTTGTCAAAATTATGCCCAACGGTCTCGGTTATCGCCAGTTGGCGGAATAAGGGACGCGGATTTGTCGGCTTAGTATGGGTTTGTTGGTCAAGTTAATTGTTTTCTTACTAACTGTGCCGTCTATTGGCGATGAACCGTTGTTGTGCAAAGTTTGGTTTTCTACTTTTTAAATATGTAAGTTTGATTAAAACATTTTTATGCCGGAGATTAGTGACAATATTCAATACGATAAATCAATTATCCAATCAGATGACTCTAAATTTTACACTAAACAATTAGAAATTGTCAGTCTTAATTTAGATGATTTCAATCAAAGATTTAATTCTGATATCGTTTTAAAATTTGATCATCATTACAATAGCTTTTATTTAGTTTCTCCTAATGAACCGTATCGTGGAGATATGTTCATTAGACATATTTCTCATTTATTGGGATATTATAATAACAGAGAATTTATAGAAGAAACAAATTTCATTAATAATGATTTGAGAATCATCAATAATGTTGCAAGAGGTTTCATTAATGTAATTTTGTTTGATAATTCTGACTACAAGAAAAGTGATGAGTTTCAAACAGATTTAAATAATTTTCTGACTCGTTATGAAAATTATTGTCCTTTAGGAATTTTGACGGAAAAAGGAGAGAAACATTTTAGAAACTATTTAACTGAAATATATAACCGAGTTTTATCCGCTAAATCTCAATTATAGTGAATCCAATTGATATTAATAAGCATACTCGATATTCTTTAGAATTAATATTTAGCGAAGCAGATAAAATGGCAAATCAGCTTCTTAAGTCTATTTCTGAAAATGCAAATAAGTCTTTTTTATTATTTGCATTGTACTCTTCCTTATTTTCTTATGCTTTCATTCAAATGGTTCAGTCAAATTTTGAGTACTCAATCATTCTAATAGGTTCCACCATAAGTATATTGGTTCTTCGGAAGAATTTATTTCCGAATGTTGTTAAATTTAGCGGATCACAGCCATCAAAAATTTTAGTTGAATATTTTGATAACTTCCAGGATGAAGAACTTGAAAAAGAACTATTGGCAACCCAAATTGAGAATTATAATGATTCACTGATTAAAAATGAATCTACCATTGAAAAAATGGTCAATAGGTTCTTTAACTCAATTTGGTGTATGGCAATTTCATTTCTTATTTTTAGTATTGTTCTTCTTATTAGTTCCTTTATTGAAGGTTCTTATACTTGATGTAGTATTTGGTCTTGTTGAAACTCTGGGTTTAGAAGAGCTGGAATTGCAATTAGGTTTAGAACTTTTAGCCATTTCTTTAATTTTTTCTCGACAACTAAATTAAAAAGAATTAATTCTAGGTAAGTTATTTAATAAGCTAGTTTTAAACTTTTTACCAACAATTTTCTTCCAAATTTTGCACAACGGTTTGCGGTTATCGCAAGTTGCGGGAATGGGGACGGGGACTTGTCGGATTAACCATTTTCTTTACTGGTTTCTAAAATTACAATTTTTTCACAATTACCCGGAATTTGAGATGAACCGCTGTTGTACACTGGGTTTTTATTCTTTAAGCAAGTTGAATAGTTCTTCTCTTTTTAAATTTTTTCCATCGTAATAGAAATATGTGAAAAGGGAAAAAGTTGAATCCTTGACAATACGTTTTGTCAGATTAGGAGCTGAAATTTCAGTATAATCGTTATTCGAATAAATAATTGGAATATTTAATGAATCAGATTGTTCAATCAATTTTGAGTTATACCAAACCATATCATCTGCTGCTGTGTAGAAATTATCTTCTCCGTCGATTTTTTTAACTCTTTCAATTTCAAGTGAGTCTAATTGAATAACAATAATAGAAGGCTTATTTAATTCAATTTTCTTTTTGCTTTCCTCATCAAGAATGATAAAAGGTTCATTATCTTTTGAAGAATCAGCTTTTTTATTCAAATTATATTTATCTGCTCTTTCTTTTCTTTCATTAAAGTTCTCAGAATTTTGCTCCTTATTTTCTTTACAAGAAATAATCAATAAGAGAAGAAAAATTAGAACTATTCTCATTTTTAAAAACATAGTGTACAACGGTTACGGTTATCGCAAGTTGCGGGAGTTGGGACGCGAACCTGTCGGATTAACTCTTTTTCTTCCTGGTTTCTAAAATTACACATTTTCGACTACACCCGTTATTTGCGATGAACCGATGTTAGGGGCAGTTTTAATTGTTACTACCATAAATTGTAAAATCTGGATCCTTTTGTTTAGAATGTTCTAATCTCAAAATTTTATTATTTTTTACTTCTATAACGAAACTAAAATCTCCGTGAGAGGCAAATGAATTTCCTTGACCATTAGCAATATGAGAAAAATATCCTGGTAAGGAATTGTCTAAATCTTCAAATGAATCTCCTTTTTTAAAATTAGGAATTGTTTTCTCTACAATATCAGCTTGAATTTCATCGGGCATAAATCTAAATGCAGTCGAAGGCATAATTTTAGGAAATGCATAGAGAAATAGAAATATGAATAGAAAAGGGTATAAAATTATCAATCTATTAATTTCACGTCTTCTTATAAAATTATTAAATCTTGTGCTTTTAATCAGATATACATAAATAAATCCAAAACTATATCCTACAACTGCAGCTACCTCTAAAACAATATAATATCCAGAAAATAAAAATCCCCATCCTATCATTAGAATAAATACTAATTCGAGATATATCATTGATATTATTGGGAAAAGTAAGGGATTAAAAATCTTACTTTTTAGATTTAATTTTTTTAAAGGATAGATTAGGAAAACTAACCAAGCGACAAATTCGAAAATTGCAGACCAAAAAATAATAACTCCAAAATCATCTGCTCTACCGTTTAATATTGTTTCAGCAATTGTGAAATATAGTAGTCCAATTGTATATGCAATTGATATTGATAAAAATGAAATTAAAGTTGTGTCTTTTTGCAAATTTTCAGTTTTAAAATTGCCCCTAACGGTCTCGGTTATCGCCAGTTGGCGGAGTAGGGACGCAGATTTGTCGGATTAGTATATTGTTGTTGGTCAAGTTAATTATTTTCTTTCTAACGGTGCCGCTTATTGGCGATGAACCGTTGTTGTGAAACGTTTTTTTTACTCAACTCTTCTTTCGAAGCTCTTCTCATAACTAGTACCAAATCCGATATAAGTTATTTCATTAATTTTTATCTTTTCTCTTCCAATCCAATTAGCATCTTCATCTATTAACTTTAGTTCTAAGTTATTTTTGGAAAGACTTTTTATCTGGCCAACGAAATAAGAATCATCATCAGATTCTGTATATATCGCTACTAATTTTTCGTTTTGTAATTGGCATAAACATTCAAAAATATTATTCATCTTATCGAGAGGTAACTTATTTATAAAGTCGGAAGAATTGTTGTTTTTAATTTCCGCTAATTCTTCTTTATCCCATTCTCGATATTTTTCAATTTCATAATTTCTTATTACCGCATACCCATCAAATTCTTGAGTTTCTTCATTAAAACAATTCAATATGAAAATCTCATCATTCGATTTAAGACAAATTCCTGTATAGACTTCATCTCTATTAGGATATAAGTCAATATGAACAGGAGTTCTATTTTTTATTAATTCCTTCAATTTTCTAAAAAAAATGTTTTACAACGGTCTCGGATATCGCCAGTTGCGGGAGTTGGGACGCGGAGTGGTCGGCTTATTTGTTTTATTTCCTGGTTTTTAAAATTACACTTTTTCGACAATACCCGTTATTGGCGATGAGCCGTTGTTGGCAAGCGTTAATTTAGTTCCTTATTGAGGAGTTCGATTTTGTCTTTTAGGTTTTTATCAAATTTGACTTTGTTTCTTGTGAATTTTATCAACTCATTTCCTATTTCTACAAGTCTGCCCATTTTCGACTTTTCATTAGGAGTCCAAATCTTTCCAGCTTTTATTCCATTATCAAAAACTATAAAATAGTAATCAGTTCCATCAAAACCTATTGTCTCTTCCTCTGCATATCTAGTTCCATTTAAAGCATTTTGAAATAAAGGCATTATTAAATCATATTGTTCTTTGTCAATTTTTTTCTTGTATTCTAAAACCTTGATTTTCTCCCAATTTTTATTGTACCAAATTTTGGATTTACAAACTCGAAAAATTAAATAAATCTCTTCTTTTTTCTTATCGTAATTTAAATCCAGTACATATTCGGGAGAAAAGGATGGTAGCGTTATAAATCTTAAATCTGGAGAATCTGAAAGGTCCTTAAGAAGTACTTTTCTAATTTTTGTATGATAATCAAAAGCAAAATCATAATCGCCAAATATTCCGGAAACCGGTTCAAGATGATCTGAATTGTTTTGAGCTTCTAAATGAACTGATATTAAACTTAGGAGTATTAAGAAAACAATCTTATTATAGTTCATCATATCGTTTAATGCTTGCCAACGGTCTCGGTTATCGCCAGTTGGCGGAGTAAGGGACGCGGATTTGTCGGCTTAGTATTGGTTTGTTGGTCAAGTTAATTATTTTCTTTCTAACGCTACCGTCTATTGGCGATGAACCGTTGTTGCTAACTGTGCCTTTCCAGAATTAAGTTCTTTTGAAGTCTTGTTATTAGTTGATTCTTTTTTCTAAATTCGATTAATATAAATTTTCTTTTTTTGAACCAATATTTAAAATTCATTTTTGAATTAATATTGATAGTTTTCATAGTTCTGTTTTTCTATGTAATAACTATTGATCTTTTCATTTTCAATCGATTGTTTTTACAATTCGAGTATTTGTCCTGGCTTTTCTATTTACTTCCAATTATTCTTTGTTTAATTTTTCTTTTTGGAGCTGTCTCTATTAAGAATCGACTAATGAAATTGATTTTATCAGTTTTATCAATAAGCTATTTGGCTCTTTCTTTATTTATGATCTCTGGGGTTTATTGCGAGGAAGAAAAGAATTTAAGTACAATTCAAATTGTGATTGTACTACTATTGACTTTTTTGGCAATCGTCATTAATTACAAAAAGCTTCTTCCGAAATTGGCAAGCTCTGATATACTCTTAATTATTTCTTCTACTCTAATCGTTTTGATAGATCTTTATTTTACACTAATCAGTTATGATTTGATTTATGTAAATGTGATGACCTTTTTTAATTTAATCTAGGGAGAGGTTAGTCCGTTTTATTCTACTAGCAGAATTTTTCTGGGCATTGTTTGCAACGGTCTCGGTTATCGCCAGTTGGCGGAGTAAGGGACGCGGCTTTGTCGGCTTAATATTGGTTTGTTGGTCAAGTTAATTATTTTCTTTCTAACGGTGCCGCTTATTGGCGATGAACCGTTGTTGTGCGTAGTTCTAGTTATTAATTTTTTGCATTTCTATTGTGTCACTAATTTTTCTAAATCCAATTAAACTATCATTTGCTATTTTCATTTTTAAGGAATCAGCAATTAATATCCAATCACTATTTTCTTTATAATATTTCCCATCTAAAAAGCCCCAAGAGGATCCTGGATTTAAACTATATGACATACTAAATTGATTACTTTCTTTCCATCTTATTAAAGAAAAAGTTGTATCTGCTTTTTGAAAAGTCCAATTTTCTAAAACTCTATCTTGATGTCTATCTATTCCCTTTTTAAAAAAGTGGAACATTATAATTGAAGCAATTATCGAGTTTATTAAAAATAATTTTGAAAATGTTTTACGCTTGAAAAAATATAATATCGTTGCAATTATCAAATTTAAGATAAGTACAAATGGAACTAATAACAATATTCCAATAGAAAGACTAGGATCAGGATCTATCTGGTAGACCCATAGCCAAATAACTATAATATCGATTAGAATAAGAACTGCTAATTTGTAATAAAAATTCATTGCTTCTTTTCAGTCAATTGGTATGCTTATTCTTTCAAATATAGTTAATCTTTATTCTGAAGTTTTTAAGTTGGAATATTGAGTTCGTATTTTTCTGAATTACGCACAACGGTCTCGGCTATCGCCAGTTGCGGGAGTTGGGACGCGGAGTTGTCGGCTTATTTGTTTTATTTCCTGGTTTCTAAAATTACACTTTTTCAATGATACCCGTTATTGGCGATGAGCCGTTGTTGGCAGTAGTGTTTTTAGAATAATTTTGTTTGGAGATCCAATTTAGGGTAGAATACTCCGATTATTACGAACGGATTATATGCTCTCCTCATATGCCATTGTTTTGTTGTACCTAGAAAAAAGTAAATTTCCTTTTTAGTAAGAAATTCCTTTTCGTATCTAAATCTTACTTTATCTAAGGCTCTTGCTTCATTCCCTTCTGTTTGTCCTAATGATTTCCAATAAAGTGCCCCAATTTCCCAATCTTCAATCATCAAACGTCTTACCTTACCAGTTTCATCCTGAAATTTGTAGAAAAATTTATATGGTAATTTTGGAACTAAAATCTCTGGGTTTTTTTCCTGATTGAATAAATCGCCTTGCTTTCTTATTTCTGTCCATTCATTTTTCCATTCTCGATCATCAGGTTCTATATCCATTCCTAGAATTTTACTAGGTTTAAAAGTAGCGAGAGATTTATTTTTTGGAGCTTTGGAATCTTCTATTAAAAGATTAAAGTTCGTATAGACGTTTTGTAAGCATATTTGTTTTCTTAAATACCAGTTAGATTTTGTATCTAAGTGTTCTAAAATTTTTAAATCCCGGAAATCATAATGTTTAGGAGAATAACTCTCTGGTCTAAAATCGTTCGATTGAGAGCGTTGAATTAGATCAAGTTCTATCCAATTATATTTAAAAGTCTCCATTTTACCTGACTTTCTTTGGCCAAGTAAAAAGCTCAATGGAACAGGGTAAATTCTTATCCAGGTACCATCTTCTAAAATACCTGCTGTGCAAACTAATTCATCATAGCTCCTAGAAGGTAAAGGATATGTATTTACAGTTAATAATACTTTGGTTCTTGCCATTAATTAAATGTGCTCAAGATGTAAAGTAGGGTCTAAGTTAATAATTGATTTAGCTAAAGGTAACCTATGACATTGACAAATATCAGCTTCAAAACATGTTAAAGCTACCCGTTTATGTTCATTTACAAGTTTAATAATAATATTTTGATTCTGTAAAGTCTCTTTTAAAGTAGTGTTCTTGTAATTCTCAAAGAGTGAGTCGTAATCAGCTTGAGTTTCTAATTTCTGTCTTTGGCTTGAGTCTATACCTACTTCGGGAATGTGTAAATAGTTAATACCCAAACTTTCACAATATCTTTTAAGTAAGGTTTTACTAAAACCAAACTTCATACTTAAAGGGTTTTTTCTAACATCGATTAGTAAACTGATGTTATTCTTTACTAATCTATTTAAATAATTTTCCAAAGAAATACCTTCGTATCCTATTGTAAATAAAGCTTTTTCCTTTTGTGATGGAATAGCTTTTGAAATTCTTTTATATAGATTTTCGCTTAAAACTTGTTTGGCAATTGTACTCTTAATTGCATGGTAAGGGAAATTGATATAAGTATGTTTGATTAAAGCATCATTGCTCATATCCCCATATGTCTTAACAGTATTTATCAATAATTTTTTGTCTGCAGTTTTGAGAGTGGCTAAATAGTCTTTAGTATCTTTTTTTTGATAACCCTTATCAATGTCAATTAGATATTCTTTTTTGACCATTGTATTTAGGTCTGCTTTGGCAGAGTAGGAGTAGCAGCCGTATTTGTAAGGTACAAATTCATACTCAGGCTTTAATTTTCTTTGATTATATAAAAACAATAGCTTTTGAAGCTTAGTTTTTTCAACCTCTCCACCTAATAATTGCAGTAGCGACAATATTATTTTCCTTCTGTAAAACATACTGCAAAGGTATTATTTAAAAAATCCTCTTTAAAATATATTTTTTTGTTTAAACATTACTGCCAACGGTCTTGGTTACGGCAAGTGGCGTGGAGTAGGGACACGTTCTTGTCGGCTTTGTTGTTTTTTTACTTGATATCTAAAATATATCTTTTCATTGGAATACCCGCTATTTGCTCGTAACCGATGTTGTAGCCAGTTTTTTATCTGTCCCAACCGTCAATCACGTATTTTTTTTCAGTTAATTTTTTTTCAATTCCCGAATTTTTTGGTTTAAACCATAATTCAAATCGGACTGGATAATAGTGAGCCAAAGTTCCTTCATAAATCAGTGAATTTCCAGTGTAAAGTTTATAATTCTCTCCTAATTCAGATATCTCACTCTCAGTTCTAGTATTTAATTCCAATTCAGATAATTGTATATTTTTAGTTAATTCAAATGCTTTAATATATAGTTTTCCCTTTTCAGTTGGTTTATGCCACATATAAAAATCGTACCCATTATACCCATCTCCGATTACAACAATTTTTTCATCATTCACTTTTATTTTCGTTAACGAATCTATTTGTCGATTTGTTAGAAATTGAATGGGTTTTTCAAAATTCAAGTTCTCGGAAATTTCAATATTGTTAAATTTTTCGTCTTCTTGATTTTCATTTACTATTTCAAAATATAGCCAAAATACAAATCCAGTAAACAGAATTATAATTGTAACAATTCCTATAAAAATCTTTTTAGTTAATGTCATTTTTAAAAATTGGCTACAACGGTCTCGGTTAACACAAGTTAGCGGATTAATCCGTTAGGATTAGTCCGCGTGTTCTGGACCAGGTTAGTTTCTAAAATTAGTCAAATTATATCGGTTACCGCGAATTTGGGTTAACCGTTGTTGTACACAGTTATATTTTCTCGATTAATAATTGGCCAATACTACTGTCAATATTAAAAGAATAACATTGATTTGTCCATATCATTTTATGTTTTGTCAAAAGTGAATTCCATTTATCAGTTCCATCTTCAAAATTATCGTATATAACTCCTTCTTCAAATTTATATTCCGGTGGAGTATTAGTCATTATCATTGGTGGGATTGAATCATTTCTTATAATGGAATCAGTCTTAGATTCTTTATTCTGATCAACGAATTTTTTTATTTCTTTTCCTGTAAAGATGTAATCTTTTCCGGCACTAAATTTTCTAGAGCAGGCACCATTAAAAAATTGAGTAATGTAAAGTGTATCAGTTTGAATATTTCCTTTGAAGACTTTTTTAACCTTTACAATAATGTCATAGGCATCTTTATCTTTTTTCCAGGAATAATCTAAATATTCAGTTTTTTCAGGATTTAATTGATCGATAACTGTTCCAATCAATATATAATCTACTTCCGATTTAAACTCCTCAACATTGTTTTTGTGTAATTCTGAACATTCACACGCAAATGAATTAATAGAAGTCAGAAATAAGAAAATTAGTAGAAAAATTCTCATAAATATAATTGTGTACAACGGTCTCGGTTATCGCCAGTTGGCTGAGTAAGGGACGAGGCTTTGTCGGCTTAGTATTGGTTCGTTGGTCAAGTTAATTATTTTCTTACTAACGGTGCCGCCTATTGGCGATTAACCGTTGTTGTGAGTAGTTATTGTTCCCAAATTATGTTTTTGGTTCCTTTGTCAACTGAAAATGTTGATTCTGGGAATGCACCATTTGTTTTAGTTTGTTCTATTTCCTGGATATCTTTTTGACTAGGTTTCATTTTGTTTCCCATTTTATCATAAAAATTCCATTTTTCTGGATTAATAACACCAAACGAAATTTTTTCTCCACCTTCACAATATGTATTTAATTGAAATTTTTCTGTATCGAACTTTCCTTCTGCTTTAGTTTTACCATTTTCATAAAAATAAGTCCATTGACCTATTTTATAATTATAAAATCCATCGCAAACCCCACCTGTACAACATTCTTCATATTGTCCAATCTTATAATTTCCAATGCTTTTTAAATTTCCATTTTTATAGAATTCTTTCCATTCACCTATTCTAAGTTTATATATTGGTAAATATTCATTTGAATAAGATCCTTCTAATTTTAATTCTCCTGATTCATATTTTATTTGAACTTTTTCCTCTTCTTTTTCTGTTGTTTTTGTGGATTTACAACTTATCAGAATTATTAAAATCAAAAGTTTTAGAAGTATTCTCATTCTTGAAATAATTACTCACAACGGTCTCGGTTATCGCCAGTTGGCGGAGTAAGGGACGCGGGTTTGTCGGCTTAGTGTTGGTTTGTTGGTCAAGTTAATTGTTTTCTTTCTAACGGTGCCGGCTATTGGCGATGAACCGTTGTTGTGCATAGTATTTATCTAAGGTGCTTTAAGTTATCCAAAATATACATTTCCAAGTATTCCTCCATTGAAAATTTTTCATCTCTGAATTCATTATAATAAATCAAATTTTGTCTATTGTCGTTTTTAATTTTATTGAAATCTGATGAATTTTTCAATTTTTCAAATTGTTCCCTTTTTAGTTTTTGAAATTTTTTAAAATTTAGATCTAAAGTCTTATTTAAGATTCCCTCGTTAATGTCAAATACAAAGTAATCCTTATTATAAAAGAATATTCTACCCTTAGTTTTTCTTTTAATCTGATCACCATAGCCAATAACTTGCAAACCTGAATAGTTTTTCATCAGTACTTTATCATTATCCGGAAAATATAATTTGAAAACTGATTTTTCATCAAGTTGAGGCACACCATCTTTCTCTACTGAAATTAAGATTTTTACATCTGTGAGATACAAACAATTATCAATTATTGAATATGTATAAAGAAAAATTCCATAATTAGCTGTTGTTTCTAATGCTTCCTTTGGAGGTTTAAACTTCTTTTCTTTAAATAAATCAACAGCTGGAGAATATCCATTCCATTCATATTCTGATCCTTGATAAATTAATTTATCTGGAATTTGAGGAGTAGAACTAGCAACTTTGAAAGAAGTTAGAATTAAAAAAAATAGAAGTTGAATTTTCATATAAATATTATGCACAACGGTCTCGGTTATCGCCAGTTGGCGGAGTAGGGGACGCGGATTTGTCGGCTTAGTATTGGTTTGTTGGTCAAGTTAATTATTTTCTTACTAACGGTGCCGCTTATTGGCGATGAACCGTTGTTGTGCAAAGTATTTCTACTCCGAATTAAAAACGCAATAGATGAATCATAATCGAAATCAATATTCTATTGCTCTTTATAAATCAATTATAATTTTTATAACAAGGAATTATTCAAGACACATTTTTCCATCCAATCGTTGTTCTTCACCTTCAATAGTTAAAGTTGAAAGATAAAAGAAACACCCTTTCTCTATCTTTTTCATTTCTACTTTGATTCCACCATTGGTATTTACGAATTTTTGAAACTCAGTTAATTCCATTTTAGTTGCGTCATACTTACCAATGTAAGTACAATCATCAACCCACTCAAGGTTAATATATTGTTCTTCTTTGTTTTTGTCTGGTAGACCTTTTTCATTTAAAGGTATTTCGATTTGATAATTATTATGTCTTTCTATACGAACGCTTGAATATCCCTCTTCAGGAGGCATAATAAAATTCCCAGTTTTAAAGTTTTCACAAGAGGAATTCTGAGCTGCAGAATTGAAATATGCGAACATTAGGAAGGTAAGTAAGTATATATTTTTCATTGAAATATTTTGCACAACGGTCTCGGTTATCGCCAGTTGGCGGAGTAGGGGACGCGGATTTGTCGGCTTAGTATTGGTTTGTTGGTCAAGTTAATTATTTTCTTACTAACGCCGCCGCTTATTGGCGATGAACCGTTGTTGTGTGCTTTTTTATTGCACGATAGTGTTTTATATTCAAATTAATTATAATAAAAATCTTACAATAAGAGTAAAATTAATATTAGAAATATGCTTTTTACCTATATAAGTAATCTATTTGTCGTAATCTGCTTAAAATAGTTAATAAGATGTTTACAACTATTTGATATGCAGCTATTTGCGACTTTAATCTTTTGCTAATTTTATCATTGCCTTAAATCCAACTATTATGAATTTGATTAATTACACTTTAAAAATCTACTTATGTTATTTACGAAAAGATCTCTTTTATTTAGAAGAGATAATTATTTAAAATTCTCTTTATCAGAGGACTTTCTTTTTTCCAATAATTACCTAAAATGCTAATTTATGGAAAGAGAGAGATTACTTTATTCTATCAGTCGCTTTGATCACTATTTCGATAGTGTAAATAATAAAACCGCAGTTTATTTAGCAATAACAACTTTTATTTTAACTGCAAGCGTTACTGCTTATTTTCAAATTTCTGATATTTTTCCCGAGCTTCATTGCTTTGCTTATTGTGCAATTGCCATTGATATTATTCTTGCAATTATTGCAATTCTTGGCTTGATCACTTTGAATATTCTAATCTTTGCAAGTACCCCCTTCTTTTCTCAAGAATCGAGTTCTCTGTACTATTTTGGTGGAATTGGAACAATGAAATGCAAGCAATTTGTAAAAATTTCAAAAAATAGGAAGGAAGCAGATGATTTGAATGATTTGCGAAATCAGGTTCACACCTTGTCTAAAGGATTATCAAATAAATTTAAAAAATTAAAAATCGCCGGAAAATTACTTCGTGCCCAAAGTATTCTGGTCTTTGTCTTATTAACCATTTTGTTTACCCTAAAATTCTTAACCTATGGAAATTTATAAAGATTATTTAAACTTAATTAAGGAAGCAGTTGATAGTGACCCTCTTTACCAAAAAGAGATAAAATCTGAATTATACACTTCTCGATCGCCCGAAAAACTTTATCAATTAAGATCTCGCTATTCTAATAAAGAAATCGCTCCAAGTCTTGCTAAACTTGCTGGGAAACTCAATAGGGATATCGACTTTTCTCAACAGCTAGGTCTTCATCCAAGCTTTAAACATTTGAAAGCTACGAACAATACTGAAGAACATTATATTGTTTCTGCTTTTATTGATATTAAAGGAAGCACTAATCTTTTTAGGAGATTTGATAAAGAAACAATACATCTGATTGTAGAAGCTATTTTAAAAGCGGGAATTCATACTGCTTTAATCTTCGGAGGTTATGTCCATAGATTACAAGGAGATGGATTGTTTTTGTATTATGGTGGAAAAAATATTAGCAAATCGGAGGCAGTCCTTCAATGTTTACAAATGGTTAGCGTATATAGTCATTTTATCCAAAATGATCTTAAAGATTACTTTCGAGAAAATGGAATTGAAGGCATTTCCGTTAGAAGCGGAATTGATTTAGGAGATTCACCTGATGTATTGTGGGTTAATTCCGGGATTGGAAATATTAGTGAAGTAACGACTTGTAGTTTGCATACTAGTTTAGCATCAAAAATGCAGGGCAATGCAAATTCAAATGGTGTCGTTGTAGGTGATAATATAATTAAAGAAGTGGATTTTGAAGATTTATTCACTCCAGTTTGTCACCGAACGAATGATGAGAACGATAGGTATATTTTTGAAATTCCAGAAAAGAAATTTCGGTATACTCAGTATGATTTTAATTGGATAAAATTTCTAAAATTACAGGATTTTATTGCTTTAGATCGTTTAGGAAATGTGTTTTTGAAGAATCAAGATTATAGCTCCGAATCTGCTGAGTATTTAAAGCCTATAGCCGAAACAAATAAACCCTATTTCGGATATGAAAAATAAAATTATTGAAAAGGATGTTCGGGAATTTTTAGACTTGTATCCAAAGTTTAAATTTTCTCAAAGCTCCAAAACCAAACTTGCTTTTCTAGAGGGAGAAGTTGATATATGTGATATAAGAGGTCAATATTTAGAATCCTTTGAAATTAGAATTCTAATTAAGGATAATATCTATCCATATGCCTTTCCTTTTGTGCAAGAGATTTCAAAGAAGATTGAGCGAAATATGGAATGGCATATCGATAAGAATGGATTTTGCTGTTTAGATATTGAGCATAAACTAATTAAATTGGCGCAAAGGGGAATTAACTTAATCAATTTTTATCAAGAAAAAATCTATCCTTTTTTCTCTAATACGGTCTACAAGAAGAGATATAATGAATATGCAAATGGTGAATATCCACATTTTTTTGAAGGCGTAAAAAGCTTTTATTTGGATGAATTAGATTTGGATGATGTTAATTTTGTAGTTAAAGTTTTGGAACAAGTTGTACATAATCGAATCCCTGGGAGGAATGATATATGTATCTGTAATCAAAGCAAGTATAAAAAATGTAGACACTATTCTTCAATTGAATTTTTACATAGTCTTCCTCTATCCAAAATCGCAAGTGATTTAAAAGAATTTCGTAACGAGATATCAGATAATGAAGAAATTATGCAAAAAGAAATTTGATTTGAAAACCACTCTTGATATAAAATTGCACACAACGGTCTCGGTTATCGCCAGTTGGCGGAGTCATGGACACGGATTTGTCAGCTTAGTAATGTTTTGTTGGTCAAGTTAATTGTTTTCTTACTAACGGTGCCGCTTATTGGCGATGAACCGTTGTTGCTAACTGTGCCCTTACAGAATTAAGTTCTTTAAATTCTGGTTTATAATTGATTTTTTCTAGATCCGAATTGCTAAACACTTCTTTGTTATCGATGTTTATCTTTTTAATTTAAATTTTTATTCTTCTTAGGGATTAAGCTTTTTACTACCAAAATCAGAACTATTCCCACCACAATAAAAAAGGCGATATTCTCATATTTTTCACTCATATAATTATTTGGTATATATGATAATGCAAATCCGATAATTATACTTAGAACTATTCCTATAGTTTTTTTATTCATTCCATCATTTTTTAAGTTGTTATTGTAACTGATTCACAATTTAACTTCATAGAATCTTAATTTCTAATTTAAAATTAAATAAACTCCGTAACAGAAAAAGAAAATAAGAGATCCAATAATTTTGACTTTAAAGTATTTTCTAGTTTGGTCATTTTTTTGAATTTTCAAATATTCTTTTATTTGAAAATATAACCATATCGAACTGATTATTAGAATTAAAACTCCAATGAGAAATTCATATTTTTTCATTTAAATCTGTATTGAACTTATTCAAGTTTTTTTAATTCAGGAATCATCTTCTTTTTGAAATTTTTCTGGGCATTGTTTGCAACGGTTTCGGTTATCGCCAGTTGGCGGATTGCGGGACGCGGATTTGTCGGCTTAGTATTGGTTTGTTGGTCAAGTTAATTATTTTCTCACTAACGCTACCGTCTATTGGCGATTAACCGTTGTTGTAAGCAGTTTTTGCAACGAGAGTTTGCTTAAAAACTTAAATAATGGAACAAACTGATTGATTGAGTTTTTGAAACTGGATTTCTAATCACTATTCATCTTTTTTTCTAAATTTTCTAAATCAGCTTTGTAAAATTCCCACTCTGGATTTTCTGTTTGCTTAACCAGTTTCAGAGCTTTCTCGTAATTGGTTTTCGCATTTTGTAGTTCACCTAATCGCTCATAAGCCATTCCTAATGTCGAGTACGCATCATAAGAATCTGGGTGTGCATCAACATTTGCTTTAAAGGCATCTATAGAATATTTTCTAAACTCTTCTATTTTTAAAAAATTATATCCAAGATCAATCAAAGTGTACTCATTTGTTACTTCAAAACCATATTTTTCGGATAGTTGGTCAAAATAGTCAACTGCTTTTTTAATTACGGCCTTAGGCCCTCCTTGTGCTATTATAAGTTCTTTAGTTCTAGGGATTTCATATTGAGTTGGTTCGAAAATGAAACGCAATCCATTAAAAATTGAAGGTAATCCTACAGTTCCATGGACTTCTTCTGGCATATGTACATATTTGAAACGTAAACCAGTCTCTTCGTGTTTATTAATATAATTTTCAAACTCTCCACTTAACTTCAAAACATTTCCTCTCATACTTCCTTTGTTCTCATTTGCTAATGTTAAATAAAAACTTGAATTTAATTCTGATGGGTTTTTGAAGACGTCTTCAAAACTTTGTGATATTAATTCGTTTGGATACCATAAACTAGGACTAATCGTTATATATGCATCAAATAATTCAGGTTTCTTAAAAAATGAATAAATGTTGAAAAGGCCTCCTCTTGAATGACCGACGATCAATCGGTACGAGGCGACTTTGTAATTCTTCTCTATTTGAGGAATTAATTCGTTTTCCAGGAATGCGAGAAAATTATCTGCTTCACCCTTTGCCCCCATTCTTTCTTTTTCTTCTTTGCTTAATTGTGGAGATGGTGGGCTTAAATCACGATTTCTATTTGTGTTTCTTACACCTACTACGATCATTTCAGGGATTAGTCTGTTTAATTGTAAATATTCTATAGTTCCTACTGCATGTGGAAAATTAAAGAAGCTATCAAGTAAGTAAAGGACTGGATAAGTTTTGTTTGATTCTATATAGTTTTTGGGCAGGTGGATTTCAAGCATTCTATCCTCCTTGAGTATATCTGAATGAACTTCTATGCTTTCACCTATTTTGATAGGTTTTTGCGAATAGCACACAAAACTTAATAATAAAAGGATAATTAGTAGTTTAAATTTCATACTATGATTTGTTTAAAAATTGCTTACAACGGTCTCGGTTATCGCCAGTTGGCGGAGTAAGGAACGCGGATTTGGCGGTTTAGTATTAGTTTGTTGGTCAAGTTAATTATTTTCTTACTAACGGTGCCGCTTATTGGCGATGAACCGTTGTTGGCCACAGTATCTCTTAGTGAATATCTTTATTTACCTATATGAATTGAAATAATCCTAAGATAAACCCAATAATTGTAACTAAAGCCACGACAAAATTCAACACCTTTTCGTTCTTAGAATACCAATCGCTAATTTTAGTGTTCCAAGTCTTATTCGTTTTTTGGTTTGAATTCTTATTTTGATTGTTGTTTTTTATTTTTTCTCCAATAAGTTCTTCTCTTTCTTTCTCACGTTTCCATTTATCATGTCCAATTTGATAAATGTGATAACCTAATGCTGTTAGTTTTACTGGATCTGAATGTACTTCTACTATTTTATTTTCTTCTAAGTAGTTCATAACATGTCTAATTTCATGTTTATGAGTTTTCTCTAATTCCATATGCTGTAGAGAAATATCCATAGTATAAATATCATTAACTACTTTATCTATTATTCCATTTATATTTTCGTTTGGAACTTCTATTGAAGGGTTTTGATCACCTAAGTTTTTTCCAGGAACGATTTTATAATGTTTACCATCGAAATAAATTTTCCCTTCTGATTCTAAAGATCTTATTGTATACCTTTCAATATTAGGGGTCGATTTAGTGACAACATATGGACCATTTTTAATTTCTGTAAATGTTTCAGTTCTAATCCATTTTTCTAAACCTAGAGTCAATACTTGTGCTCCTTTATCGGTTAAAGAATATTTATATTCGTTATCGATTTTTTCTTTAGCTATTAATTTTAATCTAATAAGATCATTACATCTTTTTTCGACTGAAGTAACTCCAATTGGGAAAGAAGCTCTTAAACCCATAAAATCAAAATGATCACGGTCGGAAAGTATTTGAAGAATTCTTTTTTCTATATTTCCCGGTTTTTGATAGTCGATTTTCTTCATTTAGAAGATTGTTTTCTTTGATATTGTGGCCAACGGTCTCGGTTAACACAAGTAGCGGGAGTAGGGATACGGACTTGTCGGCTTAAGACCTAGTTTTTTGGTCAAGTTAATTATTTTCTTTGAAAGGCTACCCGCTATTTGTGATAACCGTTGTTGGCTGCAGTACATTCGGATTTGTCGGATTAGTGAAAAACAGTCAATTTAAGGTTAATCTTCCTGGAGTTTAATCTGATTAATCTCAATGAAAAAACGGATCTTGAAATTATCGATTTTCAATCAGCAGAACTTAAAGTTTAAATCCGCCGAACTCCAGAACCTTAGATTTGAGCGAAATTTTTCCGCCAGCGTATTGCTGCCAACGGTCTCGGTTATCGCCAGTTGGCGGAGTAGGGGACGCGGATTTGTCGGCTTAGTATTGGTTTGTTGGTCAAGTTAATTATTTTCTTACTAACGGTGCCGCTTATTGGCGATGAACCGTTGTTGTGCAAAGTATTTCTACTCCGAATTAAAAACGCAATAGATGAATCATAATCGAAATCAATATTCTATTGCTCTTTATAAATCAATTATAATTTTTATAACAAGGAATTATTCAAGACACATTTTTCCATCCAATCGTTGTTCTTCACCTTCAATAGTTAAAGTTGAAAGATAAAAGAAACACCCTTTCTCTATCTTTTTCATTTCTACTTTGATTCCACCATTGGTATTTACGAATTTTTGAAACTCAGTTAATTCCATTTTAGTTGCGTCATACTTACCAATGTAAGTACAATCATCAACCCACTCAAGGTTAATATATTGTTCTTCTTTGTTTTTGTCTGGTAGACCTTTTTCATTTAAAGGTATTTCGATTTGATAATTATTATGTCTTTCTATACGAACGCTTGAATATCCCTCTTCAGGAGGCATAATAAAATTCCCAGTTTTAAAGTTTTCACAAGAGGAATTCTGAGCTGCAGAATTGAAATATGCGAACATTAGGAAGGTAAGTAAGTATATATTTTTCATTGAAATATTTTGCACAACGTGTTATATCCACAGCAATATACACTTTTATTCCAGAAATTTCCGGGATAAACGCAGGTCGGGGTCGCCTTTACCGGAATCCTGGAACTCCTTGATCGCTATATCCAACGGACTCTTTATCTTGTTCAGGTCCTTTTGTGCCACGTGCGTATAGATCATTGTGGTCTCCGGCCTCGAGTGCCCAAGCAATTCCTGGATATACCTGATGTCTATCCCGTTTTCCAGCATATGCGTTGCATAGGAATGCCTCAGAGTATGTGGAGTGACTTTTTTGGTGATGCCTGCCCTTCGGCAGCTTTCCTTCAGAAAGCTTCTGATAGAGGAGCCGGTGTAAATTCCGCCGGACTGGCCCTCAACGAAATATCCCTTCGGTTTATAGGTTCCCACATAATTATAGAGAAGCGGAATAAAGCTATCGGCCAGGATAGCATACCGGTCTTTACGTCCTTTTGCCATTTTTACCTTTACCTGCCTTCGGTCAATATCAATATCTGAAAGCTTAAGCTTTAAAAGCTCCCCTATCCGAAGGCCTGAGGAATAGATTAAAGCCAGGATCGCCCGATGTTTTAGGTTTCGCGTAGCCCTTAAAAGATCTATCACTTCTTCCTTAGACAATACTCCCGGCAGGTACTTGCTCTTACCGGGCCTTTCAATATTATCGGTATCGATCTCGGTATTCTTGAAGACCTTAAAGAAATGCATCAGTGCACTAATGCATTGGCGGTGTGAACTTATAGAATAAGCTTTTCCGGCAATTTGCAATTCCACAAACCGCTCCAGGTCCCTGTTGGTTATTTCCTCGGGAGCCTTGTTCTGGAATACTATAAATTGCTGTGCAAAATTCCGGTAAGTACGTATCGTGCTTTCGCTGTAGCGCTTTCCGTTAAGGTATTCGGTGTATTCTTTCAGTAAACTTTCATTTTCCGGGCTCAGTACAGGTTCCGTTTTCTTTTTGGGTGACAGCTTGCCGTTTTTGACCTTTTGCAATGCAGTGTAATCTACAAACCAGCCTTTTTCTCTTAGATGATTGAAAAGCCTGCTTTTGTTCTCATAACTGTAAGGGATAAAATAGCAATTACGGGTTGTATTCCATTGAATACCCGGGAGGTTCTTTAAATGTGTTTTTACTTCAGCATTAAAGCTGAAAGAAATTCCTATGAACACCTCATTCTGAAGCTCAAAAGGAAATAGTTGAATTCTGATCATAGCCGAAAAAATAAACTCCCTAATGTACTTAAAAAAGCGATGGGGAGCCTGTGCGTTTTTGGCTACTGAAAAAGAAGCCAAAGCCAGATTTCATCTGTGAACTGGATTATTTCAGGCTCATTTTCATAAAATAAAGATCATAACCTTTTGCCCAGAAATCTTTCTCAACCTGTTCCAAGTCAAAACCCATTTTTTCATAGAATTTATAGGTGAGTTGACTGGTTCTTACTATCAGGTCTTCAACACCCTTTCTTTGGCGGGCTCGCTCTATTCTGTACTGAACCAGCTTGCGGCCATGTCCCCGGCCCTGATGCCTGGGGTGCAGTACATCCCAGGAAAGTACAGCTCGCTTTTTCTGAGGCGAATAATTCAGACCGCCGGAACCGATGATCTTCCCGTTCTCTTCAATAACATAATAATCTTCAGTCTCGTGTTCCAGGTATTCTTTGAACTGAGGCCATTCTGTCTCATCAAAATATTCAGGAATGTTCAGTTTAACCAACTCAAGTAAAGTTTCGCTATCCTTAGGGGAAAAATCTCTTATCATAATTCTGAATTTAAAAATTCTGCATATCCCATAGAGGATCGCAGGCCTAGTTTTGTGGAGCCTGTAATTTCTGAAATCAGCCCGGCACCGGGTTCTATAAACTCCTCTCCGAACCATTCCAGGCCAAAGCTGAACCATTGCTCAGCATTTACTTCGATCTTCGTGTATTCCATCTGGCAGGCAGAATCGGTTTCCTCATCAAGCTTCCTGAAATTTAATTGGCCATTTTCCTTTACCAGGTTTAGTCCTAATCGTTTCTTTTCCACCTTTATCCAGTCATATTTATTTTCCCTGACAATCTCCTTAGCAAGGACATCGGTTTTGGCAATCCCGAAGCTCCACTTGACGTATTCTTCAAAATAACCTTCAGCATTAGGAGCAATTTTAGCCTTTTCAGGTCCTGTTGTGCGTTGTTTAATTTCAAGTCTTCCTTCCCGCAATTTAATACCTGTATCCTCTTTTTGCGGAAGAGGCAGGTAATGGTCTGTTCGGCTTTCTGCAGTTTCGAAGTCAAGACCTTTTCCTGCGAACCAGGCTATGATATGCCTGTCTTTCGCTCTGCTGAACCATCGTATTTCCCTGGTTTTGAACATTAGTTATATAATACCTTGGTTTTCTTCTGAATGAAATTAGTGAAATTATTAGTAATCCGAAAAGGGGAGGAGCCCTGAATATGAAGTGGGTAACAGGGCCAAATTCAGCTCCTGAAGGCTTCAGCGTACTTATGTGCCGGGCAGGCTCTTTAATAATTAAAAAAATCTTACTTTTGCGATAGAACTTCTTCATATTAAAACTGACTATGAGCCAAAAAGTCCTGCTTGATGCAAAAGAATTAGATATTATTTTACATCGTTTGGCCTGTCAGTTAGTTGAAAATCATACAGATTTTAGTGAAAGCGTGATCATCGGCATCCAGCCGAGAGGAGTGTTTCTGGCCAGGCGTATCGAAAAGATCCTGAAAGAGGAATATAATATTCATAACATACTTTCAGGACAGCTGGACATTACTTTTTATCGCGATGACTTCAGGAGAAGCGATAAGCCTCTGGAAGCAAATAAGACAAAGATTGATTTTGTGGTGGAAGATAAACGTGTGGTGTTTGTTGATGATGTGCTGTATACCGGCCGAAGTATCAGGGCAGCACTTACCGCTATTCAGTCTTTCGGAAGGCCAAAGGAGATCGAACTCTTAACGCTTATAGACAGGAGATTCAGTCGTCATTTACCCATTCAGCCGGATTATAACGGCAGGCAGGTAGATGCAATAAATGAAGAGAAGGTTCAAGTAAACTGGAAAGAAAATGAAGGCCAGGATGCGGTATATCTGGTTTCAAAATAATTTAGCAGATGAGTGAATTGAGTGTAAACCACTTGCTGGGGATCAAATACCTGAAAAAGGAGGATATTGATCTTATCTTTAATACGGCCGACCATTTTAAGGAAGTGATCAACCGGCCCATTAAAAAGGTTCCTTCCCTTCGGGATATCACCATCGCTAATCTTTTCTTTGAGAACAGTACCAGAACAAGACTTTCCTTTGAGCTTGCAGAAAAAAGACTGAGTGCTGATGTGATCAACTTCTCGGCCGCGTCCTCTTCGGTTAAAAAAGGGGAAACCTTAATTGATACCGTGAACAACATCCTTTCTATGAAAGTAGATATGGTGGTGATGCGGCATCCTAACCCGGGAGCCGGGATCTTCCTTTCAAGGCACGTAAATGCCAGTATCGTGAATGCAGGAGACGGTGCCCACGAACATCCTACCCAGGCACTGCTCGATTCTTATTCCATAAGGGAGAAGCTTGGCGAAGTTGCCGGAAAGAAAGTGGTGATCGTTGGGGATATTCTGCATAGCCGGGTAGCGCTTTCCAATATTTTCGCACTGAAACTTCAGGGTGCCCAAGTAAAAGTATGCGGACCAAAAACCCTTATTCCAAAACATATAGAATCTTTAGGAGTAGGAGTGGAGACCGATCTTAGAAAGGCATTGGAATGGTGTGATGTGGCCAATATGCTTCGCGTGCAGAACGAGCGAATGGACATCAGTTATTTCCCGAGTACCAGAGAATACACCCAGCAATTCGGCCTGAATAAAAAAATACTGAACAGCCTTAATAAGGAGATCGTGGTAATGCACCCGGGCCCTATAAACAGGGGAGTGGAGATCACCAGTGATGTAGCCGATTCTAAACAGGCGATTATCCTGGACCAGGTGCAGAACGGAGTGGCGGTGAGAATGGCTGTGATCTATTTACTGGCTTCCCGCATTAAACAATAGGATTTTCCACCAGCTTTTTATTAACTTAGAAGAAATAAAGACTTTAGCGCTATGAAGAGAACCTCTAAGGAGAATTATATATTTATAGAGCCCGAGAATGAAGATATTACCGGGTTCAGTTCTTTTATAACCAAGCATCATGATGATTTTAAAGAGTCTAATGTGCTGGTGAACCTGCTTGATTACGGAGAATTACAAACCGAAGATCTTTTAAGCTTTTTGGAGCTCTCCAATGTGCACCGTACCGGGAAAAAATCTTTTGTGCTGGCCGGAGATGCCGCAAGTATGGACAAGGTTCCCGATGAGCTGGTAGTGGTCCCTACTATCCAGGAAGCCGAAGATATTATAAGAATGGATGAACTGGAACGTGAACTGGGATTCTAAAACCATCTTATGAAGCTTACTATTTTAGGTTGCTATGCCGCTACTCCCCGAAGCTTTACCAACCCTACCTCCCAGGTCCTGGAAATAAAGAACCGTTTGTTCCTTATTGATTGTGGGGAGGGGACGCAGGTAGAACTAAGGAGGAACAAGGTGAAATTCTCTAAAATAAAGCATATTTTCATCTCTCACCTGCACGGAGATCATTTCTTCGGACTCGTAGGACTTATCTCGACCTTCAGGTTGCTTAAGCGGGAAACCGAATTGCACGTGCACGGGCCTAAAGGGATTAAGGAGATCATTACCCTGCAACTGAAGCTTTCAGGTTCCTGGACCAATTACCCGCTGTATTTTCACGAACTGGACTCCAAAGAACCACAGCTGATTTTTGAGGATGAAAAAGTTACCGTAGAGACAATTCCATTAAATCATCGCATCTATACCAACGGATTTATTTTTCGTGAAAAGCCCGGAGATCGCAAGCTGCTTATCGATAAGGCCAGGGAATATCATATAGATGTTAGTTTATATAAAAGCCTTAAAAAAGGCAAGAACGTGGTTTCTGAAGACGGAAAGCTTATCGATAATAAACTGGTAACCTCCGAACCCAAACCAGCGCTTAGTTATGCCTATTGCAGTGATACGATGTTCGAACCTCGAATAGTTCCGCGAATAAGTGGGGTAGACGTATTGTATCACGAATCTACATTTTTAGATGACCAGGAAGAGCTTGCCTTATCAACCAAACACGCCACCGCCAAACAGGCAGCAACTATAGCAAGGGATGCCGGGGTTAAAAAACTGCTGCTTGGCCATTATTCCACCAGGTATCCCAATATCAATTTATTCCGGTCAGAAGCAGAAAGTATTTTCCCACAAGTTGAATTAGCCGATGACGGGAGGGTTTTTCTCTTTGAATAACCAGATAGCATTGAAAATATAAGTAAATTCTTACTTGGCTTGCCTTTGATCGGTACAGGCGTCAAATATACGTAAGTGAAATCTTACTTTTTTTGTTAAAAAAAACTTAAAATCGGTGAAGTGCATTGGATAACAAGCATTTAATCGATTATATGTGTACTTTAGTCTTTCTCAAATCTGATTAACCTATGAGAAAAAGTACACGAACTTTACTTATGATGGCCCTTTTGGCCTTCAGCTTTACGTCTTGTACCAAAGACAGCCTGGAGGAAGAAGTGACTGCTTATGATCAGGTTGCCGAAAAGGTGAACGTGGAGTACACCGATATCGAACTTGAGATCCTTGCTGAGGTAAATGACTATAGAGCATCCCTCGGATTAGCCGAACTTAAACCTCTTGCCGAGATTTCGGTAGAGGCGGAAGACCACAATGTTTATATGGCCCAACAAGGGCAAATTAGCCACGACAATTTTGGGAACCGTTACGAATCCCTGGTGCGCAATGTAAATGCGCAGGCAGTGAGTGAAAATGTGGCCTATGGTTACAGAACAGCAGAATCTGTTGTTAAGGCCTGGGTTAATAGTAGCAGTCACCGTCATAACATTGAAGGCAAGCATACTCATTTCGGGATTTCTGTGCTTAGTGATGAGGAAGGCAAAAATTACTTTACTAACATCTTCGTGAGAAAATAAATAAAGCGCCAATATTTCAATAGGAACAACAGATCTTTGGGCTTTTTGGCAGGGTGAGCCATTTATTCAAACATTTCTCACGATTATAAAAAACATCGGCATCCGGCCGATGTTTTTTTATGCTTTCATTTAAAGCAATGAGTCAGTATGCAATAGGTCTTAGTAGGTCCTCTGCCGTAGCGTTCTTCTATTGGAAAGCTCTGATGAGTCTCTTATTAAAGCCTGAAGGAATTTGAAAAAAATAAAGGCCCGATAAAAACAATCGGACCTTTGGGGTTGGGGCAGGGTGAATCTTAATTCTATTCCATTTTTACCACTTTAAACATAGATCTTCTGTTCAGCTGATGTTCTTCCCTGGTGCATCGGTCACATTCTATAGCAGGCCTGGTTTCTCCATAACCTTTGTAAGACTGGATCCTGTTCTTATCTATTCCCTTAGAGATCAAATAGTCGTAGGTGGACTTTGCTCTTCTTTCAGCCAGAGCCTGGTTGTATTCGTTAGATCCTCTAAAGTCGGTATGAGAGCCTATTTCGATCACAAGATCGGGATATTCATTTTTCATAAGCGCTACCAGTTTATCCAGTTCCTTAGCTGCATCTGGCCTGATGTTCGATTTGTCGAAATCGAAGTAAATATTATCGATCTCAGCAAGATACTCCACATCCTTAACGGGTTGTAACTGAATATTATAAACGATCTTTTCTTTATCATCTGAATCTGTGGTATTGATCTTTCCATGGAAGGTCTCATATTCAATTTGTTTGGCTTCTACAGGAAAGATTTTATCACGATCTATTTCAGTAGAATAATCACCCTCTTCATTGGTTTCCAGGAAAGCTATCTGCTTATTATTCTCATCCATCAGCCTTACCGTAGCCTTTGCAACAGGAGTGTCGTTAACGGCGTCGGTCACCTTTCCTTCAAGCATAAGCGGCTCCAGCCTGTTAAAAGCAAAGATATTGTCGCTGTTGCCCTCGCGGTTTGAAGAAACAAAGCCTGTATTGTCTTCTCCTGATCTGAAGTACGCAAAATCATCAAGATTTGAATTTACCGGTTCTCCAAGGTTTTCAACTTTTCCACCTTCATTCAGATCATAGCTGTAGATATCGTAAAGGCCGTAACCTCCATGTCCGTTAGAAGAAAAGTATAGCACTCCTTCCTCGTCTATAAAGGGAAAGGCTTCATCAAATTCGGTATTTACAGCGGCTCCCAGATTTTCAGGTGAGCCAAAGCCATTTCCGTCCAAACTTATCTTATAAATATCGGTGCCTCCCTGGCCGCCGGGCATATCTGAAGTGAAATACAGGGTTTTACCGTCTTGTGATAAAGCAGGATGTCCAACAGAATAAGAATCGCTGTTAAAAGGAAGTTCGCTTACATTGGTCCAGCTATCACCGGAACGTTGTGCCTTATAGATCTTAAGATGATTGGTAGCGTCCTTATCTCTTTTTCCTTCCTTATTGCCCATATAATTATTACGGGTGAAATAGGCGGTATTTCCATCAGGGCTAATTACTATAGGCCCATCGTGCAACTTCGTGTTAATGTCTCCCGAAATAGGACTAATTTCTCCTGAATCTGCATTCATTTGATAGATATCCAGGTAAGGTTCCCCATTCCAGCTGTAGGTCTTGGTTTTTACGTCTACACCTTCAGCTCGGGCCGAAACGAAATAGATGGTATTGTCCTTTTTAAAGACACCAAAATCACTAACTGCCGAATTGAAACCGGCGCTTTCCAAGCGATAGATATCCTTGGCTTCATAATCGGGATCTTCCATCAATTCGCTAACATCCTTACTCCCGGCGCCTTCATTAAGATATTTCTGAAGCCACTTTTTAGATTCGTCATAACGCTTTACCCCACGAAGGGCCTGGGCGTATTTGTAATAATATTCAGGCGAAGCTCCTTCATTCTCCAGCACATCTCCGTAATAATGAACCGCATTCTCAGGACTTCTTAATTTCATATAAGCGTCACCAAGACGAAGTTTGTTTTCCTGAACATTATACTCTTTCTCTATAAGCTCCTTGTATACATTAGTGGCTTCCAGATAAGCAAGTTCATCATAAAGCCGGTCTGCTTTTTTCTGTTTTGAAGATTGTGCCTGAAGACTCAGGGAGCTTACTAATAACAATAATATGGTGGTGTAAAAGTTTTTCATAATAAGCAGGATTTATATTAGAAGAATCTTGGTGATTTATACCTGGTATTTTTGAACCTGAATTCGTAGATCAGGATAATTTCGTGCGAACCGTCGCTGTAAGGTCTGATGTCTGAGATCGTATGTTCGTAGCCGTAACCCACCCTAAGGCCGTCGAGAATTTCCACATCAAGAAAACCGCCAATGGCGTCGTCTATACGATAGTTGGCCCCTAAATAGAATTTCTCATTTAGGATGAAGGTGGAAGAAACATCAACCGAAAGCGGAGCTCCCTTGGTCACTTTTGCGAGTGCCGTTGGTCGTAATTTTAAGTTATCGCTCAGGTCAAAAACATAGCCCCCGGTAAGGAAATAATGTACCTGTTCCATTGCCAGGTATTCACTATACTCGTGGTTATTGTTGTTGATGAGTTTAGGAGCCGACAGGCCGATGTACCACTTTTGCGCAGACAGGTAAAAACCTATCCCGAAGTTCGGGGTCCAGTTATTGAACTGATCCTGGAAGAAAGGGTCGTCGAGAACATTAGGCTCGGCGAACAGGTCTTCATCCAGATTGTAATAACTAAAGCCTCCTTTTAGTCCAAAGGCAAGGGAAACGTCGCTGTCAAAATCTATACGATAAGAGAAATCTCCGTAAAGATAGGTGTAGTTCTCGTATCCTGCATTGTCATTGATCACTGAGAGTCCCAGCCCAATCTTGTCATTCCGTAGGGGAGAATGAATGGACAGGGTTTGAGTGTTTGGAGCTCCTTCTACACCCACCCATTGATTACGGTTAAGGGCTGTGAGTGAAAATCCGTCCCTGGACCCCGCGTATGCCGGGTTTATCGAGATGGTGTTGTACATGTATTGCGTGAACTGAGGCAGCTGCTGCGCAAAGGACGATGTTCCAACAAACAAGACGATTATAATTAGATATCTTTTTTTCATGGTTTCCCTTTTTTATTTTGTTCCTAAATAAATGTAACCTTGAATGGGTTCAAATCCGCTATTCCTTATTTCAAGGACATAGTAGTAGGTTCCTGATGGTAACTGGTCTGAGCTTGTAAATGAATCGGTTGAGAAGCCATCCCAGTTATTTTGATAATTATTTGACTCGAAGATCTTAGCTCCCCATCTGTTGAAGATCATAAGGTCATATACAAAACCGCACTCGTTCGCAAAGTCGATCTCGAAATAATCGTTATGACCATCCCCGTTAGGCGTAACCGCTTTAGAGATACTGGAGCTGATATCTTCCAGGGCACAAGGCAATACTACAACACAATCATCATCAATATTAGCAGTGATTGTGGTCGTGGTTGCGCATTCCCCGGTGGTCTGGTAAGTGAAAGTGTAAGTGCCTACTTCCAGTAGTGCCGGATCCAGGATGTTATCTGTAAGCGCACCGGTCTCTTCGGTGTCCGTCCATTCTCCGGTTAGATCGTTGCCTTCAGGGAAAAGTTCGAACAGGTCGTAAGGAAAGTCTCCAATACAAAGATTAACTGTTGCTTCTTCTATATTGGAGCTTTCAGGAGCCTCGATACTAAAGCTTTTGGCTTCAGAGATACATCCTTCAGTATTTTGAGCATATACATTGTAATCCCCGGCTGTAAGCCCTTCAAAAATTCCGTCTTCATCTTCATCGGTGATCATACTTCCGTCTCCGGTCTCAAGACTGAAGCTTATTCCGTCTACAAGGCTAAGCATAATGCTTGCAGTAGGATCGGTACAGGTAGTTTCAAGCCTTTCCTCGATCACCGGTGCAGCCGGAGTAGAAGGTTGTGCATTTATAACCACTGTTGTTGCCGGAGAAATATATCCGTTTTCATCTCTTGCAGTAATAGTATAAGATCCTGCAGTTAATTGAGTGAAATTCCCGTTTTCCCGGTAATTTTCACCATCTATACTATAAGTAAGACCGGCAGTAGTTTCTACCGAAATACTTCCGGTAGCAGTATCACAGTCAGGCTGAATTATACTTACAGAAGGAGCGGCTGGTTCTTCATCTACCGTTACGCTAAAGCTGCAGGTTACAGTATTTCCCGAGGCGTCTGTCACTACAAAGGTATTAGTGGTACTTCCAACGGGGAATACACTTCCTGAAGCCAGACCTTCGGTTTGTTCTATTGTCACATCAGGACAATTATCTGAAAATACAGGAGTTTCATAATCTACCGTAATTCCTGATTCCCCGAAAGCTACACTTGTAGTAATATTGGTACTGCATTCTATTGAAGGATCTATATTATCTGTGATGATCACATTAAAGCTCACGCTATCCATATTGCCCGCAACATCTGTAACCTGGTAGGTGACCAGTGTGGTCCCGACAGGGAACTCACTTCCCGGTTGCAAACCTTCGATAAGCTGATTATCTGAAATCTCACAGTTATCGCTGGCAGTTGGGATTTCGTAGTTTACGATCGCACCGCATTTTCCGGCATCCACATTCATTGCGATATCACTGACTTCTGTAAATTCAGGAGCGGTCACATCGTTTACGATCACATTCTGAACAACTTCAGTGGTATTGCCATTACCATCATCAAAGACCCAGGTTACCTGGTATTCTCCTTGTTCGGTATAGCTTAGCGGATCGTTTGTGGTAGCAGTCATCTCTCCTTCACAGTTATCCTGGGTTACAGGAGCTATAAGGTTTACTTCGCATTCTCCTGTAGCATCGGCAATTTCGATACTTTCAGGAGCGGTCACATCGTCTACGATCACATTCTGAATAACTTCTGTGGTATTGCCATTACCATCATCAAAGATCCAGGTTACCTGGTATCCTCCTTGTTCGGTATAGCTTAGCGGATCGTTTGTGGTAGCAGTCATCTCTCCTTCACAGTTATCCTGGGTTAAAGGAGCTATAAGGTTTACTTCGCATTCTCCTGTAGCATCAGCGATTTCGATACTTTCAGGAGCGGTAACATCTTTTACGATCACATTCTGAACAACTTCAGTGGTATTTCCATTACCATCATCAAAGACCCAGGTTACCTGGTATTCTCCTTGTTCGGTATAGCTTAACGGATCGTTGGTTGTTCCCACAATTTCTTCTCCGGAACATTCATCTGTAGTTACAGGAGCTATAAGGTTTACTTCACATTCTCCGGTCGCATCAGCGATTTCAATTGGAGCAGGAGCCATCGTATCATCAACGATCACATTTTGCACGACTATTGTCGTATTTCCATTGCCGTCTTCAAATGTCCATTCCACTTCATAGGTTCCCTGTTCATCATAGAATAAAAGATCATTGGTGGTTCCTGTGATCTCTCCGGAGCAGTTATCATTGGTCACGGGAGTTTCAACACTCACCGAACACTGCCCGGTAGCATCAGCAATCTCCGGAGCTTCAGGACCGGTAGTGTCGTTTACAAAGACATTCTGAACCCTTTGTATAGTGTTTCCATTTTCATCATCAAAGGTCCAGGTGATCTGGTATTCTCCTTGTTCAGTATAAGTTAATGGATCTGTTGTAGTTCCCGTGATTTCCCCTTTACAGTTATCCTGGGTCACCGGAGCAGTTACATTCACATCACATTCCCCAATGGCATCAGCTATTACTATACTTTCAGGTGCAGTAACATCTTCAACAAATACGTTCTGAACTGTTTGTGTGGTATTTCCATTACCATCGTCAAAGGTCCAGGTGATCTGGTATTCTCCCTGCTCGGTATACGTTAACAGATCTGTAGTGGTTCCGGTAATTTCTCCTTCACAGTTATCCTGGGTGGTTGGAGCAATTACAGTCACTGCACACTCTCCCCGGGCATCGGGGATTTCTATGGCATCCGGCGCGGTATTGTCTTTAATGATTACATTCTGAACCGATTCAATAATATTTCCGTTACCATCATCAAAGGTCCAGGTGATCTGATATTCTCCTTGCTCTGTATAAGTTAAAGGATCGGTAGTGGTTCCTGTAATTTCTTCCCCGGAACAATCGTCTGTAGTTACCGGAGCTGTAACGGTGATCTCACATTCAGCAATTGCATCGGGAATAATAACCGGCGACGGTGCGGCGGTATCATCTACAATTACATTCTGAATGACTTGTGTGGTATTTCCGTTACCATCATCAAAGGTCCAGATTACTTCAAACTCACCCTGTTCATCATAGAAAAGCGGATCATTAGTAGTTCCTGTAATTTGTCCTTCGCAGTTGTCGTTGGTTACCGGAGTGCCAAGACTTACCGAGCACTGTCCCACCGCATCAGCAATTTCAATGCTTTCAGGAGCGGTTGTGTCGTCTACGTATACATTCTGAACAGCCTGAGTAGTATTCCCATTACCATCATCAAAGGTCCAGGTGATCTGGTAATCGCCTTGCTCGGTATAAGTTAACGGGTCTGTAGTGGTTCCGGTAATTTCTCCTTTACAGTTATCCTGGGTGGTTGGAGCAGTTACAGTCACTTCACACTCTCCTGTGGCATTGGCAATTTCTATGCTTTCAGGAGCAGTAATATCGTTCACATAAACATTCTGAACAGCCTGAGTGGTATTTCCATTACCGTCGTCAAAAGTCCAGGTGATCTGGTAATCACCTTGCTCGGTATACGTTAACGGATCTGTAGTGGTTCCGGTAATTTCTCCTTCACAGTTATCCTGGGTGGTTGGAGCAGTTACACTCACTTCACACTCTCCTGTGACATCGGCAATTTCTATGCTTTCAGGAGCTGTTGTGTCGTTCACATAAACATTCTGAACAGCCTGAGTGGTATTTCCATTACCGTCGTCAAAGGTCCAGGTGATCTGGTAATCACCTTGCTCGGTGTACGTTAACGGGTCTGTAGTGGTTCCGGTAATTTCTCCCTCACAGTTATCCTGGGTTGTTGGAGCAGTTACAATCACTTCACACTCTGCTGTGGCGTCAGCTATTTCGATAGTTTCAGGAGCAGTAATATCGTCCACATAAACATTCTGAACAGCCTGAGTGGTATTTCCGTTACCGTCGTCAAAGGTCCAGGTGATCAGGTAATCGCCTTGCTCGGTGTACGTTAATGGGTCTGTAGTGGTTCCGGTAATTTCTCCCTCACAGTTATCCAGGGTTGTTGGAGCAGTGACAGTCACTTCACATTCTGCAGTGGCATCGGCTATTTCGATAGTTTCAGGAGCAGTAATATCGTTCACATAAACATTCTGAACAGCCTGAGTGGTATTTCCATTACCATCGTCAAAGGTCCAAGTGATCTGGTAATCGCCTTGCTCGGTATACGTTAACGGGTCTGTAGTGGTTCCGGTAATTTGGTCCCCGGAACAATCATCTGTAGTTACAGGTGCTGTTACGGTCACTTCACATTCTCCTATCGCATCAGGAATACTTATTGGTGATGGAGCAGCGGTATCATCAACAATTACATTCTGAATTATTTCTGTAATATTTCCGTTGCCATCATCAAAGGTCCAGGTAACCTGATATTCTCCCTGTTCATCATAAAACAGATCATCTGTAGTAATACCGGTGATTTCTCCTGAACAATTATCATTAGTTGAAGGAGTGCTTACCTTAACAGAGCACTGTCCAACGGCATCCGGAATATTTATTTCTTCAGGTGCTGTAGTGTCATCTACGATCACGGTCTGGTTCTGCGTAGAAGAGTTTCCTTCAGAGTCTGTAAAGGTCCATACAATAGTATAGGTTCCCTGGTTTGAATAGGAAAGCGGATCAGTGGTTGTACCGTTGATGCTTCC